>JBGASX010000018.1:0-63458 GCA_044229445.1 Gemmatimonadales bacterium | reverse complement strand
GGTAGTCGGAGCTCTTGAAGACGTCGTCGTCCCGGCCCACGAACCAGAAGTAGCCGTCGGCATCGATGCGCGCGACGTCGTAGGTGCAGTAGAACTCGCCATCGAGCCGGTGGTCGCTGTCGAGGTAGCCCGCCATGAGTCCGGTCGGCGCCGGCCTGAGGCGGAGATTCACCTCGCCCTCCTCTCCTTCCATGCCATCGGCATCCACCAGCGTCACCCGGTAGCCGGGCATCGGCTTTCCCATCGAGCCGAGCTTCACCGGCTGACCGGGGGAGTTGCCGACGAGGCAGGTCGTCTCGGTCTGGCCGTAGCCGTCGCGGATGACGAGCCCCCACGCGGCGCGCACCTGCTCGATCACTTCAGGATTGAGCGGCTCGCCGGCACTCACCAGCTCGCGGAGCGCCACCGGCCACGACGTGAGATCCTCGAGAATCAGCAGACGCCACACCGTGGGAGGGGCGCAGAGGGTCGTGACGCCATGGCGTACCAGCGCATCGAGCGTCCGCTTCGTGTCGAAGCGGGCCTGGTTGTAGACGAAGATCGTCGCCCCGGCATTCCACGGCGCGAAGAACGAACTCCAGGCGTGCTTGGCCCAGCCGGGGGAGCTGATGTTGAAGTGGACGTCGTCGGGACGGAGCCCGATCCAGTACATCGTCGAGAGATGCCCGACCGGATAGCTCTGGTGCGAGTGCAGCACCAGCTTCGGCTTCGCGGTGGTGCCGGAGGTGAAGTAGAGGAGGAAGGGATCGGTCGCGGCGGTCGGCACTTCAGGCTCATAGTGCGGCGAGGCCGCCTCGGCGTCGCCGTACGAGGCCCAGCCCGGCACGCTGCCGCCGACCACGATGCGGGAGTAGTCACCGCGTACGGTGGCGAACTTCTCGGTGCCGGCGGGGTCGGTGATCACGTGGCGCATCAGGCCGCGCTCGATCCGGTCCTCGAGATCGGCGTGGGCGAGGAGGGTCGTCGCGGGGCTGATCACCGCGCCGAGCTTCATCACCGCAAGGGTGATTTCCCAGAGGGCGACGACGTTGGGGAGCATCACCAGGACCCGGTGCCCGCGGGCGACGCCGTGCGCGCGGAGGAAGTTGGCGACGCGGTTGGAGCGTTCCCGCATCTCATCGAAGCTCAGCCGGTGCTCGACGCCACTTTCATCCACGATCCAGAGCGCGGTGCGCCGGTTTCCCTCCGCCATCCGGTCGAAGTAGTCGAGCGCCCAGTTGAACTCATCGAGCGCGGGCCAGCGGAAGCGGGCGTACGCGGTGGCGTAATCCTCCCGATGCGCGAGGAGGAGGTCGCGGGCTGCGATGAAGGGGTGGGGAGGGTTCACGCGATGTTCTCCTGCTCGAATCGCGGATTGGTGTGCACGTCGAGCAGCCGCAGCGTGTCCTCGCCGATGTTCACGAAGCTGTGGATCTCGCCTGCCTTCACCACGAAGATGTCCCCCTCGGTGCCTTCGTGATCGACGCCGCTCACCGTCCAGCGCCCGCGGCCCCCCTGCACGAACACGATCTCGTCGTACGGATGACGGTGCGGCGGTGCGCCTCGCCCCGGCGGCGCATCGACCAGGTAGACCGACACCGCGACGTCCCCTTCATTGGCACCGACGAAGTGACGGGACATCCCCTTGAAGGGGAGGTCCGCCTTGCGGGTGGCATGCATGCGACGCCTGCTCCTGTCAGAGACTGGGTGGTGGGATCTCCAGCAACGGAAACCGCGGCCCCGCTCGGGCGCAACCTCGCGGCGGGGAGGTGCATGCCGCGCTCCCTCCGCTCACGCTACTTTCCCCTGATACCAGCGAGGGAATTGCATGTCGGGGCTGTCGGGAATGCTCGGGCGCCTGCCCGAAGGGAGATGGCGTGACGGACTCGGTGCGGCGACGCACCTGCTCCGGCATCGCGGTCCCGACGGCCAGGGCTTCCTGCTCTATCGCTCCAACACCGGCGCCATCGCAACCGCGTCGGAGGCCGATGCGCTCCCCGGCGATGCCGGCACCGCTCCCGCCGTCTGCTTCGGCCACCGGCTCATGGTGCTGCCGGGGCCGGAGAGCGGCTCGGCGCAGCCCGCCTCGAGTGACGACGGCCGCTATCACCTGATCCTCGACGGCGAGATCCTCAACGCCGACGACCTCCGCATGGAGCTCGGCGACCTCGGCGTTCAGTGCCGCTCCTCGAGCGACACCGAGCTGCTGCTCCGCGGCTTCGCGCTGTTCGGGAGCGACCTCCTCCCGCGGCTCCGCGGAATGTTCGCGCTGGCGCTGCTCGATACCCGCGAGCGGACCGTGCTCCTCGCGCGGGATCAGTTCGGCATCCGGCCGCTCTACTACGCGCCGCTCGACGGTGCGCTCGCCTTTGCCTCCGAGATTCGCGCCCTGCTCGCCGTTCCGGGCGTGAGCCGGCGGGTGCATCCGGGGCGGCTCTACGCCTTCATCGATCATCTCGACACCGACGACGCCGAGGCGACGATGTTCGCCGGCATCCGTCAGCTTCTTCCCGGCACCTGCGCGCGGATTGCACTGGATGCGCCCACTGCCGTGAAGCTCGAGCGCTACTGGGCGCCCACGATCGTGCCGGGTCCGGAGGAATCCTTCGAGCGCTCGGCCGAACGGTTCCGGGCGGTCTTCCTCGACGGCATGCGGCTCCATCTCCGCGGCGATGGCCCGGTGGGCGTGGCATTGTCAGGCGGCCTGGACTCCTCGGCGGTGACCGTTGCGACGGGGTTTCTGACAAAGAAGCAGCGGCCGCTCCATACCTTCACCTTTGTCCCCACCGATGGTGCGGTGAGTGAGGCGCCGTACGCCCGCGCCGCCACGGCCGCTGCAGGAGGAACCTGGCATGGTGTCGAGGTGGCGGCCGCCGACCTGGAGCGGGAGTACCAGACGCTGATCCTCGACCATGGCGAGCCCTTTCACGGCCCGACGATCTACGCGCAGCGCCGAGTCTTCCAGGCCGCACGCGACGCGGGAGTGAAGGTCCTGCTCGAGGGGCAGGGCTCCGACGAGTACCTCGCCGGCTACGACCGCTACTGGACCTCGCGCGCGCTCTCGCTCATCCGCGCGGGCCGGCTCGACTCCGCCGCGCGGCTCGCCTCGAACCTCGGCCCGATCCGCGGCGCGCTGCTGCTCCGGTCTGCCTTCCGGATGGGACTCTCCGGCGCTACGCAGACCAGGCTCCGCCATCTGCGCTACGGGAGCCGCGGCACCGATGGCGCCACGAGATCAGAGTGGTTCGAATCGCGGGGTGTCTTCCCGGAGCCGGAGTGGCGGCCGGTGGGACGCTCCTGCATGCACGAGCACTCGATTCACACCCTCATCGGCAACCCGATGCAGGCGCTGCTCCGCTACGGCGACCGGAACGCGATGACCTTCTCGCTCGAGAACCGGGTGCCCTTCCTGCATGTGCCGCTGGTGGAGCTCGCCTTCTCGCTGCCGGAGAGTCATCTGCTCCGCTTCGATGGCACCCGGAAGGCGGTGCTGCGCCGCGCGATGGCCGACCTCATTCCGGGCGAAGTGCTGAATCGCACCGACAAGGTGGGCTTCGCGACGCCGGTGGTGGGGTGGCTGCGTGAACTCAGGCCCTGGGTGGAGCGGCAGCTCGCCCGCGGCGGGGAGCTGCCCTGTTTCGATGGGGTGGCGCTACGGAAGCACTGGGAGGGACTGCTGGCGGGCCGGCGTGCCGACCCGCTCTCGGTGTGGCGCTGCATCGGCCTCGTGCTCTGGGCCGATGCCTATGGCGTGAGCTTCGATTAGGGGGTCTGGCCGAGATCCTTGAGCCGGCCGCGCGCCTCGCCGTTGGTGGTGTCGCGCTGGATTGCCTCACGGAAGGCGCCGACCGCACCGCTGGTGTCGCCCTTCATCAGGAGGATGTTGCCGCGGAAGACGGAGATGCTGCTCGAGCCGGGGAAGAAGCCTTCGTTGACCCTGAGCAGCGCGAGCGCATCGTCGTAGTGCTTCTCCCGGCCCACCGCGAACGCCGACATGCTGAGCGAGCGCTCGCCGAAGTCGAAGGCATCCCGCCCGAAGTACCGCTCCCTGAGCGCACGATACACCCGGACCCCTGAGTCCGCTCCCGCCGCGAGCGTCGCCTCGGTGACCCGGGTCGCGAGCGGCACCGGGCGGCTCACCCCGCGGTGACAGGTCTGGCAGGTGACCTGCACGCCAGGCGTCGGCCGCTCCGGGATCGTGTCGAGCCGCTTGTTGATCTCTTCCACCATCCGCATCATCTGCCGGGCGACCAGCTTCGTCCGCTTCTTGTCGTCGGCGAAGTTGTAGGTCTCGAGCGGCTTTCCTTCCTCGCCGACGTGGCAGAAGCTGCAGCGCACGCCGAGCCCGCCGGCGAAGTTCCGCATGGTGCCGACCACCTGCATCACCGGTGTGTTATGCGGGATGACCTTGGTGTTGATCAGCGAGTCGGGCGGCCACTTGCCGGGGGCCTGCGCGGCGAGGGAGAGCGGGATTGCGACGGCGACGACGAATCCAACGAGGGCAGGGCGCATCGAACGGTCTCGGCGGTGAGGGTGAGGGACTGCCAAGGTGCCGTCCGTACGGGCGCCGGTCAAGGGAGATTCAGAGATAGCCGAGCCAGGCGTAGTCGTGCTCGCGCTTGAACCGGGCGTACCAGACGCAGAGCGGGTACATCAGCGCGACCACCGTCACCCAGAGGAGGTAGACGACCGGCAGGTCGAAGCCCCAGCCGGGCGGCTGCGCGAAGGGGAAGTTGCCGAGGTCGGGTGACTCGAACAGCCAGTGCGCCGCACCGAGCCGCTGATAGCAGATCAGCACCGCGAGCAGGTGGATCAGGAAGAAGTGCCCGAGATAGTAGAACATCGGCACTCGGCCCAGCACCCACGCGGGGCGGGTGAGCCGCGGGCGGATGCCGTCGAGGGCGGCGAGCAGCATGAGCGCCGGCCCGAGCGTCATCAGCAGGAAGAGGAGCGACGGCGGGTACTTCGTCGTGTTGAAGAACGAGATCAGGGTATGGCTCGGTGTCGGCTGCGCGCTCCAGCGCGACGGGTCGCCGTAGATGTTGATCCCGCGCACGACCAGGAACGCCGCGAAGAGGGCGGCACCGGTGCGGTACAGGAAGGCCTTCCGCCGTGCGGCGTTCCACTCGTACACCCCCGCCAGCACGTAACCGAGCATCGTGACGCCGATCCACGGGATGATCGGATAGGCGATCAGGACGGTGAACCGTTCGCTGCGGACGAGGAACCCCGGCGCGTGCAGCCAGCTCCACACCGGGCCCAAGGCACCGAGCGCGCTTGCCTGCACCCCGTCGAACAGATTGTGCAGCACGACGAGCGCCGCGCCGGTGATGGCGATCGTACGCTGGGTGCAGCGGAGCATCGCGCCGAGCACGATCATCGCCCAGCCGAGGGCCCAGAGCACGGTGAGGACGGTGACGCGGAAGTCGAAGTTGAACTGGAAGATCAAACAGCGGAACAGCACCGCATCGAGGAAGAGGAGCCAGAGCCCGCGGGTGATCAGGTAGTGGCGGAGTTCGTTGGTGCCGCGGCGCTTCCGGGAGAGGCCGGCGCCGAGTCCGGTGAGGAGGAAGAAACTCGGCGCGCAGACATGGGTGATCAGCCGGGTGAAGAAGAGCGGACCGGTGGTCGTCGCCATGTCGGTCGGATTCTGGGCGACGTGACCGAAGAAGTCGCGCACATGGTCGAGCGCCATCAGGATCATCACGATCCCGCGGAGCAGGTCCACCGACTCGAGGCGTCCGCCGCCTGACTCGGTGCTCCCCGATCCCTTCACGGCAATCGCCCCAGCGCCGTCTCCAGCTGTTCGCGGCAGCCGCGGGCGAGCTTCAGCCGGGTGCCATCCTCGAGTACCACCACCGAGTCTCCGTGGAAGTAGGGCTGGATCTCCCGGATCCGCGCGAGCCGCACCAGCGTCGAGCGGTGGATGCGGATGAATTCGGCCGGATCGAGTTCCCGCTCCAGGTCCTTCATCGTGCCGCGGTGCAGGTAGCAGGCGGCGCCCGCCTTGATGCGCAGATAGTCTCCTGCCGCCTCGATGCAGTCAACCTCGGAAACCGGCACGATCACCGCGCGTCCGTCGGTGCGGATCACCAGCCGCTCGAGATACGCTCCCCGGACGGGAGCGCGGACGCCCGCGAGCAGCGCGGCGAGCGGGGCGGCGAGTGTCCCGATCTGTCCCTGGCGCACCCGGGTCTTGGCGTGCGCCAGCGCGTCGTGAAACCGGGCATCGTCGAACGGCTTGAGCAGGTAGTCGACGGCGTGCATCTCGAATGCCTTCAGTGCGTGTGCATCATATGCGGTCACGAAGACCACCGCCGGCAGTTCATGCGCCGCGAGCCGGGTGAGCAGGGTCAGCCCGTCCATCGCCGGCATCTGGATGTCGAGGAAGACCAGCTCCGGCCGGTCGCGACGGATGCGCTCCAGCGCGGAGGCGCCGTCGGCGCAGCTTCCGATCAGTTCGATCTCGGGATCCCCCGAGAGCAGCAGCGCGAGTGCACTTCGCGCGGGCTCTTCGTCGTCGACGATGAGCGTACGGATCGGCGCGATCATGGTTTCCCTCCATTCTCCCAGCGCCGGAAGGGCACCGCGATTCTCACCTCGTGGCCGCGGCTCCCCACCGGACCGAATTCGAGTCGCCCCGCATCGCCATAGAGCCGGGCCAGCCGGCTCGCGGTATTCGGCAGGCCGATCCCTCGGCCCGGCACCGGAACGGTGGCGCCGGCGAGCGCGGCACCGTCGTCACGTACGACGAGGCAGAGGTGGCTCCCCGCGCGCGCGACCTCGACCCGCACGAGGCAGGCGCCCGGGTTAGGCGCAATCCCGTGGCGGATCGCATTCTCGACCAGCGGCTGGAGCAGCATGTTGGGCACGGCGGCGTCGAGGGCGGCGGGGTCGACGTCGAACTCCACCTGGAGCCGGTCGCGGAAGCGGACCTGCTCGATCTCGAGATAGCTGCGCGCGAACTCGACCTCCTGCCGGAGCGGCACCTCCTGCGCCGAGGCGCGGTCCAGCACGCGGCGCAGCAGATCGCCGAGGCCGGTCACGACCCGGAGCGCGGCGTCCCGGTCGCCGACCCGCACCAGCGCGCCCACGGTGTGGAGGGCATTGAAGAGGAAGTGCGGCTGTAACTGGGTCTGCAGTGCCTGCAGCTCGGCCTGCGCGAGCTGGGTCTCGAGCTGCGCGGCGGTGAGGTCGCGGGCGCGGAGCCGGCGCTGGTGTTCGAGCATCAGGCTCACGCTGAGGATCGCCCAGTACACCATCGCATCCGGCAGCACCCAGCCGACGAAGAGCTGCACGCCGCGCTCGGCCAGCGGGCGGGGAACCGCGGGTGGCGGCAGCAGCGGCAGTGCGAAGTAGGCGTAGCCCATGTTGAGCAGGAAGGCGAGCAGCAGGCAGGCGGCGAGGTGCACCGCGATGCTCCGAGGCCAGCGGTCGCGCGCGAGCGGAAAGCGCCGGCCGAGCCAGTGGATGCCCGGGGTCGCGAGGGCCCAGGCGTAGGCGAGCGGCAGCTGGGTGGAGAGCGACGTCGTCCACGGGAGCGGCGTCCCGCGGGAGAGCAGGTAGCTGAAGTGCTGCTGCGTCGCGCCGACCAGTCCGTAGACGGTCCACGCGCCGAGGATCACGACCCAGGCCGGCAGCCGGGGATTCGAGGCCGGACGGGTCGTCACGGCGGCAGGCGACGCGAGGAGGGGACGGCGCCGACGATCAGCGCGATCGGCAGGCCAACCATGCAGGCGTGCTGGCAGGAGTTGAGCGCGAATGTCCACGAGAGGAACGGAACGGGTTTGGCCAGGCTGAGCGGGAGCACCACGAGATCCATGGTCCACCAGATGACGACGCCGTAGCTCAGGCCAAGCACAGTGCGCCCGGTGCGATGTGAGACGAGGCGACGGAGTGTCGGCGAGCGCCGCATCGTCGTCAGGTAGACGAGACACCAGATCAGTGCGATGCTGACGTGCAACACACCGCCGAGCAGCGCGGATGCCGCGCCGCCGTCGTAGGCGGCGGGTCCGAGCAGTCCCGTCGCGATCGACTGCAGCAGCCGGACCGTGGTGGTCTTCTGCCGGATCAGCACCCAGAGCACGAAGACGTAGGAGAAGTCGAGCAGCGCGACGGTGGTGGCCGCGACCGCAACGCGGCGCACGAGCGATGAGTCACGGGGCGTCACGGAGAGCGCAGTTGCGGACATCGGGCACCGGGGATGAGGGGTGGTGCCACGGTACGGATCGTCGGCGCTATCCCCAAGCGGTTTGCGGTGAACTGCGGTATGGGGACGATGAGTTGCGCATGGACGGGCCTCAGGCGCTGGATATGTTATGGAGGCCGAGTGCCCTTTTTCCGGAGAGCGCGTCATGCCAGGCTGGAAGCCACGAATTCGATGGAGTCTCCTCCTGCAGGTCCTCCTGCTCCTCGGAGGCACGGCCGGTGGTGTCGGGGCGCAGGTGAGTGCGGCGGACTCGGCGCACATCGTCACGACGACGCAGGGGCTGATCGAGGCCATCACGCCGGGGGACACGGTGCCGTGGTCCAGAGTCCTGGCGCCGAACTGGTTCCTCACCGACGAGGCGGGGACGCATGTCGGCCGCGGCGAGTTCCTCGCGGGCATGCGGCCGCTGCCGCCGGGACAGTCGGGAACGCTCACGATGGCGAACTGGCGCCTCACCGGCGCGGGGCCGGTCGTGGTGATCACGTATGACGTCGACGAGGAGCACGACTACTACGGTCAACGGCTCATCACCCGGTTTCATTTGACCGACACGTGGGCACGACGCGAAGGGCGCTGGTGGCAGATCGCCGCCCAGGCGCTCGCACTGCCGCGGGTCGTCGCCGGGATTCCGGTCGCGGATTCGCTGGCGCGCGCGTATGCCGGGAGCTACCGCCTCACGCCGGAGATTGCGCTGACCATCGTGCCTGACGATTCGGGGCTCGCGCTGGTGCGGACGGGTCGGCCGCCGCAGCGGCTCCGGGCGCTCGATGCCACGATCTTCGTCCGGGACAGCGTCCGCGGCTTCTGGGTGTTCGAGCGGGACAGCACCGGCACGGTGAATCGGCTGGTGAACTGGCGGGACAACAATCCGGTGGTGTGGGCCCGGGAGCGGTGAGCGGTCAGACTCTGGCATCCGGGTGACGGCGGTGGCAGATTCGCGAGCGAGTTCCGAGTTCCGAGCAATAGGCACTACGCACTAAGTACTAAGTACTTAGTACTTAGTACTTAGTACTGCACACTCCGCCCCCATCCCCTTACCCCCGTCGTTCACCATGGCTGACGCTCCGAAGAAGAAAGCCACCCGCAAGCGCGCCAAGGCGGCGCCGGAGCCGCGCGGGCTCACGCCGAAGCAGCTCACCTCGAATCAGCTTCCGGCGGCGCTCGAGCGGCTGAGCGAGCAGATCGCCGAGGACGGCGGTGTCGTGATCGGCAGCTACCGCGAGCCGCTCGGCTCGCAGTGGCAGCTCCTCGCGGGGCTCCCGCTCGAGAAGGTGGCACCGACGCCGTACCAGCGGGATCTCTCCGAGCCGCACGTCGCCCGGCTTGCCGATGCGATGACGCGACTCGGCCGCTTCATGGATCCGGTGATCGCAGTGCGGAGCGGGGAGGGGCAATACTGGACCCCGAACGGCAACCATCGGCTCGCCGCGCTCCGCCTGCTCGGGGCCCGCACCGTCGTGGCGCTGGTGGTGCCGGAGCCGGAGGTGGCACACCGGATCCTGGTGCTCAACTGCGAGAAGGCGCACAACGTCCGCGAGCGCGCCTTCGAAGTGATCCGACTCGCGGAGGCACTCGCCGGGCTCGACGACCGGGCGGAGAAGAGCTACGAGACCGAGTTCGAGGAGCCCTCGCTCCTCACGTTAGGCTGCTGCTACCAGCAGAACGGCCGCTTCTCCGGCGGGGCGTATCATCCGGTGCTCAAGCGGTGCGAGGCGTTCCTGGGGTCCAAGCTCTCGACCGCGCTCGCCACCCGGCGCGCGCGGGCGGAGAAGCTGCTCGAACTGGATGCCGCGGTGTCGGAGGCGGTGAAGGGGCTCAAGGAGCGGGGCTTCGAAAGTCCCTACCTCAAGGCCTTCGTGCTGGCGCGGATCAATCCGCTCCGCTTCACGCTGAAGCGGGGCCAGAAGGCGGATTTCGATGAGACGATCGGCAAGATGCTGAGTGCCGCGAAGAAGTTCGATGCGGGGAAGATCCGCGCCGACCAGGTGGCGCGGGCGGGCGGGGCGCCGGACAGCGCGGAATAGGCTGGTCCCCGGCCCGCGGGGAGGATGCCGGGAAAGATGAATCGGGAGGGGCGAGTGCCCTAGCTCACCGCCCCTCCGTCCCGTATACTCTACTCCCAATTCTCTCCTATTCCGGGGCCATCCCTGTCCGACCCGTCCGATCGTCTCAAGGCTGCCCTCGCTGACCGTTATGCCCTCGAGCGCGAACTCGGCGCGGGGGGGATGGCGACCGTCTATCTCGCCGAGGATGTGAAGCACCACCGCAAGGTCGCGGTGAAGGTGCTCCGCCCCGAACTCGCCGCGACCCTCGGCCCCGCCCGCTTCGTCCGCGAGATCGAGATCGCGGCCCAGCTCCAGCACCCGCACATCCTGCCGCTGCTCGATTCGGGGGAGGCCGCCGGCTTCCTCTATTACGTGATGCCGTACATCGACGGCGAATCGCTCCGCGACCGGCTGACCAAGCGCGGAGAGCTCCCCCTCGCCGAGGCGACGCGGCTGCTGCGCGACGTGGCCGACGCCCTCTCCTACGCCCACGGCCGCGGGGTGGTGCACCGCGACATCAAGCCCGACAACGTGATGCTCTCCGGCCGCCACGCCCTGGTGATGGACTTCGGCGTGGCCAAGGCCGTCAGCGAAGCGACCGGCCGGAACAGCCTCACCTCCGTCGGCATCGCGCTCGGCACGCCGACCTACATGGCGCCGGAGCAGGCCGCCGCCGATCCCAACGTCGATCACCGCGCCGACATCTACGCCCTCGGCGTGATGGGCTACGAGCTGGTCGCGGGTCGGCCCCCATTCGTGGGGATGACGCCGCAGCAGGTGCTCGCCGCCCACGTCACCGAGGCGCCGAAGCCGATCACCGAAGTGCGCAACACCTGCCCGCCGGGCCTCGCCGAGACGATCATGCGCTGTCTCGCCAAGCGGCCGGCCGACCGGTACCAGAGCGCGGATGAAGTCGTGGAGCGTCTCGAGGTGCTGGGCACGCCGAGTGGCGGCATGACGCCGACCCAGACGCAGCCGACCCAGGCCGTCCGCATCGAGGACAGGTGGTACAGCCACCCGGGACGGATGGCGGGGATCTTCCTCGTCGGCGCGCTCGCGGTGCTCGGCGTGATCTACTTCCTTACCATCCAGCTCGGCCTGCCCGACTGGGTACCGTGGGCCGGCGCGGCGCTGGTCGGTGCGGGACTCCCGATCATGATCGTGACCGGTCTCATGGAACGCCGCCGCGACACGGCGCGCGCGACCGGGATGTACTCCGCGAGCGGCGAGACCGGGATGCAGCGGCACCTCACCTGGAAGAAGTCGCGACGGGGCGGCATCCTCGCCTTCAGCGGGCTCGCGGCGGCCGCGATCATCTACACCGCCATGCGGCTCCTCGGCATCGGGCCCGTCGGCACGCTGATGGCGTCGGGCAAGCTGAGCGAGAAGGACCAGCTCATCATCGCCGACTTCGAGAATCGCACCCCCGACTCGACCCTCGCGGGCTCGGTGACGGAGGCGTTCCGCATCGACCTCGGCCAGTCACCGACGGTGCGCATCGTCTCGACCTCCGCGGTGAACGATGCGCTGGTGCGGATGCAGAAGCCGCTCAACTCGCCGCTCACACTGGCACTTGCCCGCGACCTCGCTCAGCGCGAAGGTGCCAAGGCGGTCGTCGCCGGCGAGATCAGCGCGGTGGGACGGAGCTACGTGCTGGTCGCGAAGATCATCAGCGCCCAGGACGGGAGCGAGCTGATCGCCATCCGGGAGACCTCGCCTGACGATGCCGGCATCGTCGCCGCCATCGACCGGCTCTCCGGCAAGGTGCGGGAGCGGATCGGCGAGTCGCTGCGCACCATCCGCAGCGGCCAGCCGCTCGAGAAGGTGACGACGACGTCGCTCGAGGCGCTCCGGCTCTACAGTGAGGCCAACGCCCTCAGCGACCAGGGCGAGCCAAGCAAGGCGATCCCGATCCTCAAGCAGGCGATCGCCCTCGACAGTGGCTTCGCGATGGCGTGGCGGAAGCTGGCCGTCGCCTACGGGAATATCGGCGGCAGCATGGCGGATCAGGTCGCCGCGACGACGCGCGCCTATCAGAACCGCGACCGCCTCCCTGAGCTCGAGAAGGAGCTGACCACCGCCTACTACTACGATCGGGTGGACTCCCGGCCCGATCTGGAGGAAGCGGCCTACCGCCGGATCCTCGCCGCGGACCCGCTCAACGGCATCGCCCTCAATAATCTCGCGATCAAGCTGGGGGTCATCGGGCGGTTCGCCGAGGCGGAGTCGCTTGCGGCGGTCGCGGTGAACAGTCCAACCGGCTTTGACAACTCCGTGATGCAGCTGGCGAACGCGCAGCTCGCGCAGGGAAATTTCGACGCCGCGCGGCGGACGATCGAGAATTTCGGAAAGACTCACCCCGGCTCGCCCATTTACCTCCGCGGCCGCGCCATGGTGCTGATGGCAACCGGGCCGGTGGACAGCGCCAAGCGTGCCCTGCTCCAGATGGGGCTCCAGGTCCATTCCCCCGAATACCAGAACTACACCCACAGCGGGCTGGCCATTGTTGCCCTGCTCCATGGCCGGCTGACCGAGGCCGAGCGGGAGCGGGCGGCGAACCAGGCCGTCCTGGTGCAGCGGGGTTTGCCCGGGCAGGCGCTCGGCGCCGAGGCGAATCGGGCGCGGGTGGCCCTCTTCTTCAACGGCGATTCCGCGGCGGCGCTCCGGATCCTGCAGGACGCCCTCGCGAAGTCCCCGCTCAAGTCGATCCCGCCGCTCGACCGGCCCTATGGCGCCATCGCGACCGTCTACGCCATGGCGGGGAGGACCGCAGAGGCAAAGCGTCTGCTCACCGAGGCGGAGTCGGCGGTGCCGGAGGGGAACCGGCGCGGCGACGCGAACTGGTATCTGGCCCGCGGCTGGGTGGCGCTCGCCGAGGGAAGGCCCAGGGATGCGCTGGCGGAGTTCCGGGACGTCGGCCCCAAGGGACAACGGGCCGAATGGGGACACTGGGAGGCCGGGCTCGCCTTCGACCGCGCGAATCTCCCGGACTCGGCGCTCGCGGAGTATCGCATCGTGGGGGATTCCAGCGGCTCCGGCTTCAAGATGCAGGTCGCGCCCTGGGTGCAGGCGCCGAGCCTCAAGCGAATGGGCGAGATCTACGAAGCGAAGGGCGACAAGGCGAAGGCGATCGAGAGCTACACCCGCTTCGTCGACCTCTGGAAGGATGCCGACCCGCCGCTGCAGCCCGCCGTCCGCGAGGTGAAGGACCGTCTCGCGAAGCTCGCCGGCGAAGCGAAGTAATTTCGGACCACTCCCCTTGCACTTCTACAGGAGACGGCCTAGTCTCCTGTAGAAGACGGAGGGGAACCCCATGGCCGATGAACGACTCGAGCTCCCGCAGGGTACGCTCGATCTCCTGATCCTCAAGGCGCTCTCGCTCGGCGCCCAGCATGGCTGGGCGATCTCCGAGCGACTGCAGCAGGTCTCCCGCAGCAGCCTGCAGGTGCCGCAGGGCTCGCTCTATCCCGCGCTGCACCGGCTGGAACGCCGGGGCTGGATCTCCGCGCGCTGGGATGCTTCCGACAACAACCGCCGGGCCAAGTTCTACGAACTGACGGCCGAGGGCCGCAGTCAGCTCAAGACCGAGACGGCGGAGTGGCGCCGCCTCGCGACGGTCGTGCAGCTCGTCCTGGACATGCGCTGAGGAGCGACCCATGCTGACCGAATTCCTGAGCGAGATCCGGTTCCGGCTGCGCGCCATCTTCCGCCGCGGCGCGATGGAGCGCGAGCTCCACGACGAACTCCAGTTCCACCTGCAGCGCGAGGCGGAGAAGCTGACCCAGGAAGGGGTGCCGCCTGACGAGGCGCTGCGCCGGGCGCGGATCGCGCTGGGCGGCGTCGAGGTGGTGAAGGAGGCGAGCCGCGACAGCCGGGGCATCACCTGGCTCGAGCATGCCGGCCAGGACCTCCGCTACGCCCTGCGGTCGCTGCGCCGCAACCCGCTCTTCACCGCCGGCGTGATCCTCACACTGGGACTCGGCATCGGCGTCAACACCACGATGTTCGGGATCGTCGACCGGCTGCTGTTCCGCACGCCAGCGTATCTCGCGCAACCGGAGCTGACGCACCGGGTCTACTTCCGCTATCAGGGGCGGAGCGAGCCCAGGGTCACCAGCTACCTCGGCTACACCCGCTTCCTCGACCTCCGGAAGTACACCAGCTCCTTCTCCGCGCTGGCCGCGTACACCACGCGTGACCTGGCGATCGGCACCGGGCGCGAGAGCCGGGAGATGCGGGTCGCGATGGTCTCCGCGTCGCTGTTCAGCATGTTCGACGCGCCGCCGGCGCTGGGGCGCTACTTCGTCACCGAAGAGGACACCGTGCCCGCGGGCGCACCGGTGGCGGTGCTCGGGTACACCTTCTGGCAGACCAACTACGGCGGCCGCGCCGACGTGCTCGGTCAGCGGCTGCACATCGGGATCGCGGACTACACCGTCATCGGTGTGGCCCCGCGCGGCTTCGCCGGGATTTCGAGCGATGCGCAGCCGGTGGCGTTCATCCCCATCACGGCCTTCGCCGCGATGAACTGGCCCAATCGTGCGCCGAGCGACTACTACACCCGCTACAGCTGGAACTGGATGGAGATGCTCGCGGAGCGGAAACCGGGCGTCTCGCTCGAAGCCGCCAACGCCGATCTCTCGCATGCCTATCAACTGAGCTGGAACGACGAGGTCGCGACCCAACCGGCCCTGACACCGGCAGCGATCGCGAAGCCGTCTGCCGAGGCCGGCCCCATTCAGGCGGAACGGGGTCCGCTCCGGAGCACGGTCACCAGGGTGGCAACCTGGGTGAGTGGAGTTGCCTTCATCGTCCTGCTCATCGCCTGCGCCAACGTGGCGAACCTCCTGCTGGCGCGTTCGATCCGGCGGCGCCGGGAAATCGCGGTGCGCCTGGCGCTCGGCGTCAGCCGTCGCCGGCTGATGGTGCAGCTGCTGACCGAGAGCCTGCTGCTCGCGGGCGCGGGGGGCGTGGCCGGCGTCCTGTTCTCCTCGTGGAGCAGTTCGATTCTGAGCGGACTCTTTCTCTCGGGTGCGTCCGGCGCCACCTCCCTCGCTGATCCGCGCACGCTGGGCTTCGCGCTGGCGGCGGCGATACTCGCCGGGGTGCTCACCGGATTCGCGCCGATCCTGCAGACCCGCCGCTCCGACCTGGCGGCGGAGCTCAAGGCCGGCGTCCGCGAGGGCGGCCAGCGGCGCTCGCGGCTCCGCACCTCGCTGCTGCTGCTGCAGGCGACGCTGTCGGTGGTGCTGCTGATCGGGGCCGGGCTCTTCGTCCGGAGTCTCCGGAATGTCGAAGGGATGCGGCTCGGCTTCGATGTCGATCCGGTGCTCTACGTCAATCTCAACATGCGGGGCGCCAAGCTCGATCCCTCCGAGCATGCCGCGCTGCGCGAGCGGATCATGGAGACGGCGCGCACCCTGCCTGGCGTCGAGAACTCGGCGCTCGGCCTCACCGTGCCGTTCTGGGATACCTGGAGCGACAATCTCTACGTGGCGGGGATCGACTCGGTCGAACGGCTCGGCAGCTTCTCGCTCCAGGCCGGGTCGCCCGAGTACTTCGCGACGCTTGGCACCCGGATCGTCGCGGGGCGGGGCATCACCCGCGAGGACGCGACCAATGCGCCGAAGGTGGCGGTCGTGGACCAGGCCATGGCGCGGCTGCTCTGGCCGGGGCAGAACGCCGTGGGGCAGTGCATGCGGGTCAGCGCAGACACGATGCCCTGCACCACGATCGTGGGGATCGCCGAGAGTGCCAGGCAGGAGAGCCTCACCAGTTCCGACGGCGGGCACTACTACCTGCCGATCACCCAGTACCATCCGGAAGACGCGGCGATCTTCATCCGGGTGACGGGGGACGCCGCCACGGCGCGGGAGAGCGTCCGCCGCCAGCTCCAGCCCCTCATGCCCGGCGATGCCTATCTCACGGCGACGCCGCTCGCGGAGATCGTCGGAGAGCAGATGCAGTCGTGGCGCTTCGGGGCCACGATGTTCCTGGCCTTCGGCGGACTGGCGCTGCTGCTGGCGGCAATCGGGCTCTACAGCGTGATCGCGTACGACGTGGAGCAGCGGACGCATGAGCTGGGGATCCGGATCGCGCTCGGCGCCCGGGTCGGCGACGTGATGCAGCTCGTGGTCGGGAGCGGGCTTCGCGTCGCGCTCTCCGGCATCGTGCTCGGCGGCATGCTGGCGCTGTGGGCGGGGCACTGGATCGCGCCGCTCCTCTTCGAGCAGTCGCCGCGGGACCCGCTGGTCTTCGGGGTGGTGACGGGGGTACTGCTCGTCGTGGCCGTGGTGGCCAGCGTGGTCCCGGCGCGGCGGGCGGCGCGGGTGAGCCCGGATCTGGCGCTGCGCAGCGAATAGCCCGCTTCCGCGGTACCTCGGAAACAGAACCGCCGGCTCCCTTTCGGGATCCGGCGGTTTGTTGCGTTCAACCGCAGCGAATCATGGGACGGTGAAACTCTTCGTCAGCTTGCCGGTCTTGCCGCCGTTGTCGGTGACCGTGAGGGTCCAGGTCACGGTCGTCGACTTCGAGAAGGTCCTGGTGAAGGTCGCGAGGGTCGAGAGCGTCGTCCCCGCCGCGTTGGTCCAGCGATAGCCGACGATGCTGCCGTCGGGGTCTCTCGAGCCGGTGCCGTTGACGGTGCAGCTGTGCGCCGGCGCCGGCAGGCAGCTCACCGTCCAGGCCGCGATCGGCGCCTGGTTGGTGCTTCCCGTGAGGGTGACCGTCCGCGTCACCGCGCCTGACAACCCGCCACCATCCGTTACCGTGAGGGTGACCGGGTATGCGCCGGCCGCCGCATAGGTGTGGGCGGGCGTCGCGCCGGTCCCGGTCGTCCCGTCGCCGAAGGTCCAGGCATACGACACGATGCCGACGTCGTCGGTCGAGTTGGTGCCGTTGAAGGTGCAGCGCCGGGTGGAGCTCACGCAGCTGAAGGTGAAGTGGGCGACCGGCGGCTGATTCCCCGGCGGTGTGATCGTGGGGACCACCGACTTCGCCAGCGTGCCGCGGGTCCGGTCGAAGCTACGGGTGCCGAGCGTGGCCTTCTCGACGAGGAACTCGATCGACCCGACGCCGCAGAGTCCCTTGTAGCTGAAGGTGACGACCCCGGCGGCATTGGTGGTGCCGGTGACGGCGTTGCTGGTCCAGTAGTCGTCCATGAAGCGCCCGTTCACCGTGGCACTCGCGAGCGGCGCGCCGGCCTCGTCGGTGACGGTCACGGTGGCGGTGGACTGGTTGTACATGCTCCCGCCCTGGAAACACGACCCCGGATTCGCGGCGTCCTGGATGAACTGCGACGTCAGCGTGGTCGTGGCGACGAGACAGTTGGCGCCGCAGGGGGTGACCGGCGTGAGCCGGACCAGCCGCGCTGCCGTCCCGAAGTACACCGAGGCCAGGATCTGGCCGCTCGCGTTGATCGGACCGCCACCGCTCACGGCGCGCGCGCCATAGGCGGGAGAGATGAGGCCGAGGAGCCCCTGCGCGAGGCCGTTCGGTCCGACGGCGACCACGCCGGTGCTGCTGACGGTGCCGGTGATGTCGAGCGCGGCGTTGATGCTGCCGACGCCGAAGCTGGTCAGGTGACCGGTCGGCACGCCGGAGAGCTGCTGCCAGGCGCCACCGCGCGGCAGCCGGTAGAAGTACACCAGGTTCTGGCTGCCGCTGGTGATGAGGAAGCGGGCCTGGTCGCCGTTGTCATTGATCGCGGAGCTGCCTCGGCTCGCGCCGAAGAAGCCGGCCGGTGGCGGCGGCAGCGGGGTGAAGCTGGCCGGGTTGCCGAGCTGGTACCAGCCGGTGGCGGTAGAGACCGCGCCGCCGGGGCTCATCGCCTCGGGAATGTCGTTCGGGTAGCCGAGCGAGGCGAGGTTGACCATGCCGCCAGCCTGGGTCCAGAGGAAGGGCGCGGCGGCGGTGGGGATCGCGCCGCCCGTGGTCGACCAGCCGACCACGCGGCCCTGGTCATCGAGGCCGCCGGTGGTCGTCTCGCTCATGCCGGGGAGCGCGCCGAGGTCCTGCACGCTGTAGCCACCCTGTCGTGGCGTCCACACCGCGGCGTGGGTGTTGACCCCGGGCAGTCCGGAGACGCCCGCGATGAAGCCCTGGTTGTTGATGGACGAGGGATAGATGCCGGTCCGGCCGGCGACGCTGGGCAGCACCATGCGCACGCCACCGCGCCAGACGACGGTCTCCTGCGTCGCGAGGCAGAACGAGCCGCAGCCGGGATCCAGATACGACGTCCCGATCACATCGCCGGCGTCGTTCATGTCGGCGCCGGTGGCGGCGGTGCTGATGAAGTCGACGGCGTACATGCTCGCGATCGCCGACGCGCGGCCCATGTTCGGTGCCGCGACCGTGGGCGCGAGACGGTCGTCGCTGCAGGCCGTCGCCAGCAGGGCGACGGCGGCCAGCGCGGCGAGCTTCCTTGTCTGCATGCCGATCATGTGTGCTCCTCTCTGCGTGGGGCGAGTCGCGCCGCGCGACTCGCGGGTCGTCGTGCTGCCTAACGCACCCGTATCGTGATGATGTTGGAGGTGCCGGTCGCACCATGCGTGTCCGTCACCTGGATGCGGACCGAGTAGGTACCGATCTTCGTGTAGGTCCGGGTCGCGGTGAGGGTCCCCGGGGTGGCGAGGCTGCCGCTGGTGGGACCGTTCCCCCAGAAGAGCGTCCAGCTCCAGGGGCCGTCTCCCGCATCCGGGTCGGTGATGACGGCGCGGACGGTGACGCGCTGACCGGGGCGGATCGTGGTCGCCGTCGTCGCGGCAAGCGTCGCCTTCGGCGCGGTGTTGCCGGCCGTCACGGGGGTCACGGTCCACATGACGGCGTGCACGCCCTGGCCCGCCGGCATGTACGACTCGCCGACCACGGCACCGGCGTTGTTGATCCCGCGCGCCTTCGAGCTGGTGACGGACGCATTCGGCCAGGGATCGAGCGGGATGTATTGCCCCGCTTTCCAGAGCACGCCCACGGTGCCGACCGTACCGACCACATCACCGTTGTCGTTGATTTCGCTGACGGTGTTCGCGAGCCGGGTCGGCATCGGGAGCGCCTGGACGACGCCGTTCTTCCAGATCACCGGTTCGCCACCGTTGCTCTGGCCCGCGACGTCGCCCCGCGTGTTGATCGAGCGCCCGACCGACTGCAGGAAGCTCCCGGGGAGATCGGGGAGGATGGTGAACTGGCCGTTGGTCCAGACGAAGGCGTACTGCCGGGCGCCGGTGCCGGCCGCGGTGCCCGTGCCGGTGACCTGTCCGGCGTCGTTGATGTCGTACGCCATCGAGAAGTTGCCGCCGGGGATCACGCCGATGTCGCGGAGGAGCAGTCCGTTCCGCCAGATGCCGGCGTGCTGGTAGAGCGGCGTGGTGCCGCCGCCGCCGGTGCCGCCGCCCGCGACATCACCGCTGGCGTTGATGCCGTTCGCGGCCGCGCCGGAGGCGGCGGTGCCGGGGAGCGGCTGCAGCTTCATCGCCGTGCCCTGGCTCCAGAAGACGCCGTAGCCGAGGCTGCTGTTCTGCGTGGCGAACCCGACGAACTGCCGCTGCTCGTTGAGCTGGGTGGCCGTCGTGACGGCGGAGCTGGGCTGGGGCAGCGTGTCCACGATGACCCCGTTCTGCCACAGCACGCGACGATTGACGCCGCCGGCATCACTCGCGATGCCGACGATCTCGCCGAGGTTGTTGATGTCGTAGGCGCTCGAGTAGGTGCCGCCGGGCAGCAGGCCGAGATCGGTGATCGTGACCTGCCAGCTTCCCACGGTGCGGGTGACCGAGGCGCCCGTGACGGAGGCACCGGCCTCCATCGATGGGATGAGTGCGGGATCGGTGGCGCCGCGCTCGCTGCCGCTGGAGCAGCCGGCAAGCAGCAGGAGGACGGCGGTGGCCCTGAGGACCGGAGTGCGAAGCATGGACGTACCTCTGTGGTGGTGTGGAGTCGCGGTCGCGCTGGCGGGCGGACGCGGGCTCCGCGGACTGAACAGTTCCTGCGGCGCATCAATGTACGGCTCGCTTCGTGTGACCCCGATGAAGCGGTCGTGAGCGTGTGAGGCCCTGCTGTGCGCCGCGCTGTAGCGCATCGCTATGACCGGAGCGTGGCGCTACACTATGCCTGACAAATGCCGGTCGTCCCGCTCCGGCGCCTGCCCGCTGCGCTGCAGGCAGGGCAAGAAGCGGTCCGGCGCACCGGGCGGGGTCTGTGAGAGGGGAATGGCTGCAGGCGGAGTGGTGAAACGGTCGCCGGGCTGGGCCGGGGCGATGCGCCCTGTTGCGCAACGAGACAGGCGGGATTGATGTAGATTGTCCCGATCACTCACGCCCCTGCGGAGCAATCGGATGCGCATTCTGGTTACCGGCGGCGCCGGCTTCATCGGCAGCCACACCACTGTGGAACTCCTGAAGGCCGGCCACGACGTCGTGGTGGTCGACAACTTCAGCAACAGCAAGCCCGAGGCGATCCGGCGGACGGAGGAGCTCGCCGGCCGGCCCTTCACCTTCCACAAGGTGGATCTCCTCGACCAGCCGGCGCTGGATGACGTCTTCCGCCGCCATCCGGTCGACGCCGTCATCCACTTCGCCGCCTTCAAGGCGGTGGGCGAGTCGGTCTCCCTGCCGCTCAAGTACTACCACAACAACATCACCGGCACGCTGATTCTCTGCGAGACGATGATCGCGCACCGGGTGAAGACGATGGTCTTCAGCTCCTCGGCGACCGTCTACGGTGATCCCGCGTCGGTGCCGGTGCTCGAGGACTTTCCGCTCTCCGCCACCAATCCCTATGGGCAGACGAAGCTGATCATGGAACAGGTCTTCCGGGATCTGTACCGGGCGGACCCGGCCTGGAACATCGCGCTCTTGCGCTACTTCAATCCGGTCGGCGCGCACGAGAGCGGCCGGATCGGCGAGAATCCCAACGGGATCCCCAACAATCTCTTTCCGTACATCACCCAGGTGGCCGTCGGCAAGCTGGCGAAGCTCCGGATCCACGGCGGTGACTACCCGACACCCGACGGCACCGGGGTTCGCGACTACATCCATGTGGTGGATCTCGCGCTCGGCCATCTCAAGGCGCTGGAGCGGCTCAAGGGAAAGACCGGCTGTACGGCCTACAACCTCGGCACCGGCCGCGGGCACAGCGTCCTCGAGGCGGTGCACGCCTTCGAGAAGGCCAGCGGGCGCAAGATCGGATACGAGATCGGGCCGCGGCGTCCTGGCGATGCCGCCAGCAGCTACTGCAATCCATCCCTCGCCGAGCGGGAGCTCGGCTGGAAGGCGGAGCGCGATCTCGACGCCATGTGCCGCGACGCCTGGCGGTGGCAGAGCCAGAACCCGGATGGATTCCCGGAGGGATAAGCGCGCTGCTTGCGACGGTGCGACGTACGGGGTAACCTAGCCGCCTCCATTCCACTCACGGGGCGGCTTTTCCATGGTGACCGGTTTCCCGCGCGCATCACGTCTCGCGTCCCTCCTGCTGATCGCCGCCGTGCTCTCCTGCGCCGGCGAGCCGCGCACCGGCACCTTCGTCAGCATGATCGACAACCAGTTCAATGCGGCGGTGACCCGCGTGCCGGTGGGTGCGCGCGTCATCTTCATGAACGTCGGCGCCAATCCGCACAACGCCGTCGCCGCCGATTCGAGCTGGAAGACCGCGACCGAGATCAAGGCGGGCAAGGAGGAGACGGTCGTCTTCGACACGCCGGGCGTCTACAAGTACTACTGCACCTTCCACGGGACCCGCGACGGCGTCGGCATGGCCGGCGTGATCGTCGTCGGAGACGTTGCCTACTCGCCGAGCCCCAAGGGGATCGTGCCTCCGGTCGCGACCGCGACCGGGGTGACGCGCCACGTGCCGAAGGACTATCCCACCATCCAGGCCGCGGTGGACGCCGCCGATCCTGGTGACCTCGTGCTGGTGGAGCCCGGCGTCTACAAGGAAGAGGTGACGGTCACGACGCCGTCGCTCGTCATCCGCGGGACCGACCGCAACACCGTGATCGTCGACGGCGAGTTCGTCCGCGGCAACGGCATCCAGGTGCTCGCCGACGCCGTCGCCATCGAGAACATGACCGCGCGGAACGCGCGCCTCAACGGCTTCTACTGGAGCAACCTCACCGGCTTCCGCGGCTCGTATCTCACGGCGTACAACAACGGCGACTACGGGATCTACGCCTTCGGCGCGTACGACGGCGTATTCGAGGACTCCTACGCCTCCGGCTCGCCCGACTCCGGCTTCTACGTGGGTCAATGCTACCCTTGCCGCATCGTGATTCGCCGGGTGACCGCGGAACGGAATGCGCTGGGCTACTCCGGCACCAATTCCGGCGGCGACATGTACGTGGTGAGCAGCATCTTCCGGGAGAATCGCTCCGGGCTGGTGCCGGCCTCGCTCGACATCGAGCTGCAGGCGCCCCAGCGCGAGACCACGATCGCCGCGAACCTGGTGGCCCACAACGGCAACGACTCCGCTCCTGCATGGGCGCTGCCGGGCATCACGATGGGGAACGGGATTCTCATCGCCGGCGGGCTCCGGAACGTCGTCGAGCGCAACGTGGTGGTGGACCAGTCGCAGTACGGCATCCTGGTCACGCCGATGCTCGACAAGAATTTCTATCCCGCGCGCGACAACATCATCCGCAACAACACCGTGCTCCGCTCTGGCCGGGCCGACCTCGCCATCTCCGGGCCGAGGAGCAGCCACAACTGCTTCAGCGGCAACACCAGCAACAGCAGTGCGCCCTTCGTGCTCCCCGCGCTGGCGCGCTGCGCCGGCTTCAGCCTCCCGGTCGATTACGACGTGCTCGGCTTCACCGCGCTGGTGCTGGTGCGCGGGACGCTGATCCAGGACGCGACCTTCCCCGACTGGAAGACCCAGCCGGTGCCGCCGCCGCAGCCCTCGATGCCCGATCCGCTCACCGCCCCGGTGCGGCCGGCGTTCCACGTCTTCGACAGCCTGCACTTCGACGTGCGAGAGGCGAAGCTCCCCGCCGAGGCAAAGGCGATCGTCACGGCAGCAGGCTCGGCGCAGCCGGGGCTGCACATGTGGCTGATGAACAACACGACCTTCCTGCTGGCGCCCTTCCTGATCCTCTGGTGGCTCTGGCTGCTTGTCAGGCGGCGGCCGGAGGGTGCGCCGCGGCGCTGGGGCCGGCTGGCGCTCTCGGTGGTGGGCGGAGTGGTAGTGTACGTGGGGCTGCTCGGCGCGATCGCGTATCACTTCGGCAAGGAGTTCTGAAGGTGGGGCTCTCGCGCCGCGACTTTCTGCTGCTGGGGCTCGGGCTCGGCGGCGGTGCCGGCGCGTCCTGGCTCGCGCGGTATCGCCCCCACTTCTTCCGCCCCACCCTCGATCCCGCGTCGCCCAGGATCTCGCAGGACAGCGCCTACGGTGCCATGACCGCGCCGCCCGACGAGTTCGGCGCGACCTCGCTCGATGACCGGACCCTTCCGCCGTTGCGCAGCCACGGGCCGCAGACGATCGACCTGACGGTGCAGGAGCTGCAGGTGCCGGTGGGACGGGGGCGGACGATGGCGGCGTGGACCTACAACGGGCGGATTCCCGGCCCCATCATCCGCGCCACCGAGGGTGACGAGCTGCTGCTCCGCGTCCGGAATCTCGGCGCCCATCCCCACAACCTGCATTTCCACGGCGCGCACGCCCTCGGCGCAGACGGCTGGGAGCCGGTGCCGCCAGGCGGGAATGCCGAATACCGCTTCCGCGCCGGACCGATGGGACTGCATCCCTATCACTGCGAGACCACGCCCGCGCCGGAGCATATCTCGCACGGATTGTATGGCGCGTTCATCGTGGACCCGCCGGGGGGACGGCCGCCGGCGCACGAGATCGTTCTGGTGGCCGGC
This sequence comes from Gemmatimonadales bacterium, assembly GCA_044229445.1. Lineage (GTDB taxonomy): Bacteria > Gemmatimonadota > Gemmatimonadetes > Gemmatimonadales > GWC2-71-9 > JADJOM01. Next base: position 39,378 of record JBGASX010000018.1, on the reverse strand, counting down.
GGCTTCGACACCGATGGGGATGGACGCAGCGATCTGTTCGGATGGAACGGGGCGCCGGGCTACTACACGAAGTATCCGCTCAAGGTGCGGGCGGGGGAGCCGGTGCGGGTCTACCTGGTCAACATGGTGAGCGACGAGCCGCAGCTCTCCTTCCACATGCATGCGCAGGTCTTCGACGTCTTCCGGACCGGTACCCGCCTCACACCCGATGAGAAGACCGACGTGGTGACGCTGGCGCAGGCGGAGCGCGCGATCCTCGAGTTCACGCTCCCCGACCGCGGCCGCTACATGTTCCACCCGCACCAGCAGCGGATGGCCGAACGCGGCGCGATGGGCTGGTTCACCGCGACGTAACCCACCCGCCATCCGATCCGACCGTTTACGCGCCGGTCGCCGCAACCGGTCGCCCCCAATCCGACCCGACCAAAATTGCGCCGGTCGCCGCAACCGGTCGCCGCAATTCGATCCGATCCGACCGTTAACGCGCCGGCCGCGAACGCAACGTAGGGGCGACCGGCCGGTCGCCCCTACTCGGTCCGATCGTCATGCACCGGCCGCCACAGAAACCGCCGCGGACTCGCCGCGAACGCCGTGCGGATTGCCGCCCAGAGCCGCGCCCGCTCGGGGCGGCCGAGATCGCGGGCCCGCATCGCGGTGCGAAGCGCCAGCGCGAACGAGACGCCGAGGTTGCAGGCGGCGATCGCGAGGATCCCCGCCGCCCCCCACGCGACATCCCCCCACTGAAAGTCCGGTGTCCCGAAGAGGGAGGCCGCGGCGAGCGCCAGTGACGCCGCCTGCAGCGTCACGTGACGGACCTCGATCGGCACTCCGAAGAACTTCGAGAACAGTACCGGCACGAAGCCGAGCAGCAGTCCGAGCGCCAGGTAGCCGACGATCCCGCTCAGATGCTGCGAGGCGGCGCGGCCGAGTCGTGCGGCGTTCGCGGGGCCGATGGCGTTCCGGAGCCCGCGATGGGTGGCGAGTGCCTGCGGGAGCCCGCGATAGGTGCTCCAGTTCGCGGCGAACCCGGCGGCGAGACTCGCCATCCAGAGGAAGACGCCGGTGAGGATCGCGTAGGGAATCGTCAGTGAGAGCAGGGGATGCACCGCGTGGACCGAGTGGAGCGCCGCCTCGTTCGAGAGGAGCGGCGTGCCGAGCCAGCGGAGCAGGATGACGATCAGCACCGAGAGCGGGACGGTCGCGAAGACGTTGCCGATGGTCGCGGCCATCTGCGAGCGGGTGATCGCCGCGACGAGGTCCACCTGACTCTCCAGGTGCCGCTCGTCATCGAGGGCGGAGGCGAGCGCGGCGCCCGTCATCGCCGGCTGCTTGGAGGCGAGCGTGAAGTGCGCGAACTGCATCGCGATGAAGCTCGCGCTGTAGTTGAGCGCGGAGGCGAGCCCCGAGACGATCGGCGCGAGCGGCGCCGCCGCGATGACGTACTTGAACACGGCAGTGAAGGCGGTGAGGACGCCGCCGCCGGCGGCGGACCGGCCGGTCGCATCCCACTCGCCGATGTCCCGCGCGACGTAGTGCTCCCCCGTCTCGGCGGTGTGCTCGGTGACCTTGAGGGCGAGCCGCTTGAGGGTGTTCCGCGCGAGCGAGCGGATACCGCGCTGACGATAGGCGCCCCGCACGATTTCGCTCACCAGCGCCCGCCCGTCGCTCGCGCCCGAGAGCGTCACGACGAGGTCGTCGAGGCGGAGGAAGAGTGCCTCGAGCAGCTCGATGCGGAAGAGCACGTCGGTGGAGACGCCCCGCTCCTCGAGACGCCGGTGCGCGGTCGCGAGCGCCGCGTCGCAGGCGTGGCGCACCTCGGTCAAACGTCCCGCGGCGGCCGGATCGTCCGGCTGGCTCACCTGCGCCTCGATCGCGGCCGGGAGCCGCAGGAAGGGCGAAGCGCCGTCCCGCTCCCCATCGGTCAGCTCGAGCAGCCCCCGGCTGGTGCCGAGTGAGGCGGCCCGCACGCCGATGAGTCGCGCGGCGTCGGCGAGCAGCGCGTCCGGCATCGCGAGCAGCTCGCGCCACGGGGCGAGGGCGCTCTCTGGCAGCGCATCGACCCAGGAGGCATCCACCTCCTCGAGCGGCAGGTGGGAGACCAGCACCGAGAGATCGTCCGTCGGCTCGAGCCGGGGAACCAGCCGGTCGATGATTCGCTCCAGCGATTCCTTGAAGAGGGTGCCGTGGACGGGGAGCCCCGTTTCGGCGAGCAGCCGCACCGCGGAGGGGTGACACCAGATCTCGTGCAGCTTGTGGCGGATGCGCTCGGCACGCGGATGGGCGTCGAGGATCTCCGCGAGCAGCGCGAGGCGACGGGTCCGGGGGATCTCCATCCCGGTCGTGACCGGCGTCGCATCGAGCAGCCAGTGCAGCAGCTCCTCGAGCGTGCGGGTGCCGGGGTCGGCGAGCAGCTGATCGAGCAGCCGCATCGCGGCCTGGTTCGGCGGATCGGAGATCATGAAGGGCAACATAGGCCGCCGGACCCCGGGGTGTAAGCGGCTCTCACGCCCGCTTAACCGGGGATTCAGGCCCCGTGTGCTACCCTCATCCTATCGGGCGAGATCCGCGCTGTTCGCCCGCAAGGAGGCTGGGTATGTCTGCCTATCATATTCTCCGCCCGCAGCGGCGCGGCATCGCCGCGCTGCTGCTCCTGCTCTGGCTGCCGGCCTGCGCCAACTGGCAGGTGCCCGGTGTCGCTCCTGCCACCTACATCGAAGCACAGCATCCCGCACGCGTCCGGGTAACCACGGACACGAGTCGGGTCCAGCTCGATCATCCGTGGGTGCGGGCGGACACCATCGTCGGGACGCGGCTGGTCACGTCGCGTGCCGGGATCATGCGGTTGGATACCGTGCAGGTGGCAGTACAGCAGGTCAACCGCATGGAGGTCCGCAGCGGTAGCACCGGGAATTCGCTGCTGCTCGTCGGTGGTGTCGTGCTGGCGCTGGCGATCATCGGTGGCATCGCGCTGTCGAACGCGTTTGAGTTCCACTAGCGTCGAGACATTGCACCGGCGCCGTCCGCCGCAGTGGCGGCGGGCAGCGCGGTATGCCTAGCGTCCCCCGGCCGGCAGGTTCTTCACCAGGAAGTTGGTGAGCTGGGTGAAGAGGTGCAGCGTCGTGCCCTCGCCCTCGAAGATGCCGTGGGAGCGATTGGGGTAGCTCAGGAGCTTGAACTGCTTGTTGGCCGCGACCAGGGCGTTGATGAGCCGTTCCGACCCCTGGTAGTGCACGTTGTCGTCCCCCGTGCCATGCACCAGGAGCAGGTTGCCGCGGAGCCGGTCGGCGTAGGTGAGCGGTGAGCTCGCCTTGTAGTCCGCCTCGTTCTGCTGCGGGAGCCCCATGTAGCGCTCCTGGTAGATCGTATCGTAGAGGTGCACGTCCGGCACCGGGGCGACCGACATCCCCGTCTGGTAGACCTCGGGATAGCGGAACAGGAGATTCAGCGTCATCGAGCCGCCGCCGCTCCAGCCCCACACCGCGAAGCGGGTCGAATCGACCCACGACCAGCGCCCGATGGCGCGCGCCGCCCCCGCCTGATCCTCGCTCGCATACACCCCGATCTTCCGGTAGATCGACTTGCGCCACGCCCGGCCGCGGAGCGAGGGCGTGCCCCGGTTGTCCATCGTGATGACGGCGTAGCCCATCTCGGTGAGCATGAGGTGCCAGGCATCGTTCGCCCACCAGACGTCGTTGGCGGTCTGCGCCGCGGGCTCGCCGTATACCATGAACAGGACGGGATACTTCTTCGTCGAGTCGAAGTCGGCGGGGTACATCGTCACGCCGTCGAGCCAGACGCCATTGCCGGCATCGACGCGGAAGAACTTCGTCGGTCCCTTCCTGAGCCGCGCGTAGCGCTGCTTGAGTTCCGCGTTGTCGGCCAGGGTCCGGATCACCTCGCCCGAGGGAAGCCGAACCAGCTCGGTGACCGGCGGAGTGTTGAAGTTGGAGAAGGTGTGGATCGCATAGCGCGCGCCGGGCGCGACGTTGTACCCGTGCGTGCCGAACTGCCCCCGCGGCGCCAGCCGCTCCGCGGCGGCCGACCCGTCGAGACGGGTGCGGTAGAGATACCGCTGGGTCGGGTTCTCCGGTGACGCCGAGAAGTAGAGCCAGCCCCCCGTCGTGTCCACCGACACGACGTCGGCGATGTCGTAGTCGCCGGGCGTGAGGAGCTTGCGCTCCTTGCCGTCGCGGGAAACCGAGTACGCATGGCGCCAGCCGTCGCTCTCGCTGAACCAGAGCAGGCGCTTGCCGCCATCGAGCCAGGTCCAGTCATCCACGACGTCGATCCAGGCGCTGTCGCGCTCGGTGAGCATCGGCGTGGTCAGTCCGGTCTTCGCATTGCCGAGCAGGATGGTGAGGGTGTTCTGCAGCCGGTTGAGGTGCTGCATCACGATCTGCTCGGAGTTGGCGGCCCACTCCATCCGCGCGAGATAGATGTTGCGCGGATCGCCCGCGACCTTCATCCACCGGGTGGGGCCGCCGCTCGCGCTGACCACCCCGATCTTCACCGCCGAATTGGTCTGCCCCGCCTTGGGATACTGCACCGGGATGGTGAAGGAGTAGAGGCTGTCGGTGGTGTTGAGCATCAGGAAGTCGCGCACGCCGGAGGCGTCGAGCTGCCAGTACGCGATCTTCGTCCCGTCGGGGCTCCAGCGGAACCCGTCGCGGTCGTCGAACTCCTCCTCGTACACCCAGTCGAAGGTGCCGTTGATGATGGTGAGCGATCCATCGCGGGTGAGCTGGGTGATCGCGCCGTCGGCGACCCGCTCGACGTAGAGGTTGTGTTCCCGCACATAGGCGACCCGGTCGCCGGTGGGGGAGAACTTCGCGAACATCAACGTCGAGGGCTTCGCGTCCTTGCCGCCCAGCTTCGCCAGGCGGCCGGCGTCGAGATCGAGCACCCAGTAGTCGCCGCGGGTGTTCTGCCGCCAGACCCGCGCGGTGTTGGTGTAGATGAGCAGCTTCCGGCCATCGCGCGAGAAGCGGAAGTTCGCCATCTGCAGCGGCACGCTGTCGCCGGCGGGGATGAGCTGCTCGCTCCGCACCAGCACCGTCTTGGCGCTGGTGAGCGGGTCGACCCGCACCAGGTCGGGCCCCGCCGCGTCCTCGCGCTGATCGTACGAGTAGTACGCCTCGCCATCCGGGGTCCAGCGCACCGGCGGCACGTACTGCCCGCTGAAGAAGCCGGAGTTGAAGATCCGGTCGAGCGTGACCCGGGTGGAATCGGTGTCCTGGGCCGGGTCCTGCGCCCGCGCCGCCGGGGCGGCCAGGAGGGAGAGGACCGTGAAGAGGACGACACGACGAAGCATGGCTGAGGCGCCCGGTAGGAGGAGACAACAACTAAACCGCCCGGCTGGACGGGAGTCCAGACCGGGCGGTTTCAGGATCTGGGCCGCGATGAATCGCGGCCCCTCCAATTACGGACTAGTACCGGTAATGATCCGGCTTGTACGGCCCCTCGACCGGCACGCCGATGTAGTCGGCCTGCTCCTTCGAGAGCTTGGTCAGCTTCACGCCGAGCTTGTCGAGGTGCAGCCGCGCGACCTTCTCGTCCAGCTTCTTCGGCAGCACGTACACCTTCTTCTCGCTGTACTTCGTGCCGGAGACGGTCGGCTTGCCCTGCGCATTCAGGTGCAGGTCGAGCTGCGCCAGCACCTGGTTGGTGAAGCTCGAGCTCATCACGAAGCTCGGGTGGCCCGTCGCGCAGCCGAGGTTGAGCAGCCGGCCCTCGGCGAGGATCAGCACGCTGTGCCCGTCGGGGAAGACGAACTCGTCGTACTGCGGCTTGATGTTGACCCGCTGGAGCCCCTTCACCTTCTTGAGGCCGGCCATGTCGATCTCGTTGTCGAAGTGGCCGATGTTGCCGACGATCGCCTTGTCCTTCATCCGCGCCATGTGCTCGGCGGTGATGATCTGCTTGTTGCCGGTCGCGGTGATGAAGATGTCCGCGGTCTCGAGCACGCTCTCGAGCGTGGTGACCTGGTAGCCCTCCATCGCCGCCTGCAGCGCGCAGATCGGGTCGATTTCGGTGATCACGACGCGCGCGCCCTGGCCCTTGAGCGCCTGCGCGCAGCCCTTGCCCACGTCGCCGTAGCCGAAGATCACCGCCACCTTGCCGGCGAGCATCACGTCGCTCGCGCGCAGGATGCCGTCGGTCAGCGAGTGCCGGCAGCCGTACAGGTTGTCGAACTTGCTCTTGGTCACCGAGTCGTTGACGTTGATCGCCGGGAAGAGCAGCGTCCCCGCGTTCATCATCTCGTACAGCCGGTGCACGCCGGTGGTCGTCTCCTCGGAGACGCCCTTGATCGCCGCCGCGGCCTTGGTGAAGCGGCCCGGATGCTTCTTCTGCTCCTGGCGCAGCAGGTCGAGGATCACGCCCCACTCCTCGGACTCGGTCGCGGCGTCGAACGCCGGCACCTTGCCCGCCTTCTCGTACTCGACGCCCTTGTGGATCAGCAGGGTCGCGTCGCCGCCGTCATCCAGCAGCAGGTTCGGGCCCGAGCCGTCCGGCCACATCAGCGCCATGTCGGTGCACCACCAGTATTCCGGCAGCGTCTCGCCCTTCCAGGCGTAGACCGGAATGCCCTGCGGATCCTCCGGCGTGCCGTGCTTGCCGACCACGACCGCGGCCGCGGCATGATCCTGGGTCGAGAAGATGTTGCAGCTCACCCAGCGCACGTCGGCGCCGAGCTCGGCGAGGGTCTCGATCAGCACCGCGGTCTGCACCGTCATGTGCAGCGAGCCCATGATCTTCGCGCCGGCGAGCGGGTTCTTCCCGGCGTACTCCTTCCGGATCGCCATCAGGCCGGGCATCTCGTACTCGGCGAGACGGATCTCGTTCCGGCCGAACTCGGCGAGGGAGAGATCCTTCACCTTGAACGGTTCGCGGCCCGCCTCACGGGTGGCCTGGAAGGGGTGCATCGTCATCACGCTGGTTGCCATCGGTCTGTCCTCGGTTTGAGATCGTCGTGCTGTTGGGGCGATCAATTGGTCGCCCATACCTGTTGGGGCGACCGGCCGGTCGCCCCTACCCATTGCGTCATGCGTCGCGGTGCACTGACTCCATCGAAAACGCCGGCAGGCAGACCGCCACGTACTCGGCCCCGCCCGGCTCCGGCGAGCTGTACCGAACCCATTCACCCGGCGCGGTGATCACCGCCTGGCCCGCGCGGACCTCGAGCGCGCCCTTCTCATGCTCCACCTTGAGCATGCCGCGGAGCACCACCGTCACCTCTTCGAACTCCGGCCGCTGGCCCGGCTCCTGCCACCCGGAGGGCGACACCATCCGCGCGACACTCACACTGCCATGGCCCGAACGCACCCGGCCCGCGTACTCCTCGATCCGCTTCGGCGGCTCACCGGCGGCCTGCACCACCGCGGGAGCATCGATCAGTCTCGGCATCGCATCCTCCTCAGTGGAGCGGCGGCCTCGAGCCGCTCGCGGTGAAGACCATCGGCCCCTTGGCACTTGGTTCCGGGGCGATCGCGCCGTAGCGGCACCCGACCAGCCCCGAGTCCTTGAGCCACCCGAGCACGTCCGCCTCGGCGAAGCCCTGCCACTGATGTCCCATCGTCTGCCGGTACTCGGCGCGGTCGTGCGGCATCAGGTCGGTGATCATCAGCCGGCCACCCGGCTTGAGTGCGCGCGCCGCTTCGGCGACCGCACGCGACGGCTCGGCGAGATACGGCAGCACGAGCACCAGGAAGGCGGCGTCCAGCGTGCCGTCGGTGATCGGCAGGTCCTCGAGATCGCCCCGGCGGATCTCGATGTTCCCGACGTCGCCGATCCGGGCCTTCGCCGAGCGGAGCATCGCCGCGGAGGCATCCACCGCGATCACCCGGCCGACGAACGGGGCCAGCGCCTGGGCCAGATGCCCCGTGCCGCAGCCGAGGTCGCCGACGACCCAGTCACCACCGAGGAGGCCGAGCAGCGGCAGCAGCTCGGTGCGACCGCCGAACAGTTCGGCCCGCAGCCGGTCCCACTGGCCCGCGGCGGAGGCGAAGAACTCTTCGGAACGCGCGCGGCGGCCGGCCAGGACCCCACGCAGCCGCTCGGCATCGCGGGCGGCGGCGGGGGAGTCGAGGATCTGGTCCCGCACCACCTGCCAGAGGCGCCGGGCGCCGGTCTCGAGGTCGCTCCCCGGCATCCGGTAGAGCCGGCTCGCGCCGTCGGCACGGGACACGACCCAGCCGTCGTCGGCCAGCACCTTGAGGTGGCGGCTGGTGGTGGACTGGGGGAGCTGCAGGGCGTCACAGAGCTCGCTCACGGTGAGCTCGTGCTTCTCCAGCAGCAGCAGCAGCCGGTTCCGCGTGGTATCCGCCAGTGCCTGCAGGCGGGTGACGATGGTGGCGCCCACAACCCCTCCGTGGTACATCCTGTTATCCGGATAATCAAATATATAACCGACCTCCCGTCAAGCCTTTTCCCGAGTCCGCCTAGATTCCGGGCCATGGCGACTCCGCTCCATCACGCCCCCGGCGGCGGCTTCCGGAATCCCTGGCCCGGGACTGATGCCAAGGGGTTCGGGCAGGTATTCCGCTGGTACCTCGAGCGCAACACGGTCCGGCGACCCCCTCCCGATCCGCATCCCTCGGTCTTCCCGGTGCGCGCGCCGCGGTTCGGGCTCGCGCGGGAGAGCGGTGACCTCGCGGTGACCTGGTTCGGGCACGCCAGCGCGCTGCTCGAGTTCCCCGGTGTCACCGTCCTCACCGATCCGATCTGGAGCAACTATCCCGCGCCGGTGCCGATCCCCAGGCTGCGCCGCTGGGTGCGGCCGCCGATCGCGCTGGATCAGTTGCCGCCGATCGATGTGGTGCTGATCTCCCACAATCACTACGACCATCTCGATGCGCCGACCGTGCGGGCGCTCGCGGCGCGTCATCCCGCCGCCGAGTGGATCACTTCGCTCGGCGTGGGCGGGCTGCTGCGACAACTGGGGGCGACGCGGGTGCGGGAGCTGGACTGGTGGAACGAAGTGGCAGTGGCGGGTGCGACCATCAGCGGCACCCCGGCGCAGCACTTCAGTGCGCGGGGCGTGCACGACCGGAATCGCACGCTCTGGAGCGGGTTCAGCGTGCGCTATGGGGGAAGGTCGGTCTACTTCGCGGGGGACACCGGGCTGCATCCCGAGTTCGCCGAGATCGGGCGGCGCTTCGGGCCGTTCGATATCGCGCTGCTGCCGGTGGGCGCCTACGAACCGAGATGGTTCATGCGCCCGGTGCACATGAATCCCGAGGATGCGCTCGTTGCCCTGGATGCACTCGGGGGGTGCAACCTGCTCCCGATCCACTGGGGCACCTTCAAGCTCACCGACGAACCGATGGACGAACCGCCGAAGCGCACCGCGGAACTCTGGTCGTCATCGGGGCGGGATCCCCGCCGGCTCTGGCTCCTCGAGCATGGCGAGACGCGGGAGCTCACACCACCGTAAGGACCGGCCGCTTCAGCCGAGCAGCGGCTCGAGGTCGCGCTCGATCTTCTCCGGCGTGTCGGTGGGGGCGTAGCGGTGCAGCACTTCGCCGTCGGGGCCGACCAGGAACTTGGTGAAGTTCCATTTGATGCTCTCGGTGCCGAGCAGGCCGGTCTTCTCCGCCCGGAGGTACTTGTAGAGCGGATGGGCGTTGTCCCCGTTCACCTCGACCTTGGCGAACATCGGGAAGGTCACGTCGTAGGTGGTCGAGCAGAACGTCTTGATCTCCGCCTCATCGCCCGGCTCCTGGTGGCCGAACTGGTCGCAGGGGAATCCCAGGATCGCGAACTTCTGCTTCTTCCGCCGGCGATACAGCGCCTCGAGGCCGGCGTACTGCGGGGTGAAGCCGCACTTGCTCGCCACGTTGACGATCAGGAGGACGTAGCCGCGATACTGCTCGAGTGTCTGGGTGCGACCGTCGATGGTGGTGACGGGGATGTCGTAGAGTGTCATGGCCGCAGTCGGAAGGTGAGTCGGTTCATCAGGCGAGCCGGTCTCCGGTCCACCACCGCCGCCGCTTCGGCTCGGTGAGGGCGCGGAAGGGATTCACGACCAGGGTGTCGTCGCCCTGATCGGGCCGGAAGGGAGGCAGCATCAGGAAGCCCAGGCCCAGCAGGGCGACGAGGGTGCCGGTCAGCAGCGCCCCGCGATCGATGGCCGGCGTGATGCCGGGCGGAGCGGGGATCCCGAGGCCGAACGTCATGGCCACCACCGCCCCCGCGAAGGTGGCGCCGATGCCTAACAGGCGCATCAGGACATTGAAAGCGCGCCAGTAGAACGGATCGCTGGACGTCACGGGCGGCGCTGCCCCACGCAAACTCCTGCTGACATGACGGGTGGCCCGGTGGTCTTCGGCTTCGGCGGCACGGGTCGCTGCGGGGCGGAAAGATGCAGCGGTGCGGCGCGCTTGACCAGTAGAGGCGACGCGCGGTTCCCGCCGGGCTGACCAGCGGGGGGCGGGCGCTGGCGTGGCGGCCGTCTAGGCCCCGCCGGGCCTGCGGTCGAGCACCTCGCGGACCTTCCGCCGAAGCGCCGCCGGCGTGTAGGGCTTGGCGATGAAGGACACCTGGGCCTGCAGCACCCCATGGCGCACGACGGCGTCGTCGGTATAGCCGCTGGTGTAGAGCACCTTCAGCTCCGGGAAGGCCGGGCCCAGCCGTTCGGCAAGTTCGCGGCCGTCCATCCGGGGCATCACGACGTCGGTCAGCAGGAGATGAATGGGGCCGGAGTGTTTCGCGGCGACCGCCAGCGCCTCCTCGCCATGTTCCGCCTGCAGGATGGTGTACCCCATCCGCTTGAGCGTGCGCAGCGCGATCTTCCGCAGGCTCTCGTCGTCCTCGACTAGCAGGATGGTCTCGGTGCCGCCGAGGCTCTCGATGGCCGAGTCAGGCGCCGGCGTCATGGCGACCTCCTCGAGCGCCGGCAGGTAGACGCGGAAGGTGGTGCCCACGCCGAGTTCAGACTGCACGTCGATCATCCCGCCAGACTGGGTGACGATGCCGTGCACCACCGCGAGGCCGAGACCGGTGCCGTGCCCGACGCCCTTGGTGGTGAAGAAGGGCTCGAAGATCCGCTGGCGCACCTCGGCCGTCATCCCGCTGCCGGTGTCGGTCATGGTCAGCACGACGTACCGGCCGGCCCGCACGCCGGGGTGGGTGCGGACGAAGCCGTCGTCCAGTTCCACCTCACTTGTCTCGATGGCGAGCTTGCCGCCCCGGGGCATCGCATCCCTCGCATTGACCGCGAGGTTCATCAGCACCTGACCCCACTGGCCCGGATCGATCCGTACCCGACTTGGCGAGGTGCCGAGCGTCGTGGTCAGGAGGATGTCCTCGCCCAGCAGCCGGCGGAGCATCTTCTCGGTGTCGATGACCACCGCGGTCAGGTCCATGATCCGGGGCTCGATCACCTCCTGGCGGCTGAAGGCGAGCAGCTGACGGGTCAGCGAGGAGGCGCGATCGGTGGCGTGGCGCACCTCGCCGAGCAACTCGCTGGCTTCGGCGTTGCCGGTGATGTCCTGCATCAGGAGTTCGGTGCAGCCGGAGATCACCGTGAGCCAGTTGTTGAAGTCGTGCGCCACGCCGCCGGCGAGGAGCCCCACTGACTCGAGCTTCTGGGTCTGGCGGAGCTGCATCTCGAGCTGCCGCCGTTCGGTGATGTCCTCGGCGACACCGGCGAGGCGGGCCTCGTTCGTTTCCGACTGCTGCACCGGGAACGCCTTCACCCGGATCCAGCGCACCGTGCCGTCCGGCCGGAGAATCCGGTACTCCTCCTCGAACGCCGTTCCCTTCGGGCGGATGCGTGCGTTGGCCAGTACGGTCTCCCGGTCCTCCGGGTGGATGGCGGCGCGCCAGCTTCCGGGATCGTCGTAGAGGCTCTGGCAGGTGCGTCCCCACACCGCCTCGTAGCCCGGGCTGATGTACAGCATGCGGTGCTGGTCGTCGGAGGAGAGCCAGAAGACCTCGCTGATGCTCTCGGCGAGTTCCCGGAAGCGCGCATCGCTCTCGCGGATCGCGGCCTCCGCCTTGAGGCTGCCGGTGATGTCCTCACTGAAGATGAGGAGGCCGGCGACCGCACCGGTGGCGTCGTACCAGGGGCGCACCTCCCAGCGCAGCCACTGCGACTGCCCGTCCGCGCGGACGAAGCGGTCCGCGTCCGCCTGGACCACCTCGCCGGCCAGCGCCCGCCGGTGGATCGCCTTCCATTCGGCGCTGATCTCGGGAAAGACGTCATAGTGGGAGCGGCCGAGCAGCTCCTCTGCGCCGAGCTTGAAGTCCCGCAGCCAGCGGTGGCTCACGGCGAGGTAGCGCATCTCGCGGTCGAACATGGCCAGCGATGCCGGCGCGTGCTCGATGAACAGCCGGAGCCGCTGCTCGCTCTCGCGGAGCGCCGACTCGGCGCGGTTCCGCTCGGTGACATCCTGGAGCAGGATGAGGTAGTGGGTCTCGCCTCGAATCTCGACCGAGCGCACGGAGGCGATGGTGTCCCGGGACGAACCATCGTGGCGCAGGAGCGTCATCGGCAGTGTGGCGGTCTGCCCGCTGCCCTCCATCGCACCGGCGAGTCCCGCCCCCTGATCGGCGAAGGCCGTCAGGCAGAGTTCGGCGGCGCTCCGCCCGACGACCTCCTCGCGGGTGTGACCGCAGAGCGTGAGGTAGGCCTGGTTCACCTCGATGATGCGCCGGTCGCTGGCGCGGAGCAGGGCACTCGCCATCGGGCTCGCCTGGAACGCGACGGAGAACTGCTCCTCGGAGGCGCGGAGCGCGGCGGCGAGTTCGTTCTGCTCGGTCAGGTCGACGATGACCGCCACCAGCCCGATGCGGCGGCCCTCCTTGTCGTGCAGCGGTGCGGAGGAGATCCGGACCGGGATGCGGCGACCGGACCGGCTCACCCGGATGGACTCCTCGATGAGCGGTGAGCCGGAAAGGACCCGATCCCGGAACTGGGCGAACTCGTCTTCCTTGTCTGGCGGGACGTTCCGCAGCGGCTGGCCGATGACCTCGCGCGCCTGCCAGCCGAACAGGTTTTCCGCCGCGCGGTTCCAGTGCAGCACAATGCCGGAGGGATCCAGCGCCACGATCGGGATGGGCGAGGCGCGATCGAGCGCCTGGAGTTCGTCCCGGGTGGCGCGGAGCTCCTCGATGGCCCGCCGGCGTTCGGTGATGTCCTTGAGCGCCGCGACCCGGTACGCCACATGGCCATCCTCGCCCCGCACCGACGCCAGGCCACCCTCGACGGGAACCCGGACGCCGTCCGCGCGCACGATACGGGCCTCGAAGCGCGACTGCCCGAGGACATGCGAGGCTTCCATCGCCTTGAGCACGATCGGGTGATCCTCAGGCTCGTACAGGTCGAGGATGGGGATGTCGCGAAGCTCTTCCGCACTGCGTCCGAGCAGCCTGGCATAGGCGGGATTGCAGGCCATGATACGGTTGGCGGCCGGATCGCCGAGGGCGATGGCGTGCGAGGTATGCTCGAAGGCATCGGCCCACTGCTGGAGCTCCGCCTCGGTCCGCTTGCGTTCGGTGATATCGATCAGCACGCCGTGCCAGGTGGTGCCGCCGTCGGCGTCGCGCACCGGACTCGAATGTCCCTCGACCCAGAGCACGTCGCGGGTCGGGTGCTGGATCCGGAATTCCCCCCGCCAGGGCGTCAGCGACTTGGCAGAGGCCGCGATCGTCTCGTTCATGATGACGAGATCTTCCGGCAGGATGGCCTGCGGGATGAGGGCGGGATTCTGGGTGAGTTCCTCCGGGGTGCGGCCGTAGATGGTGGTGATGGCCGGACTCGTGAACGGGAGCGTCCAGACGCCGTCCGGCCCGATCCGGAAGGAGTAGATGATCGCTGGCGAGACCTCGGTGATGCGCGCCAGCCGCTCCTGCTCGAGACGGAGCCGCTCGCGCAGTTCACGTTCCTCATGCACATCCGTGTTGGCGCCCACCCAGCGGACGATGCGGCCGGATTCATCGCGGTACGGCCGAGCCTGCACATCGAACCATCGGTACATGCCGTCGTGGCGCCGGATCCGGAAGAGCCGGTGGTAGGGAGTGCCGTTGCGGATCGAGGCGGTCCACGCGAGCATCAACCCCTCGTGATCGTCGGGATGGACGCTCGCGAGCCAGCCGGTGCCATGGTGCTGGGATGCCGGAACTCCGGTATAGCTCTCCCACTGCGGGCCGACGAATGCGTTCGTGCCTTCGGCATTGCAGGCCCAGATGAGCTGGGGCACCGTTTCGGTCAATTCGCGGAAATAGCGCTCGCTCTCCTGGAGAGCGACCTCGGCATCGAGCAGGGCGGTGATGTCGGCGATGGTGAGCACCGCGAGCGGCGCCTCCCCCTCCCGCGCGACGATCGAACCGTCATAGCGGAACACCCGCTCCCACGGCATGTCCAGACGCCGGAGCCGGCAGCGTTCGTTGACCACCGGCTCCCGGCGGCGGAGGCGCGAGGAGGGCCACTGGTCGAACGGCACCAGCTCGCCGTCCAGCGTGCGGCATTCGAAGATCGTCCGGAGGTCGGCGCGCTTCCGCTCCCACTCCTCGGTCGTGGCGAAGCCGTGCATCGCGATCGCGGTCTGGTTCCAGTGCAGCTCGCGTCCCTCGAGATCGGAGACCACCACGCCGTCGGCGACCGCCTCGAGAATCCGGTGCAGGCGCTCCTCCTCCCGAATGCTCCGCTCGTGCACCTCGTAGCGATCGTGGACATCGACGTAGGTGCCGATCCAGGTCCGGATGCGGCCATCCGGGGCCAGCGCCGCACTCACATCGAGCTGGAACCAGCGCCATTCGCCATCGTGGCGGCGAAGCCGCAGCTCCAGGCGAAATCCCTGGCCGGTGGCGAGCGCCATCCCCCGGCGAGCCATCAACTCCGGCACATCCTCGGGGTGGATGGTGCTCGGCCAGGCGTCGCGGATTTCGTCGGCAGAGAGTCCGAGGTAGTCGAGGAACCGCTGATTGGTGAAGGCCGGGCTGCCATCGGCCAGCGCCGCCCATGCCATGACCGGAAGCGCTTCGATCACCTGCCTGATCTCACCGTGATCAGCCTCGTCACCGGCGCCACGGAAGGGTTCGACGATCTCCCGCACCGTGCCCACGATGCGGACGGGCCGGCCGTCATCGGCATAGTAGGTCCGCGCCAGATTGGCGAGCCGGCGGATTTCGCCGTTGGGCCGGCGGATGCGGAAGGTGATATCTAGGAGCGTCCGCTCCTGGAGCGACCGGTCCAATGCCGCGAGCACGCCCGGGAGATCCTCCTCGTGAATCGTCCGAAGGAACGACTCGGAGGTGCCGTCGAAGCTGTCGATCCCGATGATGTCATAGCATTCGGGGGACCAGGTCGTTACGCCGGTCAGGAGATCGCGCTCCCACACCCCGGTGTGCGTGGCGGCCAGCGCCAGTGTCAGGCGGTCCGCCTGTTCCCGCTGCATCGCCTCCGCCTCACGGTGGGCCGAGATGTCGCGGAGGGTGCCCAGCATCCGCACCGGGTTCCCCTCCGCATCGAAGAAGGCGCGCCCGACATTCTCGACCCAGCGCAGTCGGCCATCGGGCCGGAGGATGCGGAACTGCACGACGAATTCGGTCCGGCTCGCAATCGCGACCTCCGCCGCCGCCATCACCCTGGCCCGATCCTCGGGCAGCAGCCGGCTCGTGAAATCGTCCAGCGTTCCCATGTACTCCGTCAGCCCCAGGATCGCGAAGCTCTCGGGTGACCAGTAGATGGCATTCGTCGCGATGGTCCATTCCCAGACACCGACGCCCGTCGCGCGGAGGGCCAGCGCGAGGCGCTCCTCCGTCTCGCTGAGCCGCTCCCTCAGGGACTTCTCCGGCTTGCCCACGCTCGTTTCCGATCCTCACGGGAACACCAGCGCCACATGCATTCGCACGCGGCCGGGAACGACCTGCAGTTGTTGGTGCGCTACGGATGGAACGTCAGGAGGGCGAGGGGGGCGCCGTCCTCTGGAACTGGCGCATGAAGAGTTCACCGGCTCTCACCAACCGGTCGTGAACCGATGGTGAGGGCGAATTCATGTTGGCTGGCTGGCTGGTTTTGAGGCACTCGTGGGCGGTGGGAGAATCGGTCGCGCTACTCGGCCCCCCAATGACCACTCTGCTCCAAAAACTCCTGGCCGGCCTCCGCCGCGACCGCGAATTCCTCGTCGAGCGAAACGGGCCCCACGCTGAGCAGGCCGGCGATCCGGAAGAAATAGTGCTCGAGGCCGGGCGGCGTGATCACGAGCAGCCGGCCGCCTGACGAACCGACCCGGTAGCGATGCGGCACGCCGGCCGGGATCACTACGCCGTTGCCGGGGCGCGCGAAGAGGGTCTCGTCGCCGCGGTAGAAGGTGTACTCCCCGGCGAGCACGTAGTACGACTCCGGTCCGCGCGGGTGCCGGTGCAGGGCCGGTCCCACATTGGCCGGATGCTGCATCTCGATCATCGCGTAGGCGCCGCCGGTTTCCGCGGTCGTGAGCCGGATCGTCATCCGGGTGCCGTGGAAGGTGAAGGGCACGTTCTTCATGCCGGTCAATGTAGCCGGACAGGACGGCACCGCGGCCGGTGGCTAGTCCCGGTCGAGCACCTCGCGAACCCGGCGGAGCAGGGTGAGCGGGACGTACGGCTTGGAGAGGAAGGCCACCTCCGCCTGGAGAATCCCGTGCCGGACGATGGCGTCGTCGGTGTAGCCGCTGGTGTAGAGCACGCGGACACCGGGGAAGTGCTGCGCCAGTTCGTGCGCAAGCTGGCGGCCGTCCATCTTCGGCATCACCACGTCGGTGAGCAGCAGGTGGACAGGCCCGGCGTGCTGCCGGATCAGCTCCATCGCCGCCTCCCCGTCGCCCGCCTGCAGGACCTGATAGCCGCGGCGGCTGAGCGCACGCACGGCGAAGCGCCGGATGCTCTCCTCGTCCTCCACGACGAGAATGGTCTCGTCGCCGTCGAGCGTTTCCGGCGCTGCCGGTGCCTCCAGCCCGGAGGCCATCTCCCCCACGATGGGGAGGTAGATCCGGAAGGTGGTCCCGACCGCCGGCTCGCTGTAGACGGCGATATGCCCGCCGCTCTGCGTCACGATGCCGTGCACCACCGCGAGGCCGAGCCCGGTGCCGCGGCCGAGGCCCTTGGTCGTGAAGAACGGCTCGAAGACCCGGTTGCGGATCTCCGCGGTCATGCCGACACCGGTGTCGGACATCGTGAGCATCACGTAGGGGCCGGGGACGACGGTCGGGTGCAGGAGCTGGAACGACTCGTCCAGCACGACACTCCGCGTTTCGATCGTCAGGCGGCCGCCCTTGGGCATCGCGTCGCGGGCGTTCACCGCGAGGTTCATCAGCACCTGGGTCCACTGGCCGGGGTCCACCTTCACCCGCCCGAGCCCCGCCTGCAGCGACGTCACGAGGAGGATGTCCTCACCGAGAAGCCGGCCGAGCATCTTCTCGATGTCGTGGATGATCGCGTTGAGGTCGAGCACCCGCGGTTCGAGGAGTTCCTGCCGGCTGAAGGCGAGGAGCTGCCGGGTGAGTGAGGCGGCGCGTTCGCTGGCGCGGCGGATCTCGGTCAGGATCTCCTCCGACTCCGGGTCGCCGGAGGGCATGCCGATGAGCAATTCGGTGCAGCCGGAGATGACCGTCAGGAAGTTGTTGAAGTCGTGGGCCACGCCGCCGGCGAGGAGGCCGATCGACTCCATCTTCTGGGTCTGGCGGAGCTGGTTCTCGAGCAGGCGGCGCGCGGTGATGTCCTCCGCGACACCGGCCATGCGGATGATCTCGCCCTGCTCGTCGCGCACCGGGAAGGCCTGGTCCCGCACCCAGCGGATCACCCCGTCCGGCCGGACGATGCGGTACTCCTCGTCGTAGGTCCCCAGCGCCTGCTTGGTGCGCGCGGCCTCGCGGATCCGTTCGCGATCCTCCGGATGGATGGAGTCGGCCCAGTCCATGGGGGAGTGGTAGAGGCTCTCGCAGCTCCGCCCCCAGATCTGCTCGTAACCGGGACTGATGTAGATCATCTGCCGCTTCGCCGGATCGGTGAGCCAGAAGACCTCCTGGATGGATTCGGCGAGCTGGCGGAAGCGGCTCTCGCTCTCGCGGAGCGCCTGCTCCGACACGCGGCGCTCCGTCATGTCCTGCACCACGGCGAGGGCGTACTCCTCGCCGTCGATCTCCAGCCGCTCTGCCGAGACGAGTGCGTAGCCGACGGTGCCGTCCCGGCGCCAGTAGGTGTAGTCGGCCTCCGCGAACCCGCCGTCATCGACGATGCGCCGCCACATCTCCTCCCACCCGCCCTGGGACGGAGAAAGCGGCACGGCATCGAAGGGCAGCCCGATGATCTCTTCGGCCCGGTATCCGCAGAGCCGCAGGTAAGCGAGGTTGACCTCGATGACCCGGCGGTCGGCGAGCCGCACCAGGATGTTGCCGGTCGGGCTCGCCTGGAACGCCTTGGCGAAGCGCTCCTCGGAGGCCTGCAGCGCCCGGCGGAGCGCGAGCTGTTCGGTCAGGTCGACGTAGATCGCGACGACGCCAATCCGCTCGCCGACGCTGTTGTGCAGCGGCGCGGTGGAGATGCTCACCTCGAGGCGCCGCCGGTCCCGCGCCATGCGACTGACGACCACGCCGCTGAACGCCTCGCCGAGCAGCGACGAGCGGCGCAGCTCGTTGTGCTCGGCCTCCGCGTCGGCGGGGATGATCGGCAGCGGCTGCCCCAGCACCTCGTCCGCCTTCCATCCGAAGAGCCGCTCCGCCGCCGCGCTCCACAGCAGCACCTCGCCGGCGGGATTGATGGCCACGATCGGGACCGGCGAGGCGCGGAACACCGCCTCGAGCTGGTCGCGGGTCGACTGGAGCAGCTCCTCCGCCCGGCGCCGCTCGGTGACGTCGCGGAGCATGACGGTGAACAGGCGATCGCCGGCGACATCGAGCCGCGAGATCGTCGCCTCCATCGGGAACTCCTCGCCGTTCTTGCGCAGGCCGAACACGGTGCCGGGCTCGCCGAGGCCGCGGGCGGAGACACCGGTCTCCCCGAAGCGGGCGATCTGTCCGGTATGCGCCCGCCGGAATCGGATCGGCAGCAGCCGTTCGAGCGGCTGGCCGAGGAGTTCGGCCGCGGTATAGCCGAAGATCCGCTCCGCCGCCGGGTTGATCAGGGTGATCCGCTGCTGCCCATCCACGCTGATGATGCCGTCGGGGGCGGAGTCGACGATGCGGAAGAAGCGGGTCTCGCTCTCGCGGAGCAGCAGCGCGGCCCGTTGCCGCTCGATGGCATAGCGGATGGAGCGGCTCAGCAGCGGGGCCTGCAGTTGGTGCTTGAGGAGATAGTCCTGCGCCCCCTGCTGCATCGCGTGGATGCCGACCGACTCGTCGTCGAGGCCGGTGAGCACCAGCATCGGGACCTGCGGATTCACCGCGTGCAGCCGGGAGAAGGTCTCCGGCCCGCTCGAGTCGGGGAGGCCGAGATCGAGCAGCACGACGTCATAGGAGCCGGAGCGGAGCCGCGCCTGGCCGTCGGCGAGCCGCTCCACCTGGGTCAGGGCGAAGTCGATCTCCTGCACGTCGGCCAGCGCCTCCCGCAGCAGGAGGACGTCGGTCGGGTTGTCCTCGACCAGCAGCACACCGATCCGCTCACGGGGCATCGGGATTCCTGTCAGGCAGCATGGCGATCTTGAACCAGAACTCGCGGACCGAACGGACTACGTCGGTGAACCGGACGTAGTCCACCGGCTTGGCGATGTAGCAGTTGGCGTGGAGCCGGTAGGAGCTGCTCACGTCGGTCTCCGACCGCGAGGTGCTCAGCACCAGGATGGGGATGCTCATGAGTCCTGGATCCGTCTTGATCTCTTCCAGGACCTCGCGGCCGCTCTTGCGGGGCAGGTTCCAGTCGAGCAGCACCAGGTCGGGGCGGGGTCCCTCGGTGTACGGCGGCTCCCGGCGAAGGTAGGCGAGCGCCTGGACGCCGTTGTCCACCCGGTGGATGACGCTCGCGAAGCCCGAATCGGCGAAGGCCTCGATGGTGAGGAGGGCGTCGGTCGGACTGTCCTCCACCAGCAGGATCTGGATCGGGCGGGTCAGGCGCGCGTCAGAGGTCGCACTGGTCATGGTGCTCAGGCCTGGTCGGGGAGCGTGAAGTGGAAGATGGAACCTGCCCCGGGTGTCGACTCCACCCAGATCCGGCCCCCCTGCTGTTCGACGATCCGCTTGCACATGGCGAGCCCCATGCCGGTGCCGGGATACTCGGCGCGGGTATGGAGCCGCTGGAAGATCCCGAAGATCCGCTCGAAGTACTGCGGCTCGATGCCGAGTCCGTTGTCGCGAACCGAGAACTCCCAGCGCTGCCCGTCGCGTGCGGCGCCGACATGGATGTGCGGTGTGTTGGTGCCCCGGAACTTGAGGGCGTTGCCGATCAGGTTCTGGAACAGGGAGACGAGCTGGGTCGGATCGGTCGCGACCATCGGCATCGGGTCGTTGGTGATGGTCGCGTTCGTCTCGCGGAGCAGGCCGCTCAGATTGCTGAGCGCCGACATCAGCGCGCCGCCGCTGTCGGTGGCCTGCCGCTGGCCGGGCCGGGTGCCGACTCGCGAAAAGGCGAGCAGGTCGTCGATCAGCTTCTGCATCCGGATCGCCCCGTCGACCGCATGCCCGATCAGTTCGTCGGCGCGCTCGTCGAGGCGGCCTTCGTACCGCCGCTTGAGGAGCTGCACGCAGCCGCCCACGGCGCGGAGCGGCTCCTGCAGGTCGTGGGAGGCGACGTAGGCGAACTGCTCCAGATCGGAATTGGAACGGGCGAGTTCCGCGGCGCGGTGGGCGAGTTCGGCCTCCACCACCTTCTGCGCCGAGATGTCGGTGTTGGTGCCGAACCACTGCACCACCTGGCCGGCCTGGTTCCGCAGCGGCACGGCGAGGGTGAGGAACTGGCGGAAGGTCCCGTCCCGGCCCCGGAGCGGGAACTCCATCTCGAACCGCTCCCCGGTGGCGATCGAGCGGGTCCACCGCTCCATCACCTCGGGGAGGGCCTCGGGGTCATGCACACTCTGCCAGCCCCACCCCTCCATCTGTGCAGCCGTCGCACCGGTGTATTCGTACCACCGGTCGTTGTACCAGAAGATGTAGCCGTCGGCCTGCGCGATCCACGCGAGCTGCGAGATCGAATTGAGCGCGGTGCGGAAGCGCTGCTCGCTCTCGCGCAGGGCGTCCTCGGCCATCTTCCGCTCGGTGACCTCGCCCAGCACGCCGTGCCAGGTCGTGGCGCCATCCGCCTCACGCACCGGGCTGGAGTAGCCGGCAATCCAGATCTCGCCCCGCTCGGGGTGGGCATAGCGCCACTCGTCGCGCCAGTCGCTCAGGTCCCGCGCACTCGCGGCGATGCTCGCCTGGACACGCGGGGCATCCTCGGCGTGGATCCTCGCGAGAATCACGGAGGCGTCCTCCGCGATCGCCTCCGGCTGGACCCCGTAGAGCCGGGTGATGGTCTGGCTCGCGAAGGGGAAGGAGGCCTTGCCGTCGGCGCTCAGGCGGAAGGAGTGCAGCACGGCGGGGGAGACCGCAACGATGCGGGACAGGAAGGCCTGGGTCCGCTCCAGCTCCGTGGTGCGCTCGCGGACTCGTGCGTCGAGGGAGGTGTTGGCCTCGACTAGCGCGTTGGCACTGCGGCGCGCGGTGACGAAGCCGCGGTGCACGTAGAACATCGCGACGATGACGACGCCGAAGCCGAACAGCCCGCCGCCGAGCACGATGGCGGACGCTTTGCCGATGCTGCTGGCCACCGACACCCGGCGCCGGGCGAGCAGCGTCCGCTCGGTCGCCGCCATCTCCGCGATGATCGTGCGCATCTGATCCTGCAGTCCCACGCCCTGTCCGCGCGACCACTCCCGTTCCGCCGCGGCGAAGCCGGAACGGGTGCGCAGGTCGACGATCGCCTGCGCCACGGCGACACGCCTGACGAGCAGGTGGTCGAGCGAGTCGAGCCGCGACTGCTGCAGGGAGTTGTCGCTGGTGAGCCCGTGCAGTTCGGAGAGACGCTGGTGCGCGGCCGGTACCGCCGTGTCGAAGGGAGCGAGCAGCTTGGAGTCACCGGAGAGGATGTAGCCCCGCACCGCATCGCCGATATCGACGATCGAACCGGTCAGCGCCTCGAGCCGGCCGAGGACCATGTCGGTGTGATCGACCCACTGCGCGCTCTCTTCGAGACGCCGGATGCTGAGTTGCGCGATGATGGACGTGGCGGCCAGCAGTCCGAGGGCGACGGCAAACCCCGCCAGGACGCCGCGCTCCGTCTTGCGAAGGGCAGGCATGTTGTTATGCGTCTTTCGGCCGGGTCGTTGCGGCGCGGGAGGGGGGCCCCGCGGAGTGTGTTCGCTTATGCCCGGTTCTGGCTACACCCAATGTTTCGTGCGCCAGGACCAATGTCGATGGCGGAAACACTCCATCTTCCGATGGAATCGCCTGTCCATCCGTGGATCGGGTGCGCCATCAATCCTTGGTGGGGGTAACCCTAGACAGAGTCGAGCACCTGCCGCATGCGGCGGAGCAGCGTCATCGGGGTGTACGGCTTGGAGAGGAAGGCCACCTCGGACTGCAGGATGCCGTGCCGCACGACGGCATCGTCGGTGTAGCCGCTGGTGTAGAGGACCTTGAGCGTCGGGAACATCCCTTTCATCACTTCGGCGACCGCGCGTCCGCCCATGCGGGGCATGACCACGTCGGTGACGAGGAGATCCACCGGGCCACCGTACCGGTGCAGAACGGCGAGCGCCTCCTCGCCGTCTCCGGCCTGCAGCACGGTGTAGCCCTGCCCGCGGAGCGCGTGGGTCGTCATGCGCCGGATGCTCTCCTCGTCCTCCACGACCATCACGATCTCCGTACCGCTGATCTCTCCCGTCCCCGCGCTGGGGGCGGTGTCGCTGGCGACCGCCTCGGACACCGGGAGATAGAGCCGGAAGGTGGTCCCGACGCCGGGCTCGCTGTAGACGTCGATCGCACCGCCGTTCTGGGTCACGATGCCGTGCACCACGGCCAGGCCGAGGCCGGTGCCGCGGTGCTGCGTCTTGGTGGTGAAGAACGGCTCGAAGATCCTCGCCCGGATCTCCGGGGTCATCCCCGCACCGGTATCGGTGATGCTCAGGATGACGTAGCGACCGGCCACGAGGTTCGGATGGGTCCGGGTGAATTCCAGATCGAGCGTGGCCTCGTGGCTCTCCATCGTCAGGCGGCCGCCACGCGGCATCGCGTCCCGCGCATTGACGGCGAGGTTCATGAGGACCTGGGTCCACTGTCCGGCATCGATCCGGACCGGGCTCAGTCCCGGGGACAGCGCCGTCTCGAGCAGGACGTCCTCCCCGAGCAGCCGGTGCAGCATCTTCTCGGTATCGCGGATGATGCCGTTCAAGTCCTGCACCCGGGGTTCGACCACCTCCCGGCGGCTGAAGGCGAGCAGCTGCCGGGTGAGGCCGGCGGCGCGCTCGCTGGCGTGCCGGACCTCGTTCAGGAGGTCGCTCGCGTCCTCGTTCTCGCTCAGGTCCTCCTGCAGCAGCTCGGTGCAGCCGGCGATGACGGTGAGCCAGTTGTTGAAGTCGTGCGCGACGCCACCTGCCAGGAGGCCGATCGACTCCATCTTCTGGGTGTGGTGGAACTGGGTCTCGAGCTGGCGGCGCTCCGTGATGTCCTCCGCCACGCCCGCGATCCGGATGACCTCGCCCTCCTCGTTGCGGACCGGGAATGCCTGGTCGCGGACCCAGCGCACGGTGCCGTCCGGCCGAATCACCCGGTATTCCTCGTCGTAACTGCCGTCCGCCTGCTTGGTGAGCGCGGCCTCGAGCACCCGCTCCCGGTCGTCGGGATGGATGGCCTCGAGCCAGGCCCGCGGATTCTCGTAGACGCTCTCGCAGCTCCGGCCCCAGACCGCTTCGTAGCCGGGGCTCAGGTAGATGATCGTGCCCTTCGCGAGGTCGGTGAGCCAGAAGACCTCGTGGATGCTCTCGGCGAGCTGGCGGAAGCGTGCCTCGCTGTCGCTCAGCGCCTGCTGCGCGGCCACACTGCCGGAGATGTCGTCGCTGAAGATCAGGATGCCGCCCACCTCGCCTGACGCGAGGTGCCAGGGGCGCACCTCCCAGCGGAACCACTGCACCGCGCCGTCGGCCCGCTCGACGCGGTCCGCCTCGCAGCGCAGCACTTCCCCGGCGAGCGCGCGGCGGTGGATCGTGCGCCAGCGCTCCGGAATGTCAGGCAGCACCTCGTAGTGCGACCGGCCGCGGAGGTCCTGCTCGGGCAGCCGATGGTCGGCGAACCACTCCCGGCTCGCGGCCAGGTAGCGCATCTCGTGGTCGAACATCGCCAGCGCGGCCGGGGCATGCTCGATGAAGAGCCGCAACCGGTTCTCGCTCTCCCGCAGCGCTTCCTCGGCCCGGGTGCGCTCGGTGACGTCCACGACGGCGCCCAGGACCATCATCTCGCCGCCAATCAGAATCCGCTCCGCCGACGAGGTCACCGACCGCAGCGATCCGTCCTTCCGCTGCAGCGTGAAGTCGACCTGCTGGGTCCGGCCCACCGTCTCGAGCTGGCGCCAGGTGCTCGCCCGGAGCTCGGAAGGCTGCAGACCCGGAAGGTCGGCCGAGGTCTTCCCGACCATCTCTTCCCGACTGTACCCCGTCAGCGCGACCATCGCCTCGTTGACCTCGACGATGGTCTGGTCATCCGCGCGGCAGAGGACGCTCGCGGTGGGGCTGGCCAGGAACGCCTGGGAGAATCGCTCCTCCGACGCCCGGAGCGCCGACTCCAGCGCCCGCTGCTCGGTCAGATCGACGTACACAGCCACCAGGCCGATGTGGGTGCCGGCGACATCGTGCAGCGCCGAGGTCGAGATCCGCACCGGGATGCGCCGCCCCTCGCGGTTCACCCGTTCCGAGACTTCGCTGAAGCCACGGCCGGTGATCACCTGGCGTCGGAACCGCTCGTATTCCTCGAGCTTATCCGCCGGCACGATCGGGAGCGCCTTGCCCAGCACCTCCTCCGCCGTCCAGCCGAAGAGCTCCTCGGCGGCGTGGTTCCAGTGCAGCACCGTGCCGTCCGGCGTCAGCGCGATGATCGGCAGCGGTGAGGCGCGGTCCACCGCTTGGAGGTGATCCCGCGTGGACCGCAGCGATTCGCTCGCGAGCTTCCGGTCGGTGATGTCCTGGACCGTCGCCACGCGGTAGCGGATCGCCCCATCCTCGCCGCGGACACTGACGAGGTCGACGTGGACGTCGATGCTGGTGCCGTCCGGCCGGAGCATCCGGGATTCGTGGGATCCGCGGCCGGTACGGTCCGCCGTTTCCAGGCACTCCCGGATTCTGGCCCGATCGTCGGGATGGTACAGCTCGCCGACCTTCATATCCTTGATCGCATTCGCCTCCCGCCCCGCGAGCTGGCAGAAGGCGGGGTTGCACGCCATGAGCGTGTCGCTGCCCGGAAACCCCATAGCGATGCCGTAGCCGGTATGCTCGAAGGCGTCCGCCCACTGGCGGATCGTGGCCTGCGCCCGCTTCTCCTCGGTGATGTCCACGGCGCTGCCGACGTAGATCCGGCCGCCATCCTCCGCCACCGAGCTGGTGAGCTGCATCCGGACTTCGAAGGTGGACCCGTTCTGCCGCCGCGCCGTGAACTCCGAGATGCAGGAGCCCTTTGCATCCACCGACGCGATGCACTGGCCCGGCACCGCCGAGTCGACGCACAACGCGACCGGCGTCGTGCCGAGGAGGAGGTCAGGGCCGTCATACCCCCACATCTTGGCGAAGGCCGGATTGACGTAGATGAACCGCGCCTCGCGGGAGATGATCGCGTACCCGATCGGCGAGTCCTCGATCACGTCGCTCCGCATCCGGAGCTGCCGCTCGAGGCGCTTGCGCGAGGTGATGTCGGAGACCACGCCATGCCAGATGATGCCCCCGTCCGGCTCCGCCAGCGGGGCGGAGTGCCCTTCGATCCAGATCTCGCCGCGGGTCGGGTGGTTGTAGCGCCACTCGTCCTGCCACGGCGTCATCGACCGGGCGGACGCAACGATGCTGGCCTCCAGGAAGGGGCGATCGGCGGGATGGGTCCGGCTGAAGATCGGGCTCGCGTCTTCCTGGACCTCCTCGGGACGCAGGCCATACAGGTCGATGAGGCCGGGGCTGGCGTATGGCATGCTCATGCGCCCGTCAGGCGCCATCCGGAAGGAGCAGATCACCCCCGGCGTGGTCGCGGTGATCGCTTCGAGGCGCCGCCGCTCCTGCCGGATCTGGCCGCTGAGCTGCATCTCGGCGTCCACGTCCTTGAGCGTGCCGATCCACTGGATGAGCCGACCCTCGGCGTCGCGCACCGGAGTGGCCTGCACCTCGAACCAGCGGTAGACCCCGTCGTGCCGCTCGAACCGGGCACGAAGTCCCCAGAGCGTCTGCTCCGTCAGGCCCCGGGTGCGTTCCCCGTGGAAGGCGGCCTTGTCGTCGGGGTGCACCCGCTCGCCGAGACGCCCGCGGAGTTCCTCGAGGCGGAGGCCGTGATACTCGAGCGCATGCTGGTTGATGAAGTCCGCCACGCCGTCCGGACCGGAGGTCCAGACGCAGTAGGGGAGCCGGTCCGCGAACTGGCGGAAGGTGGCGGCCTGCTGCGATGCCGAACGTTCGGCCCGTTCCCGGGTGATGTCCCGGACGGTGCCAATGAGCTTCACGGCGCGATGGTCGGCGTCGTAGCTGGCGCGCCCCACGTTAGCCAGCCAGCAGGTCGTGCCGTCGGGACGGATGATGCGGAATTCGTGATGCAGTTCGGCGTGCCCCGCCGCCGCGGCTTCCGCGGCAGCCATCAGGGGCGAGACGTCGTCGGGGTGGACGTACCGCAGGAATCCGTCGAGGGTGCCGCTGAAGTCCGACACCCCGACAATCGTCAGGCACTCCCTGGACCATGCCACCTGGTTCGTGGCGAGGTCCCACTCCCATACCCCCATGCGCGACGCGGCGAGGGCCAGTTCCAGCCGACGCTCGGTCTCCGCCAGCTTCGCCTGGACTGTCCGGGCGTTCTCGGGCATGCGCGGGGTCTTCTCCTGAACGGGTAGCGGCACGCCCACGCCGGGTGAACATCCGGCGACGTCACGGTCTCAAGGCGTCTCGTCTACCAGTATCGGCAGCATCGGCTCCCGGCATGCGCTCGCGTTCGGCCGGAAGTTCAGGGGAAGACGAACATACCTCCTCCAGGGAATCTCGACATGAAGAGTCGCCTCATCATTGAACGTCACCTGCCCGAAAATGCTCCTCTATTTGTGAAGGCCGGCGCGATTCACTCCAATGTCTTGTGGAACCGCCGCACGCTCATCGCCACGATGACGACGGCGAAGCCGCACATCGCGGCCAGCTCCGGCCACAATTCGGCGAAACCGACCCCCTTGAGCAGGATGCCTCGCAGCACTTCGAGGAAGTAGGTGAGCGGCAGCAGCAGGCCGAGCCACTGCGCCGGCAGCGGCATGGCGGCGCGCGGGAACATGAAGCCGGAGAGCAGGATGTTCGGCATGATGAACAGGAAACCGGCCTGCATCGCCTGCGCCTGGGTGCGGACCAGGGTCGAGAAGAAGAGCCCGATGCCGAGACTCGCCACGATGAACGGGAAAGCCATCAGGTAGAGCGCCGGGATGCTGCCGCGGAGCGGGACGTTGAAGAGCAGCCGGCCGAGCAGGATGACCACGGTCATCTGCACGTATCCCACCAGCAGGAAGGGGACGATCTTCCCGAGCATGAGGCTGGTGCGGTCGATCGGCGTGACGATGAGCTGCTCCAGCGTGCCCCGCTCCCGCTCCCGCACCACTGCCATGGCGTTGATGATGATCATCGTCATGGAGAGCAGCACGCCGATGATCCCCGGCACGATGTAGGTGGAGCTGTCGAGCATCGGGTTGTACCAGGGGCGCACCCGGAGTGCGACCGGAGCGGTCGCCGGGCGGATGTTGTCGGTATGGAAGGCGAGCCCGGCCTGCGCCGCCCCCTGCATCGCCGATTGCGAGGCGAGCGGGTCGGCCGCATCGACGATGACCTGCGCCTCGGCGCCGCGATGCCGCTTGAGGTCGCGGGTGAACTCCTGCGGGATGATGACGGCGGCGGCCGCCTCCCCCCGCCCGATCCGGAAGCGCACCTCCTCCCGGCCGGTGGCGGTGCCGACGATGTCGAAGTAGGTCGAGTTGACCAGGGTCGCGATCAGCGCGCGACTCTCGCTCGAGCGCGACTCGTCGAGGATCAGGGTGGGGAGGTGCCGCACCTCGGTCTGGATCGCGAAGCCGAAGAGGATGAGCTGGATCGCGGGGACGCCGACCATCATCCCCAGGGTCAGGCGGTCGCGCCGCATCTGGATGAACTCCTTGCGGAGCATCGCCCAGAACGGCCAGCGCCGGAAGCCGCCGCTCATGCCGCCTCCTCCGATTCCTTCTCCTGCAGCGCGATGAAGGCATCCTCCAGCGTCGGCTGCCCGAGCTGGGTGGTGATCTCGTGCGGCTCGCCCATCGCCACGAGGCGGCCCTTCCAGAGCATCGCCAGCCGCTCGCAGCGCTCCGCCTCATCCATGTAGTGCGTGGTCACCAGGATCGTCGTGCCCCCGTGCGCGAGCGACCGGATCACCTCCCAGAAATGCCGCCGCGCCGCCGGATCCACACCCGCGGTCGGCTCATCGAGGAATAGCACGTCGGGGCGGTGCGCCGTGGCGCAGGCGAGCGAGAGCCGCTGCTTCCATCCGCCTGACAGTGTCCCGGCGAGCTGCTTCCGGCGCGGCTGGAAGCTCAGGTCGGTGAGCAGCTCCTCGCAGCGGGCGCGCCCCTCCGCGCCCACCAGTCCGTAGACGCCGGCATAGAACCGGAGATTCTCCTCGACGGTGAGGTCGTCATACAGGCCGTAGCGCTGCGACATGTATCCGAGCCGGCGGCGCACCGCCTCCGGATCCTTCACGACATCGATCCCCGCGACCTCGGCGCGCCCGGAGGTCGGCGGCATGAGTCCGGTGAGCATCCGGATGGTCGTGGTCTTGCCCGACCCGTTCGCGCCGAGGAGGCCGAAGATCTCCCCCTTCTTCACGGCGAGATCGAGCCGCTCCACCGCGATCAGCTCGCCGAAGCGCTTGTGCAGTGCCTCGGTGACGATCGCGAAGGCCGGCGCGGCGGGAGCGGTCATGGCGCGCGCACCGAGTCGAACCGCACCACGACCGGCAGTCCGGGACGGACCGTCGGCGGGGGATTGGTGAGCTCGACCCGCGACGCGAACAGCAGGTCGGCGCGCTCCTCGGTGGTAAGCGCGGCGCGCGGGGTGAACTCCGCCTTGGCGCTCACCGAGCCGAGGGTGCCCGGCATGCCATCGGCCTCGAGGCCACCCGCGGGAGTCACTCGCGCCGCGCTCCCCTTCGGGAGATGCACGATGAGCTTGGCGGGGAGATAGACCCGCACCCAGGGCCGGGCGACGACGCCGATGGTCACGAGCGGCGTGCCGGCGGCGACGACCTCTCCGGGATCGGCGTGGCGGCCGAGCACCACGCCGCTCACTGCGGCGAGGACGGCCAGCTCACCGGCGTCGGCGCTCGCGCCGGCGAGCTGGGCCTCGGCACTCTGCACATCCGCCGCGGCGGCGCGCACCTGATCGCTCCGGCTTCCTTCCTTCAGGAGCTCGAGCGTCGCGCGGGAGGCATCGCGGCGCCGCGCCGCCGATTCCGCCAGCGCCCGGGCCCGGTCGAAGTCCTGCTGCGCGATGATCTGGTTCTGGAGCAGCTGCTCCGAGCGCGCCAGCTCGCGCGCGGTGCGATCGGCCTCGGCCTCGGCGGCGGCGAGATCGGCCGCTGCCCGCTCCACCTCCGCCGCCCGCGAGCCGCGCTGCAGATCCGCGAGCCGGGCCCGCGCCGCCGCGAGCCGGGCGCGGTGGTCCTCGAGCGTCGCGGGGATCGCCGACTGGGTCAGCACGGCGAGCGTGTCACCCGCGCGCACGCTGTCCCCCTCTTCCACTCTGATCGCGACGACGCGTCCGCCGACCAGCGGTGCGGCATCCGATTCATCGACCTCGATCGTGCCGGGATAGGAGGCGGCGTCGGCGGCGCCGCGATGACAGCCGACGGCGAAGAGCAGCAGGGCACTCACCAGGAGCGGGGAACGATGCGTCATCGGGCGACTCGCTTGCGGGGCCGCGGAGCGGATGGCTCGGCGACCGGGGTCAGGGCGGCAAGAGTGAAGGCGACGGCGTGATCGACATAGCGCTCGACCTGCGCGGGCGGCACGCTCCCCTCATGGCCGAGCATGCGGGAGACCGCCGGCTTGGCGACGAAGAACCAGGCCATCTGGGAGACCAGGGAGATCGCGGTGAAGCGCGGGTCGAGATCGGCGCGGATCTCTCCCGTCTTCTGGGCCGCGCGGATCAGATCGCAGATGCGGCGGAAGAGCCCGGCGGCGATCTCGCGGATCAGCGGAAGCGCGTGCTCGGCCTCATGATCGGCGAGCTCGCGCGCGAGCAGCCGCGGCATCTGCGGCGCGCTCTGCATCACCGCCGCGTAGCCGCGCAGGATCCGTTCGATCGCCTGAAGCGGCGGCAGCTCGTCAGGCAGCTCGGTCGCCATCCGGCGGGCGAAGCCGCCGAGCCGGCGCTCGAGCACGGCGTGGTAGAGCTTCCCCTTGTCGGGGAAGTAGTAGTAGAGGAGCGCCGGGTTGACCCCCGCCTCGGCGCCGATCG
The DNA here is from genome assembly GCA_044229445.1 of Gemmatimonadales bacterium. Taxonomy (GTDB): domain Bacteria; phylum Gemmatimonadota; class Gemmatimonadetes; order Gemmatimonadales; family GWC2-71-9; genus JADJOM01. Next base: position 8,738 of record JBGASX010000018.1, on the reverse strand, counting down.
CCTTGATGGTGGTCGCGGCGAAGCCCTGCCGGGCGAAGAGGGCCTCGGCGGCGTCGAGCAGGGCGATCTGGGTCTCGGGGAGTTCGGTCACGCGAGGTAATTAATTGACCAATTAAAGTCCGTCAAGCGCTGGCCGGAAATCGGGCGGTCAGCCGGGGAGGCGCTCGCGGATCCAGTCGGGCAGCAGCAGGTCGTCGGCGATCGCGGCGATCTCCTCCGCCTCCTTCCAGGCATGCTCGAGCACCGAGAGATGGGCCGAGAGGAAGAGCCGCTCCTGCTCCTCCTGCGCGGCGATCTCGAAGGCGAGCCGCTGGTAGGGGCGCAGCTGGGCGAAGGGGAAACTCTGGAGGAATGGGTCGAGGTCGCCGCTGCGTCCCGGGCGCCGTCGCGCCTGCCCTTCGCGATAGGCCGAGCGCTCCTCCGCATCACGGGGGATGGAGCCCGGATCGAGGAGGAAGGGATTGCCGTAGACGTCGATCCAGTCGACCGCCTCGCGAATCTCCTCCTTCGATCCATCGGTCCGATTGAGCGAGGCGAGTGCCACGGCGGCGAGATGTACCGCATCGTCTCCCTCGAGCTCCGCCGCCGGCTTGAGGTAGCGTCGCGTCGTGGCCGTGACACCAGAAGCGGGGGTCTGGCCCGGCGCTTCGGCATGCAGCACGAGCCGTGAGCCCGAGGAGTCGCCGGGGGGAGTCCACTCGAGCCGCCACAGATCGCCGTGCCGGATCACGAGCGGGCCGGAGGGTTGCTCGATCCGGTGGACGATGCGCCGGTTCCTGATCCGCTTCCGGAGGCCGTTGAGCAGGTTGTACGTCCACCACGCGCCGCCGCCGACACCGAACCCGATGCCGAGTCCGGCCACCGACGCAACGATACCGGTCGTCGTGGCCGCGCCCACCAGCAGCGCCCGCCGTCTCCGCCTGACGATCTGATCGGTATAGCGCCACGCCGCGAACTCGGGCCGGAGCGGATCGCCGACCCGCACCAGTTCGGTGCCGTCGCGCAGCTTGGCGAGACCGATGTTGTCCGTCGAGACCCGGATCCGGGTTCCCCGGAAGAGCCGCTCGCACTGCTCGATCGCCTCCCAGCGCTCGTCGAGCGGTGCCAGGTTCCACCGTCCGCAGGAGGCACAGACGACCCAGAGTCTCCCCTTGGCCGCGTCGAAGGCGAGTCGCCGGCCGACCGGAAACGCCTCGACCTGTTCGTTGCTGCCGAGCTCGTGGTGGCAGAAGAGGCAGGTCGAGTACATCGCGCTACCCGAGCCGGGTGAAGACCAGGTAGAGGAGCCAGACGCCGGCGGCGCCGAGCGCGAGGAGGACGCCGAGCACGCTCAGCACCATCGAGATCAGCAGCCAGCGGCTCCGCCGGTGCACCGCCGCCGGCTGTTCGAGCCAGCGTTCCAGCAGTCTCAGGTTGCGGAGGTTGCCCTTGAAGCCGACGTCGAAGAGGTCGCCGGCGATGGGGATGGTGCCGACGATGGTCTCGATTGCGAGGTTGAGCAGCATGCGGGCGAGAATCGCGCCGGGAGCGCCGAGCCGCCAGCCGGCGTAGAGGCCGTAGCTGCCGATGAGACCGGCGAGGCCGTCTCCCAGTCCCGGGACGAGGCCGATGACCGACTCCCAGCCGAAGCGAAGCGAGGTGCCTGGAAGCTGCCACCGCGCATCGAGCGCGGTGGCGATGGTACGAAAGCGGGTCAGTTGCGGCGGGGAACCTGGCATGCGGGCATGCTCACGGGGCCGCGCAGGAGTCCTGAATCGCGGAGTCCGCGCGGGCCCAGCGGCCGCCGAGATATCCCTCCCCCTTCAGGACCAGCATGCTGCTGGTGAAGGCGCGCACGGTGTACCGCTCCTCGCGCTGGGGATGGGCCTCATCGATCCGAGACGTCAGGGCGAGGATGTTGTCAGGCTGCTCCTGCCAGGTGAGCCCCCGCTCGGTGCAGATGTTCTGCAGCGTGAGACCGCCCCCTGCCGCGAGGGTCATGGCCTCCTGCCGACCGGCATGCAGCGGCGACGGCCGCTGCCAGTTGCCCACGAATCGGGGCACGACCTGCGGTCCCCCCATCCCGATCGAGGTGCGGGCGGTATCCGCCGCGCCGGTGGCGGGCGCGTCCTTCCTGGCGCAGGCGATGGCGGAGAGCAGCAGCAGGAATGCGAGCGGGCGGGTCATGGCTTGAATCGTTCGGCCCCGGCGGCAGGATGCCAGGGATGCGTGGGCTCGAAGTGCCGCCAGAGGAGCGCGGAGATCTTCCGGATCAGCACCCAGCCCTCGTTGGGCGGGTCCCAGGTGGTGTCGAGCTGATCCTTCGTGATGATGCAGAAGACGTAGTCGCCCGACGGTGCGTTGACGAGGGCCACCTCCGAGCGGGAATGATCCACCGCCCCCACCTTGGACGCGACCTGCACCCACGGTGGCAGCTGCGACAGCGCCTCGCCGGTCCAGTAGCTCCGCGTCAGGTGCCGGTACATCTCCTCGCTGGCCGCGGGGCTCACCGCCTTGCCGGCGCGGATGAGCTCGAGGAGCCGGGCCATCTCCCTCGGCGTGGTCTGGCCCCAGCCGTAACGGGTGCGGTCCAGTTGGCGGCCGGGAGTCCGGCTGTTGACGCGGGTCGATTCGAAGCCGTGCTCGGTGAGCCACGCGTTGATCGTGGTCCCGGTACCGGCCAGCGCCTGGAGCCAGAGCGAGGCGGTGTTGTCGCTCATGGTGATGCTGAGCAGCGTCAGCTTACTGAGCGGGAAGCTGCTCGAGTCCTTCGCGGCGCCGAGGATGTCATCGCCTTCGTACAGCAGCGAGTCGGTATAGGTGAGCTGCTGCTGGAAGGTGAGTTCGTTCCGTTCGAGCCGGTCGAAGATGCCGATCAGGATCGGCACCTTCACCATGCTGGCGGTGGGGAAGACGACGTCGGCGTTGACCGCGGCGGTCCGCCCGGTGGGGAGGTGGCGGACGTAGATACCGATGGTCCCGCCGAATCCCTGGACCAGGCTGTCGAGCTGCCGCTGCAGCACCCGGTCGGTATGCGGCCGGACCTGGGCGCCGGCCGGCGCTGCCGCGAGGATCGTGAGCGCGATCCCCCCGAAGCGCCCGAGGCTCAATCGCTCCCCAGCGGGCGCGGGTCCTCTCCGGTGATCTTGATGAGCGCCTTGCGGGCCATGGCCGCGACATCATCATTGCGGTCATCCAGCGCCTCGGTCAGCGCCGGCACCGCGTCCTTCGCGGCCGGGCCGATCTCGCGGAGCGCGATGCAGACCGGGAAGCGCACCGTCGGCTCCGGATCCTTGAGCGCCGCGATCAGTGCCGGCACCGCCGGCTTGGCGTCGGCGCCCATGCCGCCGATGGCGTAGGCGGCCGCGTTGCGGGTGTAGGGCGCCGCGGCCTTGAGATCGGCGACCCACGAGGAAAGACTCCTGCCCTGGAATTCCGGCTCCTTGTGCTTCTTCCCCTGCGCCTCGGCGCGGGCGGTGAAGAGCGCGAGGGCCAGAAGTGCGATGCCGAAGTTGCGACGCATGATGTTTCTCCCTGCTACGGAGGTGACGTGAGTGGGGAAACTACACCACCCGCCGGGCGGTGAACAGGATTTCCGCGAAACCCTGTACAGTCCGGCGACGTACGCTGGCCGTCCCCCCACGCTGAGAAGCAGGTCCTGATGATCCTCGAGCTCTTCGCGCTCGCGCACCTCGTTGCCGGCGACTCGTCCGCGCGTTTCGACGGGCAGCATCACGATGTCGTCGTGGCCCCGCCCCGGATCGAGACCGTGATCACGGTCGACGGCAATCTCGACGAGCCGGTCTGGCAGCAGGCCGCGGTGCTGAGCGGGTTCTCCCACTTCCAGCCCATCGACGGGGTGCCGGCGGAGGATTCGACCGAGGTGCTCGTCTGGTACTCCCCGACGGCGATTCACTTCGGCATCCATGCCCGCGAGCCGCACGGCGTGGTGCACGCGACCCTCGCCGACCGCGACCGGATCTTCTCGGACGATTACGTCCAGATCCTGCTCGGCACGTTCGATGACGGTCGGCAGGCGTACATGTTCGCCGTCAACCCGCTCGGGGTGCAGGGCGACGGCTCGCTGGTGGAACGGGGCCAGGTCTCGGGTGGCGGCTTCACGGGTGGCGCGGCTTCGGCGCGCGAGGAGGCCGATCTCAGTCCCGACTTCGTCTTCGAGTCGAAGGGGAAGCTGGTCGAAGGCGGCTACGATGTGGAGATCCGGATTCCCTTCAAGAGTCTCCGCTACCAGTCGAAGAACGTGCAGCAGTGGCGGCTGCACGTGCTCCGGCGGATTCAGCATTCCGGCTTCGAGGACTCCTGGGTGCCGGCCGAGCGGGCCAACGCCTCCTTCCTGAGTCAGGCGGGTGCGCTCACCGGGCTCACCGGCCTGATCCGCGGCCTGACCCTCGACGTCACCCCCGAACTCACCAGCCGCTGGAATGGCGCGCGCGACAAGCGGGGCAACTGGGGCTACGACCGCTCCGGTCCGGACATCGGCGGGACGCTCCGCTGGGGCATCACCAACAACCTCACCCTCAACGGCACCGCGAACCCCGACTTCTCCCAGGTCGAGTCCGACGTCGCGAACATCCAGTTCGATCCGCGCGACGCCATCTTCTTCCCGGAGAAGCGACCCTTCTTCCTCGATGGTCTCGAGCTGTTCCAGACGCCGAACAACCTCGTCTACACCCGCCGCATCGTGCAGCCGGCAGCGGCGGTGAAGCTCACCGGGAAGGCCTTCGGCACCAATGTGGGGCTGATCTCGGCCGTGGACGATCGGGTCGCGTCATTCACGGGCGACGAACATCCGATCGTCAACGTCCTCCGGCTGCAGCGGGACGTCGCGGCCCGGTCGCGGATCGGCGTGGTCTACACCGACCGGGTCGACGGCGACAACTGGAACCGGGTCGGCGCGGTGGACGGCCGGATCGTCGTCGGCAAGAACAACTTCAGCTTCCAGCTCGGCGACAGCTGGACCCATGAGGGCGGGGTGAGCCGGTCGGGCCCGATCTGGCGCGCGAACTTCAACACCAACGGCCGCACCTTCGGGGTGCGCTACACCTTCCAGGGCATCGATCCCGACTTCATCTCCCGGAGCGGCTTCATCCGCCGCCGGGGCGACGTCGATCTCCTGCTGGTGAATCTGCTCACGCTCAACGGCAGGCCGGGGAGCTTCGTCGAGAACTTCACGCCGGACATCACCCTCAACGGTACCTGGACCTACGATCGCTTCACCTCGGGTCACGAGGTCCGCGACCAGAAGTTCCATGTGAACCTCAACGCCACGCTGCGCGGCGGCTGGGGCATCGGGGCGTCGATGCTGCTGGAGAAATTCGGCTACGATCCGCGGCTCTTCGGCGGCTACGCGCTGCAGGTGCCCGGGCCGGGGGGCGTCGGCCTCGACACGGTCGCCTTCACCGGCGTGCCGAAGATTCCCAATCGCGACTGGGTGCTCTCGCTCAACACGCCGGAGTTCCAGGGCTTCTCGGCGAGCGGGCTGGTGGTCTGGGGCCAGGACGAGAACTTCTTCGAGTGGGCCTCCGGCGACATCCTCTTCGCGGACTTCGGGGTGAACTGGCGGCCCACCGGACAGCTCCGCATCGAGGGGCGCTACCAGCACAACCAGTACAAGCGCCGCACCGATGGCAGCATCGTGGGCCGGCAGCGGATTCCGCGGCTCAAGCTCGAGTACCAGATCGCGCGGCCGCTCTTCGTGCGCCTGGTCGGCGAGTACAACGCGTACCAGCAGGACAGCCTGCGCGACGACAGCCGGACCAACGCGCCGATCCTCATCTACAACGGCGCGACCGGCCGGTACGAACGTGCGGCCGCCTTCACCGACAACTCCTTCCGGGGCGACGTCCTGGTCTCCTTCACCCCGGTCCCCGGAACCGTGCTCTTTGCCGGCTACGGCAGCACGCTCACCGATGCGGAGGCGTTCAAGTTCCGCGCGCTGCGCCGGCAGCAGGACGGCTTCTTCCTGAAGGGCAGCTATCTGTTCAGGATCGGGGGGTAGGGAGCCTCACTCCCACGCCGAGAAGTGCCCCTCGCCGGCCAGCGCCGTCATCGATTCGCGGAACTCCGCCATGTAGGCATCGCGGTCGCCGCTCCAGCGCACCGGCTCTCCCACAAAGACATCCACGAAGAACGGGACGAGGATCGCCTCGCCCTTGGGCAGTGCCTTGCCGAGCCCGTGCATGAACACCGGCACGATCGGCACCTCCGGCTTCCGCTCGGCGAGCCGCGCGATGCCGCTCTTGAAGGCGGTGAGCTGCTCCGGCTCACCGCGCGAGCCCTCGGGGAAGAAGATGAGGATCTCGCCGCGGTCGAGCGCCTCGGCCAGCGGGGCCAGCGGATCCTCGGTGGGTGAGGCGCGCTGCCGGCTGATCGGCAGGATGCCGATGATCTCGGTGGCGAACCACGCGATCAGCCGGTTCCGCAGGAAGTAGTCCGCCGCCGCCACCGGCCGCACCCGGTCGAGGAGCGAAAGCGGCATCAGCGTCATCAGCACCATCGTGTCGAGATGGCTGTTGTGGTTGGCCGCGAGCACGGCCGGTCCCGTCCTCGGCAGCCGCTGGCGATGCCGGACGTTGAGCCCGAGCACGATCGTGACGACACCGCGCACGATGACGGCGAAGAAGAAGAGGCGGAGCAGTCGGCTCAACGGAGATCCATCGCGGCGGCGCCAGGCCACCGCGCCGCTAGAAGTAGTAGAACCGCAGGAAATGGAAGAAGAGCGGTGCCGTGTAGGTGAGGCTGTTGATCCGGTCGAGCACGCCGCCGTGGCCGGGCAGCATGGTGCCCGCATCCTTCACGCCGATGTCGCGCTTCACCGCACCGATGGTGATGTCCCCCAGGAACCCCCCGGCGCCGATCATCAGCCCCGCCGCGATGCTGTCGGTGAAGCTCAGCGGCGTCAGCACCGGCGCGAGCAGCATCGAGAGACCGGTCGTGGTGACGATGCCGCCGATCAGCCCCTCCACGGTCTTGTTCGGGCTCACCGTCGGCACGACCTTCCGCTTCCCGAACGTCTTTCCCCACACATACTGCGAGACGTCGTTGAGCTGGGTCAGCACGACCAGGTAGAGGACCAGCGCCGCCCCGCCGGTCGGCGAGAGCACCAGCAGATACGCCTGATGACTGATGCTGAACACCATGAGCATCAGCCCCCACTGGAGCGTGCCGATCGCGCGCAGGAAGTCCTTCGTCTCGCCGATCAGCACCATGCGCGCCGAGACCGCCATCATCACCCACACCGGGATGAAGACGATGAACATGCCATACCAGCCCTGATACACCCAGTAGTACTGGAACGGGATGCTCAGATAGGCCCAGAAGAGCACCCGGCGATCGGCGCGCCGGGTCGGGATCAGCGACAGATACTCCTTGAGCGCCAGGAAGGAGATGAAGGCGAAGAAGACGATCGACAGCCGCCGGTCGATGGCGATGGCGATCACGAACACCGCCACCATCACCCACCACGACTTCACCCGCGCCGCCAGCTCGGCGTACTTCTCCGCGGGGCCCTTCCGCACCAGCATGCCGGTGATGACGCTCGCGACGATCAGGAGCCCGAGGATGCCGCCCAGCACCAGCCGGACGCCGGGGGTGAGTGCGCTCATCGGCCGCCCTTCGCCAGCGCGCGCCGGCTGCGGTTGAGGATGGTGACCATGGCGAGCAGCGCCACCAGGCTGAGGAGGATCGCCGACCAGAGGCCCGGCGCGAGGCCGAGCCCGAGCAGCAGCGCCACCAGCCCGAAGACGAAGGCGCGGTCGCTCTTGCCCATCGGGCCGTCGTAGCGCCGCTCGGCCCCGATCTGGATCGCCACCACCCCCGCCATCTCTCCCACGATCGCGAGCACCACGATCATCACGATGATCGGGGCGGGGAGCCCGGGCACCGCGGCGAAGGGCAGATACAGTGCGGCGTCGGCGAGCACGTCGCCGAGCTCGTTGAGCACCGCCCCAAGCCGCGACTTCTGGTTGTGCTCCCGCGCGAGCATGCCGTCGATGGCGTTGAGCGCCATCCGCACGAACAGCACCACCGGCACGGCGAAGAGTGCCCACCGCGAGGTCGGGAAGCGGAGCAGCAGTGCGCCCGTCAGGCCGGAGAGCGCGGCCGCCGCGATCGTCACCTGGTTCGCGGTGACCTTCGCCGCCGCCAGGCTCCCGACGATGGGGCGGAGCAGCGACTGGAATTTCGGTTTCAGATCGTAGATCGACGCCATGCGGTCAGGGCTCGCGGATCCGGCTGGAGAAGTCGGGGGCGTTGAGGGCGGCGACGGCGCGCGCGTTGATGCGGAAGCGGGCGCGGGTGTCGGCGAGGTTCGCCGTCGAGTCGATCAGGCCGAGGCCGTAGATCACCTCGTCGCTGTAGCCGGGCAGCACGATCCGCCAGCTCGAGGGAATCTTGCCCGGCACGATCGCGTTGACGTGATCCACCAGATTCAGGGTGCAGTTGTTGGTGATGGTGTTGTACCACTCCGGCGCGTCATGCAGCTCGTTGGCCCGCTCGAGCATGCCGACGAACATCTGCCGCACCGCCTCCGGCGTCGCGCGGATCGGATAGAGGAAGACGTCGACGCCATCATAGACCGCCCGGCGGCCGATGAGGTCGTTCTCCGTTCCGACGATATAGATGAGCTCGAAGCGCCGGAAGAGCCCCTTGAACACGCCGTACGCCTCGCCCTCCTCGCGGCGCGCCTCTACCGAAATGGAGACATACTCCCCATCCGCGAAGCCGAAACTGACGAAGGC
>JBGASX010000017.1:0-64503 GCA_044229445.1 Gemmatimonadales bacterium | reverse complement strand
CGAAACAGCATCCGCCCGGGGAGCGTAGCGATCTATGGCTCGCTCCCCGGGCCCCGTCACGACCAGACCGCTCGCGAGGTGCCACCATGCCCGCCCCCATCGCCCCGAGCGCCGGAGCGGCCCTGCGCCGCCGCAACCTGCGCCTGCAGGCCATTCTCGTCTTCGGTGGCTGGAGCGCGTTCGGCCTCTTCTCGTTCGGCCAGGTGCTGGTCTACAACACCGTGTCCGGGTCGGCGCCCCTGCCCTGGCGTCCCCTCCTCATGGTCTCGCTGGCGAGCGCCTGGGTCTGGGCCGCCCTGACGCCGATGGCCCTCTGGGTCGCCAACCGGCTTCGGTTCGACGTGAAGCAGCGCACCCGCAGCCTGATCCTCCATGGCCTGGCGGGCATCTGCTTCGTGCTCCTCTCGACCGTGCTCGACCGGATGCTCAGCATGGTCGTCAGCCACTCGCCGCTCCGCCCCTTCGTGTCGAGCCTGCTCTACCGCTTCGACAGCCGGCTGCTGGCCTACCTCTGCATCGTCACCGTCTCGCAGGCGGCACGCTATGCCCTCCTTTACCGCGAACGCGAAGTGCTCGCCGCCTCGCTGGAAGCGCAGCTCGCCCGGGCCGAGCTGCAGCTGCTCAAGATGCAGCTGCAGCCGCACTTCCTGTTCAATGCCCTGAACACGATCGCCGAGCTGTCGCACAACGATCCGAACAACGCCGACCGCATGATCGCTCGGCTGGGCAATCTGCTCCGGCTGTCGCTCGAGCAGGCGGGACACCAGGTCGTGCCCTTCCGCCAGGAGCTGCAGATCCTGGACGCCTATCTGGATATCGAGCAGACCCGGTTCCAGGACCGGCTGCTCGTGCGGACGTTCGTCGCTCCCGAGGTGCTCGAGGCGGGGGTCCCGGCGCTGCTGCTGCAGCCCATCGCCGAGAACGCGATCCGCTATGGCATCTCGGCGATCACCGGCGAGGGCCGCATCGAACTGCACGCCGCGCGGAGTGGTGACCAGCTCGTCGTCAGCATCCGCGATGGCGGCCCCGGCTTTCCCGCGGGCGGGCCCAGAAAGGAGGGCCTGGGCCTGCACAACACCCGCGAACGCCTGCGGCAGCTCTACGGCGCTCAGCACTCCTTCCGGCTCGAGAATCATCCCGCCGGGGGAGCGGTCGTCACCATTGCCCTCCCGTTCCTGCCCTGCGGCGAGGTGCATACCCCGCTCCATCTGCGGCTCACCCCGCCGATCGCGGTGCCCGCATGACCGTCCGCACGCTCGTGGCCGACGATGAGCCCATCGCGCGCAAGCGTCTCGTCCGGCTGCTCGAAAACGAACCGGACGCGGAGCTGGTCGCCTCCTGCGGCACCGGGCTCGAGGCCGTGGAGGCGATCCGCACCCACACGCCTCAGCTCCTCTTCCTGGACGTGCAGATGCCCGGCCTCGACGGTTTCGGCGTGCTCGAGACCCTCGGCCCGGCCACACCGCCGGCCGTGGTGTTCGTCACGGCCTTCGATGCCTACGCCGTGCAGGCGTTCGACGCCAATGCGCTAGATTATCTGCTCAAGCCGTTCGATGCCGAGCGCTTTCACCGCGCCTTTGCACGCGCCCGGGACCGGCTGCACGCGCCGGGAGCCGGACCCGACTCCACGGCGATCAGCGCCCTCATTGCGGGACTGTCCCGACCGCGGCCGAGCGCCGAGCGACTGGCTATCCGCGCGGACGGCCGGGTGTATTTTGTCCGGGTCGCGGACATCGACTGGATCGAAACGGCGAGCAACTATGTTCGGCTCCACACCGGCAAGACGTCGCATCTGTTGCGGGAGCCGCTCTCGACCCTCGAGACCCGGCTCGACGCCGAGCAGTTCCTGCGCATCCACCGCACCACGGTCGTGAACGTGGAACGGCTTCGCGAGCTGCAGCCCTGGTTCTCCGGCGAGTTCATCGCCATCCTGCACGACGGCACGCGCCTCAAAGTGAGCCGGGGGTACCGCGATCGCGTGGCCCGCTGGCTGGGACAGACGCTCTGAATCCTTCCGCCGAACTGCACCCCGCGCTGCTGCAGGCCACGATCACCCTCGGGATCGCCGGCCTCTGCGCCCTGTTCTACCGGCGCTACCGCAAGCCGTACTTCTACTGGTGGGCGATCGCCTGGTCCCTCTATCTGGGCCGGCTCGGCGCGATCGTCATCTTCCTCGAGACCCGGCGGCCGTTCTGGCTCTTCGCCCACCAGGTCATTACCGGGTGGACGGCGCTTGCCCTGCTATGGAGCGCCCTGGTCTTCTCCCGCGGCACCCGGTTCCGGCGACCCTTCCTGCTGGCGGTGCTCTTCCCGCCGGTCTGGTCGCTCTTCGCCATCTATCACTTCTCCGGCACCGATCAGTTCCTGTACGCGGCGCTCCCGGCCGTGGCCTTCCTGAGCGGCGCGACCCTCTGGACGTCGGGTGTCTTACTACCTCGACATCATGTTCGCGCTGGCCGTCGGCAGCGGCATCCTCCTCCTCGTCATGGAAGACCTGGAGCGCGGCCTCGGCGCGATGGCAGCGTTGTCAGGCGATCTCCAGCGCGGCGATGGCGCCGTCGACGTCCCCGGCGCGCTGCTCCGCCGGGCGCTCGTCCTCCCGGGGGTCCGTGGCAGTGCGTTGTACGACCGTGCCAGCGGCGCGATCGTGCGTGGCCTTGGCGCCTGCGCTGCCTGGGAAGGCCATCCGCCCGCGGGAGGCGTCGCTGCGCTGGTTCAGGGCGTGCTTGCCCGCGGCCGCCCCAGCTCCGCCGTCGTCAGTGAGTTCGCCTACGCCGCCGCACTCCCGGTGACCCAGCGCGACGAGGTCCGCGGCGCGATGATCATCGTCGGAGACGCCCGCGACCCCTTCACCGCGCTGGACGAGCCATTCCTGATCGCCCTCGGTCAGCAGGTGGGGGCTGCGCTGGAGAACGCCGACCTCGACCGGCGGCTCCGCGGACGGACCGCGGAGCTGGAACACCTCTCCGGGCGGATGGTGCTGCAGCACGAGGAGGAGCGGCGCCGCCTCTCGCTCGAACTCCACGACGAAACCGCCCAGGTCTTCTCGGCGGTGAAGCTCCAGCTCGGCATCGTGCGGGAGGAAGTCCCACCCCCGCAGGCGGCACGCCTCGGCCGCGTCATGGATCTCGTCGACGAGGGCATGGCGAGCATCCGCAGCGTGACGGATGCCCTCCGGCCCTCGCTGCTCGATGACCTCGGCCTGCTCCCCGCGCTTCGGGCCCTGGTCACCGACTTCGAGACCCGCACCGGAATCCCGGCATCGTTCGACGGCCCCGAAAGCGTGCCGCCGCTCGGGAACGACGCCGAACTGGCCGTGTTCCGCGCGGTGCAGGAGGGGCTGTCCAACATCGCCCGGCACGCCGAATCGGAGACCGCCAGGGTGACGATGACGCGCGAGCCCCCCGGCCTCCTGATCCTCATCGAAGACGACGGCCGAGGGATTCCGGTCGGTGAAGGGGCCAGCGAGGAACGGATGGGGCTCGCGGGAATGCGGGAACGATTTGCCGCGCTGGGGGGAAGTGTCGAGATTGCATCAGGCGACGGCGGCGGTACCCGCCTCCGGATTCGCCTGCCCCTGCGAGAGGACGCTCCCTGATGGAGGCACCGAGGATTCGGGTCATGCTCGTGGACGATCATACGATCGTGCGCGAAGGTATCCGGCATGTGCTCACGGCCACTCCCGGTGTGGAAGTCGTGGCCGAAGCGGGAGACGGCGAAGCGGCGCTCCGGCTCGCCGCGGAGACCCGGCCCGACATCGTGGTGCTCGACCTCTCCCTGCCCGGCGCCGGTGGCCTCGAAGTCACGGCCCGGCTCCGCCAGTCGCTCCCCGACATCCGCGTCCTCATCCTGAGCGTCCACGATCACCCGGAGTACGTGCTGGGCGCGGTCCGCGCGGGCGCCCAGGGCTACCTGCGGAAGGACACGTCACCGGCGGAGCTCCGCGAGGGCCTGCGTGCGGTCGCCCGGGGCGAGTCGTACTTCAGCCCGCCGGTTGCGCGTCATCTCACCGCCGCCGTGCGCGGGGATTCACCCGCGGCCGACGCGGGCACGCGACTCGCCAAACTCACGCCGCGTGAGCGGGAAGTCCTCGCCGGCATCGCCGCGGGCGAGACCAGCCGGGCCATCGCGCTCCGGCTCGGCCTCTCTCCGCGCACGGTGGAGAGTCACCGCGAGAGCCTCGCCCGCAAGCTCGACATCAAGACCGTCGCCGGCCTCACCCGGTTCGCCGTCGAGGCCGGGATGGTGAAGGAGGCCTGAATTCCAGGGGGTGAAGCGCCCCACGAAACACACCGAAACATCGCCTGACCGTTCCTGCACCACACGACTCCGTAGTTCTACTCTCCGCACACCGTAGCAATCCGAATTACGTGGTCGGCATCCGGTCGCTAGCCTAGACGTGCAGCACCGGTACGGATCCCTCCACGACTTCGCGGCAGGAACGCTGATGAGTACGCTCCGCAGCACACTCACCATTCTCGTTGTGTTCGGCACCACCCCTCTCTTCGCGCAAGCGTCGCCGCGCCGTGACGCGCGTGACACCGTCGTCGATCTGCCGGCGATGACCGTCACCGCGACTCGGGACCTGCGCGAAGTCTTCCGTACCCCGACGCCGGTAAGCGTGGTGGACTCCACCACGCTTGCGCGGCGTGCTCCCGCCAGCGTGACGGATCTCTTCTTCGATCTACCAGGACTCGACGTGAACGGCGTCGGCCCCAGCCAGTCCCGTCCGATCGTGCGCGGGCTCCTCGGTCAGCGGATCCTGCTGCTCGAGGACGGCATCCGGATGAACAATTCGCGGCGCGAATCCGATTTCGGGGAGATTCCGTCTCTGGTGGGCCTCGAAGCGCTCGGGCGCGTCGAGGTCGTGCGCGGGCCGGCCTCGGTCCTGTACGGCACCGACGCGATCGGCGGCGCGGTCAACCTCATCACGCGCCAGCCCTCGAATGCGATCACCGGCACCAGCGTGCACGGCAGCTTCGGCTACCGCTACCAGAGTGCGGGGAATTCGCAACGTCCCTTCGGCCTCGTCACCGGCCAGACCGGCCGGATCAACTGGCTCGCCTACGGCTCCTACCGCGACGCCGGCGACTACACCGCGCCGGCCGGCACCTTCGGCAAGCTGCCGCTGCCTAACGATTCTAGGGTGCAGGACAGTGGCGTGAGGGACCAGAACTACGCCGCCCAGCTCGGCTACGGCCTCACCGAGAGCTCCAGCCTGCATGTCCGCTACGAGCGCTACAGCGCGGACCGCGCCGGCTTCGGGTACGTCGACAACGCCGACCTCCAGCGCCCGAACGACCCCACGATTGCCATCCGCTATCCGAACCAGGGCGTGGACAAGGTGTCGCTGGGATACACGAGCACCGGCATTCACTCCGCGCTTGCCGACCGCCTCGATGTGACGACGTACTACGTGCGGAACGAGCGCCGCCTCACCTTCGACATCGCCATCCCGACCGGGCCGGGCTCGCAGGGGCAGATCGGTATCCGCAACTTCACCGACCTGCAGACCTTCGGCTTCCGCATCGAGGCGGCCAAGGCGATCGGCGGTGTGCTGCTCACCTATGGCGGCGACGGCTTCCGCGATCGCTCGAACAACACCGACACGACGACGATGACCGGATTCGGACCGCCATCCACCGATCCCGTCTCGAAGACCCCGAATGCGACCTTCCGCAGCCTGGGCGCCTTCGTGCAGGGCGACTTCCATGTCGCGCCGAGCCTCATCCTCATCGCGGGTCTCCGGGTGCAGGACATCAAGGCAGAGACCCGCCCGACGCCCAATGTCACCACCCCGCTCGCCTCACACGAGAATGCGACGATCGTCGGTACGCTGAACGCCGAATACCTCCTCACCGACAACCTGAGCCTCATCGGCACGGTGGGCCGGGGCTTTCGCTCCCCCAACCTGATCGAGCGCTTCTTCAACGGGCTCACGCCCGAAGGCAGCGGCTACGAAATCCGCACCCCGAACCTGAAGCCCGAGACCAGCATCAACGTCGATGTCGGGATGCGCTACCGGAGCCGCCGGCTGCAGCTGGAGGGCTTCGCCTTTCGCAACGAGATCACCGACGCGATCCTGCTCCAGCCCACCGGCGACAGCACCTTCTTCGGGCCCGGCCCGGGTACGCCCAACTATGCCAACGTGAACATCGGCAAGCTCCGCTATCTCGGCGTCGAGGGGAGCGGACGGGTCGTCCTCGGCCTGGGATTCTCCACCGCGGCCAACGTCGCCTACATCGACACGAAGGATGTGCGGGATCCGAGCAACCCCGTCGCCCAGAGCTACGGTTTCCGCATCGGCGGCGAGGCCCGCTACGACCACCCCAGCGGCCGCTTCTGGCTCTCCTATGCCCTGCGACACAACGGCGAGCAGAGCGACGTGGCCAACAGCCAGAGCCCCATCGGGACGACGCTCCCCGCCTTCAGCGTGATGACCGCACGCGCGGGTGCGCAGCTCTTCCGCGCCGGACGCACTACGCATTCGGTGAGCGTCACGGTCGACAACGTCGGCAACAGGCTCTACAGCGAGGCGTCCAGCTCGAGCACCCTCTTCCGCCCGAGCCCCGGGCGGAACGTGACGCTGGCCTATCGGCTGGATTTCTGAGCGGACCCATGACCCCATCGCCGGTCCATTACATCCCGATCGTCACGACGTGCGCGGCCCTCGGGTTCGCGGCGGTGATCTTCCGGCGCTACCAGCAGCGCGGCGGTCAGCATCTGCTCTGGTGGGGATTCGGCATGCTGACCTACGCGGCGGGGACCATCACCGAATCGGCCACCACACTTCTGGGATGGCATGAGCCGGTCTTCCGGGCCTGGTACATCACCGGCGCGCTGCTCGGCGGCGCACCCCTGGCGCAGGGAACGGTCTACCTCCTGCTCCCCCGGCGCACGGCGGACCGGCTCTCGGTCGCGCTCGTGGGCGCAATCCTGTTTGGCTCGGTCTGCGTGCTGCTTTCGCCAGTCGACCTGGCGCTGGTGGAGCCCTATCGGTTGTCCGGGAAGGTGCTGGTCTGGCGGTGGGTGCGGTACATCAGTCCGTTCATCAATCTCTACGCCCTGGCGTTCCTCATGGGCGGCGCAATCCTCTCGGCCGTTCGCTATGCCCGCCAGACCGAGACGCGGCATCGCGCACTCGCGAACGTCTTCATTGCCATCGGCGCGCTGCTCCCCGGCATCGGCGGCACTTTCACCCGGCTCGGCCACGTCGAGGTGCTCTACGTGACCGAACTGATCGGCCTCGCCTGCATCGCCATCGGTTACCGTCTCAGCGTCGGCCCCGCTCTGCCCCAGCCCGGTCTCAGGAATCGAACCGCGCCAGTTCCTCAGGCGTGAGCGGCGTCGCGCTCTCGGGGGTCCGGTAGACCGGGACCTCGAACTGCGTCCTGAAATCGATCCCATCCACTGCGGCGGAGACGAGCAGGCGCCAGAGGATCTTGTCGCGGGAACTCCTCGCTTCGGTCGGGGCAGCGTCCGCCGGGATCGCCATCGCGACCGGGACCGCGATCCCGCCGGGATCGCGGGTCGCCCCCGGAATGGTGCGCGTGCCCTCCCACACGATGTCCTCGTGGGTCGAACGGTTCTTGCCGGATCCGGTCTCGGTCCAGTGGATGCACTGCAGCTTGACGACGAAGCCCCCGGCCGGATCGAACACCGCCCTGGTGCGGACCACTCCCGCGAGGGCCCGGCCGACCGGGGCCGGCAGCGTCGCCAGCTCGAGCACCGGGACGCCATAACGCTGGCGCCGGAGAACCACGTACACCGCCGAGATCAGGAGAATGATGCCGACCCCGGGGAAGATCAGCACGAAGAGGCGTGCCATACCCGGGGTGTCATCCACCCGCAGGAAGGCGTAGGAGATCCCGCCCGAGAACAGATTCCAGATCACCGTGAAGATCAGGAAACCCAGCACGTTGCTGGAGTTCTCGTCCTCGAGCCGACGGCTGGCCCAGTCCATCCGCTCCAGCCATGGGTCGGTCGCCATCAGAGTCCCTCGTCCCTCACAATCGGCATTCCGCTGCTCGCCCACTCGGTCCACGAGCCATCGTAGAGTGCGGCCCCGGCGTACCCCAGGCGCTCGAGCGCATGCAGGAGCGTGCAGGCACTGGTCCCTGAGCCGCACGTCGCGATGATCGGGCGGTCGAGGCGGATACCGGCCGCCGCCAGCCGGGCGCGCAGCGCCTCGTCGGCGAGGGCGGTGCCATCGGCGTGCACCAGCTCGTTGAACGGGAGGTTGATGGCGCCCGGCATGTGGCCGCTCGACAGCTGCGGCCGCGGCTCCGGCTCCGTCCCATGGAACCGGCCCACGGAACGCATGTCCACCACCTGCGCCGCATGCTGGTCGAGAGCCGCCGCGACGGATGCGCGATCGCGTACGCGCGTCCGGTCCGCTCTGGCGACGAAACTCGCCGGGACCGGAACGACGTCGCCACGTTCGAGTGGCCTGCGCTCCGCTCGCCAGCGGGTGATCCCCCCGTCCAGCAGCGTGACCGCGCTGTGGCCGAAGGTCCGGAACATCCACCAGACGCGCGCCGCGCTGATGTTGGTCCCCGACCCGTCGTAGACGACGACCCGCGCGTCGTTCCCGATGCCGAGCCCGCCGACGAACCGGCCGAAGTGCTCCGCGGACGGCAGCATGTGCGGCAGCGGGCTCGCGGCGTCGCTCGAGGCATCCAGATCGAAGAACACCGCACCGGGGATGTGACCGGCGCGGTGCTCCGCCCTGGGGTCCCGGCCGCTGACCGGGAGATACCACGAGCCATCGAGAATCACGAGCCCGGCCTCGCCGAGTCGCGAGGCGAGCCACTGGGTGGTGACCAGCGGAGGCAGTGAGAGTGCGGGCATAGATGCGGCGTATCTTAGCAAGAACCCCCACGTCAGGCGAGAGGAGGAGTCCATGCGCTACATCGGAGTCGGCCTGGTCATGCTGGCCGTCATCGCCCGGCCCGTGGCCGCCCAGCAGCGCGCGGTCGTCGTCAATCGCACCCGGCTGACCGACCAGCAGGTGAAGGCCTTCGAGCAGCGATGGAACGTCCAGGTCCGCGACGGGGCCTACTGGTACGACCGCGTCTCGGGTGCCTGGGGCATGGACGGAAGCGGAACAGCCGGATGGATCATGCCGAATCTCGCCCTGGGCGGGCCGCTGCCCGCGGATGCCTCACACGGCAACACCGGCGTGTTCATCAATGGGCGGGAGCTGAACGAACAGGACGTCGCCGGGCTGATGCGGATCACCCCGGTCTATCGCGGCCGGTGGTGGGTGGATGCCTGGGGGAGCTTCGGCGCGGAGGGGGGACCCGCCCTCGGCAACCTCTGGCTGCTGGCCCGCCAGCGGGGCATGCAGCCGGGTAAGTCCTGGTCGATGTATGCCAACCAGGGCAATTCGTTCCTCGCGCAGGACGAGAATGGCTGCACCTACTTCAACAGCCGGGACAACGGCAGCGGCAGCAGCACCAGCTGGGCGTCTCCCGGCTGCTGAACCCGAATCGCTAGGCCGGCTGCTTGATGGCCTCGATGCTGATCTCGATCGTGACCTCGTCGCCGAGCATGGCCCCGCCGCCCTCGACCACCCGGTTCCAGCTCACCCCGAAGTCGAGCCGGTTGATCGTGGTCGACGCCTCGAACCCGACCCGGTCCCGCCCCTCCTTGCCCGGCGTGATCCCCAGATAGGTGCCCTTGAGGTTGACCGGCTTGGTCGTGCCCTTGATCGTCAGGTCGCCCTGGATCGTCAGATCGGTACCACTCACCGTCACCGAGCGGCTGATGAAGGTCATCTCCGGAAACTTCTCGGCGTCGAAGAAGTTGGGGCCGCGGAGATCACTGTCGCGCTTCTCGTTCCGGGTGTCGATGGTGGCGGCCCGCATGTGCACCTCGACCGAGCCGGCCGCCCAGTCGGTGGGATCTCCCGTGATCGTGCCGTCCCAGTCCGCCACGTTCCCCGAGACCCGGTTCACGAAATGGCGAATCCGGAATCGGACTTCGGAATGATTGATGTCGATTCGCCACGTGGCCGCCCGGTGCGCGGGCGGGGGGGCGAAGGCTGTCGGATGGCGGTCGAGCGCGGACGGGGAGACCAGCAGGGCGGCGGCGGCGATCAGCGACAGCATGAGAGCTCCGTTATGGGGTCAGCACGAAGAATCGGCTGAATTATAACGGAGCCCTCCAACCCCAGGTGTCAGACTAGACCCGCCCCAGCGCCCAGGCCGCGGCCCGGCGCACTCCCGGATGGGCGCTCTTGAGGAGCGCGATGAGCCTCGGCCCGGAGGCATGGTCCTCCAGATTGCCGAGCGCCCACGCCGCCAGGCGTACGACATCCGGATCCCGGTCATCGAGCGCGGCGCGAAGCCGCGGGGCATCGCTCGAATCCTCGGCCACGCCCAGACCGAGCGCCGCCGCCTCCCGGACCCGTCCATCGGCATCACCAAGCGCGCTTCGAAGCATGCCCAGGAGCTCCGCGTTATCACTCCCGCCCAGCATCGCCGCCGCCGTCCGACGCAGGCAGGGATTGGCGCTTCGCAGCTCCGGCACCAGCTGCCGGAGTGCAGACACGCCACTGGTCCGTGATTGCAGGCCGAGGCGGGTCACCCGCCCCTCGGCCCCTTCGTCGCGGAGTGCCGCGATTCCTTCCGCGCCATCGCTCCACGAGAACCCGCGCCCCACGAAACTGGTCGCCATCTCGCACACCAGCGGATCGCTCCCCCGGAGGGCGGTGAACAACCTGGCGACGCCCGCGGAGTCGAGTCCTTCCTCCTTCGCACCATCCCGCGTCCCCTCGGCCGGCAAGACGGGTGCGTTCCGTGCGAGGGCGCTCAGCGGCACTACCACCAGCAGTGCCGCGAGCATCGCATGCGTCGGGCGCATGGCTACTGCTCCTCGTCCCGCTGACCGAGGGCCTCGGCCGCGCTCCGGCGCACCACCGGATCGCCCGACTTGAGCGCCCCCACCAGCGCCTCGAGGGCGGAACGATCGCGGATCTCGCCGAGCGCCTGCACCGCCTGCTCGCGGACATCACTGTTCCCGTCGGACAGCATTTCCCGCAGCGTCGGCACCGCCTTCGCATCACCGATCTGGCCAAGGGCCGAGGCGACGTGCTGACGCACTTCGGGGTCCTTGTCCTTCGCCGCGGCGATGAGACCGGCCGGCGCCTGCGTGAGGCGGAAATCGCCGAGGAGGGAGATGGCCTCGGAGCGGACGTCGGCGTTCGGGTCGCCGATCAGCCCGACGACGGCCTGCACGATCCGCGGATCGGCGGCACGCTCCTCATCATCGCCGCCACGACGCCCAGCCAGACCCAGCGCCGCCTGACGAATCTCCGGGTCCTTGTCGCCGAGCGCCGCGATGACGACGTCGACCGGCACGTCGGCACCCTGGCCGGCGAGCGAGGACATCGCCGCGCGACGCACATCCTTGCCTGTGTCCTTGAGGGCCCCCATCAGCGGCGTGATCGACCGCTTGTCCTCGAACTGACCGAGGGCGGATGCCGCGCAGGCACGAACCTCCGCATCGGCGTCGCGCAGCGCATCGATGAACGCCGGGATCGCCCGGGGGTCGTCGAGATTGGAGAGCGACTGCACCGCGGCCCGGCGGACCTCGACATCCCCGTCCTTCAGGGCAGCCATCAGCGCCGGTACCGCGATGCTCGTGGTGTCATGCTTGCGCCCATCGCGACCGACCGCCGCGAGCTCCGCCCGAAGATCGGCGGCCCGCGCATCCATGCGCGCCAGCTCCGGAGCAAGGGGAGCGGAAGGCGGCATCGGGGGCATCGGGGACATCGCGCGGCGATCGGAGGACATGGCCCGTCGCGCACTGGCCATTGCACGGGCCTGCACCCGGCTCATCGAGCGGATCAGCCGGCGCATGCTCGTTTCCCCACTCTCAGCCGGGACCGCAGCACCGGCCCGGACGGTGTCCTGCGCCTGCAGCATCCCGCTCGAGGCCGTGATCCCCGGCGCGGCGATGGCGGTGAAGCCGACCAGCGCCACGGCGCCAGCCAGGAACCAGAGAGATCGGGGTGCGCTTGGCATGGTACGGCCCTCGATGAGACGGTGGATACGGGTGACCAGCTGGGAACGGTGCTCCGCCATGCCGGCCAGCGGCACGGCGTGCGGTGGGGTGTGCACCCACTCGGCGACCTTCACCAGGCAGGTGGCGAGCGAGACACCGGAACCGGTGCGCGTCACGGCCCAGTCGTCACACAGATACTCGGCGGCTTCCTGCAGCCGGATTCGCGCCAGCCGATTGAACGGCTGAACGAAGAAGGCGCGCTCCATCACGCACGCGAAGGCCAGCCACGCCGGATCGCGACGGGCGAGGTGCGCCAGCTCATGGGCCAGCATGCTGCGCTGCTGTTCCGGCTGCAGCTCGATGAGCGCCGCGCGCGGCAGGACGATTTCATCTCGCCCGAGCGCCACGGGACTCGCCAGGCCTTCGGCGACCGTCAGGCGGACCCCGGCCCGCACCCCGCCTGCCTGACAGAGCCCGGCCAGCATCTCGCGGAGGGCCGTGTCCTCGACGGGCACCCGCGGCCCGATGCGCCGCATCGCCCGCCGGCGCTGCAGCAGGTAGAGCCCGGCCAGCGCCAGCGCGAGCACCGCCCACCCCGCGATCGCCGCGGAGAAGAGGGTGACCGTCAGGCTTCGCGGGGCTGCCGAGACCGCCTGTGACGGCTCGACGGTGGCTGGCGTGGCGCTGGCCGCGCCCCCGCCTGCGAGCGAAGTCCGTGGCACAGCTCGCGCCGAACGGGAGGCGGCGTCGGCGGCACTGCCGAGGAGGGTCCCGCTCCAATCCGGGGTGGCGTCCGTCGCGGGAACCGGGACGGGGGTCGGTACCGCCGGCCGGTCCCAGTGGATCGCCATCGCGCCACCCAGCGGTTCGAAGGCGAGCCCGGTCTGCAGCGTGGCGGTGATGAGACCACCGGTCAGGGCGGCCTTCCAGATGAGATCACGCACCGTGGCGGAGTGCGCCCAGCGAGAAGTGACGAGCCACGCGGCACCGAGGAGCAGCGTGCTGTGCAGCAGGTAGGTGAGGAGCCAGCTCCCCAGGGCGAAGGTCAATTCAGCGCGCATGCGAGTTGTCCTCCTTCGTCGCGGCGTGCTCCTCGAGCATCGCCTTGATGCGCTCGAGATCTCCCGGGCTGATCTCCCGACCGCTGAGCAGGTGCGTCATCAATTGGGCGACGTCGCCGTCGAAGAGCCGCTCCGTCAGCTCATGGACCATCGAGTGACGCACCTCGGCCTCGGTGACGAGCGGACGATAGATGAACTGTCGAGCGCGGGTCTCGTGCGTCACGACGCCACGCTTCTCGAGGCGGGACAGCAGGGTGGCGACGGTCGTCAGCGCGAGTCCTCGCTCCGTGCGCAGCGCCTCGCAGATCTCGGCGACCGTCGCCTGCCCCTTGTCCCAGAGCACGCGCATGATCGCGATCTGCAGCTCGGTGAGCTGATGGGTATCCGACATGCTGAATCCGCTTTCCGGCAGAAGTCCGACGGGTGACCTGCTGTCAACTACACACGTAATATTACGCTCGTAGTGGTGAAGTCAAGACGGGAGGGCCCCGCTCCCGGTTTCACCTGCCTCCGGGCAGGGCGATATTCCCGCCTCATGGCTACCTCGCTCGCTGCACCTGGCGCCCGTCTCGCCCGCCTCTGGGATCAGCTCTCTCCACTGCCCGGGGGTACCTGGCTGTTCAGTCGCGTCCTCGGCTGGATGGTCCCCTACACCGGATCGATTCACGCCCACGTGCGGGCCCTCGAGCCCGGCTACGCGAAGGTCGAGCTGAGCGACCGCCGGTCGGTGCGCAATCATCTCGCGTCGATCCACGCCATCGCGCTCGTCAACCTGGGCGAGGTCACCAGCGGCCTCGCCATGCTGGTCGGGCTTCCGCCCGGCGTGCGCGGCATCGTCACCGGCCTGTCGATCGAGTATCTCAAGAAGGCGCGGGGGACCCTCACTGCCGACGCCCGGGTCTCGATTCCGGCGGTGACGACGACGGTGGATCACGACGTCGAGGCGGTGATCGTCGACGCAACCGGCGACATCGTCGCCCGGGCGACGGTGCGCTGGCGGCTGGCGCCGGCATGACCGGCATCTCGCTGGAGACGCCTCTTACCAAGCACGCCGGCATCGAGGTGCCGGTGATCTGCGGTGCGATGTACCCCTGCAGCAACCCCGAACTCGTCGCGGCGGTGTCGGAGGCGGGCGGCATCGGGATCATCCAGCCGATCTCCCTCACCTATGTCCATGGCCACGATTTCCGGGAGGGCATCCGGCTCATCCGGCGGCTGACGTCGAAGCCGATCGGCATGAATGCGCTGATCGAGCAGTCATCGCGCTCGTACCATGAGCGCATGACCCGTTGGATCGACATCGCGCTCGAGGAGGGCGTGCGCTTCTTCGTCACCTCACTCGGCAACCCTCGCTGGGTCGTCGATCGCGTCGCGCCCCTCGGTGGGGTGGTCTACCACGATGTCACCGAGCGGAAGTGGGCGGAGAAGAGCGTCGCGGGGGGCGTGCAGGGACTGATCGCCGTGAACCGGCGGGCCGGCGGACACGCCGGCGCGAAGAGCGCGGAGGACCTCATCACGGAGCTGGCCAGCCTGGGGCTCCCCGTGGTCGCGGCCGGTGGCATCGGCGATGCGGCGGAATTTCTGAGTGTGCTGCGGATGGGGTACGCCGGTGCCCAGCTTGGCACCCGCTTCATCGCCACCACCGAGTGCCGCGCCAGCGAGGCCTACAAGCGCGCGATCCTCGAGGCGGAGGAAGACGACATCGTGCTGAGCGAGCGGATCACCGGCGTTCCGGTCGCGGTGATCCGCACCCCGTACATCGAGAAAATGGGACTGAAGGCGGGACCCGTCGCCCGCTGGATGCTGCGCCACC
The DNA here is from genome assembly GCA_044229445.1 of Gemmatimonadales bacterium. GTDB lineage: Bacteria > Gemmatimonadota > Gemmatimonadetes > Gemmatimonadales > GWC2-71-9 > JADJOM01. The sequence continues at coordinate 49,620 of JBGASX010000017.1, read as the reverse complement.
GCCGGACGAAGCACCTGATGCGCACGATGTTCGCGCTGCGCTCACTCTGGCAGCTCAAGCGGGCCTCGCTCGATGAAACCGGCGAGAAGGACTACTGGCAGGCCGGCCGGAGTGTCGGCACCATCGAACGGATCGAACCGGCCGGCGACATCATCCGGCGCTTCCGGGAGGCGGCACTCGCCCCACGATAGCCGCGTAGGCGACCGGGTCGGTGATACCCTCGGTCGACAACAGCAGTACGCGCGACCCGTTGCCGAGCCGCAGTGACTCCCTGGCACGAGCCGCCTCCCGCCCTTCCAGCAATTCGAGCAGTCCGGCCAGGCCCGCCGCGCCCGATTCGCCTGACACAATCCCTTCCGACGCCAGCAGTCGCATGGCGGCCCGAGCCTGCTCATCCTCGACGGCCACGTAAGCATTGATGCCATGCAGCATCGAAGGCCACGCGGCGGAGGAGGGAGTTCCGCAATTGAGTCCCGCCATGATCGAGGCGTCCGCTCCGACCGAGAGCATCACCGGCTTCCCCGCCTCGACGCTGCGCAGTGCACAGGCTGCCCCGACCGGTTCGACCCCGATCAGCACAGGCCGTGCACCGAGGCCGACGCGCCGATAGTGGCGGACAACCGCGCTCGCCAAAGTCCCGACCCCGATCTGCACCAGCACGACGTCGTAGGGCGGCTGCCGGCGACGTTCCAGCTCGTCCTCGATTTCGAGGAAGATCGTTTCGTAGCCCTCGGCGACCCAGGCCGGGATCTCCTCGTAGCCGGCCCAGCCATGATCCTGGATCAGCAGGACACCCTCGCCGGCGGCGGCAGCCGCGCGCGCGACGGTCTCATCGTACGTTCCGTCGACCACCACGACCGTCGCACCTTCTCCCCGAATGCCCTCGATGCGCGCGGCAGCCGTGCCGGCCGGGACGTAGATCTCGGCTGGCAGGCCGAGCCACCGCGCGACACGCGCGACCCCCCGGCCATGGTTGCCGTCCGTGGCCGTGGCCAGTCGAACCCGGGGCAGCGTTGTCAGGCACGCCTTCAGATCCTCGAACGTGGCCCCCGAACCGAGGTCCACGCCGACCCGAGCCGCGAGGGCCCGGTAAACGGCCCATGCCGCACCGAGGACCTTGTACGCCGGCAGGCCCAGCCGGGCCGATTCGTCCTTCACGTCCACGCTGCTCAGCCCGAATCGGCTCGCGAGGGCGGGAAGGGATCGCAGCGGGGTTGGGGCGTAGCCCGGGAGCCGCGCGTGCACCGCGAGGGGCGCCCGTGCTGGGGCGGGGAGTGAGAAGCCGGGGTCGTACGAGGCGTTGATCAGCAACCGGGACATGGCCGATAACCTACGTCGGCAGGGGCACTTGGCCCACCCCCTGCGAGACGGAGCGATTCCGTTCCAGACGCGCAGAATGCCGCAAAGTATTCAGCCACCACGGGGGCGGCAAAACACGTCAAAGGCATACAAGACATACAGTTATATCGCGGGCGCGAGTGTTGCTATGTAGGACAGCATTCAGGCGCGTCTACGTCGTGACTCAGGGTTTGGGGAGGCGATTGCCATGTACAGGATCCGGTCTGGCTCAGGGGCCGAAGCGGTCTACAACTCCCTGGAGGAGTTCAACGCGGCCGTGCGCCGCGGGGCGGTCGCCCCCGAGGACGAGATCTTCCACATGCGGGCCAATCGCTGGCTCGACGTGAAGAGTCACCCGCACTATCGGCTCGCGATCAGCGGCGCCGGCCACACCGATACCAGCGCGGTGGCCACGTCGGTCGCGAGCAGACCCGTACCGCAGGCGCCGGCACCGAGACCGGCGCCGACCTCTCCGGCCGCGAGCCAGCCGTCCGCCCCAGCGGCTCCCGCTGCCGAACGCCCTCAGCAGACGGTTCTTCGGCCCCAGCTCGTCCCTCAGCCTGTTCCGGTGAACCCGCCGGGCCCGCCGAGAAAGAGCCGGGAGCTGGCCTTCATCGATCTCGGGGGGCCCGCGCCTTCGTCGCAGCGCAACGCGACCGTCATCGAGGCTCGCAAGGCACCGGCGCCACCCGCCGCGCCAGCGAAAGCGGAGCCCACCGCTGCGGCACCAACGTCCGAAGTCGAATTCCTCGTGATGGACGGCGGCATCGAATCGCCCGTGCGCAACTCCCAGGGACTTCGCACCATCCCTGAGGATCTCGACCTGCTGTTCGATACGCCAATGCACCAGGTCAAGCCGGCGTCGACGCCGACCGTGGTCGCGGCCCCGACGGTGCCGAAGACCCAGGTTCAGGCCGCCCCCGAAGTGCCTGTCACCAAGGTGGAGCGACCCGCGATTGAAGTGACTCCGCGTGTCGCGCCCAAGGTCGAGGCCCCCAAGGTCGAGACCCCGAGAGTGGAGCCGCCGAAGGCCGCCGCAGCAGTGGCCGCACCCAAGCCCGCTGCGCCGGTAGCCAACGTACCGAAGACCGAGGTGGCGACCCCAGCCGTGGCAAAGCTGGCGACTCCAGCGGCGGAGCCGGCCCATGCGGCTGCCGCTCACGCCCCCGCGATCCCGCAGGCTGGGCCGAAAGCGACCGTCGTCGCACCGGCGCCACGCCAGATCCCGGCGGAGGATCTGACGATTCCAGGTGCGGCAATTCTCGAGGCGCCGGTCGCCCCGATCGCGGCGGCGCCGATGCCGGAGTTGTCCACCGAGAAGGGACCGTCGATGGGGATGTTCGCGGGAGCCGGACTGGCCGTGGTCATGGTCGTCGTGGGACTCCTGGCGTGGAAGCCGTGGAGCAACCACGCGTCGGCCGCCCCCGCGACCAGTGAGGAAGCCGCGGCGTCGCCCGCGCCCCAATCGTCCGCACCGACCGCAACCCCGGCTCCCGTGACGCCGAGCGGGCCTGCGCAGACCGGTCCGGCGAGACCGACGACGGCCTCGGTGCCTGCGGCTGCGAAGTCGACGGAGCCCACGAACAAGACCGACTCCGTCGTGAAACCGCAGGAGGATCAGATCATCGCGGCGGCGCGCCCGAATTTCCAGGCTGATGCCGATGTGCCGAGCACGGATCTTGGCCTCGGCTCCGACATCCGGACGGGCAATGCCGCGGCGCAGACCGTATCCCCCAGCGAACTGACTCGCCGCCTCGAAACCGCCGAGAAGCTGGCCCAGCTCGAGCTGGGCACCAAGCTGGGAGGCTTCCGCTCGCTCTTCACCCCGAGCCGCCTGGCGACCGCGGAAGGAGTGAACGCCGCCCGGAGTGCGTGGGTGAGTGGCGCCGAGGTGCTGCGGCAGTATCGCGCCAAGATCGCCCGGATGGAGAAGGCGTACGAAGACAGTGTCCTCACCGCACAGCGGGGCCAGCGCTGGTCCAGCGAGGAGATGCGGGCGTGGGCGGGGCACCAGGACCAGGCGGAGCCGGTGGAAACCTCACAGCTTGCCGACCTCATGTTTAGTCAGGTCAGCGAAGGGCTCGACCTGCTCGCGGCGCTCAATGGCCAGTACGAAATCAAGGGCGGGGCGATCGTGTTCAAGAACCCGGCATCGGGCATCCGGTACACCAGCATCCGTACCTGGGTTGACCAGCGGATGCAGGCCTGGTCCGGCACGCCCGAAAGCGCCCGCCCCTACTCGGTGAGCGCGATCCTCCGGGCGCTCGGCGACGGCCTGCCCGCGAGCAACTAGCCGCGACGTCGCAAGACGCACCACTGCAACCTCATGGGCGGTGGCTCCGTATGGGGCCTCCGCCCATCGTCATTTCCATCAGAGAGGTCGCCGTGCCTCGTTGCCTGCCGATCACGCTTCTCCTGCTGCCGCTCGCCCTGCTCCGGCCTTCTCTCGGGCCGGGGCACACCATCACGGAATACGAGATCCCCCGCAGCAACAGCTTTCCGCACGATCCCGCCGTCGGGGCCGACGGGATCGTCTGGTACACCGATCAGAGCAACAGCATGATCGGGCGACTCGATCCCGCGACGGGGGTGATCACGGACTATCCGACCCCGACTCCGCGCTCTGGGCCGCACGGCCTCATCGTGGCTCCTGACGGAAGCATCTGGTACACGGCCCAGCTCATCGGTGCCCTCGGCCACCTCGATCCGGTGAGCGGCCGGATCGAGGAATTCGCGCTGCCGGTGGCCGCGAAGAACCCACACACGCCGCTGTTTCATCAGGGCCGGATCTGGTTCACCGACGCGAACAACAACAGCTATGGCCGGCTCGATCCCGTTACGGGAAAGGCCGAAGTCTGGGTGGCCCCCACCCCGCGGAGCATCCCGTACGGACTCGCGGCCGCTCCGGACGGATCGCTGTGGGTCGCCCAGCTCGGCACCAACCAGCTCGGACGCGTGGATCCTGCGAGCGGCGTGATGCAGGAGTTCACCCTTCCCCACGAAGACGCTCGGCCCCGCCGACTGGCCGTCGCGCGGGACGGGATCGTGTGGTATACCGACAATGCCCGGGGATACCTCGGGGCGCTCGACCCAACGACCGGCCGCGTCCGTGAATGGCGCTCGCCAGGCGGTGACGCGCAACCCTATGGCATCGCGATCGGCACCGATGGACGGATCTGGTTCAACGAAGCCACGACGAGCACGATGATCGCGTTCGATCCCGCGACGGAAGAGATGGAGCGTGTTCCCATTCCGACGCCCGGTTGCGTCGTGCGTCACATGGTCACCGACAGCGCGCGCAGGCGAATCTGGCTCGCGCTCTCCGGTACGGGGCGCCTCGGCAGGATCGATCTCTAGCGACGATTTCCACACCAATCCACACCTTCCACAGAATCCACACGATTCGTCCGTCAAGTCGCGCGCACCGCTGCTTGACGTGGACCCGGGTGCGCCGCAACTTGTCCCTCCCTCGCGGCCTCACCTGTTTCCGGCGACACCGATGTCCGCTTCGCTCGACGAGCTCATCAATTCCTTCCGTTGCACCTTCTTCCCAGTGCAGGTGCTCGTCGTCGACGACGATGTGACTTCGCGTGCGGCCATGCGCCGGGTGCTGGAACACCAGGGCTACAGCGTCATCGTCGCCGAAGACGCACTCGACGCCCTTCGGATGCTGGAGCGCACCCACGTCCCAGTGGACCTGCTGGTGACCGACGTCCAGATGCCCGGCATGACCGGTGATGTGCTCGTCGCCCGGGTGCGAGAGTCGTGGCCCGACCTTCCCGTGGTATACGTCTCGGGTGAGCCGCGGAATGTCCGGCTGGTGGCAGAGACCAGCGGCGATGTGCAGTTCCTCGCCAAGCCGTTTCTCCCCCACGAGTTGCTCGAGACGGTGCGGGATGCCCTGGGCCTGCCGGTCAGCGATCTCGGTCCCGCGAGAACTCCCGCCCTCGAGACGCGCTAGCGCGACAGAACCGGCGCCCCGACGTGACGACGGCTGGCCCCTCCCGTGGAGAGGCCAGCCGTCTTGCTTCGCGGCTCCTTCTCAGGGTTTGACGAACAGCGTAGCCCAGTCGTTTCCGGGTTGCACCACCAGCCTGAGATGCAGCAGGCCGGTTCCCGCCTCGTAGAAGAACTTGTCCCCCGCGCTGGCATCCACCTCCGCGACACTCGCCGCCGCAGTCATCGGATTGCCCGCCCAATAGTCGCGGACGATCTGGCTCGGCGCCGCCGCGTAGGGAAAGGCCAGGCTCACGGCATCGCCCGCCTGGGCGCTGTTGAGGTAGAAATTGGGACGAGTCGGCGTGGCGCCGCTCCACTGCAGGGTGTACCCGCGTCCGGGAATCGCCGACATCGAGGCATTGTCAGGCCGGTTCCCGCCTCCGGAGAAGAGCTGGCTGACTGCATCGTCGCGGAGAACCGTCAGCGGCGCGACGGCCTCGCCGGTCTGGCTGCCGAACGACAGCCGGAGAAAGCGATGCGGGCAGAGGTAAGCGTTCCACGGCGCCTGATAGCTGCACTGTGGCGTCACCAGGATCGGCGAGTTGGCCACCAGCCACTTACCGGCCTGTCCGCTGACCGCACCATTCTTGTCCAGGAAGACCGCCGCCTTGTCGCCATCCTTGTCCGCGGTCGGGTCCTTCAGATAGAGCTGCCGCGCATTGATGAAGGTGAGCGCGCCGACCTCGTTGAGGGGGTCGATCGAGAACGCATCATCCAGCAGGTAGCCGAGCCCGCTGGCGGGCACCGTCGTGTTCGCGGTGTAGTTGATGAACGTGACGCTGTGCGCACCGACCCGACCGTCGTAGAACTCGTAGCCGCGCAGCGCATAGTTCGAGGGAAGCGCGGTGATGCTCCCCGTCTGGCCGATGAAGGTCGTGTTCTCGACGAAGGTCTCGTACGCGGCGAACGTCGCCCCGATCTGATTGTCGGCGAGCAGCGAGTGGGAGAGCTTCAGATGATCCCCCCGCAGCCAGACCGCGCGGCCGTAATGCTTGTAGCCGCGGAAGGTGGTGAAGTCCGCGACGACCGGGGCCGAGTTGATATCGCTGGGATCGGCGTGCGGTGCATACACCGTCACGTCGGGCACGAGATCGGGCCGTGGGCCGTCGTCGACGAAGAGTCCGCCCTGGTGATTGGAGTGGGCGACGTTGCCGGAGAACTCGCCGAGCGGCGTCAGCCGCGGCCGGTCCGCGGCGCCGGCGGACAGTCCGGTCGGCGCATCGGGAAGCGCGTACCAGAAGCCGAAGCCCTGCGAGCCGGCGGCGACGTTGCCACGGACGATGTTGGCCGGATTGGTGATCCAGAACGTCGCGGGACGATTATCGGACGGTATCAGCCGGATTCCGTCGCCGGGGTCGTGCGAGGTGAGCCCGAGATTGCCTTCAATCAGATTGCCGCTCTCGGCCCCGTCCTCGAGGAAGTAGCCGTGCCCGGCGTGGTCGTAGCAGACGTTGTCCTTCACCGTCGCGTTGTCGGTGCCATGGATCGTGACGCAGCGGTTGAAGGTGTGCCAGACGCTGCTGTTACGGAAATACTGGCCGGTCACATCCCCGGCGACATGCCAGTGCATCGGATAGCGCGCGAGCTGGGCGCGCTGCCCCATGAGGTAGAGTTCCACGCCCTCGATGTGAGCCACTGCTCCGCCCATGACCATCAGGTGGCCGCCATAGCCGGGAGTGACCCCGGTGTCCCCGCGAATGGTGATGTTGCGCGTCAGCAGCCCCACCTCGGCGCGCTCGTCCACCGCCGTGCCGCTCACGGAGACGACCTCGCCGTAATGCTCGTGCGCCAGCGGCGCACTGACGGTGATTGTGGTTCCGCTCACGCCGGCGACCACCCGCTCCTCGGCCTGGCCCTGGTTGTAGTCGCTCGAGGCGAGCACGATCCGGTCGCCGGTGCGCCAGCCCGGGTTTCGCTCGAGGAGCAGTTGCGTGGCCCCCTGCCCCGCGGTCGCCCGCAGGTGGGTCCAGCCCCCGCGCTTCTCACCATGCAGTTCGATCCGGCCGTTCACGCCGATCAGCTTGTTGCCCATGCCCATCACGCTCGGATTCCCGGCGGTGCCGGTGAGTGTGATGACGGCCCGATGATTCCAGGGAGCGGCTTCGGTCCCTGCCTGCAGCGTCCCGTTGACCATGATCCAGCCGGCGGTCAGCGCGAAGTCGGCGTGGCCGAACACGAGCGCCCCATCAATGGTGAGGCTCTGCAGCGCTGGCGGCGAGGAATCGAGTTCCACGGAGAGTCCGGCCGGGATGACCACCGAGTCGCCGGCGACCGGGACCTGTCCCGACGGCCAGGTGGCCGGGTCGGACCAGGGCTTCAGGTTGCCGATCGGAGGACCACCGGGCCCGGTCGGCGACTTCGAGTCGGCGCTGCAGGCGGCGAGCAGCAGTACAAACGCGATCGCGAAGCGACCTGGATTGTGTCGCATCGAAGTGACCTCTTGCCTGTTGCAGGAGATGGAGCGTGGTGTGACCCGCGCATACCGCTGGGTTCTCTGGAGTATAGGAAGCGACCGGATTCCGCCACAATTCCCAGGAATTGGTGGGTGTCATCGAATCGGACGGCGCCGCCCTGATGAGCGGAGGGACGTGACCTCGGTCACCGTGACGAAACCGAATGGGAATCCGGAGAGTGGTCGCGCCGTGACTGGCCCGGGTTCTGCCCCTCTCCTGCGGGAAGCCGCAATCCGGGGGCATTCTCCCGCGCATCACGCGTGTCAGACTGGGAATTGCATGGCGCTACCGTACCACACTCCGTTCGTCGGTCTCACGACTGGCGCTCTTCTGCAGGGTCGCTACCGGCTGGTCCGGGAGACGGCCGGCGGGCTGGCCTCGGCGGCCTATCTCGCCCGGGACGTCGAGACGGGGACCGATGTGACGGTGAAGGTCTTTGCGCTCCCGGAGGAGGCGCGCGATCGCCTCCGCCGGGAGACCCCTGCCCTGCGGGATCTCGAGCACGAACACGTCGCCCGGCTTCACGATTTCTTCGAAACTGGCGAGCGTTCGATCCTGGTCTCCGACCACGTGGGAGGCCCCGACCTCGCGTCCCATCTCGCCGCGGTCGGCCCCCTCGATGCCGAGGAAGTCGCCGCGATCGGTCGCGGCATCGCGCTCGCGCTCCGCGCGGCGCATCGTCGGGGGCTGATGCATCGGGGCGTTTCCCCCCGCTCCATCCGCCTCGCCCCGGAGATCCGGGCGAAACTGATCGACTTCGGGGTCGCGGACGTCGAGGGCGAGCGGGACTTCCGCGCCCCGGAGGTGCAGGCGGGCCAGGGTGCCGATGGACGAGCCGATCTCTACGGGCTCGGGTTGACACTCTACTTCCTGCTCGTCGGCGAGTTGCCGGCACGACAGTCCCGCGACCTTCCGCCGCTCCCGAGTCCGGATGGGTACCGCCCTTCCGCGGTACGTCGCTCCGTGCCGACGTGGCTGGATGCAGCGGTCGCCCAGGCCACGGCCGCGCTTCCAGCGGACCGGTTTCTCTCCGCTGGGCGATTCGCCGAAGCCCTCACCCCAGCACGGGCAATCTCTCGAGTGGAGGCGGGCCGCTAGACCGCCCGCTTCACCGGCCGCGGCGGTGGGAGGACCACATTCCGCCCGGGCCCGGGCAAGAATAGCTTACCCGCGTGACGACCGACCGCCTCTACTATACCGACAGCTACCTCACCGGCTTTCAGGGCACGGTGCTCCAGTGCGCGGAGGATGGCCGGCGCGTCTACCTCGACCGCACCGCCTTCTATCCGACCTCCGGCGGCCAGCCCTTCGACACCGGCACCCTCGGCGGTATCCGGGTCATCGACGTCGTCGATGAGGAGGACAGGGTCGCTCATCTATTGGAGGCGCCACTCGCCGAGGGCCCGGTCGAGGGGCAGGTCGACTGGGTCCGCCGCTTCGATCATATGCAGCAGCACACCGGGCAGCATCTGCTCTCGGCCGTCATCGCGGAGCTGTTCGGCTTCGAGACGGTGAGCGTGCACTTCGGGCAGGAGATCGCCACGCTGGACCTGGACGCAGGTTCTCTGTCGGCAGCCGAGGTTCGCCAGGCGGAACTCCGCGCGAACGCCGTCGTCACGGAGAACCGCCCAGTCACCGTGGGGTTCGAGGATGCGTCGACGGCCACCGGCCTCAGGAAGGCCTCGGCCCGGACCGGGCAAATCAGGATCGTCACGATTGCGGGACTCGACCGCAGCGCCTGCGGGGGCACCCATGTTCGGGCGACGGGAGAGGTCGGGCCAATCCTCCTTCGCCGGGTGGAGCGGGTGAAGAAGCTGGTCCGCGTCGAATTCCTGTGTGGCGCGCGCGCAGTGCAGCGGGCCCGGGCGGACTACGACGCCCTCTCCGCCATGGCGACGACCGCCTCGACCGGCCTCGATGAGGTCCCTGTCCTGTTCGAGAAGCTCCGGAACGAGCTCAAGGTGGGTGACACTGCGCGCCGGGCGCTGGAGGAGGAACTCAACGGCTACCGCGGGGCGGCGCTCCATGCGGCCGCCGTCCCCAATGCCGCCGGCCGGCGGGTGATCGTCCACTGCCCGGACACCGCGACGGTGGAATCGATGCGGGGCCTTGCAAACGCCGTCACCACGCGACCCGGCACCGTCTTCGTCGGGGCGATCGCGACGCCGCCCACCCTCCTGCTCGCGACCTCGGCGGACTCCGGCCTGGATGCCGGCGCGATCCTGAAGCCGATCCTCTCCGCGCTCGGTGGTCGCGGTGGGGGACAGGCACGTCAGGCGCAGGGGACGGTCCCCGGTCCCCAGGAAATCGAAACGGCGCTCGCGAAGATCGCGAGCGCCGTCGGCTGACCTGAGTCAGCGGGATCGGGACTACTGCCGGACCGCCTCCACCGAAATCTCGATCTCGACCGCGTCGCCCAGCATGGCGCCGTTCTCGAGGGTCTGATTCCAGACCAGCCCGTACTCTTTCCGGTTGATCAGCGTCGTGCCGTCGAAGGCGATGCGCTCCTTGCCATTCTGGTCGCGGGCGATGCCCCGATATTCGCCCCGGAAGGTGACCGGGTGGGTGTGGCCCTTGATCGTCAGGAGGCCGCCCATCTCGAGATCGTTGTTCGTCGCGATGATGCCGGTGCTCTCGAAGGTCATGAGGGGGAAGCTGTCGACCGAGAAGAACCGGGGCGAGCGCAGGTCGTTGTCCCGGGCCTCGTTGCCGGTATCGATGCTCTTCGTCTTGATCGTCACGTTGACCGTGCCGTGACTCCAGTCCGCATCCTTGGTGACCAGGATGCCCTCCCAGTCGGTGAACTGCCCCCGCACCCGCCCCACGATGTGCCGGATCCGGAAGCCGACCTCGGAATGGGCCACATCGATCTTCCAGCCTGAACCGACCGGCACCTTGGTGTAGGTCTTTCCCTGCGCCATGACCGGGGCGGCCGTCCCCGCCGCCAGTGCCAGTCCGATCACTACCACACCAAAGACTCGCATATAGCCCTCGCTGAGAGTTCCGGCCGGTGGAGCCCACCTCCACCGTCACGGGTTCAAGTGTACCACCGGCGCTGTAAGGGGCTATGGACGATCCATGAAGGGCCCTTCATGGCACAGGGAGGTGCCTGACGGCGGACGGGGATCGAGAGTCGTCACCGGTCCGAGAACGAATCGTCATCGTTTGTGTTAGGCACTGTCACCCGCGCCCGCTAGACTCTCATCACCCTCGCATCGAATGATGCGAGGGTGATGTTCCTCACCTCCAGCAGAAAGTGAGTACCGCCATGCGTGTCACACACGGCCCGACCATGGGCGGCGCGTGGGTCCTGACCGCAGTCCTGGTCACCGCCGCCTGTCACTCCGAACCGACCCCGCGCTCGCCGGGGCTCGCGCGCCAGCTCCAGGAAGTGGCGCTCACCCGCGAGCGGGACAGCCTGCTCCAGGAGGTGGCGGCGAACGGCAAGCTGCTCGGGGACCTGCAGACGGAACTCGCGAAGGTGGAGCGGAAGCCGGCGAAGGGCTCGCCGGAGTCGCCAGCCCTGGAAGTGACGACCGATCAGCGGGCGTACACGCTCGAACGGGTCCGGGACATTACCACCCGGCTCAAGACCGCCGAGACCCAGGTGGCCGCGAGCGAGCGGAGAATCCGGCGTCTGTCCCAGAAGGCGGACAGTCTGGATGCCGGGCTGACCGAGGCGACGGGCCGGGTCACCGACCTGGTGGCGATCGTCGGGTCGCAGCGGTCGACGATCGAGGCGCTGACCACGCAGGTGGCGGGGCTGGTGTCGGAGAACATGACGCTGAGCGACAGCGTCCTGCACCTGACGGATGACCACAACACCGCCTATTTCGTGGTCGGGACGCGGTCGGAGCTGCTCGCCAAGGGAGTGCTGGTGGAGGACGGTCACCGTGCGGTGCCGCTGGTCGGTCGCCGTGGCGTGGCGCCGGCACGCGACCTCCCGCTAGGGGAGTTCACCTCGATCGACCGGAGCAGCATCCGCGAGATCCCGCTGCCGCACGGCAACCGGAAGTACCGCATCGTGACCCGGCAGAACCTCGCCTATCTCGGCTCGTGGGTCGGGGAGCGGGGGACGGTGAAGGGCAACATCGCGATCCGCTCGCCGGATCAGTTCTGGGAGCCGTCGAAGTACCTCATCGTCGTTGAGCAGTAAGGAAGAGACTGGCAGGGGCGACCACATGGTCGCCCCTGCTCGTTCGTACCCGCCTAGGTCCCTCGCGGCTTCGCTCGTCGTGTCGGTTCGGCCACCAGCGGATCCTCCGGCCAGTAGTGCTTCGGATAGCGCCCCCGCATGTCCTTCCGCACATCGAAGTAGCTGGTCCGCCAGAACCCGGCGAGATCCTGGGTGACCTGCACCGGACGCTGCGCCGGCGAAAGCAGGTGCATCGTGATCGGCACCCGGCCGCCCGCGATGCGCGGCGTCTCGGTCAGCCCGAAGACCTCCTGCAGTCGCACCGCCAGCGCCGGGGCACGTGGATCGGAGTAGTCCACCCGAATCTGCGAGCCGGTGGGCACCGGAAGGTGCGTCGGCGCCAGCTGGTCGAAGGCCCGCCGCTCCGCCCAGCCCACCAGCCCCAGCAGCGCCCCCTGGATATCGAGCTTCTCGAGATCGGCGCGGCGGCGCACGCCGGAGAGCAGCGGGGTGAGCCACTCGTCCAGCGCCGCGATGAGGGCCTCGTCGGACACGTCCGGCCAGGGCGCGCCAATCGCACTATATAGGAAGGCGAGCCGCTCCCGAACCCGGGTCGCCTCCGGGTTCCACGGCAGTGCCGTGAGCCCCTCCCGCTTCAGCCATCCGGCGACCGCCCCGGCGACGAGCACCGGATCGGGATCGCGAAGCGGAGTCTCCCGCAGGACGATGGCGCCGAGCCGCTCGCGCTGGGCGGCGATGAGTGTCCCCGAGCGCCCATCCCACTCCACGACACGCTCGGTCTCGAACTGATCACCGAACTGTCCCTGGATCTCCGCCAGGGTGATCGGGGCCCCCAGCCAGACGCGACTCTCCCGGCGATCGCCGTCGAGTTCGGCGGCAACGAGGTAGTCCGCCCGCACCATCGCGGCGGAATCCGAATGGGCACCCTGACCATTCCGGAGCAGGAAGCGTCCCGCCTGACCGTCCCGGCGCTGGCCCAGACGATCGGGATAGGCGAGCGCCAGCAGCAGACCGGCGCTCGGCGGTTCGGTGGCCTGACTCGCGATGCCTCGGAGTGCTGCACGCCAGGCACGCGCCTCGTCCCGCACCCGGTGCAGGCCTCCGCGATCGACGGTACAGCCGTGGAAGATCGGGGGCGCCTCCCTCAGCGAAAGCAGCTCGAGGCGAAGCTGCAGATCCGCATCGGGAGGGCCGGCGGGTCCGCGAAGAATGTCGCGTTCCTCGAGCAGCGCCGTGAGATCGGCCGCCAGCGAGGCCGCACCGAGTTCCGCGCCACGGATCAGCAGGTGAGCAAGGCGTGGATGGGTGCCGAGCTCGGCCATCCGGCGCCCGTGAGCCGTCACCTTCATTCCGCCATCGAGCGCTCCGAGCTGGTGCAGCAGCCGGCGAGCCTCCGCGAGTGCGGGAGGGGGCGGCGGATCGAGCCAGGCGAGTTCACCGGGGTCGTCGATACCGGCCGCCGCGAGTTCGAGCGCCAGCGGTGCGAGATCCGCCTCGAGTATTTCCGGGGTTGTGCGAGGCAGGAGGTGATGATCCTCCTGGCTCGCCCAGAGCCGGTAGCAGACGCCCGGGGTGGTCCGACCGGCGCGACCCCGGCGCTGGTCCGCCGAGGCCCGGGAAACCCGCACCGTAGTGAGTCGGGTCATCCCGGAGGCGGGCGAGAACTTCGGCACCCGCGCGAGCCCGCAGTCGATCACCACCCTCACTCCCTCGATTGTCAGGCTGGTCTCGGCAATCGAGGTGGCGAGCACGACCTTGCGGCGGCCGGGTGGGCCGGGCCGCAGTGCCGCGTCCTGATCGGCCTGACTCAGATTTCCATAGAGTGGATGGAGCGTCCAGTCCCGGGTATCGCCCTCCCTGTCGATCGCCTTCGGAACCCGGAACTCGGAACCCGGAACCTGCTCCAGCAGCTCCATCGTGCGACGGATCTCCCCCTGACCGGGGAGGAAGACCAGCAGGTCGCCCTCCGTCTCCGCGAGGGCCTGCCGGACGGCGCTGGCCACCGAGGCTTCGATTCTCGCCTCGGGCCGGCGCGGGAGATAGCGGGTTTCGACCGGATGACTGCGCCCCTCACTGCTGACGATCGGCGCGCCACCCAGGAGGGCGGCAATCGGTGCCCCCTCGAGCGTGGCGGACATCACCAGGATGCGCAGGTCGCTCCGGAGTACCGCGCGCGTCTGCAGCGTCAGGGCCAGGCCGAGGTCGGCGTGGATGCTTCGCTCGTGGAACTCGTCGAAGATCACCAGTCCGACGGACTCCAGCCCCGGATCGTGCTGGAGCATCCGGGTGAGAATCCCCTCGGTGACGACTTCGATCCTGGTGGAAGGACCGACGGTCGAGTCGCGCCGGATGCGGTACCCGACCGTCTGCCCGGGCCGTTCGTCGAGCAGCGCCGCCATCCGCTGCGCGGCGGCGCGGGTGGCGAGTCGCCGGGGTTCGAGCAGCAGGATCTTCCTGCCCTGGAGCCAGGGCTCCTCGAGCAGTGCGAGGGGCACGAGCGTGGTCTTCCCGGCGCCGGGAGGCGCCTGGAGCACGCCGACGCCCGTCTCGTGGAGCGCTGCCGCAACCGCCGGGAGGACGGGTTCGATGGGGAGGCCGATGGACCGCACGCCCCAACCGTAAGGGGCACGGGGACGCCCGACAACGGTATCCCTGCTTGCTGGGTCGGCGATCGCAGACGATCTTCCCCGGTCACAGGGGAGGAATCCCAATGACGGAAGCAGCCGGTGCGGCGGACGACCGCCCCCACGTACAGAACGTCGATGTCGCCGGTCTGACCCATCCGGGTCTCGTGCGAAAGGAGAATCAGGATCATTTCCTGATCGCCAGCCTGCACAAGACGATGCGCATCATCTCCACCAGTCTGCCCCCCGATGCGCTGGGCGATCTGACCAGTCCGTCACGCGGGTATGTCTTCCTGGTGGCGGATGGCGTCGGCGGCGTCCCGGGGGGCAAGGATGCCAGCCGGACGGCGCTGAACGCGATCGTCGACTACGTCGTGCAGACGATGGATCTCTACACCCAGCTCGACCCGGCGGCGGAGACGGCGTTCCTCGCCGAGTTGCAGCGCTCGGTGGAGCAGAGTCACGAGGTCGTGCGCAAGGCCGGCACCGGTGAGTCGGAGAGCGCGGTCGGCGCGACGACGCTCACCATGGCATGCATCCGCTGGCCGCGAGGGTACCTGGTCCATGTGGGTGACAGCCGCTGCTACCGCCTTCGGGATGGAGAGCTGGAGCTGCTGACCAAGGACCAGACGATGGCCCAGGCGATGGTCGATGCCGGTGCACTCTCCCCGGACCAGGCGGAACGGTCCCGGCTCAAGCATGTGCTGTACAGCGCCATCGGCGCTTCGCGCGCGGAGCCGTACACCCTGACCACCGACTGCCGCTGGGACGATCTCATGCTGCTCTGCAGCGACGGCATCACCAAGCATGTGACCGATGAGGAAATCCGCGACGCGCTTCGCCGCTGCACCCACGCCGACGTCACGGCGAAGGAACTGCTGCAACTCGCGCTCGACCGCGGCGGAACGGACAACACGACGGTCCTCGTCGGCCGCCTCAACCGGCCGCCGCAGTCCTGACGCGCTGACCGGGAACTGCGCGACGGTTCCCGGGTAGGTGCAGCCATGCGTACCGTCACGATCCTGCGGGAACTGCTGCCTTTCGTCGTCAGCCTCTTCCGCGACCGCCGCCGCTGGATCTTCTTCGGATCCCCGCTCGAGCGCTCCCCCGCCTTTCATCAGCGCCGTGCCGCCCGCCTGGTCGAGGCGCTCGCCCGGCTCGGTCCCACCTTCGTCAAGTTCGGCCAGATCTTCGCCGGCCGGAACGATCTGCTCGCCGAGCCCTACGTGGTGGCGCTCGGAACCCTCACGGACCGGGTGCCCCCCGTGCCGCTCGCCGAAATCCGGCGGGTGATCGCGGACAGCTACGGCCGGACCCCGGATGAACTGTTCGAGCGCTTCGATGAGATCCCGATCGCGGCGGCCTCACTCGGGCAGGTCCATCGCGCCCGGTGCCGCGGACGGGACGTTGCCGTGAAGGTGCTGCGCCCCGGCGTCGAGGCGGTGGTCGAGCGGGACATCGCCTCTGCGCGCACCATCCTCGGCTGGATCGAGCGGCACTTCCCCAATCCGCACGTGCGGGGGCTCCGCGCGGCGGTGGAGGAGTTCGCGCTGCGGGTGCACGAAGAGATGGACTTCCGCCTCGAGGCGGCGAACGCCGACGAATTCCGCGCCTCGTTCGCGCACGCGAAAGGGATCCGCATCCCCGAGATCCTGCCGGAGATGACGCGGCAGCGGGTCCTGGTGCTCGAATATCTGGAAGGCACGCGGATCGACGCGCTGGGTCCCCGCATCGCGGCGGGCGAGCTCCGCGCCTCCGACGTCGTGCGCCGGGTGCTCGAGCTGTATGTCGAGATGATGCTGGTCGACGGCCTCTTCCATGCCGATCCGCATCCCGGCAACCTGCTGGTCGCGCCTGACGGAGCGCTCATCCTCCTCGACTTCGGGATGGTGGTCCGCGTCAGCCGGGAGCGCCGCCGGCAGATTCTCAACACGGCGATCGCGGCGATCAGCAACGACGCCGAAGGGGTGGTGGCCGGCTTCCGGGGACTGGGCCTGGTCGAATCGGGTGACGACAACGGCACGCTCCGGAAGCTGGCCGAGGCGCTGCTCTCGCTGGCCTCGCGACGGACCACGACGCAGGAACGGATCCAGTACCTCGCCGACGAGGTGCTCTCCACCATGTACGACTGGCCGGTGGTGCTGCCGGGCGACCTGGTCTACTTCGCGCGGACCGCCGCACTCATCGAAGGCCTCGGCATCCGCTACGACGCCCGGTTCAACGCGCTCCAGGTCGCCACCCCGATCCTGCTGCGGTTCCGGGGCCGCATCCTCGCGGCGCTGGAGGATCCTGCGGCATCGCGCGATCGCGACTGGGCTTCCTCGCTGGGGACCTTCTTCGGGCGGGCGAGCCGGATACTCAAGCGGGCGAGCCGGGACCTCGCGCTGCTGGTCGGCGAGCAGCTGGCACGGGGGTAACGGCGTGGATGGGCAAGCAGAAGGGCGGGTCTCCGCGACCCGCCCTTCTTTCACATCAGCCCATCGGCGCTGCGCCCGGCTCAGCTCCGCTCGACCTTGACCCGCACCTTCTCCTGGTCGCGCTCCGTCTTCCAGCCGCGCTCCCGCTCGGGAGTCTTCCAGGTGAGGGTCAGCTTCTTCTGCTTGCGCAGCACCTCGACCTTCGCGGTCTCGCCCGCCTCGTAGGAGCCGAGGATACGGCGGGCGTGGGCCTCCGAAGTCGGGACGCGCCCGTCGATGGAGACGATGACGTCGCCGGCCCTGAGGGGAATGGTCGAGTCCTTCGGGGTCTCGAGCACCAGCACCCCCGACTTCGCCCCGAAGTACTCGCCCAGTCCCGGGTTGAGGTCCGTCAGGTTGAGGTCACCGCGGTCGCGGTCCATGAAGATCCGCACGCGGCCCATCTCGCCGGGGCCCATCGGCATGCCCGGGCCGTCCTCACCCATGAACGGCATCCGCCGCATCCGACCCATGTCCGGCATCGTCCGCATCTCCGGCATGTCCGGCATCATCCTCATCTCGGGCATGTCCGGCACGCGGACGGTGAAGCGGCGCATCGCGGTCTCCGGCAGCACCTGCGCGACCAGCTTGAGCTTCCCGTTCTCGGTGCCACGGCGGTACTCGACGTCGACGGTGTCGCCCTTGCCGAGCTTGCGGGCCAGCTCGATCAGCTTGGCCGCCGGGCCGGAGTCATCGTCGTCATCGGCGGCGACTCCGCCGAGCGCGACGCCGTTGAAGCGGGTGATGATGTCGCCCGCCTTGAGGCCAGCCTTGTCGGCGGGACCGTCGGGGGTCACCTCGGCGATCTTGGCACCGAGGCGATCGGTCTCCTTGTCGGCGCGGGACTGCAGCATCACGCCGATCCGGGGGCGGTCGGACATGTAGGTGAATGTGCGTGCATTGTCGTCCTGGGCCGCCAGCGGGGCGGCACAGAGGGCGACGGCGGCGAGGGCGGAAAGGGTCCGCGGCAAACGGGAGGACATGGTATGCAGGCTCCGTGTGAGCAGGTGATGGCGTAGAGATGCTCCCGGTCCGGGGATGGTCGCAGGGGGTCTCGACGGCCGCACGGAGCACCACGGCGAATACGGGCGGCGCTCTCGGGATGACAAGGGGTGCGGCGGCACGTAGCTTCTGAGCGTCTCCCCCGAAAGGCTCCCGCATGCTGAACTACATCTGGGCGGGGCTCGTCATTCTGAGCCTCGTGTTCGCGCTGGTCACCGATGCCGGGGATCTGCAGCGCGACACCTACCGCAACGGCCAGCCGCTCCCCGTCACGCTCGCCTTTCCCGATGGATACGACCCCGACTCCCACAATCTCGCCGTCACGGTACGGGCCGATTCCGCGGCCTGGTCCGGACACTACGGTCAGCCGGTCGGGGTCGCCGCGAGCTATGCGGGGACCCTGCTGCAGAACCTCGATTCGCGGGAACTGCGCTTCGCCAAGGACGTCACCCTGCCCGAGCCGCTCGCCACGATCCGGAGCATGACCTCCGAGCGGGACAACGACCTCCGGGGGGCGCTGCGGTTCACGGCCCACCGCGGAGACAGCCTCGCGACGGGCGAGGTGACCTTCGGGCGGGTTCGCTTCGTGAAGCTGGTGGCCATCACCAAGGCGGGGATCGACATGGCGAAGACTGCCGTCACCCTGGCACTCGGGCTCATCGGGGTGATCGCACTCTGGCTCGGCATGCTCCGCATCGCCGACAAGTCCGGCCTCATCAACGGCATTGTCCGCATCGCGCAGCCGATTCTCGGGCCGCTCTTCCCCGAGATTCCCAAGGGTCACCCGGCCCTCGGCCTGATCGTGCTCAACATGTCGGCCAATGTGCTGGGTCTCGGCAACGCCGCGACCCCGATGGGGATCAAGGCGATGGAGGAGCTGCAAAAGCTCAACCCGGTGAAGGACACGGCGACCAACTCCATGGTCATGCTGCTCGCGCTCAATACCGCGAGCGTGCAGCTGGTGCCACCGGTCCTGCTCGTCGCGATCATGGGACTGCAGGTGAACCAGCTCTACTTCGCCATCCTGATCTGCACCGCCTGCTCCATCGTGACGGCGATCGTGATGGCCAAGCTGCTCGGCCGGCTGAAGGGCTATCGCGCGAGCGACCCGATGCGCCAGGCCGGCGCCGTCCCCACCAACTGAGGCGCGCCGACCATGGATTTCTTCCGGAACGCGATCGACCTGCTCTCGGTCTTTGTCATCCCCGTGATCATCATCGGATTCCCGCTCTACGGCCTCTACAAGCGGGTCCCGGTGTACGAGGAGTTCGTCACCGGCGCCAAGGACGGCTTCCAGGTGGCGGTGAACATCATCCCCTACCTGGTCGCCATCCTCTTCGCCGTGGCGATGTTCCGCGCATCGGGCGCGATGGATTTCCTCGTGGAGGGGCTGCGGCCGCTGCTCTCGCCGCTCGGCATCCCCCCCGAAGTGCTGCCGATGGCCATCACCCGGCCGCTCACCGGCTCGGGCTCGGCCGGAATCATGCTCGACCTGATCAACCGCTACGGCGCGGACTCGCTGATCGTGAAGACGGCGGCGACGATGTTCGGCTCGACCGAGACGACGTTCTATGTCGTGGCGGTGTACTTCGGGGCAGTGAACATCAAGAAGACCCGGCACGCGATTCCGGCCGGACTGAGCGCGGACATCGCGGCGATGATCCTCGCAGTGTACGTCGTGCGCTGGCTGTTCGGCTGAACCGCGGCCGAAGTGTCAGGCGGTGTCGCCGCAGGTCTCGCAGGGGCGCGAGAAGGCCTCGAAGCCGAGCAGGGTGACGGCGGGGGTCAGATGCGTGGGCTTGACCGGCTCCACGCGCACCAGGTCGGTGGAGAGATACTTCTTGTTGTCGTCGCAGAAGAAGGTGACCACGACGGCGTCGGGGCCGAGCCGCTCCTGGACTTCGAGCGCGCCGAGAAAGTTCGCGCCCGCCGAGATGCCGACGGCCAGCCCGAGCTCGCGGGCGAGGCGCTGCGCCATGAGGATGGCGTCGCCGTCGTCCACCGCGATGACGGCGTCGAGGTAGCCGAGATCGACGATCGGCGGGATGAACTCATCCGAGATGCCCTGGATGCGGTGCTTGCCGACCTTGTGTCCGGTGGTGAGCGTAGGCGAACCGGCGGGCTCGAGCGGATGGACCGCGATCCCGGGAAACCGCTCCCGCAGGAACCGCCCCGTTCCCATGATCGTCCCGCCGGTGCCGACGCCGGCCACGATCGCGTCGGGCCTGAGGCCCTGGCGCGCGAGCTGCCAGTGAATCTCCGGGCCGGTCGTGGCGGTGTGCGCGGCGCTGTTGTCCTCATTGCTGAACTGGCGCGGCAGGAACGCGCGTCCTCTCGCGGCGGCGAGCTCCTCGGCCTGCCGGATGCTGCCGACGAATCCCCCCTCCGCCGCGCTCACGAGGTGAATGTCCGCACCGAAGAACCGGATCAGGTTCTTGCGCTCCTCGCTCATCCAGTCAGGCATGAAGATGGCGACCGGATGACCGAGTGCGCGGCCGATCGCGGCGAAGGCGATCCCCGTATTGCCACTGGTCGCCTCGATGATCAGGTCCCCCGGCTCGAGCGCCCCGCGCTCGTAGGCCCGCCGCAGGATATGCAGCGCCATCCGGTCCTTGATGCTGCCGGTGAGGTTGAGGTGCTCCGCCTTGGCGTAGATCACGCGGCGGCGGCCGCGGTACTCGCAGGAGATCGCCAGCAGGGGGGTGTTGCCGACCAGGGCACGGAGGCCCTTGAGGCGGCGCTGCAGCTCGGGGGCGAGTGTCGGCATCGGGACCGGGAGAGGGAAAACCGGGACGCCACAAGGTAGCGGCCCGGCTGCCCACTGTCAGTCCCTAGCGCTTCCGGCGGATGGCCCGGCCGTATTCCGCCTTGAGATCGCGATCGGCGACCGCCTGCGCGAGGTGATACTTGCGGTCACGCGGGTCGTAGTGCCGCTCCTCGAGGCGGGCGGCCTCCGCGAGCACATCGTCACGCACCTCCGCGAGGGTTGCGTCGAAGGGGATGAGCGGCTCGCACATCCGTCCCGCCTCCCGGAGCGCCCGCGCCGCCTCCACGAACTCGCCCCGGTCGGCCCGGGCAACGGCTTCCTCCCGCGCCCGCGCCAGGTCGAATCGCAGGAAGGTCTGCTCCACCAGCGGCTCCAGCCGCACCGTGCCATCCAGGTTCGCGACGACCGGCAGGGTGAGGACCTGGTGGACGATCCCCGCTTCAGTCACGACATCGGCGCGGACCTTCAGCTCCGCGATCGTGACCATGCCCAGGTCCGCAACGTCTTCCACGTGGGCCACGATGCCGAGCGCTCTCGGTGCAGTGGCGTACAGATCGCCGAGAGCCGCACGCCAGCCATCCTCGAGATGGGTGAGCGGCAGGGACGGAACGAAGGAGACACCGGCGACACCCGGATGCACCGGGCGGACGTCGACATGGACGTTCTGGGCCGCGAGGGCGACGAGACCTTCGATCTCGCCCTGGAAGATTGCGCCCATCTGATCGATCGCTTCCACGTACCAGTAGTTGCCGCCGCCCGACTCGGCAAAGGCGCGCAGCAGATCCTCGTTGAAGCCCGCCCCGAACCCGATGCAGGTGCTGCTGACCCGCTGCTCCCGGGCGCTGGTGGCGAGCCCCGTCAGGCGAGGCGGTTCCACCAGGCCCGTGTTGGCGTTCCCGTCGGTGAGGAGCACGACGCGGTTGGTCCCCTCGACGAGACCGTCCGCCACATGGCGGCGACCCTCGAGCCATCCGCCGGAGAGGTTGGTGCTGCCACCCGCCACGATGCGGTCGATCGCGCCGAGCGCGAGCGGGTTGCCGCCCGCGCCGGGACCGAAAATGGTGCTCACGGTGTCATCAAAGGTCACAATCGTGAGACGATCATCGGGACCGAGGAACTCCGCGAAGCGACGCGCCGCCTCACGTGCCGCGGCGAGCGGGGCTCCGGCCATCGAGCCGGAACGGTCGAGGACGAGCGCGACGTTGATCGGCGCGCGGCGGACCGGCGCCTCGCCGCTCAGCGAGACGAGCGCACGGATCTGATGGGCGTTCTGCGAGGTGACGAACTGGGTGGACAGCGAGACGCTGGCTTTCATGACCCCTCCCGGGTGGTGATCCAGCCAGGATACGGGAGGGGTGTGACAGTGGGACCGGCCTAGACCAGCTCCGTGAGCCTCCGCAGGACCTCGGCACGGACATCGGGGGGCGACAGCACTTCCGCGTCGGGACCGTACTGCAGCACGTGGCGAACCGCCCACCCAACGTCCGCCAGCGGGTGCTCGAGCAGCAGCGATCCATCCTCCGCCAGCGGTACGCCGGCGCGCTCCGCGATCCAGCGTGCGATGCGCGGGCTGTACTTCACCTTCAGCACCGTGGCCTGTTCCGCCCGGAAGGCCATGCCGTCCTGGAGCACGGCCTCGAGCGAGAAATTCTCCGGCAGCTTGAACGGATCGGCGAGGATCTCCGCGCCCGTGATCCGGTCGGCCCGGAAGAAGCGAAGCCCCTCCCCCTTCTCGCAGTGGGCGACGAGATACCACATCCCGTGGGTGGCAACGAGGCCGTAAGGACAGACCTTCCGCGAGCCCGACCCCTTGGCACTGCCGCCCTGATAGGAGAGGTGGACCTTGCGGCGCTGGTGGGCGGCCCGGCGCAACTTCGCGAGGAGCGCCGGATCGACGGCCGCGGCGGCCACACCATCCCGCACGATCTCGGACTCGGCGGGCAGCTTGCCGATCACGGCACGCAGCGCCGCCCGCGCGGTCGCGATGGGGCCGATCTCCTCCGGCGGGCGCTCCCGCTCCAGCATGACGAGGCCGAGCTCGAGCGCGGCGAGTTCGGCGAGTGTCAGCCGCATGGGGCGCAGGAAATGCGGCGAGTGCACCCTGACGGCGTCCTTTTCGATGAAGACCTCGACCCCTTCGGTGAAGCCGCCCGGGTCGTTCTCCCGCTCCGCGAGCGCGCGCAGGTCGCGCAGCAGCGTCCTGCGCTCGGTGCGCGCCCGCTTCGCCACCGCATCAATCGAGTGGGGCTTGTCGTCCGCCAGATGCGGGATGAGCTCGAGGAGGCGGCGGAGCTGCGCTGCGGCGGTATCCGTCATGGCAGGTACCGGGTGCGGGTCGCGGCCGCGAGGGCGCGGAACTCCTCGACCACGTCGGCCGGCTCGAGCGGGATGACTTCCCCGGCAAACGAGAGCAGCCAGCGCGCAAAGGCGTCGCGCCGTCGCACGAGGAAGCGGCGCCGGTCGGGGTAACCCTCCACCGCCTCGCCGAGTTTCCGCGCGGCCAGCGCCGCGCCGCTCCCCCCCCGGAACTCCACGGTGGCGTGCGCTCCGTTTCCTTCGCCAAGCTCCCAGGCCTGACGGGAGCGGGCGTGCGCACGCAGGTCGAACTCGCGCGGCCGCGTGAAGTCCGCCGTGCCCGGGCGCTCGGTGTTGATCCGCGGCGCGGCAATCCGGCTCAGGCGGTAGTTCTTCACGCGCGGGTCATCGGGCGCCGCGGCGGCGAGATACCAGTGCTGACTCAGGAAGAAGAGGCCGTAGGGGAAGACCGACCGCACCCGCTCCTCGTCCGCGTGCATGGAGCGGTAGCGGAAGGTGACCAGCTTGCGGCTCGCCAGCGCCTCGTCGAGCGTTTCGAAGACGGCGTCGGGCACCCGGTCGGTTCCGGGCGCAACGTGGGAGGGGTCTGCCGTGGCGCTGTCCAGCGGCAGGTCGAATGCCAGCTTGCGGATCGCACTCGCGGCATGCCCGGCGAGCACCGGATCGCCCAGCCGGGTGATCCGTGCGGCCGCGTCCTTGATGGCGAGGAGCCCGTCCGCATCGAAGGTGAGTTCGGCCAGCGCCCGGTAGCCGTACCGGTTCACCTTCTTCGCGGGCGTCTTCTTCCCATCGGCCAGGAGCGCGAGATACGGCAGGTAGAAATCCTTCGTGCGGAGCTGGTAGCCCTTGGTCTCTCCGTCAGGCAGGGTCACGGTTTCGATCGGGATGCCCGCCGCGCGGAGTTCATCCTTGTCCCGCTCGAACATCCGCCGCAGGGTCTCCTCGTTCCGATCGCTCGAGGCGAGATAGGCGGGCACCCGAGCGGTGAGCTGCCTGAGGCTGAGCGGGACGGCTCCCGGGAGGAGCGCGGCAAGCAGATCGATCCAGCGCTGCAGCTTGGAAGAGGCCATGGGGGATTATGGCACAGGCTGGCCAAAGATCCAGCCCTCGACCCTGACAAGTGACTCGGCGCGCGGCTCCGGAAGGTCCGCCGGGTCGAGGAGGGTGTCGAGCATGCCGATCAGGCCGACGACCGCATCGAACCGGTCCTCGCCATCGGCCCGGGCACCGAACCCATCCTCGATCTCGTCCTGCAATTCCGCCGAAAGCTCGACGCCGACCCGCTCGGCCCAGCGCGCAAAGGCCGGCGCGTTGGCCCGACGGTCCTCCTGGACGCGCTTTCCCGTCCTGCCCCGCGCGTCGGCGGCCTGGCGCCAGACGAGTCCGACCCGGCGGTAGACGTCGGCGGGATAGGTCTCGAGCAGGACGGCGCCGCCCCGCCCGAGGAGCCGAGCGAGGTCCCCATCGAAGGGCCAGAGCGCCGCACCGGCCTGGAGCGCCGGCTGCAACACCTCCCGCCAGCCCGCGATCGCCGCCTTGCCGACCTGATTGCCGCCCTTGGTCCAGAAGAGTTCGCACGCCGGACCGCGCTGCCCATAGGGCCGTTCACAGCCGCGCAGGAGCGAGACGCCCGCGGGCACACCGAGCCGGGCATGGAAGGCCAGCTTCGGCCGCTCCCCCGCGTCCGCGAGGCCGTTGGGATAGAACGGCCGTTCGTGACTCACCTCCTCGAGCCGCGACGCGACCTCGAAAAACCGGGACCAGCGCCCCGAACCGAGGCGGGAAAGCACCGCCCGGAACGAATCAATGCCGGCCAGTTGTGCGTAGGCCTCGGGCAGCCCGATCGGGAAATCGAAGCCGAACAGCACCGAGCGCCCCTCCCCTTCCCGAACGACCAGCGTACCCGGGTCGCCGACGGGCTCGGCGCGCTGGAGGAGCCACCCGCCAGCGGCAGTCCGGTTCGCCCGTGCGAGCCAGCGTTTTCCAGGATGCTTGCTCCAGTCGGCGTGGACCACGCGGTCGGGGAGCGGACGACCGGTCTGGCCGGCGGGGGATCGAAGTGGCATGTCAGAAGATAGGTCCCGGGGGCGACAGCGCCCGGCGCGCGCGGCTCCGCTGCTAGCCGAAGCACCCGGAGACCCGTATACTTTGGCTCCAATCAGTTCACGTTCCCCTTACACCAGACCGTGTCCGAGACCCTCGCCCGCCTGCAAGCCGCTCTCAGTGGTCGGTACGGAATCCAGCGGGAGCTGGGGCGCGGGGGCATGGCCACCGTCTATCTCGCCACCGACATCAAGCATGATCGCGAAGTCGCGATCAAGGTGCTGCATCCCGACCTGGCGGAGAGCCTCGGTCCCGAGCGCTTCGACCGCGAGATCAAGTTCGCCGCCAAGCTGCAGCACCCGAACATCCTCGGCCTGTTCGACTCGGGCGAGGCGGACGGTCTCCTCTATTACGTGATGCCGTTTGTCTACGGCGAGTCGCTCCGCGAGCGGCTCGACCGGGACCACATGCTGCCCGTCGACTTCGCCGTCCACGTCGCGCTCGAAGTCGCCGACGCCCTCGGCTACGCCCACATGCTGGGCATCATCCATCGCGACATCAAGCCGGAGAACATCATGCTCTCCGGCGGACATGCCCTGGTCGCCGACTTCGGCATCGCGAGAGCGGTGACCGAGGCGGGCAGCAATCAGCGGCTGACCCAGACCGGGACCGCGGTCGGCACGCCGCTCTACATGAGTCCGGAGCAGGCCGTGGGCGACACGGTCGGCCCGACGAGCGACATCTACTCGCTCGCCTGCGTCCTGTACGAGATGCTCGCCGGTCAGCCCCCCTTCACCGGCACCAACGCCCGCCAGATCATGGCCCGGCATGCGATGGAGCAGGTGCCGAGTCTGCAGGTGGTGCGGGACACCGTGCCGGACGAGGTCGAGGACGCGGTGATGGCGGCGCTCAACAAGGTCGTCGCGGACCGGCCCCAGACGGCATCGCAGTTCGCCGAGATGCTGGGCGCGCCCCCGGGGGCGACGGCGACCCGCTACAGCGTGTCGCGCAACACGATGACGCGGCGCACCCAGCGGGCCACGCAGCAGGGCACGCCGCCAGCGGGATCGGTCACGGTCACGGTCAAGAAGCGCTCGCTCTTCGCCTATGGCATCGGGGCCGCAGCGGCGGTCCTGCTCATCGGAAGCGGCATCGGTTGGTGGCTGACCCATCGGAGTGGCGGGGGGACGATCGGGGTCACCGGCAATGGTCTGGACGCGCACAGCATTGCCGTCCTCTACTTCGAGGACCAGAGCAGCAAACATGACCTGGGATACGTCGCGGACGGTCTCACGGAAGGGCTGATCAGTGCCCTGGGTTCGGTGCCCGGACTCTCGGTCGTGTCGAAAGGCGGCGTCGGCCAATACCGGAGCGGTACCATCGCGCGCGACAGCATCGCTCGCGCACTCCGCGTCGGCACCCTCGTGACCGGCAGCATCGAGCCGGAGAACGACAGCCTCCGCGTCACGGTCCGGATGCTGGATGATGCCGGCACCGAACTGGAACGGGCCACGTTCAAGAAGTCCGGCAAGGACCTGATCGCGCTGTCGGACAGCCTCGCGGATGAGGCGGCGGTTCTCATCCGGAAGCGCATCGGCACGCTGGCCCAGCTGAGCCGCACCCGGGCCGGTACCCGGAATCCCGATGCCTGGGCGATGTATCAGCGCGCGCTGCAGGCGCGGACGCGGGGCGACTCGCTCTACAAGTCCGGCGACGCGACCGGGTTCGACCGGGACTTCCTGGCCTCAGACTCCCTGGCCGGCCTCGCCGAAAAGCTGGATCCGCAGTGGGCCGACCCGATCGTGCTCCGAGGGTGGCTCGATTTCTGGCGCTCCCGCCGGGCGACCGACGACCCCGGCCTCGCCAATCGGTCCATCGACGCCGGACTCGCGCATGCCCAGCGGGCGCTCGCCCTCGGCCAGGACAATCCCGACGCGCTCGAACTCCGCGGCACGCTCAACTACTGGCGCTGGCTCTACCCGCTCGAGACCGATGAGGCGAAGCGGGAGCGCCTGATCAGCAGTGCCCAGGCAGACCTGGAACGCTCCCGGACGCTCAACCCGTCCCAGGCCAGCGCCTTTGCGACGCTTGCGCATCTGTACGCGAACCGCCCCGACAAGACCAACGTCGACGTCATTCTGGCCGCCAGCCGGGCGCTCGAGAAGGACGCCTACCTGAGCAACGCCGATCAGATTCTCGCGCGGCTGACCAACGCCACCTACGACGAGGCGCAGTTCGCCGACGCCGATCGCTGGTGCCGCGAGGGGCAGCGCCGCTTTCCCCGGGACGCCCGCTTCGTGAAGTGCCGGCTCCTCCTCATGTCCTCGAAGTTCATGGAGGCCGATCCGGCGAAGTCACCGGCACGCGCCTGGCAGCTGGCCGACTCGGTCGTGAAGCTCACGCCCGACCAGCGCGACCAGAGGTACGAGAAGCTGTACGCCCGCGTACTGGTGGCCGGGGTCCTCGCCCGGGCAGGGCTCAAGGACAGTTCGCGCAGCGTGCTCCGCTCGACGAAGGACGACCCCGAGGTCGACCCGTCGCGGGACCTCGCGAACACCGCAGCCTTCATCTGGCTGCTGGCGGGGGACACCACGGAGGCGCTCAACCAGATCAAGACCTACCTCGTGGCGAATCCGGGACGCCGCACCGACTTCCAGAATCCCAACTGGTGGTTCCGGGGGATCCAGGAAGACCCACGCTACCTCGCGCTGGTCGGATCTCCGAAGTAGAGCGACCCCCGCCGCCGGGACGCCAGGTGGTGCATCCGGGCGTCCTCGCAACAGCGGCGCTCCGACCTCCAAACAATCCGCAGCTCCGCAACTGCCGACACTGTCAAGACTTGAGTCGGCCGTGAGAACTAACCTCTTGTCGGTGCGTATCTTGCCAGAACCGTGTTGAATTGTCACATTGCTGCGCCTGTACCGAAGCACCCGTATCCCCAATACGGCCCCTCGCCCCTCGAATTCCCGCCGTACCGTGTTGAGAGAGGAAGCACCTCCTATGCGTCGCTTCGCGCCGGCCCTTGTCATACTCGGTGTCCTGGCCTCGGGCTGCTCCGATCAGAAGGCGGACCAGTCGACAGGACCGCTTGCAGTCCCCGCAGTGTCGGGGCCCGCTTATAGCGTCACGCCCGGCCAGCCGGCCGACAGCATCGCGATCGAAGGGCTGATCCTTCAGCTCTACAACAACCTGAACAACGGCAACGGCCCCTACAACGCGGCCCAGACCCAGTTCGAGCAGATCGCGTCGCTGTTCACCGTCGCGCCGCCATTCGACATGGCCTCCGTGCGGTCGAACACCTACAGTCTCGTCGCGAACATCTTCAGCAAGTACGGCTCGGGTGCCCTCAACCCGCTGCCGGGCTACACCAGCGCATCAGGGACAGGGACCGGTGCCGCCGTGACGGACCTGACCAACCTGCTGCTCCGCTACGCCGGAATCGATGCGACGGTCTGCTCCTTCGCGGCGGACTGCAACGCGACGGTCTACCAGCCGGGGTCGGCAGCGCAGGTCCTCGTGACGCCCTCGGGGCAGGCCGGCGTCAGCCTTCCGACGGGGACCGGGACCGTGACTGAGCCCACCGTGATCTCGGTCAGCCGGATCCTTGATCCGTCGATCCTGCTCACCACCCAGCTCGATCAGTATCCCTATCGCTATCAGTACACCTCGTCTTCCGGCCAGGGCGCCCAGCCGGGGAATCCGTTCCTGCAGCCCGTGACAGTCGAAGTCTGCCTCCAGCCGGGATTGACCTTCCCGCCGGGCGCGCCGGGGCGGCTCGCACTCGCGCATGACGTCGCCGAGCCCGCGCCATACGAGAACATCCAGATCCTCCCGTCGGCCCCGGGCTTCCTGAGCACCTGCAGTACCACCGTCGGGATGTTCCCCGCTGCTCCTTCGAGCTTTGCGGCGCGCACCTGGCGGAGCGTCGCCGGCGGCCTGAGCGCCATCTTCTCCCCGGCGCCGCTTTTCGCTCTTGCCAGCAGCACCGGCACCACCGGCACGACGAAGAACTTCAGCCCCTTCGGCGCGGTGGACACGCTGGGCTATCTCACGGGCAACTCCGCCACCTCGGGGCTCACGGCGCCCGAAGGCGGCACCGTCACCGCGCCGAGCGTCCGGGTGGTCACTCCCGGACAGCTGGCGGCCGCGAACCCCACCGGCCCCGGCATGGCGAACATTCCCGTGACGTTCACGATCACCGGCGGTAGCGGCTGCTTCGCCAATCCCTGCGCGCCGTCGAGCCCGACCACGCTGGTGGTGAACACCGATGCGAGCGGCTACGCGTCGGTACCGGCCTGGACCGTCAGTGCCGGTGCCAACACCGTCTCGGCCACGGCCACGATTCCCTGCGCCGGCCAGGTGCCGACCGGGACCACGCCCAATTGCGGCATCATCCTCACGACGGGCCTCGGCACGAGCCTGAGCTTCAGCGCGACGGGCTATCCCGCGATGCAGCTCCAGTTCAATGGCGGAACCCTGACACTGCTCGCCTCATTCACGGCACCGAACAGCTACGCGCCCGGTGTGCCGTTCAACGTGGCCGTGCTCGTGCAGGACGCCGAGGTGCCGCCGCAGACTGTGCCGGGCTCCACCGCACCGGTGACCCTCGCCATCAGCACCGGTGGCACGCTGGTCTGCCCGAGCGGCTGCACCCAGAACGCGGTGGGCGGTGTGGCAACTTTCACGGGAGTGTACATCACCTCGGCGGGGACCTTCCGGCTCACCGCGACCTCACCGAACCTCAGCGCCGCCCCGCTCAGTCCGAGTGGGGGGATTCAGGTGGTCCCGCCCGCCAGCTCCGCGGCGACCATCGCGATCAATGATGGCAACAACCAGACGGCCCCGGAGGGGACCACGCTCACCGGCGCCACCTGCTCTGCGACGTCGCTGTGTGCCCCGTCCGCGATCGTGCGCGATGGCTACGGCAATCCGGTTCCGGGAGTGAATGTCGCCTTCACGCTGGCGGTCAGCGGGAACGGCGCCGTCACGGGCGGTTCTCAGACCACAGGGGGGAATGGCGTCGCCCGGGTCGGCGGCTGGACCATCATCGCAGGAACCAACACTCTGATCGCCACGGCACCGCTGCCGATGATGCCGGTCGGGGGCAGCAACAGCGTCGCTTTCACGGCGACGGGCACGAGCACCGTGACGACCCTGGTGAACTGTCCGGCGACCTCGAACAATTCGGACGACCTGACGAGGGCGTTCTTCGTCCCGCTCTGGAAGCCGACCAGTCTCAAGTCGATCACCGTCTACCTCTCCGCGGGCGGCCCGGCGAGCGGCATGAAGCCCTATGGTATCAAGCTGAGCGCGACCTCGAACCAGTTCCCGAGTTCGACGGTGGCGCCGTTCAGCAGCGTCACCAATACCGTGTACCTCAACGGGAACTCGAGCCAGAACCTGCCGGTCACCTTCCAGTTCAACAGTCCGGTACCCTCGGGGACCAAGAACATCTTCTTCAACTTCACGGTCACGAACCCGGGCGACGGGGCCAAGCTCTCGTTCAACGTCGGCCCGTGCGGGCTGGGCTCCACCAACTGCTCCAACCTGCCAGCCAGCTGCACGACCAAGCAGGGCACGACCACGGAGACCACCGACGCGGTGGCACCGACCAGCACCATCCGCCGCCGTGGCGTCGGCGTGCTGGTGCGGGGAAGCTGAGCAGCGCGAAATCCTGAACAGGCGGGCTCGTCTCGCCTGTTGCAGCGCCCTCGACGGGTGCGGTGACCGATCGCGGTCGCCGCACCCGTCCTCATTTACCCCGGTCGCGGCCTCAGACTCGGCGGCGGCCCATTGGGTGCCCTCTCCGACGCCGACCAACCGCAGCACCTGTCGTAGGCTCGCCACACGGCGTCTGCCCTGGAATGCCAAGGAGGCCTTCGTGACGAGGATCACAACCTGCGTGTTTTCATGCACTTAGCCGCAATCGCCTAACCGATGACCCGGCTTGGCTTTCGCGCATCATTCCTGCACCAGCGCTCGGGTTCAGCCCCGCCCTGCCCCCAGACGAGGATTTCGCATGCGCCCGTCCGTTCGCGCCTTGGCCATCACCCTGGCTGCCCTGGTCGGTTGTTCCGATCAGCCAGGCAATCAGCCGACCGGCCCCCAGGCCTTCAGCGGCCCCACGTCGTACATCAGCTGTCCCACGGTCGATCAGTCCCGCACCCTGCTGCGTACGCTGTATCCGGCGGGCACGAAGCTGACCACGGCCAACAACCAGATCACCCAGATCTACAAGCTGGCACCGGCCGGGAAGCTGGCCGACGCCCGCACGGTGATGTTCACCCTGCTGCAGCCGCTGCTGCAGAACTACTTCGCCGGCACCCTGCTGGGCGGTCAGTCGACCACGACCCAGGCGAATGTGCTGAGCCTGGTGAACGGACTGTACTGCGTGGTGGGGCTGCCGCAGCCGAACCTCCCGCTAAGTGTGCTCGGGGACGATGGCGCCGCCGCGATCGTCTTCCCCAACGGCCCGACGACGCTGGTGCGCACCGGCACCCAGTTCGCGGCGGTGAACATCCCCGGCGCCTCCGTTCCGACGCCGACCCTGATCACAATCCAGCGCCTGCCTGACGAGCCGTTTCCGCTGCTCACCCCGCTCGACCAGTACCCGGCGTTCTACGAGTTCACCTCGTCCCCGACGGTGGCCTTCAGCGCCGACGTCCTGGTGGGTGTCTGCCAAGTCGCGAACTTCACCCCGCCGGACTATTCCCGTCTGAAGGTGGGGCACAATGTCGGCCCGGTGGTCGAGCTGCTGCCCCGCACCAACGTGCCATTCATCGACTGCACCAACCTCTCGGGCGGTCTGGGCTTCGGCTTCAATCGCGGCTGGCGTGAACTGGCCGCGACGCTCTTCCTGCCGCAGACCGCCGAAGCGGCGACGGTGGCGACCTGCTGCCTCGGTGGGAGCACCAAGACGTTCAGCCCCTTCGGCGCCGTGGATACGCTGGCCACCATGGATCCGGCCAGCGAAACGATCTCAGGCCGGGCCAATTCGCAGGTCGACGGCTTCAAGCTGCCGAGAGTGGTGATCGTGACGCCGAAGGGCCACCCCGTTCCCGGCGTGACGGTGACCTTCGCGGTTCCGGCCGGCAGTCAGGGCAGTATCACCGGTGCCGTCCAGGTCACCGATGCCTCGGGCGCCGCAACGCTGGGCGGGTGGACGCTGGGCGACGGATCCCTGCCGAACACCGTCACCGCGACGGCGACGCCGCCCATCTCCGGCAGCGGCATCGCGAACAGCCCGGCCGTCTTCACGGCGAACGTCATCGCGCCGTAGGCCGTCCCGGCAGGATCGGGATCCTCCCCACGCGGCCCCGTCTACCGGACGGGGCCGCGTCGTTTCCCGCCCGACACCACGAGCGGATCGGTCGCATTCAAGATTTCACCGGCGCCTGCCGATGGAGGGGTGTGGGGTCGTGCCCCAATTCCCCTTCACCCAGGAACAGTCTATGCGCCACGGCGCCCGTCTTTCCGCCATGCTCGCGCTGCCGGCGCTGGTGCTCGCCAGCGCCTGCACGTCGACCACCTCCAGCACCCCGGCCCTCTTCACCGTCTACGGCTCCGCCGGGGCACCGCCAATGATCCTCGGGTCCGCCTTCACGCCCCAGTACCTGACGGGAGACCCGGGCGCGCTCCGCATCGGGGTCTACGCGCTCTACATCAGCCCGAACGCCGACTGCTCTTCGCCGGTGCTGGTCCAGGACTACGGCGCGACCGCGTCCGTCAAGGACTTCGTCTCGAATCCGGTGCTCTTCAGCGGGTCACCCGCCGATGGCGCCTATCAATGTGTGGCCATCAAGATGTCCGACGTGATCCGGGTGCAGCCGGCCACGACCTTCGGCGTCTGCGACTCGACCGTCGAGTACGCTGGCGACATCTATCGTGCCGGCGAGACCGACTGGAAGGACGTCAATCTGAACCCGATCATCGGCACCGGCTCCGACAGCGTGCCGGCGGATGACCATGTGACGATCATCCTCAGCCGTGACACGACCGCCGCGCAGAACCGCGGCTTCAGCACCCACCAGACCCTGCCGCTCGCCAGCGACCTGATCGTGCCGAGCCAGAGCACGTTCTACTGGAATGGACAGGGAACGGTGACGGATGCCGGCGGGCAGTGCGGGGTGAATCCCGGGCAACCGAGCTTCCAGTAGGCGTCGGGATGATCGGAGAACCGCGCGGCCCCGCCTGACGGCGGGGCCGCGTTGCATTCAGGGGTGCGCGCTCCCGGCGCCGAGCGCACCGGGCCTCGCGGG
Organism: Gemmatimonadales bacterium; assembly: GCA_044229445.1. Lineage (GTDB taxonomy): Bacteria > Gemmatimonadota > Gemmatimonadetes > Gemmatimonadales > GWC2-71-9 > JADJOM01. The sequence continues at coordinate 16,208 of JBGASX010000017.1, read as the reverse complement.
GCTGCTCGGAGCGAGGGTCCATCATCGGAAACTCCTCGTACAGGCGGCAGACGCGAGAACCTTCCCCACGGAAAGAGGGCCGTCAACCGCGCAAACCTTGAACGATCGACGGCCGCATGCGGGCCTCCGCCGGCACAATCCACTACATTCACTCACGGCTGTCCCATTCCGCCCCTCCTCGATCCCTCTCCGGGAGCCCTCGTGTTCCTTGCCACACTCTCGTTGCTGGCCCTGCTCGACTCCACCGTCGTGCGGGACGTCCAGGTCGCACCGCTCGAGGTCCTCCGCACCTCGAGCACGGGCGCGGGACAGCCAGTCGTGTTCCTCCCGGGGATCTTCGGCGGGGCGTTCAGCTTCCGGCACGTGATCGCCGAGCTGGTGCCGCTGGGCTATCGCTGCATCGTGATCGAGCCGCTGGCCTTCGGATCGTCCGCCCATCCCCCCAAGGTCGACTATTCGTTCGCCGCCCAGGCGGACAGGATCGGGGCGGCGCTGGACAGTCTCGGGGCGACGGATGCCCTGATCGTCGGCCAGTCCACCGGAGCCGCCATCGCGTACCGGATGGCGTATCGCCGCCCCGAACTCGTACGGGGCGTGCTGGCGATCGACGGCGGGCCGGCCGAAACCGCCGCGACGCCGGGACTCAAGCATGCGCTGCGCTTCGGCGGCTTCCTCACCAAGCTCTTCGTCGGACCGGGCACGATCCGGAAGCGGGTCTGGCACGACCTGATCGAGAATTCCGGTGACACCACGTGGGTCACGTCCGCCGTGGTCGACGAATACACCGCCGGCCAGGCCGCCGATGTCGACGGGACGATCGACGCGCTGCGGGCGATGTCGAAATCGAAGGAACCCGAGTCGCTCCGCGAGCGGATGCATGAGACGCGAGTGCCCGTCCGGCTCCTCCTCGGAACGGTCGAGCACCCCAGCCGGATCAAGCCGGAGGAGATCGAGCAGCTCCGCAGTTCCCTCGGCGATTTCGCGATCGAGACGGTGGAGGGATCGGGGCAGTACATCGGGGAGGAGCAGCCGCGCGAAGTCGTGGCCGCCATCAACCGCCTGTCCGCGGCGACCTCGCCCATGACGGCGACCGCCCCGTAATCGGCCACCGTCCAAAGGTCATGCGCCGGGGCACTCCTGTGTCCCGGCGCACATTTCTTTCCCCTGTGCGCTGCGGCACAGCGACACGCGCGACGGAGCGGTACTGAACGGGAGTTCCTCTCGTTGCCTCCGGAGAACAGCGATGCGCGTGGCACCCTCCAACGGCGTGCTCGGTGGTGCGGGCAAGTGGATCACCTGGCTGCTCACCACCACCGCGGCCGTGACTGCACTGCTGGTGAATGCGCGGAACCTCGGGCTCACCGCCTGGCTCGGCGCCGTCGACGTCGGCTTCGCCGATCACGCGGCCAGCCGGGTCCTCGTCACCCCGCGCGCCGATTCCCTGCTCGCCATCGGCGACACCACGATGCTCGCCGCGACGGTCGTCGACCGGCGCGGCGCGATCCTCACGGGGGCACGGCTCCACTGGAGCAGCGAAGACACGACGGTCGCGGACGTCGATTCCACCGGCGCGGTGGTCGCCCGCGGCCCGGGACGCACTCGCGTCAGCGTCCATGTCCGCGACCTGACCAGCGGGGCCTCCATCAGCGTCATTCAGCGACCCGCCCGCGTGGTGATCACCAGCGAAGGTGCCGCCCGTCTGCATCAGGGTGAAACCGCGCGCTTCGTGGCCTACGCTGAAGATGCCCGCGGTCATCGGGTGCGCGGCCTCGCGCCCCACTGGCGGAGCAGCGACCCCGCCATCGTGGCGATCGATTCCACCGGCACCGCCACCACCGGCGACGCCGGCGTCACGACGATCTCCGCCCTGCTCGGTGAGGTGGGCGCCACCCTGTCGCTTCAGGTCGACCTGACCCCCGCAGAGGCACACCTGACAAGTGGCGATCACCAGCGCGCGCTCGCGGGGCGCCGGCTCCTCGCCCCGCTCGTCGTGCAGGTGTTCGCCCGCGGGGGGCGTCCGGTGCCGGGCAGCAGTGTGGCGTTCCTGCCGGAGGATGGGGTGGGGGTACTCGAGCCCGCCACCGCCATCACCGATCAGGAGGGACGGGCCCGCGCACTCTGGACGCTGAGCCCGCGCCCCGGACTGCAGCGGGTCATTGTGCGCGTCGGCACGCTCGACAGCGCGCTCAGTGCCAGCGCGGAAGCCGACCCGGTCCCGGGCACCGTGCGCACCGAACTCCTCGGTGAAACACCCACCGGCATCGCGGGCACCACGCTCGACGACGCGGTCACGATCCGGGTGACCGATTCGCTCGGCGCCCCGCTCGCGATGCTTCCGGTCGAGTGGATCACGCCGGACGGCGGAAGCGCCCAGGGTGCGGAACGCACCGACAGCGTCGGCACCGCCACGGCCCGCTGGGCACTGGGGCGGCGGATGGGGCGACAGCGGCTGCTGGTGCAGATCGGCCGGAGCCGCAGTATTCCCCCGTTCAGCATCATCGCCACCACCACGGCCGGCTCGCCGGCACAGGCGCGGTTGGCCAGCGGCGCGGGACAACGGGGTGTCGCCGGCCTCCCCCTGCCCGCGCCGGTCCGGGTCCAGCTTCAGGACGCGGCGGGCAATCCGGTCGTGGGGCAGGCCGTGATCCTCCGCCCTGGAGCCGGCACGGTGCGCGACTCCGTGATGCTGACCGACCGGACTGGAGAGGCCACGACGCGCTGGACGCTCGGCCCTGCGGCGGGGGAGCAGACATTGCGGATCGCCGTCGAGGGGATGGATTCGACGCTGGTCGTGACGGCCCGCGCCTCCGCCGGTCCGCCCGCGACACTAACCCTCTCGCCACTGACGACGGCCTCCCGTCCGGGAGAGCGCCAGAAGGTGAACGCGCGGGTGGCCGATCGCCTCGGCAACCCGGTGCGAAACGTTGCGGTTCGCTTCAAGGGGCGCGGCGGGAGCGTGACGCCGACGGAGGCGCGGAGCGATGACGGCGGCCGGGTGACGGTCCAGTGGCAGCCGGACCCGCGCGGGAGCGGGCAGCGGATCACCGCCTCGATCGCGGGAACCGGGATCACGACGACGGTATTGTCAGGCGCAGCGGCACCGCGGAAGCACGACTGACGACCCCGCGCTACGGCAGGGCGTGCCGCAGGAACTCCCCGGGGAAGTGCGAGGTGCAGGCCATGACGTGGGTGATCGCGTCCGCATCATATGCGTCGCCGGACCGGTAGCCGCCGAAGAAGGCGTTGAGCCGCCGCACCCGCTCCGGGCTCGCGGCCACGGCCTGGAGGCCGAGCGACACGCCGAAATTGGTGAACGCGAACTTCATGTCGCGCTTCCATGGGACCCGGCAGTAGTAGCCCGGCGGATTGATCCACATCTCGTCGAGCTGCAGGAGGGCCCGGGCGCGGAATTCCACGGCCCAGGGCTCCTCCGGGAAGAAGTGACTCAGCCACAGCATCATCCCCAGCCCCAGGTCGTGCGCGATGACCACGCGGGACCGCGTCGCCTGCGCCACCGATTCGAGCGCGGCGATCTGTGGCGCCAGGGCGACCGGGTCGAGCAGGCGGTAGATCACCTGACCGAAGAAGGGATCCAGCGCCCTCATGCCGAAGTCCGGGAACGGACTGGCGTCCTCCTGCGGCAGCTTCCACACCACCCCGGTGTCGGGCACGACGAAGGCCGGAAGATGCTCCCGGGCGAGCATGACGGCTTCGTCGCGATAGCGACCATCGGTCAGCCCGAGCCGGCTCAGCGCGAACAGCCACATCGTGAGGCAGTGGAAGTACTCGCACTCGCGCTTCGGCTCCTCCTGACCCGCCACCATGCGGGGCGGTCCCAGCACCCGCTTCACCTCCGCGACGACCCACTCCGCCTGACGGAAATAGCGTTCCTCATGGAGTTCCCTCGCGAGGGATGTGAGGAGGACGACGCCGAAGGCGTCGGTCCACAGATACCGGCGCCCATTCGGCCAGATGTGACTCTTCCGCATCCAGGCCAGCTTCGCCTCGACAGAGGCGACGTCCCACAGCGGCAGGGTGCCGGTCATAGACTGGAGGTATCGGAGTCCGGCGCTCCCGCATCCGCCTCGCCGGACCAGACGTACTCATCCAGTTGTGGCGGCAGCCGGTCTTCCGTCGTCACCGATTCGTGGAAGATCGATTCACAACTCGGCTGCCCTGACCCGTTGTCACCCGTCACCGGCGCGTCATCACAGGCGAATTCGCCGACTTCCTGAGGCAGAAATTCTCGTGCAGGCGGCTCGCCCATCGCCTTGCCCTCGCCTCGGGTCAGCCCTTCCGCGCCCTCGGACCACACTTCACCGTCGGACATCGGCCCTCTCCCGCTGCGGGATTTCCCCGATGTCAGAGTACACCCGGGCACAGGAAGCGGGGCTGAGCGACGGATGAGACTCGGTTCAGCCGCAGTCGCCAGGATTCACCGACCCCGGGACCCGGCGATCCGGGATCCGAGCCACGCCGATCCGGGTGTCTCCGGGAAGCCAGTGCGCCGGACAGAGTGCCGTCGGGTGTACACGTGCACGAGACGAATCGCCTGATTCTCGCGCGATTTCGTTGCAGGTGGTGACGATTCCACGAGGAACGGAACTTGAAATAGCGGTGATCCTGCGCTCTAAACTGTCCTGGAGGACACCATGCTCGCCGCACTCGCACTCTCGCTCCTGTTTCCCGCTGCACCCACCGTCACCGTCACTGATCCGCCGATCCGCCTCAAGCTCTCGCACGACAGCTACGAGCGCGGGGACCGGGCCCGGGTCCGGGTCAAGCTGTCCCAGGATGGCTATCTCCTCGTGCTCCGGAGGGACGCGAACGGTCACGTCCGCGTGCTGTACCCGCTCGATCCCGACGACGAGCAGCGCGTCCGCGGCGGCAAGGACTTCGAGGTGCGCGGCCGGGGCGATCGCGAAGCCTTCGCGGTCGACGAGGCGACTGGTACAGGCACCGTGCTCGCCGTCCGGGCGGAGGAGCCTTTCGACTTCACCCCGTTCCTGCACGGAAGCCGCTGGGACTACCGGGCCCTGGCCGACAGCTTGAGCGGCAGCGACGCCGAATCGGCGCTGCTCGATCTCGTGGACCGGATGACCAGCGGACGATACGACTACGACACCGCCGTCTACACGGTCGAGGCGGCGTACGAGGGCCGGCACTATGCGGGCTGGTACGGCCCGCTCTACTACGGGTCGTTCTACCCCTGCTTCGCCTGCGATCCATTCTTCTTCGGTCCCCGCTACGGGTTCCGGGCGACGTTCGGCTTCGGATTCGGTCGCGGCTGGCATCGCCACCGGTAGGTTGCAGCGCTGAAACACCGGGGCGGCCGCTGACGCGCCGCCTGCGGATCGGCCCGGGGATTCCGCCGTCCCATGCGCGGTGGTTTCTTTCCCGGGCCGATGTCAGATCCCATTCTGCCGCCGCCTTCCCTCGAGGCGCCGCCGGCTCCGCTCAAGAAGGACGAGGCCACCCGCCGCGCGGAACTCCGCACGATGAAGCGGCTGGCGACCGGATTGCTGGTCGTCGCCCTGATCGTCTTCGTCACCGCCCGCGTGCTCGAGCCCACCTACCCCTGGCTCGGCTTCGTCCGGGCGACCGCGGAGGCCTCCCTGGTGGGCGGCGTGGCGGACTGGTTCGCGGTGACGGCGCTCTTCCGGCGACCGCTCGGGCTGCCGATCCCCCACACGGCGATCATCCAGACCCAGAAGGAACGGATCGGCCGGGTGCTCGGCAACTTCGTGCAGAATCACTTCCTCTCGCACGACGTCCTCTCCGCGCGGCTCGGCTCGATGCGGGTGGCGGAGCGCTCGGCACGCTGGCTCAGTGATCCGGAGCAGAGCCAGCGGCTCGCGCGGGACCTCGCCGCCGGCGTGGCGCAGGCGGTCAAGGCGGTTCCCGAGGGCGAAGTACGGACGCTGATCCACGAGAGCGCCGTGGCACGGCTCCGGAGCGTCCCGCTCGCGCCGATGGTCGGGAGACTGCTCTCGGTGGTGGCAACGGACCAGCGGCACCAGGTGCTGCTCGACGAGGCGCTCAAGCTCGCGGGCGACTCGCTGGCCAAGAATCGTGACGAGCTGCGCCAGCGGATCAAGGAGGAGAGTCCCTGGTGGGTGCCGAGCGCCGTCGACAGCGCCTTTCAGCGGAAGCTCGAGACGGCGTCACAGCGGCTCATCGATGAAGTGAAGGCCGATCCGCAGCACCCGCTCCGGCTCAAGTTCGACGCGGCGTTCCGCGACTTCATCGAGCGGCTGCAGCATTCTCCCGAGATCATCGCCAGGGCGGAGGGCCTCAAGGCGGAGCTGCTCGATCACCCCGCGGTCGGGGAGTTCGCGGCGTCACTCTGGGACAAGGCCCGCGGCGCGGCGGAGCGCTATACCAACGAGGCCGACTCACCGACACTGCAGCCGCTTGCGCGTGGCATCAACGCCATCGGCACCTCGCTGCTGAACGACCCCGCACGGCTGCAGGAGCTCGACGACTTCCTCACCGGGTTTGCGGCGGCGGTGCTCGAGCGGCACCGGCACGAAGTCGGGACGCTCATCGCGGAGACGGTGCGGCAGTGGGATCCCGAGGTCGCCGCGGACCGCCTCGAGCTCGCGGTCGGCCGCGACCTGCAGTTCATCCGGCTCAACGGGACGCTCGTGGGCGGCATGGCCGGCCTCATCATCTACAGCATCTCCCTGCTCGTCCGCTAGACGGACGAGCGGTCTCTTCACACCTCCCTTAGGCCCTTTTCAGGCCAGCGATGCCATCTTCTCATGAGGGGACGGTCCCCGGGGCTCGCCCCGGGAGAACGGTCGCCTCCATCGAAGGAGAGGGCCGGATGACAAAGCTCACCAGGAAGCTGGTCGCGAAGGGGCAGGACGCCGCGGAGAAGGCCTACCGGAAGGTCGAGACGAAGGTGCTGGTCGCCGAGGGCAGGAAGTCGGTCCGCGCCAAGGTCCGGACGGTGGGCAAGGTCAGCAAGAAGGCCGCCAAAACCGGGATGATCGTCGGCGCGCTGGCGGCGGCGGGCGTCGTGGTTCGAGAGATCCGCAAGCGCAAGACGCTCGGCTGACGCTGCCGGGGAGGGCGCCCTTGTCAGCGGGGCGGCGAATCGCCTAAATACGGCATGAAAACCTCCCTCTGGCTGGCCGCGCTGGTCTGCGTCCCGCTCGCCACCGCCGTGGCTCAGGACGCCTCACAATCCACTCACGCCGATTCGCTCCGCGGATCCATCACGCCGGAGCGCAGCTGGTGGGATGTGGCCTTCTACGATCTCCACGTCCGCTTCAACACCGACAAGCAGACCATCCGCGGCGTCAATCACATCACCTACCGGGTCCTCGCGCCCGCGCAGACGATGCAGATCGACCTGCAGGTGCCGCTGCAGGTCGACAGCTTCGTGCAGGCCGGCAAACGCCTCGAGTATCGCCGCGACGGCAACGCCTTCTTCGTGTTTCTCTCGACTCCGCAGCAGCGCGGCGAGACCCAGATGATCTCGGTCTACTACCACGGGCATCCGGTCATCGCCCGGCGCGCGCCCTGGGATGGCGGTGTGGTCTGGGCGACGGACAGCCTGGGCCACGACTGGATCGCGACCGCCTGCCAGGGCACCGGCGCCAGCATCTGGTGGCCCAACAAGGACACCCAGGCGGACGAGCCGGACAGCCAGCGGGTCGCCATCACGGTGCCGAGCGGGATCAAGGATGTCTCCAACGGGCGGCTCCGCGCGGTCACCGAGAATGGTGACGGCACCACCACCTACGACTGGTTCGTCAGCCAGCCGATCAACAACTACGATGTCGCCGTCAACGCCGGCGACTACGAGCATTTCAGCGACAGCTACCAGGGCGAGGGAGGCGAGCTCAGCCTCAACTACTGGCCGCTCTCCTACCATCTCGACGCGGCGCGGCGACAGTTCCTCCAGGTGAAGCCGATGCTCGCCTGCTTCGAGAAATGGTTCGGGCCCTACCCCTGGTACGCCGACGGCTACCAGCTGGTGGAGACACCCCACCTCGGCATGGAGCACCAGAGCGCGGTCGCCTACGGCAATCACTATCGCAACGGCTATCTCGGGCGGGATCTGTCCGGTTCCGGCGAGGGACTCGACTGGGACTTCATCATCGTGCACGAGAGCGCGCACGAATGGTGGGGCAACAACCTGACGACCGCCGATCTCGCGGACATGTGGGTCCACGAGAGCTTCGCGAACTACGCGGAGGGACTGTATGTCGAGTGCCTGCGCGGCAAGGAGGCGGGCGCCACCTACAACATCGGCAATCGCAAGGGGATCCGGAACGACACGCCGATCGTGCCCGAGTACGGGTTCAATCGCGAAGGCTCAGGGGATATGTATCCCAAGGGCGGGAACATGCTCCACACCATCCGCCAGGTCATCAACGACGACGATCGGTGGCGGCTGATCCTGCGCGGGCTCAATACGACTTACCGGCACCAGATCGTCACCGGCCACCAGGTGCAGGAGTACATCAGTCGTCAGGCCGGCATCGATCTCTCCAAGATCTTCGAGCAGTACCTGACGACGACGAAGATCCCGACGCTCGAGTACCGGATCGAGAACCGGATCCTCTCCTACCGCTGGGTCGATGCCGTCCCCGGCTTCGACCTGCCGCTCCGCGCCACCATCAAGGGCCAGGGGCTCGACGTCATCCACCCGACGGAGGCGTGGCAGACGCTGACGCTGGCCATCCCGAACCCCGATGAGTTTCGCGTCGACCCCAACTTCTACGTGCTGACGAAGCGGATCACTCCGGAGGAGTCGAAGTAGCGGCTCAGCTCCGATCGCCTCGCCGCATGCCGGCGAAGACCATCCCTCCGCCGGCGAGAATGATGAAGGCAGGTGCCCAGCGAGGGAGGGTGTGTTCGTCGGCGGTGGTCACCTTCACGTCCCCGACCTCGAACAGCTTCTTGCGGGTGGTGATGTGGCCGCCGTTGTAGAGGAAGAGGCAGCCGATGGCGATCACGACGGTGCCGAAGAGCACGAGGGGACGCATGCGACCTCCGGCCTGGTAGCGCTGCGGGACATCCGGAAACCGGCAGCGGGAGTATAGGCGGGAGGACGGTGCGGGGCTATTCCTCCTGCTCGATTCCGCCACTCAGAAAGAGCAGCAACTCGAGGGCGCGGATCCGGCTGACCGGGTAGCCGACTCTCTGCTCCACCTGCGCGTGCATCGGCAGGAACTCCGGCAGCTCCGCCGCGTTGCCGACGAGGTCGGCGTATTCGACGTACCGGGCGCCCGCATTGGCACGAACCTCCGACGAGTGCCAGTCGAGCGCCCGCCAGACCCGACTGTCCCAGATCGGGTAGAGCTCCGGGTAGAAGAAGTGCAGTGCCTTGCTCGACGCGACCGGGGAGCCGCCGAGGGCGGTGCTCAGCCCCTCGAACAGCTTGCCGGTGAGCCTCGACTTCCGGCGCACCGACTCGAGAATCTCGGCGGCGGCCGCGAGATCGGTCGGCCCGCCCAGTCGCAGCGTGCGGGGTATCCAGCTGTAGACCAGACCGGCCACCACGACGACCGCCCCCTCGTCGATCGGCTTGAGGGTCTGGGCGTGGCGCACGAACTCGCGATAACTTCGCAAATACGACTGGTTGGACGGCGCATCCACGAGGGGCAGGAGATCGGGGACGGCGGGGAGCATGCGGGTGAGCAGGGTGTCGGGAGTCATGCTCCCAAATTGCACGGCGAGCGTCAGATCAGCGTCATCTGTACTGTGAGGCGCGTTCCGGGGCCGCCAGTGGTCGCGTCCTGTATCATCTCGGCATATCCCGGCGCCGATCTGCCATTCTGTCCCACTCTGCGAACGTGTTCATGACTCTTCCCGCCCGTACCCGCCGTCATGCGATCCTTTCGCCACTGGGCCTGGCCTGGCTGCTGCTGGCGGCCAGCCCGATGGTCCGCGCAACGGGTGACGCCGCCGCCCAGGCGCTTACACCGGCCCCGGCTCCGTACCAGTACACCCGCACGCGTGGCTGGCTCCGGATGCCTGACGGGGTGCGCCTCGCCGTGACCTGGTGGCGTCCGGTCCCACGGACGCCGGGCGAGCGCTTCCCGGTCCTGCTCGAGTACCTCCCCTACCGCAAGGAGGACTCCTTCTACGAGCGGGACTTCCCGCTGTACGACTGGTTCGTCCGGCGCGGATTCATCATGGCCAAGGTGGACATCCGCGGCACCGGCTCCTCCGAGGGGCACCTCCCCGATCGCGAGTACTCGGACATCGAGATGGAAGACGCGGACCGGATCATCGCCCAGCTCGCGGCGAGTCCAGGCAGCAACGGATCGGTCGGCATCTGGGGAATTTCATGGGGCGGCTTCAATGCGATCCAGATCGCGATGCGGCGCCCCCCTGCCCTCAAGGCGATCATCGCCCTCATGGCGACCGACGATCTGTACCACGACGACATCCACTACATCGACGGCGTCCTCCACATCGACGAGTACGCCCTGCAGATCGATCACGAGAACGCCCTCCCCGCTCCACCCGAGTACCCCACCGACTCCGCCTATTTCCGGAACCGGTTCGAGGCGGAGCCGTGGATCTTCACCTACCTGCGGCATGCGGTGGACAGCGCGTGGTGGCGGCGGAAGTCGCTGCGCTTCAACTACGGCGCGCTCACCATCCCGTCGTTCCTGATCGGCGGACAGCTCGACGGCTACCGCGACGCCGTGCCGCGAATGCTGGACAGCCTGCGCGCCCCGGTGAAGGCCCTCCTCGGCCCGTGGAATCACAGCTTCCCGGATGACGCCGTCCCCGGACCGGGCTACGAGTGGCGTGAACAGGCGGTCCGCTGGTGGAATCGGTGGCTCCGCGGCGAAGAGACCGGCATCATGGCAGAGCCACGCCTCACGGTGTTCGTCCGCGACGGGCATCTGCCTGACGCCGCGCTCGCGACCACGCCGGGGGAGTACCGCGACGAGGACTGGCCCATCACGCGGACCCAGTGGCGCCGCTTCTATCCTTCGGCGGATCGCGCCCTGCTCGGCAGTCTCCGCGACGCGCCGCCTCACGACGCACTGCTCACCTACATCCCGGGGAGCGGGACCGCCGTACCGGTGTGGTGGAACGATCCGACCGGCACGATGGCGCGTGACGACGGCGAAAGCCTCACCTATGACTCCCCGGTGCTCGACAGCACCATCGAGATCATCGGTTTCCCGCGCGTCACGCTGCAGGCGACGGCGCCGGTCGCGCGGGCGAACTGGACGGTGCGACTCGAGGATGTGGCGCCCGGCGGGCAGGTCTCGCTTGTGACCGGTGCGCTGATCCAGTCGGCCCAGCGAGCGTCGCGGCTCGCGCCGACGCCGCTCACCCCCGATCTGCCAGTGACGCTCTCCACCGACCTCCACTTCACCACCTGGACCTTCCGACCGGGGCATCGCATTCGGCTCGCCGTCTCCAATGCCCAGTTCCCCATGGCCTGGCCGACGCCCTACCCCATGACGACCCGGCTCTCCATCAACGATGCGCGGACCGTCCTCGAGCTGCCGGTCACCCCGCCCGCGGATTCACCTCGACGTTCGCCACTGCTCCCGATCGAGCCGCGGACCGCGGCGCCGGATGCCCGCACGCTGAGCGCGGGCGGGGAGCCCGGCGCGGTGGTCCGGCACGACGCCGAGCGGAACGTGACCACCGTCGACTTCCTCACCCACTACGAGTACGTCATCGGCACGCGGCGGATCAACAACATCGAGAAGGAGCACTACGAAGTGGCCGACGCCGATCCGTCACGCGCCAGCTTCAGGGGCGAGGAGTCCCACGACATCACCCTCCCGGGCGGCCGGCGGGTCTGGCTGGGGACGCTGATGGAGATCGAATCCGACGAGATGAATCTCCACGTCCGGGTGACGCGGACGATTCGGGAGAATGGCAAACTGCTCCGCGCGAAGCTCTGGCACGAGGCGATCCCGCGCGGGATCCACTGATTCTCCGGCGGGGTAATGCCTACGGAATCGAGGTGTCGGCGCCGGTCGCGCGCCGCCTGGTCGGCGCGACGAGCCCCGCCACCAGGAGCCCCGCGGAGAGCGCCGTCGCGGCGAGAATCATGGTGAAGGCGGTCTGCACCCCGGAGATGACGTCCCGGTCGAGCAGGTTGCTGAGGCTCTTGAAGCCGATGCTTCCCGGCACCAGCATCAGGATGCCGGGCACCAGCACCACCTGCTGCGGGCGGTCCTTGATCCGGCCCCAGATCGCGCCGCTGACACCCGCAAGGAGTGCCGCGAGGAAGAGCCCCAGCTCCGGGCCCACGTGCCTCGCGAAGATCCGCCCGGCCAGGTAGGTCACCGCGCCCGCGATCACGATCCAGAAGGTGTCCGACGGTTCGGCCTTGAGGATCACCACGAAGCTGAGGCCGGCGGCGAGCACCGCGGCGACACTGGTCCACGGCGGCAGCGGCACCGGGGCGATGCTGGTCACGCTGCCGAAAAGCGCGCCCGCGAGGCGATCACCGAGCGCGACACCGAAGACCAGACTGAGCAGCGTGACGACGGCGCCGAAGAGCCGGGCCGTCCCCGACGCGAGATGCCGCTGGGCCAGCTCGCGGATGGCGTTGGTGAGCAGCAGTCCGGGGAGCAGGACGATGATCCCGGCGAGCGTCGCATTGTAGACCGCGAAGGGATGCACCAGCGCCGCGAGGCTGGTGGCACAGAAGGCCGCCGCGAACGCCGCGAGCGGCTCGTACACGCGCGCGAGTCCCGGCACCCGCTCCGACACCGCCTCGAGCCCCCCGGTGAGGAGACCGAGCACGCCGCCCGCCGCGATCTCCGCGACACCGCCACCGAGGAAGCGGGCGATGCCGGCGGAGGCGAGGCCGAAGGCGGCGATGGTGAGCGCGGGACCATACGGGGATGGCGCCTTCGCGATCGTCTCGACCCGCGTCAGCGCCTCGCGCGCGGTGAGGGTCCCGTCGAGCACGCCGGCGACGACCCGGTCCAGCTGGGACAGCTTGCCGATGTTCGGGCCCGCGAGTTCGAGGCGGAGGAGATGGACCTGCTGCCGCTCGTCCGGTCCGAACGAGGCCATGATCGACGTCGGGGTGGAGAAGAACTGCGGGTTCTCGAGGCCGAGCCGGTGGGAGAGGACATCGAGCGAGTCCTCGAGCCGCTGCGCCGTGGTGCCCGCGGTGTGCAGCGCGCGCGCGATCGCGAGGACGAACCGCACCTCGTCCCGGGTGCCGGTACCCGCGACATTCGAACCCTCAGGAGCCATCGGTCCACCCTTCAGCGTGCGAGATCGGACCAGCCGCCGGAATCGGGCGGCCGGACACCGGCCCAATCTTACTCAGGCGCCGTCCCCAAGGAACCGAGGGAGCGCACTCGCCCCCGGTTCCCGTCCGAGTGGCGGGGATCGCTGTGGTGCTGCACCTTCCGCGGAGCCCAAGCCTCCAGAGGGGAGACGCCGCCCTTGCCGGACAACCTGAATCGCCGCGACTGGATCACGCTGGTGGGTGCCGCAGGGACCGCCGGCGCGCTCCCGCTGTCCGGTGCGCCGGCGGCGGTCCCCGCTCCCATCCCGACGCCACCGATCCTTCCGCTCGACTCCACGAGCGACGTCGTCCTGCCCCCGCCGGGACGGGCCTTCCAGAAGTTCAGCTTCGGATTCCCCGAGCCATCGATCGAGATCGCCGGGTTCCGCTTCGGCTTCCTCCTGTTCACCCGGGAGAACGTCTACGGACTCGACCAGACGGGGATGACGCTCGCACGCACGCCGAGCGGACTGACCCTGACGGCGAATGGACTCGTTTGGGCCGGCGGGCAGGAGCGCAGCGGGGGCCGCGTCGTGGTCGAGTTCCGCGTGAGCGGGGACGACATCCGCTGGGACATCACCGCCGAAATGGATCAGCCGATCAAGAGCGTCACGACGGTGATCCGCGGTCTGCCGCGAGGCAGGATCGCCGCCGGAGGTGGCGGGGCGTTCGATCCCGGCCAGGACGAGCTGCTCTTCGGCTACCCGTTCGGCGCCGGCGATCTCTTCGGCGACAATTCCGCCGCGGGACTCGGCACACCGCTCCTCAGCGTTCTGCGCGACGAGACCGCCTGCTGGTCGCTGGCATCACTCGACGACCGGGTTCGCCCCAAGCGCTTCTACCTGCAGCCCGCCACGGAAGGGTATCGCACCGAGGCGATCTTCGAGGCGGAGGGGTGGACCGATCGCCGCCGCGTGGTGGTGCCAACCTGGCGCCTCTGGCGAACCGCGTCCCTCGAGGCGGCGGCGATGGATCACTATGCCCATCTCGAGCGTGCCTACGGGCTGCTGCCGCGGAGCGCGCGGCCGGACGCCCCCGCGTGGCTCGAGAACGTCGCGCTGGTGCTCTCGCTCCACGGCGCACATTTCACAGGCTACATCTTCAACGACTTCGCGCGGATGCTCGAGATCCTCCGCTGGGTCGCGGAGCGGATTCCGCCCGATCGGGTCCTCGTCTTCCTCCCCGCGTGGGACGGGCGCTACTACTGGAACTATCCCCTCTATCAGCCCGACCCCCGCATGGGCGGCGAGGCCGGACTCACCCGGCTGATCGAGGAGGGGCACCGGCTGGGCTTCCGGTTCATGCCGATGTTCGGCGCCAACTGCGCCAACCGGCATCATCCCGAGTTCGCAAAGTTCGCCGATGCCGCGACCTCGCGCATCGACGGCGACCGCTTCGACCTGACCTGGGTCGACTGGGACAACGACCGGCATCAGGACGGCTGGCTCTCCTACATGAATCTCGGCGTCCGCTCCTGGCGCGAGTGGCTCACCGCGCGGATCGGGGACGTGGTCGAGCGCTTCGGCATGGACGCCTACTTTCTCGACATCTCCGGCGGCTGGGTGAACAACCCGAAGGCCGACATGCACGAGGGAATGCGCCGCCTCGTGCGCGACCTTCGCGCGAAGCACCCGAGTGTCCTCGCCTGCGGCGAATTCCATTACGACGCGCTGCTCGCCGTGATGCCGCTCTTCCACGTCTACTCGCCGCGGGCCGCGAAGTATGTCCGCGCCTTCGCTCACCTGAGCCATCCCGCGCCCGGGCGGGGCAGCTCCGGTGTCCATGAGTCGGGCTTCGGCACCTACGACCCCACGACGCACAGCGTTGGCAGCGGGCCGATCCCCACAATCACGGTCGTGGACGATACATTCTTGCAGCATCAGGACGAGATGGCCGCCATCATCACCCGTGCCCGGGAGCTCGCCCGCCTGTGAGACGCCGCGACTTTCTCGCGACCAGCCTGCTGGCCGCCGGGCTTCCGTGGGCGCCGCGATCCGGCCGCTTGCTGGCCGGACCCGCGCGGCCCCGCCCCGCGCTGCGCGCCTTCGACCTCGACCGGGTACGCCTCATGCCCGGCCCCTTTCGCGATGCGATGCTCGTCAATCGCCGCTTCCTGATGGCGCAGGACGCCGATCGGCTGCTGCACACCTTCCGCCTCACCGCGGGACTTCCCACTTCGGCCGAGCCGCTCGGCGGCTGGGAGGCTCCGGACAACGAGCTGCGGGGTCATTACACCGGCCACTATCTCTCGGCGTGCGCCCGGATGTGGTCCAGCGAGAGGGATGACGAACTCCGGGAACGGGGCGAGCGGATCGTCGCCGGCATGAGGGACTGCCAGCGGGCACTCGGCAACGGCTATCTCAGTGCCTTTCCGGAGGAGCTGTTCGACCGGCTCCGTGCCGGGAGACCGGCGTGGGCACCGTTCTACACCCTGCACAAGATCATGGCCGGCCTCCTCGACATGCATCTGCTGGCCGGCAGCGCGCCGGCGCTCGAGGTGCTGCTCGGCATGGTGCGCTGGACGACGCGCTGGACCCAGCCGCTGGGTGAATACGAGATGGCGCGGGTGCTGGAACGCGAATACGGCGGGATGAACGAGGTGCTCTACAACCTCTCGGCAGTCACCGGTGACGAGGCGCACCGGGACCTCGCGCACCGCTTCGACCACGAGCGGGTCTTCGCGCCGCTCGCCGCGGGGAGAGACGAGCTCAAGGGGATGCACGCGAACACCACGATCCCCAAGGTGATCGGTGCCGCGCGCCGCTACGAGCTCACCGGCGAATCGCGCTCCCGGAGAATCGCGGAGTACTTCTGGCACGAGGTCACCGGCGAGCGCTGCTACTGCACCGGCGGCACCAGCAACGGCGAGAGCTGGAACACCGATCCTGGCGTGCTCGCAGCGGAACTGAGCGGCTACACGCAGGAGGACTGCGTCACCCACAACCTGCTCAAGCTCACC
>JBGASX010000121.1:0-8776 GCA_044229445.1 Gemmatimonadales bacterium | reverse complement strand
GCGGTAGTGGAACAGGCTGATGTTCCAGTCGGAGCGCATGGAGTTGAGGAACTTCATCAGCGCGCCGGGGCGCTCCGGAAATTCGAAGCGATAGATCAGCTCGTCCCGCGCGAGCGGCGCATGCCCGCCGACGAGGTGGCGCACGTGCAGCTTGGCCGTCTCGTTGCCAGAGAGATCCAGCGTCCTGAAACCGCGGGCGCGGAGCCGCTTCACCACTGCCGCGGTCTCGGGCTGTCCCTGCACCTGCAGCCCGACGAAGACGTGGGCCTGGTCGGGATCGGCCATGCGGTAGTTGAACTCGGTGACGTTGCGCGGGCCGATCGCGGCGCAGAAGCGCTTGAAGCTGCCGGGCCGCTCGGGGATGGTGACGGCGAGGATTGCCTCGCGCCGCTCCCCCATCTCGGCCCGCTCGGAGACGAACCGGAGCCGGTCGAAGTTGATGTTGGCGCCGCAGGCGATCGCGACGAGCTCCTTGCCCTGCGCGCGATGCTTCGCGGCCCACGCCTTGGCCCCGGCGATCGCAAGCGCCCCGGCCGGCTCGAGAATGCTCCGCGTGTCCTCGAAGACATCCTTGATCGCGGCACAGATCGCGTCGGTGTCGACGAGGATCATCTCGTCCACCACCTGGCGCGCCACCCGGAAGCTCTCCTCCCCCACCTGCCGCACCGCCACGCCGTCGGCGAAGAGCCCGACATGATCGAGCTTCACCCGGCGGCCGGCCCGGAGCGAGCGATCCATCGCATCGGCATCGGTCGGCTCCACCCCGATGATCCGGATCTCGGGGTGCAGCTGCTTGATCACCGCGCCGACCCCGGCGATGAGCCCGCCCCCGCCGACCGCTACGAAGATGGCGTCGATGGGGCGGTGGGCCTGACGGAGGATCTCGAGACCGATGGTCCCCTGCCCCGCGATCACGTCGGGATCGTCATACGGGTGCACGAAGGTGAGCCGCTTCGTCTTTTCGAGCCGCCGCGCCTCGCCCGAGGCCTCGTCGTAGGTATCGCCGAAGAGCACGACCTTCGCCCCGCGCGCGGCGACGGCATCCACCTTGATCCGCGGCGTGGTCACCGGCATCACGATCGTCGCCTTGCATCCGAGCCGCTGGGCCGCGAGGGCGACGCCCTGCGCATGATTGCCGGCCGAGGCGGCGATGACGCCGCGGCGGAGCACGGCGGGCGGGAGCTGCACCATCTTGTTGTAGGCGCCGCGGAGCTTGAACGAGAAGACCGGCTGCATGTCTTCGCGCTTGAGCAGGACCCGGTTGCCGATCCGCGCACTCAGGCTGGGGGCGAGTTCGAGCGGAGTCTCGATCGCGACGTCGTAGACCCGGGCGTTGAGGATGCGCCGGAGGTAATCGGTGAGCATGGGCAGGCGGGGCACGGGAGACCGGACACGGACCCGGGAAGGCTAGCGGGGAGTCCGGTCTCTTCGGTAGCGGTGGCGCCCGTTCCGGCTCATTATTCCCCGGTCCCTCGTTCCCTCATCGCCACCCACTCGACCGATCATCCATGACCGGCTTCCTGCGCCGCATCTCCCTCACCTGGTGGATCATCATCTCGATGTTCGTCGGGGTGGCGGTGGGCTATCTCGACAACGCCGTGTGGACGAACACCGACCTGAGTGTCTACCTCCAGCCGGTGTCGTCGATCTTCCTGCGGATGATCAAGTCGATCGTGGTGCCGCTGGTCTTCGCGAGCCTGGTCACGGGCATCGCGGGCCACGGCGACGATCTCAAGCGGGTCGGCCGGCTCGCGTTCCGCTCGATCATCTACTTCGAGGTCATGACCACGGCCGCGCTCTTCATCGGGCTGGGCGCCGTGAACCTCACCCGTCCTGGCGTGGGGATCGACCTCAACGTGAAGGTCGACAGCGCCCAGGTGGCCCAGTTCACCAGCAACAAGCCGACGCTGAGCGGGGTGCTGGAGCACACCGTGCCGGCCAGCTTCTTCGACGCCGCGGCGAAGAACGAAGTGCTGCAGATCGTCTTCTTCTCGATCCTGTTCGCGATCGCGCTGTCGCAGGTGAAGAGCAAGCACAAGCAGACGGTGCTGTCGTTCTTCGAGGGGCTGGCCGAGGTGATGTTCAAGTTCACCGGGCTGGTGATGAAATTCGCGCCGTTCGGCATCGGGGCCGCGGTCGCGGTGACGATCGGGCACAGCGGGATCGGGGTGCTGGAGAATCTCGCCAAGCTGGTGGGAACCCTCTACGGCGCGCTGATCGTCTTCGTCGTGGTGGCGCTCATCCCCGTGGCGCTGCTCTTCCGGATTCCGCTCAAGGCGTTCTGGCGCTACGCCAAGGAGCCGTGGCTCATCGCCTTCAGCACCGCCTCCTCCGAGGCCGCGCTGCCGCTCGCGCTCGAGAACATGGAAGCCTTCGGGGTACCGAAGCGGATCGTCTCGTTCGTGCTGCCGACCGGCTACTCGTTCAATCTCGACGGCTCGACCCTCTACCTCGCCGTCGCCTCGATCTTCGTGGCCCAGGCCGCCGGGGTGCAGCTCGACTTCGGCACCCAGCTCCTGATGATGCTGACGCTGATGCTCACCAGCAAAGGGGTCGCCGCCGTCCCCCGCGCCTCGCTCGTCATCCTCGCCGGCACCCTGACCCAGTTCAAGCTGCCGATCGAAGGGATCGCGGTGATCCTCGGTGTCGACGCCCTGATGGACATGGCGCGCACCTCGATCAACCTGCTGGGCAACTGCCTCGCCTCCGCCGTCATGGCGCGCTGGGAAGGAGAACTGGGCACCCCCGGCTTCCCCGCCGGCGCCAACGAGACAGGCGCGCGGAGGGTCGGGTCGACGTCGGGGGTGCACCCGCCGCTGCCGCCGCAATAACGCTCACCAGAGGGGGGCGGAGCAGGAGCTCCGCCCCTACCCTGCAACCTTTTCGGGCATCGTCGCGTCTATCCCGGGTCTCTCTACCAGGAATCGACGCTCCATGCTCGCCAGTCTCGCCCTGCTCGTCCTCACCGCCGCGGGCCCCGCCGCTCCCGTCTCGGCCCCGGTCACCAATATCCACTACGACGTCACCTTCACCCGCGAGACCGCGGCACGGCGGAGCCTCAAGATCGCCATGACGATGGACGTCACCGGCTCCGGTGACGTGCTGCTGTCGCTGCCGAGCTGGACGCCGGGCGCGTACGAGGTGACCAACTTCGCGCGCTGGGTCTCGAGCTTCACGCCGACCGCCGCCGGGAAGCCGCTCCGCTGGGACAAGCTCGATTACGACACCTGGCGCATCCGCGCCGCCGGCGCGAAGCAGCTCTCGGTCGCCTTCGACTTCCAGGCCGACTCGCTCGACAACGCGATGGCGTGGAGCCAGAAGGATTTCGCCTTCTTCAACGGCACCAACATCCTGCTCTACCCCGAAGGCCGGAGCCTCGACTTCCCCGCGACGCTCGCGGTGCATACCGAGAGCGACTGGCACATCGCGACGGGGATGCACGGCAGTCCCGCGAGCGGCTACGGCGAGAAGAACTACCACGACCTCGTCGACATGCCGTTCTTCGTCGGCGCCTTCGACCTCGACAGCAACATGGTGAACGGGCTCAAGGTCCGGCTGGCGACCTATCCCGCCGGCAAGCTCGCCGGTGAGGCGCGGAGCGCCTTCTGGGCGCAGTACGAGAAGCTTTTCGCCCCGGAGACCGCCGTGATCGGCGAGACGCCGTACGACAGCTACACCACGCTGATGGTGTTCTCCGACAGCTTCGGCGGCGGCTCCGCGCTCGAGCACCAGAACTCGCACCTCGGCATCTACACCTCGCAGGGCATCGGGCAGCCGTGGCTCCTCTCGGTCACCGCCCACGAGATGTTCCATGCGATCAACGTGAAGCGGATGCGGCCGGCCGAGATGGTACCGTACCGCTACGATGTGGCGCAGCCGACCCCATGGCTGTGGGTGAGCGAGGGAATCACCGATTACTACGCCGACCTGGCCCTGCTCCGGAGCGGCGCCGTCGATTCCGCCGGCTTCCTCGAGACGACGACGGGCAAGATCACCAACGTGATGGATGCGCCGCCGGTCGCACTCGAGGATGCCTCGCTCTCGACCTGGATCCACCCGACCGACGGCACCGGCTATCTCTACTATCCGAAGGGATCGCTGGCGGGGTTCATGCTGGACATCATCATCCGCGACGCGAGCGACAACCATCGTTCGCTCGACGGGGTGATGCGCGAGGTCTACCAGACGACCTACAAGCGGGGCCGCGGCTTCGGCAGCGCGGAGTGGTGGGGCGCGGTGAGCCGCGCGGCGGGAGGGCGGAAGTTCGACGCCTTCAACGATCGCTACATCGATGGCCGCGAGCCGTTCCCCTGGGACAGCATCCTGCCGCTCGCGGGGCTCCGGCTCCAGACCGACAGCGTCCGCGTGCCGCGGCTCGGCATCAACACCAACAACGACAGCGTCGGCGTGCACGTCATGCAGGTGATTCCCGGTGGTGTCGCCGCGAGCGCGGGGATGGAAGCCGGGGACCTGCTCCTCTCGCTCGGCGAAGTCCCGATGACCTTCACGCCTGGGGTGGATCCCTTCGAGAAGTTCCGCACCACCTACGCGACCCGCGAAGGGCAGCCGCTCCCGATCCGGGTGAAGCGCGGCGACCAGGAGCTCACCCTCCCGGCCACCGTGCAGCTCCGCGTGGTCACGACCACTCGCGCCGTCGTCGACCCGAATGCCTCACCCAAGGCGGCGAAAGTCAGGCACGGATTGTTCGCCGGGCTGACAGAGTAGGAAGTTCCGAGTTCCGAGTTCCGAGTAGAAAGTGCCTAGTGCATAGTGCTTGGTGGCTCATCGCGGGCCCCTCTGCACTACGCACTAGGCACTAAGCATCTTTTGCCCGGAACCCGGAACCCGGAACCCGGAACCCGGAACTCGGTACTCGGAACTCGGAACTCGGTACTCGGTACTCGGTACTCACCCGACGCCGGTGACAAAAATGAAACCCGTTGACGGACCACGCACCGCGATGCATATTCATGCCCTCATGCCGTCCCTGACCTTCTCCCGCCAGCATTCCACCACCGCCAATCAGGCGGGGGTCTGCTGCTGCATGCCGGCCTGTATGGGCATGTCGATGTGTAATCGCATCGGCAACGACGGGGGATTCTCCTGAGCACGGCATAGACAGTCGAGCAGTCTGTCGTCCGGCCCGCGGGAGATTCCCGCGGGCCTTTTTCGTTTTCCGTATTCCGCCCGCGCATCGGGCTCCCCTCAGGCACCACGGAACGGAACGCATGAGCGATACGGCTACAGCAGCGATCTCCGAAGCGACCGACACCGGGGAGTTCATCGGGTGGACGCTGGAACGGTTCGGGCACCAGCCGATGGTGATCACGACCCAGTTCGGGATGGAGGGGTGCGCGCTGATCGACATGTACGCGTCGCACGGCCACCCGCTCACGGTCG
The DNA here is from genome assembly GCA_044229445.1 of Gemmatimonadales bacterium. Lineage (GTDB taxonomy): Bacteria > Gemmatimonadota > Gemmatimonadetes > Gemmatimonadales > GWC2-71-9 > JADJOM01. The sequence continues at coordinate 3,376 of JBGASX010000121.1, read as the reverse complement.
TCTACCTCGACACGATGTTCCTCTTCCCGGAGACCTATGCGCTCCGCGACCGGCTGGCGGCGCGCTACCCGCACCTCCGGTTCGAGAACCGTGGCACCACGCTCACCCCCGCGGCCCAGGCGGAGCGGTACGGCGAGGAGCTCTGGACCCGCGACGCCGACCGCTGCTGCCAGCTCCGCAAGGTGGACCCGATGCGCACCGCCCTCGCCGGCGTCGAGGTCTGGATCACCGGCATCACCCGGAAGCAGTCGGCGACCCGCGCCGAAACGCCGCTGATCGGCTGGGACTGGCAGTTCCAGCTGCTCAAGATCAGCCCGCTCGCCAACTGGGACCGGAAGCGGGTCTGGGAGTACGTGCAGTCGCACGATGTGCCGTACAACCCGCTGCACGAGCGGGGCTACCCCAGCATCGGCTGCGTGCAGTGCACCCGCGCCGTGGCCGGCGGGAGCGTCACCGAATACACCAGGCTGGGCCGCTGGGACAGCACCGGAAAGACCGAGTGCGGCCTGCACAGCAACGGCAGCGGAATCTGACTCGAGAGGACGGGACCGGATGGACCGGACCAGCAAGAAGCCGATAGAAGAATCGAAGGTCGAGGTCGCCAAGCGCGAAGGGCGCCAGCTCCGCGGCACGATCGCCGAGACGCTGGCGTCGGAGGCGACCCACTTCGGGCACGACGACCTGCAGCTCCTCAAGTTCCACGGCACCTATCAGCAGGACGACCGCGACGCGCGGAAGGCCCGCGGCGAGGAGGAGGAGAAGTCCTACTCCTTCATGGTGCGGGTGGCGCTGCCGGCCGGGCTGCTGACGGCCGAGCAGTATCTGGCCTTCGACGCGATCGCCGGCGCGTACGCCAACGGCACCCTGCGGATCACGACCCGGCAGGGGTTCCAGTTCCACGGCGTGCTCAAGGGGGATCTCAAGCCGGCGATGCAGGCGATCAACGCCTCGCTCGCGACCACCATCGCCGCCTGCGGCGACGTGCGCCGCAACGTGATGGGCTGCCCGGTGGACCTCGATCACCCGGCACACGCCGCGGTGCGCCGTGCCGCCGAGCGGATCGCCGAGGAGCTCAATCCAGTGTCGCGCGCCTACTACGAGATCTGGCTCGACGAGGAGCAGCAGGTGAACACCCAGGTCGAGGAGCCCTTCTACGGCACCCAGTACCTGCCGCGGAAGTTCAAGACCGGGGTCGCGCTCTCGACCGACAACTGCATCGACATCTACTCCCAGGACGCGGGGCTCCTCGCCGTCGTTGACGGCGAGACGATCCGCGGCTTCAACGTGCTGGTCGGCGGCGGGCTCGGCATGACTCACGGGAAGGGCGACACCCTCGCCCGGCTCGCCGAGCCGCTCGGCTTCGTGGCCGAGGAGCATGGCGCCGCCGCGATCCGTCACGTCGCGGCGATCTTCCGCGATCACGGCAATCGCGCCGACCGGCGCCACGCGCGGCTCAAGTACCTGATCAACGAATGGGGCATCGACCGCTTCCGCGAGGAGTTCCGCCGCCGCGCGGAGTTCCCGCTGCTCCCCGCGGTCGACCTCCCCGCGCCCGAGTTCCACGACCACCTCGGCGCCCATCGCACCAGCGATGGAAGCTGGTTCTACGGCGTCTTCATCCAGAGCGGCCGCATCGCGGACACCGAGCGGCAGCCGCTCCGCACTGCGCTCCGCACGGTGATCGAGCGCTTCCGCCCCGGACTCGCGCTCACCGGCCAGCAGAACCTGCTCTTCACCGGACTCACCGAAGCGCAGGTGCGGGCGATCGAAACGGCGCTGCGTGAGGCGGGGGTGACCCCCGCGCCGGAGCTCCCCGCCGCCCGGCGCTATTCGATGGCCTGCCCCGCCCTCCCGACCTGCGGGCTCGCGGTGGCCGAGTCGGAGCGGGCACTCCCCGCACTCCTCGATCAGTTCGAGGAGGAGCTCGAAGCCCTCGGTCGGCGCGACACGCCGATCACGATCCGCATGACCGGCTGCCCCAACGGCTGCGCCCGTCCCTACACCGCCGACATCGCCTTCGTGGGGCGCTCGCTCGGCCTCTACCAGATCTACGTCGGCGGGAGCCTCGCCGGGAACCGGGTGGCCGACCTCTACATGGCGCAGGTAAAGGAGGGGGAGCTGCTCAACGCACTCCGGCCGCTCCTCATCCGCTGGGCCGCGGAGGGGCTGCCTGACGAGGGACTCGGCGACTTCTACCAGCGACTCCTGCCGCGCGACACGCCGCGCCAGTCGATCACCGGCAGGGAGAGCCCCACCTCCGCCCTGGTGCAGATCGGCAGCCTCACGTGAGCGCGCGGACGGCGATTCTCCTCGCGGCCCACGGCGCGCGCCGCGACGCCGCGGCGAACGACCGGGTGCGCGCCCTCGCCCGGGAGCTGCTGGCGCGCGGCGCCGCGGACGAAGTCATCGCCGGCTTCCACCAGGGCGAACCGGGCTTCACCGCGGCACTCGATCAGCTCACCGCCGATCGGGTGCTGGTGCTGCCGCTCTTCACCAGCGGGGGGTATTACACCGAGCAGGTGCTCCCCGCCGCGCTCGCGCGGAGCGCGCGCATCAATGCGGTGCGGCTCCATCAGGCGGCACCGCTCGGCGTCCACCCGGGCATCGAGCGGCTCGTCGCCGAGCGGATTGCCGCAGTCGCGAGGCGGGAGCACCTCGACCCCGACACGACGAGCGTACTGCTCGTCGGGCACGGCACCCCCCGCAACCCGCACAGCCGGCTGGCCACGCAGCAGCTGGCGAAGGCGCTTCTCGCGCGCGGCGCCGCCTCCGACGTGGCCGCCGGCTTCCTCGACGACGAACCGGGGATCGAGGAGGCGCTCGCCTCGCTGAGACATCGGTCGGTCATCGTCGTGCCCTTCCTCATCGGCGGCGGCGGGCATGCGCTCGAGGATCTCCCGCGGCGGATCGGCGGCGACGCCGAGCGCCGCATCGTGCTGGACGAGCCGGTGGGAGCGTATCCCGAACTCGGCGACCTGCTGCTCGAGATCGCGCGGCGGGACCTTCCCGCTGCGGGCACACCAGCGACGATCGAGCCGGGATCGGTCGCGCTGGTCGGCGCCGGCCCCGGCGATCCGGGGCTCATTACCGTGCGTGGCCTCTCGCTGCTCCGCGCAGCCGACGTGGTGCTGCACGACCGGCTCTCCGCCCCCGAGCTCCTCAGCGAAGTGCGACGCGACGCACTCGTCATCGACGTCGGCAAGCTGCCCGGCGGAGAAGGCACCAGCCAGGAGCGGATCAACGCCCTCATCGTCGAGCATGCGCTGGCGGGGCGGAGCGTCGTCCGCCTCAAGGGGGGCGATCCCTTCGTCTTCGGCCGCGGCTCCGAGGAGATGGATGCCTGCGCCCTGTACGGGATCCCCTGCACCGTCGTCCC
>JBGASX010000120.1:0-8853 GCA_044229445.1 Gemmatimonadales bacterium | reverse complement strand
GCCTGGCGGGAGCGGGTGAAGCCGACGGCGGCGCGAAAGGCGCCCCGCAGGCCGCGCTCGATGTCGCGACCTCGCTGTCGACGGCGTTCCGCGGCGCCGCCGCGAAGATCGATCCCAGCGTCGTGAGCATCATGGTGTCCAAGCAGGCCGAAGCCCCGGCGATGATGGGCATGGGCGGCGGACAGATCCCCGAGGAGCTCAAGAAGTTCTTCGGCGGGATGGCGCCCGACGGAGCCCCCTCGCCCCGCGGGCAGAAGGCCCCTCACCCGCAGCGCGCCCCGCAGGCCCCCAAGGCCCACGGCGAGGGTTCGGGCGTCATCGTAAGCGAGGACGGAAAGATCCTGACGAACAACCACGTGGTGGAGGGCGCCGACGAGATCAAGGTCAAGCTCTCCGACGGGCGCGAACTGCCCGCGACGATCATGGGCACCGACCCCGAGACCGACCTGGCGGTCGTCAAGATCGAGGCGAGCGGGCTGACCGCCGCCAAGATCGGCAGCAGCGACTCACTGCAGCCGGGCGACTGGGTGGTCGCGGTGGGCTCGCCGTTCGGGCTGGAGCACACGGTGACGGCCGGCGTGGTCAGCGCCAAGAGCCGGGCGGACGTCGGGCTCAACACCTTCGAAGACTTCATCCAGACCGACGCCGCCATCAATCCCGGCAACTCCGGCGGACCGCTGGTCAACGTGAAGGGCGAGGTCATCGGCATCAACAGCGCCATCGCGAGCGAGACCGGCTACTACACCGGCTACGGCTTCGCCATCCCTGTGAATCTCGTGCACCAGGTCATGGAGCAGCTCGCCAGCGGCGGCCATGTGCATCGCTCCGCGCTCGGCATCCGCGTGAAGGATGCTTCCGAGACCGACGCGGCATATGTGGGGCTCAAGGAGGTACGCGGTGTGGTCGTCGAAGATCTCGGCGAGGCCGACTCCCCCGCGCGCAAGGCGGGGCTGGAACAGGGCGACGTCATCATCGCCATCGATGGCAAGCCGGTCGATTATGTCGGCCAGGTGCAGCAGTCGATCGCCTTCCGGAAGCCGGGCTCGGAAGTGACCGTTGAAGTGGCGCGGAAGGGCGGCGTGCACCGGACACTGAACGTCCGGCTGCAGGAGGCACCCACCGCGGCGATCCCCGTCGCCGAGCGGGCATCGGCGGAGCCGGAGGAAGACAATGCCGGCCGCGCCAGCATTGCGGACCTCGGCATCACAGTACAGAAAGGTGAAGAGGGAGGGGTGCGCGGCCTGGTGGTCACCGACGTCGATCCGTCGGGGCCGTGCGCCGATCAGATCGCCGCGCCTGACAACGGCGGTCCCGACCTGATCGTCTCGGTCGAGGGCCAGATGGTCATGACGCCCGCGGCGCTCCAGTCGGCGATCCGGAGTGCCGGCCACCATGGCATCATCGAGCTCGTGATCTACAACGCCCCGAGCCGGACGCGCCGGATCGAGCGGGTGAGAGTCCAGTAGTCCGGGGTCCCCCAGGCGATGCAACAGTGCGAACGTGCTTAGTGCCCAGTGCGTGGTGAGCGGAAGGAGCCCTTCCCTCCGCCACCGCACTAGGCACTAACCACCAAGCACTGCCCTACTTGAAGCTGATCAGCTCCACCTCGAAGTGCAGCGTCGCATTCGGCGGAATGGTCGGCGGCGAGCCCTGCGGGCCGTAGGCCAGGTCGCTCGGGATCCAGAACTCGTACTTCGAGCCGACGTTCATCATCCCCACGCCCTCGGTCCAGCCCGGGATCACCTGATTGAGCGGGAAGGTGGCCGGCTGGCCGCGCTTGTAGGAGCTGTCGAACTCCTTGCCGTCGAGCAGCGTGCCCTTGTAGTGCACCGTCACCTGGCTGGTCTTGCTTGGCCGGGGGCCGGTGCCTTCCTTGACGACCTTGTACTGCAGTCCGCTCGGAGTGGTCTTCACGCCGTCCTTGCCCTTGTTCTCGGCGAGGAAGGTCTCGCCAGCCTTCTTGTTCTCCAGCCCGGCCGCCGAATCCTTCTGCCGCTGGATGCCCATCATGCGGACCTGGAAGGCCATCATGGTGGACTGCATCACCGAATCGTTGTACATCGCCGCCGTGCCGGCCATGCCTTCCTTGAGGCCACGGAAGATCAGATCGGGCTTCACCGGCACCGACTGCTGCTTGAGGTTCTCGCCCATCTTGTAACCGAGGATGTAGCTCACGCTATCGTCGGAGGTAACCACCTTGGTGTTACCGGCGCCGCCTGCCTGCTGGCCGCAGCCCAGCACCACAGCGGATACGGCGAACAGGGCCGACTTGGCCAGGAATCGCATGCACACTCCCAATCAGGGGTCACGGGGGACAGCCTTGGACGGGCGGGAATATAGTAGAGGGGCGGGCTCTTGGCCCGCCCCCCTCTCAGCGCAAACCCGGGACCCGGTGCAGGGCATCCCGCCTATCGCCGCTCGAGTCTCCAGGCGATTTCCCGACCCATGCCCTGCGGATAGGCGAGTGAGATCCACAGCAGTGCGGCCGGCTCGAGCAGCCGAGCCCGGGAGAGCGGGCCGGCGTCCACCATCGCGAACCCAAGGTCCTCCCCGAGGCGACGCACGGTCGTCTTGGCGCCCGGATCGTCGCCGCAGTAGAGCATCGTCGCGGCACCGCCGGGATAGACAGGGTTGAGGTAGTTGTTGGCGCCGGTCGTATTGAAGCACTTCACCACCCGGGTCGATCGCGCCGCTCGGGCCACTTCCTCCCCGCCCGAGGTGCTGCCGCCGACCGTGAGCCCGGAAAGATCCGGTCCGATCGGGTTGGTGGCGTCGATCACCACCCGGTCGCCGAGGTCGAGCCCCGAGACCAGCGTGGTCGTTCCCTCCCACGGTGTGGCCAGCACCACCACCTCGGCACCGGCGACCGCTTCGGCCATCGTGGTCGCCCTCGCGCCGGCGACTTCGGCGAGCACCGCGGCAAGCTTGGTGCTCTTCGGGTCCCGCGCCCCGAAGACGATGCTGTGTCCCTTCCTCGCCCAGCCGCGCGCCAGATTCCCGCCGACCGAGCCAGCTCCGATGATCGCGATGTTCACGACACTCCCTCCTGCGTTGGTGCGGCGGCCGAGTCGGCCGTCCGCGGCGCTTCAGTTCACTGTCCCAGGGCCTCGATCACCAGGCGGGCGACGGCGCCACCGGAGTATTGCTGCTGCCCCGTTACCAGTCGGCCGTCGCGGAAGGCGAACTCCCGCCAGGCAGGCGCCGCGATGAAGTTGGCTCCGAGCTTCCGTGCCTCATCCTCGATGCGGAAGGGCATCACCTTCTTCCCGACCATGGTGTCCGCGATGTCCTCCTCACTGTTCGCGAACCCGGTGATGGTCCGGCCCTTGATGAGCGGGCCTCCGTCCGGCCCCTTCACATACAGCAGTGCGGCGACGCCGTGGCAGAGCGCGGCCGTCACCTTCTCCGCCGCGTGAAACTCCGCCAGCAGCGCGTGGAGAGCAGTCGCGGCCGGAAAGGTGAACATCGGCGACTGGCCACCGGCCACCACGATGGCATCGTAATCGGCGGCGCGGCATTCGGCGACCGGCCTGGTGCGTTCGAGGATGGTCGCGAGCGCCGGCGTACTGAGGAATCCCATGCTGATGAGGTCCTGGGCGGAGTAGCCGCTGGGGTCGCGCGGGTCGCTCAGGGCGTCCGGGACGACTGCCCCGCCGTTCGGACTGGCCACCTCCACCGTGTACCCCGTCTCGGTAAAGGCGAGCCAGGGATGGGTGAACTCCGAGGCCCAGAAGCCCACGGGCCAGCCGAGCGTCGTCGAAATGGCGGGGTTCGCCACCACCATGAGGATGCGTCTGGGCTGCGAACGGGAATTGTTCAAGGTTGCACTCATGAATGCTCCGGCTGGGTCTGATGAACAGGTCTGGACAACGGCGCATCCAGACTAGACCATTCACGAGTCAGGCAGCAAGTAGATACCCATGAGTGCCATACCCACCTGCAGGTAACCATGAGTGCCGCCACGCAACCGCCCGACGCCTTCACCAGGTTTCGCGGCAGCAGTCAGCTCCTCACGCTCCTCGCCGACAAGTGGACGATCCCCGTGGTGCACTCGCTGGCCCGTGGGACCAAGCGATTCGGCGAACTGCAGCGGGAACTCGAGGGCGTCTCCCAGAAGATGCTGACGCAGTGCCTGCGCGCGCTCGAGCGGCACGGTCTGGTCGAGCGCACCGTCTTCCCGGTCATCCCGCCCAGAGTGGAATACGCCCTCACCCCGCTGGGCAGGAGTCTCAACGAACCACTGGCGGGGCTCTGCCGCTGGATCGAGGAGAATGGGGGGATGCTGGAGAAGGTTGCCGAGGCGAGTCAGGAGTCCTAGAGGCAGCCGCGGTCGGTCATGGGTCAGGAACGCATCAGGGGCGACCGTCTGGTCGCCCCTGACTTGCGAGAGGATGCGCTACCCGTGCTCCGACGTCAGACCGTCCCACCCACCGTGCGGGTGATGAGCACCTGGCCGCAGCCGGTGAAATCGATCTGGATGTTCGTGACCTCCGTGTTCCGGGTCATGACCAGGTCGAGGCGACCGGCCGTGAAGCGCGGCGACACGGAGCAGGTCGGGTCATAGAGCAGCGGCGTCGAGGTCGCGATCGTTTCCGTCCAGGTCCGGTTGCCATCGGTCCAGCTCCCGGTGCCGTCGAGCGTCCACGAGCCGGCGGGCAATGGCAATCCGAGGCCGATCGAGCCGGGCGTCGTCGCGGTGAACTTGCTCACCCAGTCCTTCGTGTGCGTGTGCGTACGGCCGCCGGCGAAGGTCCGCACCGTGACGAAGTTGGTGATCGTGTGGCCCAGCGTGTCGGCGCTCGCCCCCCACTGCCGGATGCCGTTATGGACCGCGCTGAAGCTGCGGGCCGGGATCGCGGTGTTGGTGTGGCTGCGACGGAAGTCGGTGAAGATGTGCTTGACGCCGATGCTGGTCTGGTTCGGCAGCGGATCGAGGAAGTCGATAGTGCCGCCCAGCGAGTCGATCAGCACACCGTTGGCGCGGGTGATCACGCAGTCGTTGTAGGCGAAGCGGACGGAGTCCGGCACCATGTCACCGTCGCTGTTGACCGGCGGCTGCGGCGTGATCGTGGCGCAGATCGGCGGCGGGGTGTTGATCCGGGCCCCGGTCGGGGAGACGGCGAAGTCGAAGCCGGTCGCGCCGTTGAAGCTGGAGAATTCGGCCAGGTCATCCATGTCCTGGGCGACGTCCGCACCGAGGCTCTGCGCCTGCCCGACCGAGAGGGCATTCAGGTTGGTCGAAGGGGCGCTGCTGTCGGAACAGGCACCAAGACCGAGGCTCAGCGCGGCAAGCAGGGTGACGCCGAGCCTGATGGGGGGATTCGACATACCGGGTGCTCCTTGTGGGGGTGTTACCTGCGGCCAGCTTCCACCCGGCAGATGGTGCGACCTAACGAATTGTTAAGTCGTGATCTGGCTCACACACCGTTCGGGCTGCCCTTTGGCCGGCACCCGAACACGCCAAAGTGTCCCAGGACCCGCTCCAGCGGGCAGAAGCCGGTGATCGACGACTGGATCAGATTCACGCCCACGAAGGCGGTGAAGAGGAACCAGTAGGGACTGACCCACCAGCCCAGCGCGAGCGACAGCAGAATGAACGTCCCGGCGAAGCGCCGGATGATGATCTCGTTGCACATGGTGATCTCTCCTCGCAGGTCCGTTGCGTTTCAGGCCTTCCCTCGACGCCGCATCAGCTCCCAGTACAGCATCGGTACTACCACCATGGTCAGGAGCGTCGCGACGATCGCTCCGCTCATCAGGGCGACGGCGAGCCCCTGGAAGATCGGGTCCAGTACCATGACCAGCCCACCGACCACCACCGCGGCTGCGGTCAGCGCGATCGGCCGGAACCGCACCGCCCCCGCCTCGATCACCGCATCCCTGAGCACGGCCCCCCGCTTCTCGGCGAGCTGGATGAAGTCGACCAGCAGAATCGAATTCCGGACGATGATGCCAGCGAGCGCGATCATGCCGATCATGCTCGTTGCGGTGAAGAAGGCGCCGGTGAGCGCGTGCCCGGGCAGGATGCCCACCAGCGTAAGCGGGATCGGCGCCATGATCACCAGCGGAATCGTGAACGACTCGAACCACCACACCACCAGCACGTAGATCAGCAGCAGCACCGCCGCGAAGGCGAGCCCGAGATCGCGGAAGACCTCGATCGTGATCTGCCACTCGCCGTCCCACTTGATGGCGGTCTCGTCCAGCCGATCGGGCTGCGCCGCGTTGTAGCGATGGATCTCGGCACCCCGGACCCGGATCGTGTCGAGCGCCTGATTCATCGCAAGGATGGCGTAGACCGGACTCTCGATCGTGCCGGCCACATCGCCGGTCACGTAGATCACGGGTCGCAGGTCCCGCCGATACCGCGCCGGATCGCGAAGCGTCGAATCGACCGTCACGAACCGCCCCAGCGGCTGGGGACCCAGCATCGTCGGGATCGGCAGCGCGAGCAGCGCCTCGGCGCTCGACCGACCGGCGAGCGGCAGCCGCGGTACGATGGCTTCCCCCTCCCGCGCAGTCGCCGATGCGGTCAGCCCAACCGACGTCCCCGATTGCGCGAGGTACACGGTCTGGACGATCTGCTCGACACTCGCCCCGGCGGCCGCCGCGCGTGGCCGGTCCACATGGAAGCTGAGCCGCTGCTCCGGTGCTTCCACGGTCCAGTCGACATCCACCACACCCGGTGTCTGCTCGAAGACCCGCTTCACCCGCGCCGCCGTTTCGAGCCGCACGCTGTCGCTGCCGGCATAGATCTCCGCCACCAATGTCGAGAGCACCGGGGGACCAGGCGGAATCTCGGCGATCTTGGCGCTGGCGTGATATCGCGCGGCAATCGAGTCGATCGCCGGCCGTACCGCCACTGCGATCGCGTGACTCTGCCGCGAGCGATCATCCTTGGCGACGAGGTTGACCTGCACGTCGGCGACGTTGGCGCCGCTCCGCATGAAGTAGTGCCGCACCAGTCCGTTGAAGTTGAACGGCGCCGCGGTCCCCGCGTACACCTCCGTGCTCCGCACTTCCGGCACGGTGCGCAGATAGGCGGCCACCTCGGCGCCAAGCGCGGCGCTGCTCTCGAGGGTCGTGCCTTCCGGCGGATCGAGGATGACCTGGAACTCCGACTTGTTGTCGAAGGGGAGCATCTTCACCTGCACCACGCGGAGCAGTACCAGCCCCATCGAGAGGAAGAGCAGCACCACGACGCCTGCGTAGAAGAAGGCCCGTCGCGGCGCGTGGTCCATCAGGCCCGACATGAGCCGCCGGTAGAACGCGCCGCGAGACGGCTGGGGCACTTGTTCCGGATCCCCGACGCCGACCCGGGCGGTCGGGGCTGGCGCCGCGTGGACATGCCCCTTGAGCAGCCGGTAGGCGAGATACGGCGTCACGATGAACGCCACCGCGAGACTCGCCAGCATCGCCACACTGGCACCGACCGGGATAGGCCGCATGTACGGACCCATGAGCCCGCGCACGAAGGCCATCGGCAGGATGGCCGCGATCACGGTGAAGGTCGCGAGGATCGTCGGATTGCCCACCTCGTCCACCCCGTCGATCGCCGCCTCCGCGGGATCCTTGCCACCCATCGCGATGTGCCGGTAGATGTTCTCCACCACCACGATCGCGTCGTCGACGAGGATGCCGATCGAGAAGATCAGCGCGAACAGCGTGATCCGGTTGAGCGTGTAGCCCAGCGCGTAGTAGCTGAACAGCGTGAGCGCGAGTGTGACCGGCACGGCGACGAGCACGACGAGGGCCTCGCGCCAGCCGAGGAAGAGCCAGATCAGGACCGTGACCGAGAGTGTCGCAATGGCGAGGTGGAGGATCAGCTCGCTCGCCTTGTCGCGCGCGGTCTCGCCGTAGTTGCGGGTCTCGGTCATCGTGACGCCGGCCGGCAGCAGCCGGGTGCGCGCCTGTGCCACCCGCTCCAGCACCTGGCGCGAAACGTCGGTCGCGTTGGCCCCCTTCCGCTTGGCGATCGCGATGGTGACCGCGCTCGCGGAGCCCGAATCACGCGTCGCGTGAGTGACGTAGTCGGTGCGCTCGCCGAATTCCTCCCGCACCTGCGCCACATTCCGCAGGTACACCGGCGCGCCCCGGCGCGAACTCACCACGACGCCGGACACCTCCGCCGCGCTCCTGAGCGCCGCGCCGATCTGCACCCGGTACAGGGAGCCGCCGCTCGCGAACTCCCCCGCCTCGAGGCGCGCATTGGCTCCCTTGAGCGCCATCGCCACCTCACCCGGCGTGACGCCCGCGGCCGCGAGCCGCGCGGCATCGAGGTCGACCCGGATCTGCTTCGGCTGCCCGCCGATGACCGACGTCTCGGCGACGTCCGTGACCGTGCGAATCTCATCCTCGAGCTGGGTCGCGAGCTGGCGCAGCTCGTTCGACCCGTAGCGCGTGGAGGCGAGCGTCAGGGTGAGGATCGGGACATCATCGATGGAGTGCGGCTTCACGAGCGGCGGCAGCGCCCCAGGCGGCATCTTGTCCATCGCCGCGAAGAGCTTGGCATGCACCCGTGTCACGCTGCGTTCCTGGTCCTCGCCCACCTTGAAGCGGACGGTGACCAGCGTGAAGCCTTCCCCCGCCATCGCGTACACGTGTTCGACGGCGGGAATCTCCCACATCCGCTGCTCGATCGGACGGGTGATCAGGTTCTCGACCTCGGCCGGCGTCGCGCCGGGCAGCGCCGCGATGACGTCGATCATCGGCACCGAGATCTGCGGTTCCTCCTCCCGCGGCGTGGCAAGAATGCCGATCAGCCCGACCGCCAGCGATGCGATGATCAGCAGTGGCGTCAGCTTGGAGTGGAGGAAGCGGCGCGCCAGCGTTCCGGCGAAGCCCATGGTCAGT
>JBGASX010000016.1:0-66568 GCA_044229445.1 Gemmatimonadales bacterium | reverse complement strand
CTCGCCAAGATCGAGGCGGGCCGGATGACGCTCACCCTGCAGAGCACCGATCTCCGCGAGATGATTCTCGGCGCCGTCACCGACACCGCCTCGGTGCGGACCGCCAAGCAGCAGCAGATGAAGCTCGAGATCGGCGACGAAGCGCTGCCGGTGCTCGCGGACGGCGTCCGCATCCGGCAGATCCTCTACAACCTGCTCTCTAACGCCTCGAAGTTCACGCCCGAGAACGGGCTCGTCACCGTCTCCGCGGTCACCACGCGCGCCCCCGTTCCGGTCCCCGCCGAGCGGGCGACCGACGTGCAGCGGTTCGTGTCGCGGGATGTGATCTGGGTCTCGGTGCGCGACACCGGCATGGGCATCAAGCAGGAGGACATGCCCAAGCTGTTCCACGAATTCAGCCAGGTGGACCCCTCCGCGAGCCGGCAGCAGCAGGGAACGGGGCTCGGGCTGGCGCTGTCGCGGCGGTTCGTGGAGATGCACGGCGGGACGATCGGCTGCGAGTCGGTGTACGGGATGGGGGCCACCTTCTGGTTCATCCTCCCGGTCGAAGGGCCGCTTCGGAAGCCTTCGCCGAGCATGGACATCATCCGCCCGTCGGCGGCGATGGAGGGACAGATCGCCTAAGCCGCCGGACCGCTCCTCGTCACCCGCGCCCTCCCCGTCCATCGCCCTCCTCCACTCATTCATCTCCGTATCCCGACCGATAATTGCATCCGGAGAATGAATTTGAGTCTGGCAATCATCACGTCGAGACGAGATTTCTTAAGACGTTGCTGCAAATGATGTTACACCGGGCATCCGTCTTGCAAAAAGAGTAGACATGCACTCCTGCACCGGCCGACGGACGGGCCGCAGCCGCTTGGGCTTCACCCTCATCGAGATGCTCGCCGTCATGGCGATCATTGGGCTTCTCGCGGCGTTCGGCATTCCCAAGCTCCACCAGGTCCTTGAACAGGCGCGGACCGCCCGCGCCATCGGCGACCTCCGCGCGGTCCAGACCGATCTCATGGCGATCGAGACCCAGGGGCAGCCGCTACCGGCCAGTCTCGCGGGCGTCGGCCGCGCGGGGATGATGGACCCGTGGGGCAACGCCTACGTCTACAACCCGTTCCCTACCACCGGCCACGGCGTCCCCGCCGGCGCGCGCCGCGATCGCTTCCTGGTTCCGGTCAACTCCACCTTCGATCTGTTCAGCATGGGGCCCGACGGCGCCTCGACACCGCCATTCAGCGGTCCTGGCGGCGATGACATCGTTCGGGCCAACGACGGCGGCTTCCTCGGCGTAGCCTCGAAGTTCTGAGCATGGCCTCCCCCTGGTCGGCGTCCTTCCTCCGCACACGCGTCGCCCGGCGGATCCTCGCGCTCTTCCTGCTCTGTGCGGTGGTGCCGGTCGCCGGCCTCTCCATCCTCGGCTATCGCTTCGTCGCCGACGAACTCGAGCACGACGCGACCCAGGAGCTCCGCTCCCAGAGCAAGACGGCCGGGATGCTGCTGCTCGATCGTTTCGCCTCGCTCGCGGCGAGCCTCGAGCGGACGGCCACCCTGCTGAGCGCCGGCCAGTACTACGCCGAGTCGCCCACGCTCTCCTCCGCCGCGATCTATGCCTCCCGCTTCCAGGCGCTGGTGCTGCAGCACGCGGATGGATCCGCCACGCCGCTCACTGGCGACGTCGCCTCGTTCCCGCCGCTGCCGGCGACGGGGGAACGTCAGCTCCGCGAAGGGGGAATGGCGCTCGTGGTCGCGCGGGATTCACTGGGACCGCGCATCTACATGGTGCATGCGCTGGACGGGAAGCCGGACGAGCGGCTCTGGGGCGAGATCAACGGGAGTTCCGTCTGGGGAAGCGATCAGGGCCGCAGTCCGGCACCGCCCGGGACGCTGATGTGCCTGGCCACTGCCGACGGCGTCGCGATCTCATGCCCGGACGCCGCCGCGCTCGCCGTCGTCGGCCAGCCCGATGATGGCAGCGCCGTCTCCTGGCGCCGCGGCGAAACGAACTATCTCGCGGGCCGGTGGATGATCTTCCTGGGGCGGATGTACGGTGCGCCGTCCTGGACCATCATGCTGAGCCGCCCGGTCGATCAGGTGTTTGCCCCGCTCCGCACCCTGCTCAGGACCTTCGTGCTCGGCCTGCTGCTCTCGCTCGCCCTGGTGTTCACGCTGAGCCACATCCTGCTCCGGCGCACGATGACGCCGCTCGAGGCGCTCGGCGCCGGCACGCGGCGCCTCGCCGAGGGGAACTTCGCCGAGCCGGTGGAGGTGACGAGCGGCGACGAGTTCGAGTCGCTCGCGACCTCGTTCAACACGATGGCCAGTGAGCTGCAGCGGCAGTTCGGCACCCGGCAGGCGCTGCAGGAGGGGGGGCGGGCCGCGCTGGAAGCGGAAGGGCCCGAGACCGTGCTCACCACGCTCTTCGCGCGGAGCGCTACCCTGCTCGGCCCCGGCAATCTCTCCGCCGCGCTCGCCGTGTCAGGCGAGCCCGCCGTCTGGCGGACCATCGACGCGCGTGGCCACGCGACCGGCGACGTCCCGGCCGAGGTACGGCCGGAACAGTGGGAGCTGGACGAACTGCTGGCGAATACCGCGGGGTTTGTGGCGCACCGTGGCACGAAGGGGCGGAGCTACTTCATCCGCGGCGGTCAGGAACTCTCCTGTGACCTGATCGTGCTGCCAATCCTGCGGAAGGGGGTGCTGAGCGGAGCGCTGGTGCTGGAGAGTGCGCCGGGAGGGTCGGGAAGCCAGGCGACGCTGGAGCGGGCGCGCCGCTACGCGGATCCGATCGGCGTCGCGCTCGTGAACACGCAGCTCGTCGACCAGCTGGAGGCGCTCAACTGGGGAGCACTCACCGCGCTCGCCCGCGCCATCGACGCGGTCTCCCCGTGGACGGCGGGTCATTCGGAGCGGGTCACCCTCGGGGCGCTGGAGATCGGTCGCCAGCTCGCGCTGCCGGCCAGCGACCTCGACCTGCTCCACCGCGGCGGACTGCTGCACGACGTCGGCAAGGTCGGTGTCCCTGGAGCGCTGCTGGACAAGCCCGGGAAGCTCGAACCGGAAGAATACGAGATCATCAAGCGCCATCCCGAGATCGGGGCCAAGATTCTCGCGCCGATCGCGGCGTTCCGCGATGTGCTCCCGCTCGTGCTGCACCACCATGAATTGCTTGACGGCTCCGGATATCCTCACCGGCTCGCGGGCGACCAGATCCCGCTCCTCGTTCGCATCATGACCGTCGCGGACGTCTACGATGCCTTGACCTCCGAGCGCCCCTACCGCGCGGCGTGGCACCCGGCGCGGGCCATCGGTTACCTCCGCGAGTCCGCCGGCGTGCGCTTTGATGCGCGGGTCGTCGAGGCGCTCGCGACCGCGGTCGATGCAGGCTGGCACCCGGAGCACGGCGGTCATCCGCTCGAGCTTCCCGCCCCGCGCATCTCCCACCGGTACAGCCTGTGGCCCGAGGCGGAGCGGGCCCGTACCTCCCAACCGGTGGACGCCGGCGCCGTCGAAGTCGCGAGTCCCGCCTGACGGGCGACCCCAAGAAGAAAGGGCGAGCCACCCGGCCCGCCCCGCGTCCTGCCGATCACCTCGCCGCTTCGCCTACCGCTTCCGCGCCTGCCACTGACCGGTGAAGGTGTAGGCCATGTTGTTGCGGGTGTAGTGGCAGGTCGCCGTGCCGAAGATCTCGTCGCTGCGGCCATCGACGAAGTGGCCCTGGTAGTCGCAGATGTCGCGGTAGAAGCTCACCTCGCGACCCACGAGTTGCCCACCCACCACGTCGAATGGCGCCGGGTCGGCGAGCGGCCCGGTATAGGTGCCGGCGGCGGTGGTGCTGCAGAATCCGCTCTGCTCGCCAGTGCCCCCGAAGCTGTCGCCGGACTGGACCAGGGTGAACGAGCCCACGTGGATGTGGGAGTCCCCGCTCACCGAGTCCTTCAGGTCGCCGCTCTGGAACCAGTTGCCGTTCATGGAGAGCCGGTCGGGGCCGGTGTTGTCGCCGCCGGAACAGGCGGCCACGCCGATGAGTGCGAGCAGGGCGAGTCGAGTCGGCATCGGCAGGGACATGTGGGGCACCAGTTGGCAGGCGAGCGGCAGAAGGTGCCTCGGGATGGGCGGGGCGTCAAGCAGGGCTCGGGCCCCGGGGCTTCCGGCCCGGTGGCCCGGGGCAGTAGTTTGAGCCCCATGCGTCGCTCCGGTGGACACCGGCTTCAGGCCCTGCTGCTGCTCCTCGCCCTCATGGGCGCGGGGCTCGGGCTGCCGCTGTTCGACGCGATCGTCTTCCACGCGCGGCCGCTGGCCCGGACCGAGAGCACCGCGGCACCGGAAGGGGCGCAGGGGCCCCACACCCAGCTCTGCATCCTCGATCATGCCGGCCTGCTCGAGGGCGGCGTCACCTCCTCCGGGCACCCGGCGCTCGCGACCCAGCCGGACGTCGCGCCCCGGATCTCGGAGCCCGCTTCGCTGGCGCCCACCCGGGACGCCTCACTTCTCCCGCCATCCCGAGCTCCACCCGTCGTCTGACCTGAAGCAGACCTAAGCTCTCTTGTCAGGCAGGTCCCCGCCTTCCCGCGGGGGTCACACGGACGTCAGGAGTCTCATGCGATATCTCACCGTACCCGGTGTGCTGCTCGCCTGTGGCGCGCTGCTCACCGCCACGCCGGCCCGGGCCCAGCAGCCCGTCCCGGGGGACAGCCTTCGAAGCACGCTCGCGCGCTTCGCGGCGCGGCTCGACAGTCTCGAACAGGGTGGCTGCCCCGGCGGCCCCGCGATCGCGATCCCGGCGGGGAGTGATTCCGTCTCCGCCGCACTCGCCCGGCTCAACCAGCGGCTGGAGCAGCTCATCGCCGCACGCTGCGGCGGGGCCCAGGCCAATGCCGCCCCCGCCGACAGCGCCACCGACGATCTCGCGGCGCTCCGCGCCGCGGCGGCCGCCGCCAGCGGAGAGGCCACTGCCGCCGGTACCCCGAAGGACACCGTGCCGAGCGGGCCGACCCAGTTCATCGGCAAGCAGCGGAACGGCTCCGCCATGAATCCGGAGATCAGCGCAACCGGCGACATCCGCCTCGTTGGTTCACGCCACGGCGATCATCTCTCCGGCGACGCGCATGAGTTCGAGGTGGCGCTGCAGTCCACCCTCGATCCGTACTCGAACGCGAAGGTCATCATGACCTTCTCCAAGGAGGGCGTCGGCATCGAGGAGGGCTACCTCTACTACACCGGCCTCCCCGGCCGCATTCGCGCCGACCTCGGCCTCATCCGCCAGCAGGTGGGCGACCTCAATCGCTGGCACCTGCACGCCCTGCCCGAATCGGAGTATCCGCTCGTGTACCAGCGGTACCTGGCCTCCGACGGCCTCGCCGGCGCCGGTCTCTCCCTCTACACCACGCTCCCCATCTCGGTCTTTCACGGCACCCACGAAGTCTGGCTCCAGGGCACGACGGCCGAGAGCGACCCGCTCTACGGCGGGGGGAGTCACGGCACCCTGCTCGGCCGGGTGCAGAACTTCTGGCAGCTCTCGCGGAGTACCTACGGCCAGATCGGCTTCACCGCGCTCGGCGGCAACGCCGATACCCTGCGGGGCCGGGTCCTCGGCGCGGACCTGCGGCTCACCTGGCGGCCGTCGAACTCGGGCACGCGACAGAACCTGACACTGCGGGCCGAGGGCTACCGCTTCCGCGGTCACGAGCCGGCCGGGGTGACGACCCGGTATGGCATGTTCGCGGACCTCACCTGGCAAGTCAGCCAGCGCTGGGGCTTCGGGACCCGCTACGACTACGTCGAGAGCCCGCGCGGCACGCGGACGGCCGAGTGGCAGGTCTCGCCGACGATCAGCTGGTGGCAGAGCGAGTTCGTCTACCTGCGGCTCGAGGGGCAGCACCACCATCAGGACTTCACCCGGAACGAGGACCGACTGCTGCTGCAGGTGGTGTTCGCGATGGGACCGCACAAGCACGAGACATACTAGAACGGCAGTGTGTAGTGCTTCGTGCTTGGTGCTAGTGCGTTGTTCCGAGTTCCGAGAGGGTACACCAGTCCGCCAGCGGACACCTCATTGAGGATATGAAGATGTTTCTGCAGACAATGATGCTCGCAGCGCTCGCGGCTACAGGACCACAGCCCGCCGCGGCTCCAGTGAAGGTCGTCACCAGCCTGACGACGTATGGCGCGATCGCGCGGGAGATCGTGGGCGATCACGGGACCGTCACCTCGATCGCGCAGGGCGACGAGGATCCCCACTTCGTGCAGCCGAAGCCGAGCTTCGTGGCGGTGCTGCGTGATGCTGACCTGTTCGTAACCACCGGGCTCGACCTCGAGCTCTGGGTACCGGCGCTGCTCGACCGCGCAAACAACCGGAAGGTGTCGGAGGGCGGCCCGGGCTACGTGACCGCCTACACCGGCATCACGCTGCTCGAGGTGCCGACCTCGCTCAACCGCTCCGAGGGCGACATCCACGCCGACGGCAATCCGCACATCCACACCGATCCGCTGAACGCGATCATCATCGCGCGCAACATCCTCACCGGGCTGACCCGGGTGGACGCCGCCGATGCGGCCTACTTCACCCAGCGCGAGGCCGATTTCGAGAAGCGGATCCTCGAGGCCACCATGGGCGCCGACCTCGTCGCCGCGCTGACGCCGGCGACCGCCTTCAATCTCCTCAAGACCGACAAGCTCGCCGGCTTCCTCGCCACGACGAAGTACCAGGGCAAGCCGCTCTCCGACAAGCTCGGTGGCTGGCTCAAGACGGCCGAGGCATTCAAGGGGAAGGAGATGGCCTGCTACCACAAGGAGTGGGCCTACTTCACCCACCGCTACGGCATCACCTGCGCCGACTACATCGAGGCGAAGCCGGGCATCCCGCCGACGCCGCGGCATGTGGAGGACATCATCGCCCTGATGAAGCAGCGGAAGATCCCGGTGCTGTTCGCGTCCAACTACTTCGACCACTCCCAGATCCAGCAGGTGGCCGAGAAGACCGGCGCGAAGGCCGTCGTGGTGCCGGAGAACACCCATGGCGCGCCGGGCGTCGAGACCTACTTCGACCTGATGAATGCCTGGGTCAATGGCCTTGCCGCCGGGTTCTCGGGAGGCACGCACTAGATGCTCGACACCCTCATCCACAGTCTCTGGTTCGCGCCCGTGGTGGCCTGCATGGTCATCGTGGCGGTGCATTCGTATCTCGGCCTCCACGTCCTCGCGCGGGAGGTGATCTTCGTCGACCTCTCGCTCGCGCAGGTGGCGGCGTTCGGTTCGACCGTCGCGATCTTCATGGGGGCCGAGCCGGATTCGGCGATGTCCTTCGTCTATGCGCTGGGGTTCACCACGATCGGCGCGGCGATGTTCGCGGCGACGCGGTCGTCCCACGGCAAGGGGAAGGTGCCGCAGGAGGCGATCATCGGCATCGTGTACGTCGTCGCCTCCGCCGCCGGGCTGCTGGTCGCGGACAAGTCGCCGCGCGGCGGCGAGGCGATCAAGGACATCCTGGTGGGGAGCCTGCTGTGGGTGGGATGGCCGGCGATCGGCCGGCTGGCGGCGGTGTACGCCGCGGTCGGGCTCTTCCACTTCATCCTGCGCCGCAAGTTCCTCACGATCTCGTTCGAGCCGGAGGAGGCGGAGAAGCAGGGGTGGAGTCTCAAGTGGTGGGACTTCTGGTTCTACCTCTCGTTCGGCATCGTG
The DNA here is from genome assembly GCA_044229445.1 of Gemmatimonadales bacterium. Classification (GTDB taxonomy): domain Bacteria; phylum Gemmatimonadota; class Gemmatimonadetes; order Gemmatimonadales; family GWC2-71-9; genus JADJOM01. The sequence goes on along the minus strand of JBGASX010000016.1, from coordinate 58,897 downwards.
ATCACGTTCTCCGTGCCGATCGTCGGCGTGCTGCTGGTCTTCTCGTTCCTCGTCGTGCCGGCCGCGATCGCCTTCCAGTTCACCCGGCGGCTCAACGGCCTTGCCGTCATCTCCTGGTTCGCCGGGGTCCTGGCCTCGGCGGGCGGGATCGCGATCTCCTTCCACTACGACCTGCCGACCGGACCGGTCGTCGTCTGCGTCTTCGGGCTGCTGCTCTTCCTCGCGTTCCTGCTGAGGCGGTTGGTGCCGCCGACCGTGGCGGTGTGAGCGCCTGACGAACGGCGGCGCTAGTACTCCACGCCGCCGTTCTGCCAGCGCGCCTTGAAGTTCCGGATCGCGCGCTCCACGATCACCCGGTCCTCCGGCTCCAGCAGATCGGCCATCTCGCCCGCATCCTCCGCCAGCGCATAGGCCCGCGCACGGAGGTCGGGCGCCGCGATCCACACCGCCGATCGCTGGCCCAGCACCTCCACCAGCAGATCGCCGGGGTGAAAGTCCCCGCCCTGAAAGGGATCACGCTCGAGGCGATCGAGTGCGACCCGCAGCACCACCGCGGCCGACTCCCCTTCGTGCAGCAGGAAGCGCAGCGCCTCGGTGCCGAGGCGTTCGAGCGGCGTGCGCCGGTGCACCCGGAGGGTGGTATCGAGGATGGAGCCCGTCTTCCCCTCGGCCTCGACGCCGCCGTGGAGATCGTGCAGCGAGCTTCCTCGAGAAATCTTCATCATTGCGGTGCGTCGTCCGTGCGCATCCCGGGAATAGCGAAGCGTCCGAATCCCTCGGTCGCTGCCGAGGGGAAGGATTCCCCCTCGGCCGGCCTTCCCTGAGCAGGGATCAGACCATCGGGATCGGGCGGAATTGCGCCGAAATCGCCCTTGGAGAGGGCCGATATGCGGGGGTGGTGCGGCGGGGCTGTGGCCTGGGAACCACGGTTCGGGGAGCCCGAACTCCCCGGGCCCTCCGCGATCGCAGCGAGGGCCCGCGAAAGGGCACCCTATTCCGGAATCTCTCCGTACGGCAGCACCGGCGCGGCGATCTTCAGATCGCCGGCCCGCGCAAAGTGGAGGGTCAGTCGCAGGGTATCGCCGATCAGGTATTCGTGCGTCAGCCCGCTGAACATCACATGCATCGCGCCCGGAATCATGGCGACGGTCTCGCCCGGTTTGATCGGCATGGCCGCCGCCATCGTCATCCGGCCCCCGGTCGTCGCCATGAGCATGGCGGTGGAGGAATCCGGACCGGTGGCCGAGACCAGCGTATCGGCGAGCGTCCCGGAATTCCGGAGCGTGAAGTACGCCGCCCCCGCATCGCCGGCGGAGGGATGGGCGTAGGCAGTGAGCAGGGCGATGTTACCCGCCTGCGCGATCGGTGGCTTCTGCTTACAGGCGGCGGCGAGGAGCAGAAGAGGAAGCAGGAAGCGGGAGCCACGAACGCGGGCCATGGGACCTCGAAGGCGTGCGGTAGTCGGCGAACGCCAATCATGGAGGGACGCACGACCCGCTGGCAAGCCCGCACGGGGCATCCGCCGCCCTTACCTGTTAGAATTCCCCTCCCAAGATCGGTCAGTCCGCGCGCCCCGCGGCGCGATACAAACGCTCTGGAGAGATTGTCATGCGAAACCCGAAGTTCATTCTCGGCGCCTGCGCCGTGCTGGCCTTCGCGCCGCTTACCGCGATGGTGCATACCCACCTCGTGAAGGCCGAGCCCGGCGTGGATGCGACGGTCAAGGACGCACCGAAGACCGTGCGGCTCTGGTTCAACGAAAAGCCCGAGGTCGCGCTCTCCGGCGCCTCGATCATGAAGGCCGATCACACCCCCGTCGCGGTGGTGAAGCTCGCCGCCACCGACGACACGCTCTCCGTTTCGGGAACGGTCCCCGTCGCCCTCGAGCCTGGCAAGTACATGGTCATGTGGCGGACGGCCTCCGGCGATGGTCACGCGGTGCGCGGCATGTACTTCTTCACCTACGACCCGACCGCCGCCGCCAAACCCTGACGTGCGGCTTTTCACCGCGTCCTTCCTGACGCTGGCCCTGGCGTCGCCACTCGGCGCCCAGGCACGAATGGCAGTTCACATCGACACCGCCGTCACCATTCCGATGCGTGACGGCGTTCTGCTTCGGGCCGACGTCTGGCGCCCCGAGCAGCCTGGCCGCTTCCCGACCCTCGTCTATCGCACCCCGTACAACCGGCGGACCGCCGCCGACGATTCCGGCATCGCGGCCGAGGCCGTCGCGCGCGGTTACGCGGTGGTGCTCGAGGATGTGCGCGGCCGCTATGGTTCAGAGGGGGAATTCGACGCCTATCGCCACGAGGGCGATGACGGCTACGACACCATCGAATGGGCGGCGGTCCAGCCCTGGTCGAACGGGATGATCGGCACCGTCGGGCTCTCGTACCCGGCGGCGGTGCAGTGGCTCGCCGCGCTCGAGCAGCCGCCGCACCTGCGCGCGATGGTGCCCGCCATGACCTACGCGACGCCCGAGACCTTCTGGTATGGTGGCGGGGTGTGGGATGGCTCGTGGCTCGACTGGACCTGGTACAACATCGCCCCGGACGTCAGCACTCGCCTCGGTCACGCGCCGCCGAGCACGGAGGACAGCGCCTTCGCCCGCGCGAAAGCCCATCGACCGCTGGCGACACTCCCCGATCTGCAGGGGATCGCGCCCTGGTACTTCGAGTGGATGCGCCACCCGCCACGCGATCCCTGGTGGAGCTGGGCCGCACTCGCCGGTCACTACCAGGACGTGTCTGCGGCGGTGGTCAATCTGTCGGGATGGTTCGACGAGCCGTACGGGCCGCTCGGCGCAGCCACCAACTACAACCGCCTGGTCGAGACGGGAGGCCAGGATCGTACCCGCCTCATCCTCGGTCCGTGGACCCACGGCGTCGAGGAGATCCAGCGTACCCGGGCCGGCGATCGCGATTTCGGCGGCGATGCCCCGATCGCTTACGCGAACATGGTGCTCGACTGGATGGATCGGTTTCTCGCCGGCATCGAGTCCAGCACCGACTTCGACCTGCCGGTCCGCGTGTTCCTGATGGGCGAGAACCAGTGGCACTGGTTCGCCACCTGGCCGCCCGCCGAAGTCCGGCCCGACACCCTCTTTCTCCACCACGCCGGTTCCGCCACCGCGCCCGGCTCGCTCGATCACCGTGCCGCTGGCGCGGGCGGAGATCGCACCGGATTCCGCTCCGATCCGGCCCACCCGCTCACCGATCCCTTCAAGGGCATCGCGGGAGCGCATGATTATCGCACCCTCGTCGGCCGTGGTGATGCGCTGGTCTTCGAGACGGCTCCACTCGACTCGAGCGTCGATATCGTCGGCCCGGTCGTCGCAGAGCTGGCGGTCAGCGCGGACGTCCCGGACTTCGACGTCTGGATGCAGCTCTACGACGTCGCGCCGGACAGCACGGCGTGGAACCTCGCGGGCCCCGGCAACGGCCTGCTCCGCGCGAGCTACCGGGATGGGGGACCGGCGCGCCATCTTCCGCAGAGGGGGAAGGTGGTACGGCTGACGCTGGACCGGACCCTGACCGCGAATCGGTTCCTCCCCGGACACCGGATCCGTATCGTCGTCTCCTCGAGCTTCGTCCCCTATTTTTCGGTGAACCCGCAGACCGGCGATCAGGAATTCGACACCCGGTCCACCCGTGCGGGCACGATCACGATCCATCATTCGCCGCGGCAGCCTTCTCGACTCATTCTGCCGCTGCTCCCGGCCACGGCCACCCATTGACGCCGCCATCCGCTCCGTGAATCACGACACCGGACCACTGCCGATCGACCTCTACGCGCTCGGTCGCGGACTCGCCTACGCCGCGACGCTGGCGCTGATCGGCGCCTGCGTCTTCGCCGCGTTGCTGCCACGCTGGCGCGGCGACGAGGACGACGATGCCGCGCTCGCGGCGCGGGCGCTCGATCGCGTCTGGCGCGTTGCCATCGGCGCCGCCCTCCTGCTCCTCGCCGCCGATCTGCTGCGCGCCTATGGCCAGATCCGCTCCTTCCTCGATCCCATCGAGGCAACCACCTGGGACTTCACCAAGTCGGTCCTGTTCCAGACGAAGTGGGGCACCGGCTGGCTGGCGCAGGCCGTCGCCGCTCTGCTCGGGATCTGCATCACCCTGCTCGCGCCACGGCGCTCGGCGTCCGGGGTCCAGCTCCTGGGCACGGCGGCGCTCGCCGTCGCCTGTACCTCCCCGCTCACGGGACACGCGGTCGAGCATCCCTGGGGCATGCCGCTGGGGGTCGGACTCCATGCCCTGCACCTCATCGGCGGTGGGGTGTGGCTCGGCACGCTGTTGTCGATCCTCATCGCGGGTCTTCGCGCGGTGAGGCGACCCGGGTCGAGCCACGACCATGCCGCGGTCGCCCGACTCATTACCGCATTCTCGCCGATCGCGCTGACGGGCGCCGGCCTCGCGGTGGGGGCCGGCCTCCTGATGGGGTACGCCTATGTGGGGGAGTTCGCGAACCTCTGGGGTACCACCTACGGTCGCACCCTCCTCGTGAAGCTCCTCCTGCTGGGTGGCACCATGGCCCTCGGCGCCTGGAACTGGCGTCGCGTCACGCCTCGGCTCGGCACCGAGTCGGGAAGCGTGGAGATCACCCGCTCGGCCACCATCGAGCTCTGCATCGGTGCCCTGCTGATCGCCGCCACCGCGGTGCTGGTCGCCCTGCCGGCTCCGAAGCTCTGACCCGATGCCGCACCGCGCCCGGCAAATCCGCTGCCTGATCGTCGCCGCGATAGCCCTGCTGGGATGCGGACCGGCACGACCGAAGCAGTTCAGCGCCGAGGGACTCGCGGCGCCGCAGATCGTGCCGCCGCTCGCCAAGCCGGACCTCGTGCTCCGGACGACCGAGGGCGTGCCGTTCGATCTCAAGCGCGAGACCGAGGGATACCTCACGCTGCTCTTCTTCGGGTACACCAGCTGCCCCGATCTCTGCCCGGTGCAGCTGGCCAACATCGCAAGCGCGATGCACCGGATGGATCCGGCCCTCACCGATCGTATCCGGGTGGTCTTCGTCACGGTGGATCCCCGGCGCGATACGCCGACGGCGCTGAGGAAGTGGCTCGATCACTTCGACTCGCGGTTCATCGGACTCACCGGTGACAGCGCGTCGGTCGCCTATGCCTTCACCCAGCTCCGGATCGGCCAGCCCATGGCCCCGGTGCCGGTCAGTGACGATGGGGCGCAGTACACGATCAACCACACCGTGGTCGTGCTCGCCTTCACGACGGACAACCTGGCACATGTCGCGTATCCATCCGGGATGCGCGCCGATGACTGGGCGAAGGACCTCGCCATCCTGGCGAAGGGCTACTGAGAATTCGAGACCCCTGATGCGCCACCTGTCTGCCCTCATCGTCGTCCTGGCCCTCGTCGCGGGCTGCAAGCCCGGCGCACCGCGAGTGTTCAATCCGGAAGGCTTGAGCGGAGCGTCGATCGATCCCCCGCTCGACAAGCCCGATTTCGTGCTCACCACCACCGAGGGGAAGCCGTTCGACCTGCGGAAGGACACCGAGGGCTACGTCACCCTGCTCTTCTTCGGCTATACTCACTGCCCCGATGTCTGTCCGGTGCATCTCGCCAACATCGCGGCGGCACTCGGCAAGCTCTCGCCGGAAGTGAACGGTGCGGTGAAGGTGGTCTTCGTGACGACCGATCCGGCGCGGGACACACCGGCCGTGATGCGCGCCTGGCTCGACAAGTTCGACACGCGCTTCATCGGGCTCACCGGCGATTCGCTCGCGCTCGCGCACGCCGCGAAGGTCTCTCATGTGGGGCAGGCCGTGCGCGAGGCCGGTCCGACCGACAGCACCTACACCGTGGGACACGCCGCGATGGTCTTCGCATTCACCCGCGACAACCTCGCCCACGTCGCCTACCCGTTCGGCGTGCGGCAGGCCGACTGGGCGAAGGATCTCGTCATCCTGACCAGAGGTTCCTGATCATGCGTTCACTCGTGCCCGGCGTGCGCCTCGCCGCCGTTGCGCTGCTGACCCTGCTCGCCCCGGCCGGCTGCAAGCCGGCCCCGACGAAGGCCGTGAGCCTCGAGGGACTGATGGGACCGAAGGTCACGCCACCCATCGTGAAACCGGCATTTGTGCTGAACAGCACCGCCGGCACGCCATTCGATTTCAAGAAGGAGACCGAGGGGGAGGCCACGCTGCTCTTCTTCGGCTACACCCACTGCCCCGATGTCTGCCCGGTCCACCTCGCCAACATCTCGGCCGCGCTCAAGACGCTCGACCCTTCCGTCGGCGAACACCTCAAGGTCGTCTTCGTCACGACCGATCCCGCCCGGGATACGCCCGAGGTCGTGCGCGCCTGGCTCGACAAGTTCGACAAGCGCTTCATCGGGCTGGTCGGCAAGCGGGAAGAGGTCACGGCGATCCTGCAGCAGATGCGGCTGCCCCCCTTCGCGATCGACTCGACGCCGGGTGACAGCACGTACTACGTCGATCACGTCGCGATGGTCCTGGCGTTCACTCGCGACGACTCGGCCCACGTCGTCTATCCCTTCGGCATCAAGCAGAGCGACTGGGCGCACGACCTGGTGATCCTGACGAAGGGCAGCTGACGATGCAGTGGTGGTGCTCCGCGACCGGTCAGCCCTGGACCTGGGCCTGGAAGGCCTACCCCGGCGTCTGGCTGTTCGTCGGGCTGCTCGCCTACGGGTACTGGCGTGGCGTGATCCGGCGTCCCACTCCCGCGCCTGCGAGCGCGATCGCCTGGTTTGCGGGAGGACTGCTCTGCATCTGGATCGCGCTCGACTGGCCCGTCGGCGCGCTCGGGGCGGGGTACCTCGCCACCTTTCACACCATCACTTACATCCTGCTTTCCATGGTGGCGCCGCCCTGCCTGCTGCTCGGCATCCCCGAGTCGGCGGTCAGGCGGGGCCTCGCCGACGGGGTGGGCGGGCCGCTGATCCGCGGCGCGGCGCGACCGCTGGTTGCGCTCACGGTCTTCAACGCCATCCTGCTGGTGACCCATGTGCCCGCCGTGGTTGACGGTGCCATGGACAGTCAGTTAGGCGCCCTGGCCATCGACCTGGGCTGGTTCCTGGCCGGCATGGTGCTCTGGTGGCCGGTGCTGGCGCCTGGCCCGGACATCGGCCACATGGGGCGGCCGATGAAGATGGCCTACCTCTTCGCGGCCACGCTCGTGCCGATCATTCCGTCCGCGTTCCTGACCTTTGCCGAGTATCCGCTGTATTCCACGTACGAGCTGGCACCGCGGATCTTCGACAAGCTGACGGCGCAGCAGGATCAGCAGGTGGCGGGGTTGATCATGAAGCTGGTGGGAGACCTGCCTGTCTGGTTCGCCTTCGGCGTGCTCTTCTTCCGGTGGGCGAGAGCGTCGGAGGTTACTCCGCCGCCGGACCACCCCGGTTCCCGGAGCCCGATTCCTTCTCGGGTCTGAGCGTCGGCCGCTTCCAGCCCGGAATGAATGGCGGGGGCTGACCGCCCGCGCGCCGCGCCAGATCGAGATGCGGCGACACCAGGTCCGCCAGCTGCTGGGCGAGCGCCATATCGGTGCGCGAGAAACCGCTCAGCCCCCTGGCCGTCATTGCCATCGCACCGAAGATGCGGCCCGCGGTCCGGAGCGGGACCACCAGCACCGCCATCGGGTCCGGACCCTCTCCCTGCGTGGTCAGCAGGAACGGAACCTCGCCCCGCACCACCTGCGCGACTCCGGTGCCTTCGATCGGCTCCTGCGGCAGATCCGCGAGTGGCATCGTCGAGCCAGGCTTCACCACGGCCACGCGGTGCTCGTCCGTCAGGCGGACAGCGAATTCCAGCGCCGTCACCGGGAGCAGCGCCGCCGCCTGTTCGACGAACAGCTTCGTGCCCTCACCGAGGAACGGCGTCGTCGCCAGCAGTTCCGCGACCTTCGAGAGCCGCATCGGAATGTGGCGGAGCACGTCCAGCTGACCCTTCAGAATGCCGTGCTGCCACGCGAGCACGATGCCGTCGATGCGCGGCGCCAGCAGGGCGCCGACCCGGTCGAGCAGCGCGAGATCTTCGGCCTGGTACATCGCCGGACCGGCGCTGCCCAGCAGCAGGTATCCCGCCAGGCGCTCGACCACCTTCAGTCGGACGCCGATCAGCGAGCGCGGCGGCTGCTCGGGGCCCCGCACCGTCACCAGTTCCGGAATCGGGATCCCGTCGGCGATCGATGCGTCGCTCACGATGACGCCCTCGCGGGTGCCGAGCAATCGGGCCGGATCGAGCACCGAGGTCGGAATCGAGAGCGCGGGATCGCCCCACAGAGCGCCGTGCCCGTGGAGGGCCAGCCGGTAGTGGTGCTCGCCGGAACCGTCGGGAATGAGGATCTCGTAGGCATCGTGAGGCAGGATCGGTTGCAGCGCGAATGACAGCGCGAGCATCAGATCACGAGGTGTCCCCGCGCCACCGATGGCATCGGCGACGCCCTCGAACAGTTCCCCTTCCCGCTCCTGATCCCGCGCCTCGCCCCGGCTTGTGCCATCCATGACGGCTGCGTCCGGTGCGGGCGCGTGGGGCGCCTGGTGGACATCCTCGGGGGGTGCCCCAGCGCGGGTCACTCGCGCCAGCATCGGTCCCATCACATCCGCCGCCGCTTCGATCAGCGCCCGCGCGCGCATGCCGTAGGCGTGCGGCGTGAAGGATGCCTGCAGCAGCAGCGCGACGTCCTGCCCCCCATAGCGCACGGGACAGACGAGGACCGAGCCGTATCCCGCTCGGCGGATCCGGTCCTCGAGTTCATCGAGCAAGAGCTGATTGGCGATCGGATGTGCCGGCGGCACCTGGAGGTTGTCTTCGACCAGCGCCTCCGGCTCGATGAGGATCGGCTCCCCCTCACTCCCGTAGATCCACAGCGCGAAGAGCTCCGCCGGAATCTCCGGCCGGAGCGCGTCGTTCACCGCCTCATACCACGCCTTCAGCTCATCCATGTCCTGGATGCGCGTCCGCGGGTGAAGCAATGGGATCAGTTGTCGGAAGTCCGCATCGCCCATTGGCATAGCCCTACTCTAGGCAGGGTCCGTGCCCTCGGGCAGTCACCCATTTCACGAGGTACCCCCTCCCCCTACTTGCATACCCCACCACCCTATACTAGATTCTGGTCGACTTGATCACGACACCCTGCGGGAGATTGGAGCCAAACCATGACAGACATAACACTTACGATCACTGGAATGAGCTGCCACCACTGCCTGAACGCCGTGAGCCAGGCGCTCGCCGGGGTCCCGGGCATCGAGGTGCGTTCGGTCCGGATTGGGCGTGCCGAGTTGCGCGTGCCTGAGGCGGGTTCGGGCGACGAGGCCAAGGCCGCCATTGAAAAGGCGGGATACAAGGTCGAGGCGGTCCTACCCGGATGAGGTGGCAGCGATGACTCTTGCCCAGATAGTGGTAACCGCGGGCGGTGCGGCCGGCATCGCCTGGATCTACTGGTACTTCTTCGTGGCCTCACGGCGGGCCGCCGTTCAGGCGGTTTCGTTGGCGGGCGCCCAGGAAGTCACGGTGACCGTGAATGGTGGCTACGACCCTTCGGTCGTGGACGTCCGCGCCGGCCAGCCGGTTCGCCTGCATTTCAACCGGCAGGATCGCGGAAGCTGCACCGATGAGGTCGTCCTCTCCGCGTTCGGGATCAGGCGCTTTCTTCCCAGCGGAAGTACCACGACTGTCCAGTTCACGCCCTCGACGCCGGGCACCTACGACTTCGCGTGCGGCATGGGGATGGTACACGGCCAGTTGCGTGTCCGCGCATAGAGGGACGTCATGACACACGGAACAGAGGTGATCGGTGAGGGAACCGAGCGGATCGAGCTCACGGTCAGTGGAATGACCTGTGCCGCGTGCAGCGGCCGCGTCCAGCGGGTGCTCGAGCAGACTCCCGGGGTGGCCACAGCGAACGTCAACCTGATGACCGCGTCGGCCACGGTGGAATTCGATCCCGCGCGCATCAACGCCGGACAGCTGGTCGAGACGGTTCGTGCCACCGGGTACGGGGCGGAGATCCCTGCGCCGGATCGCAGCGTCGAGGAAGAGCTGGACGCCCAGGATGCCGCGAGAGACGCCGAAGTGGCGGAGCTCCGCAGGAAGTTCGCCGTCACGGCCGTCGCCGGTGTGGTCGCCATGGCGCTGCCGATGGTGCTTCCCGGCGCGGCCCTCCGCTGGACGCTCCTCGCGCTCACGCTGCCGGTGGTGTTCTGGGCCGGGCGGCACTTCTACAGCCGCGCATGGGCCGCCTTCCGGCATCACTCCGCCGACATGAACACCCTCATCGCCGTCGGCACGGGTGCGGCCTTCCTCAGCAGCACAACCGTGACGTTCGCGAGCGGGTGGTTCCTCTCCCGCGGCGTACCGGCCGACGTGTATTTCGAAGCGGTGATCTGGATCGTCGGCTTCATTCTGCTGGGCAACATGCTGGAGGCGCGCGCCAAGGGCCGCACCTCGGGCGCCATTCGCAAGCTCATGGGGCTGCGTCCGGCGCGAGCGTGGGTCCGGCGAGGCGATCAGGACATCGAAGTACCGATTGCCGAGGTCGTCGTGGGAGACGAAGTGCTGGTGCGCCCTGGTGAGCGCATTCCGATCGACGGTGAGGTCCTCGAGGGGACCAGCGCCGTGGACGAATCGATGCTGACTGGGGAACCACTGCCCGTGGCGAAGGGTCTCGGTGCAGGCGTCGTGGGCGCCACCGTGAACGGGGCCGGCGCCTTGCGGATCCGCGCCACCGGAGTCGGACGCGACACGGTGCTGGCACGCATCATCCGTATGGTGCGCGAGGCGCAGGCGACGCGCGCCCCGGTGCAGCAGCTCGCCGATCGGGTCTCCAGCATTTTCGTCCCGGTCGTGCTCTCGCTCGCGATCGTGACCTTCGTGCTCTGGTTCGATTTCGGACCGGAACCGGCCGGACTGAACGCCCTGATGTACGCCGTGACGGTGCTCGTGATCGCCTGCCCCTGCGCGATGGGCCTCGCCGTCCCCACCGCCGTCATGGTCGCCACCGGTCGTGGCGCGGAACTGGGTGTCCTGATCAAAGGCGGTGCCGCACTGCAGCGCGCCGGCGATGTCGGAGTCGTGGTGCTGGACAAGACCGGGACCATCACCGAGGGCAAGCCGGTTGTTGTCGACGTCGTGTCCGCGGAACTCCAGGAGGCTTCGCCGGACCGCAGGACCATCCTTCGCTTCGCGGCGGCGCTCGAGCACCTCAGCGAGCATCCGCTCGCGAACGCGATCGTGAGCGCCGCCAAGGCGGATGACCTGAAGATTCCCCCTGCGGTGGATTTCGCCGTGCGCCCGGGTGAAGGAATCACCGGCATGGTCGAAGGACGGCGGGTGGCGGTGGGCAATCGCCGGCTGCTTGATCAGTTGGGGATTGCCCTGGGCTCGCTCGCGGTCCACGCCGACCGTCTCGCCGACGGCGGCGCCACCGTCGCCTTCGTGGCCCTGGATGGTCGCGCGGTGGGCCTCATCGCGGTGGCGGACCGCATCAAGCCGGGAAGCGGGGCTGCGATCGGACGTCTCCGGGCCATGGGCCTCGAGGTCGTCATGCTTACCGGCGATCAGCGGCGCTCCGCCGAGTCCGTCGGCCGTACGGTGGGAGTCGACCGGGTGGTCGCCGAGGTTCTTCCAGAGCAGAAGCTTGGGGAGATCAGTCGTCTCCAGCAGTCCGGAGAGATCGTGCTCATGGCGGGGGACGGCATCAACGACGCCCCCGCGCTCGCCCGCGCCGATCTCGGCATCGCAATGGGGACCGGCACTGATGTCGCGATGGAGGCGGGCCAGATCACCCTCATGCACGGCGATCTCGGTGGCATCGCCACGGCCATCGAGCTGAGCCGGACCACCATGCGGATCATCCGTCAGAACCTCTTCTGGGCCTTCGCCTACAATGTCGTCGGCATCCCGGTGGCGGCCGGGCTGCTGTACCCGCTCATCGGCGTGCGCCTCTCGCCCGGCCTCGCGGCCGCCGCCATGGCTTTCAGCAGCGTCAGCGTCGTCAGTAACAGCCTGCGCCTGCGCTTCGCATCCCCTGTCCCGGCGCCGCGTGCGGTCGCCGGAGGAGCCACTCTTCATGTCTGAGACGCTTCACGCCCACTGCGCCTGCGCGCACACCGATGGCGACCGCCACGCCGTGGCGGTCGATCCCGAGATCAAGGCAGGAGTGCAGACCCGGCTGCGCCGCATCGAGGGGCAGATCCGCGGACTGCAGAAGATGGTCGAGGAGGAGCGCTACTGTACCGACGTGATCACCCAGATCACCTCGGTCCAGGAGGCGCTGCGTGGCGTCGGTCGCGAACTGCTGCGCAATCACCTGAAGCACTGTGCCTCCGCGGCGATCCGGGCGGACGACCCGGCAGCGGCGGAGGCGATGTACGACGAGTTGATCGAGCTGATGTACCGGGGCGCCCGCTAGTCTCCTGCTGCGGCCCTAGGCCTTGGCTTCTTCGGCGCGGCGGTCGCGGAAAGCCAGCGCCGATCGGTACTCGGAGATGAGCCGATCCATCATCGCCTCGCGCCGGGCGAAGAGGCGCCGGAGCGGCCGCGGTGGATGCTTCGCCAGGGCGTAGGCGGTCAGCAGCGGCAGCGCCACCGAGTTGTCCATGTAGACGACGACGGTCCCGGGCAGCTGGTCGGGGTCGATCTTGCCCCAGCTCACCGCTTCGTTCGGCGTGGCACCGGAGAGACCACCCGTGTCGGGCCGCGCATCCGTCATCTGCAGGAAGTAGTCGTGTCCCCGCTCGTCGATGCCCAGGACCTCCTGGATCTGCGGCTCGGTCTGCAGCAGGAAATTCTTCGGGCTCCCGCCGCCGACAATGAACGCCGCGCTCTTGCCGCCGCTTCGCTTGGCGTCGAGCACAATCGCCGCGGTCTCATTCACGTCCGCACTCACGTCGAAGCGCAGCTTGCTCCCCGAGAGCGCCTGCTCGGCGACGTTCATCCCGATCGAGCTGTCGCCCGGCGAGCTGGTGTAGATCGGCACCTCGAGCTCGTGCGCCATGGAAAGCACGGAGCGCTTGGAGAGCCCCAGCGCCTTCTCACGCTCCTTGAGGTATCCACCGAGCAGGTAGTGATATTCCGCGCTGCTCATGGCCCGCTGGAACTCCGGCCGGGCCGAGACTTCCCGCACGAAGGCATCGGTCGAGAGCAGCACCGAGTAGTCGAAGAAGATGTCATAGATGCGGACGACACCCTGTTCGCGAAGCTCCACGTCATCTGCTGCATGCGTCCCCTGATGCAGCGACAGCCCCAGCGCAAAGTGGGCATCGTGGTAGAGGTTGGCACCTGTCGAGATGATCCAGTCGACGAATCCCGCTTCCATCAGCGGGATCAGACTGCTCATGCCCAGTCCGGCCGGCGTCATCGCGCCGGTCAGGCTCATCCCGACGGTCGCATCCGGCGCAAGCATCCGCTCGGTAAACAGCTTGCACCCTTCGCGAAGCCGGCCGGCGTTATAGGCCAGAAACGCATTGTCGATGAGATCGGCGGCCGTCTCCTTGCCGGTGATGGCAGACGGATTGATGCGCTTGCCGCGAAGGAAGTTTGCGCTGGGTCGGGTCATCGCGATTACCGGTTGTGGGTCCGTGCGGACTACAGACTGGTCCTGCCGCCGCCATTGGTCCTTCCGTCATCCTTGGCCTGCTGGATGATGCGCAGCACCTCGGCCGGATCGTCGGTCACATGGAAGAGCTTCAGATCCTTGCGGTCGATCTTCCCTTCCGCGGCCAGGGTATCGGTGAGCCAGTCCACCAACCCCTTCCAGTACGCCACCCCGACCAGCACCACGGGAAAGCTGCTGACTTTTCCTGTCTGGATGAGGGTCAGCGCCTCGAAGAGTTCGTCGAGCGTGCCGAAGCCTCCGGGAAAGACCACGAAGGCCATCGAGTACTTCGCGAACATCGTCTTCCGGACGAAGAAGAACCGGAAGAACATGCTGCGCCGAACGTAGATGTTGGTGCCCTGCTCGTGGGGCAGCTCGATGTTGCAGCCGATGGAGATCCCATCGGCCTCGACGGCGCCCTTGTTGGCGGCCTCCATGATGCCCGGTCCGCCGCCGGTGATGATCGGGAAGCCGGCTTCGGCCAGCAGTCGCGCCGTCTCCACCGCCGTGGCGTAGTGCCGGTCCGCGCTCGAGGTGCGCGCCGAGCCGAAGATCGCCACCGCATCCTGAACGTCCCCGAGCTTCTCGAAGCCTTCGACGAATTCGCCCATGATCCGCAGCACCCGCCAGGGATCGGTCTTGCGCAGGGCGTCGGGCCGCTCGTGGAGAACCGCGTTCTCGAGAAGTTCTTCGTCCGCCGTGACTTTGGTGGAACGGTTGCTGTGCCGAAGTTCGCGGTTAGCCACGGGCAAGTTGCTCCAGACAGGCCCGATGATCCTCGGGCACGTTGTAGAAGTAGGGAGAGACCCGGACGTGCCCGGGTCGGGCGTCCACGATGAATCCGGAGTCGGCCAGCCGACGCACGTCGGCATGCGGATCGTCCCGCGGCAGCATCACGATGGCGCTTCGATCGCCCGCGCTCGCCGCCACCTTCGGCCGGAAACCGCGGTCGCGCGCCAGCGCGATCAGCTCCTCCGCCAGGGCGCGCGTCGCCTGGTGAATCGCCGGCCAGCCGATCTCCTCGAGCAGTTCAAGCCCGGCCAGCTGCGCGTAGACCGCGGCCACCGCCGGCGTGCCGAGATCAAACCGATGCGCGTCGGCCGCACGCTCGAGGGTGCGGGGATCGAAACGGAAGGGCGTTGCGTGCGCGAACCATCCCGTGATCGTGGGCGAGAGATGGGAAATCAGGCTCCGGCGCACATGGAGGAATGCCGTGCCGGAGCCGCCGAGCAGCCACTTCAGGCCGCCGCTGCAATAGAAGTCCACGCCGAGGGCGTCGACGTCCACGGGCACCTGACCCGCGGCCTGGTAGCCGTCGGCGAGGAGCAGGGCACCGTTGGCGTGCGCCATCGCCGACAGCGCCGCGAGATCCTGGATGGCCCCGCTGGTGAAGAAGACGTGGCTGGTGGCCACCAGCGCGGTCCGCTCGTCGATGGCGCGCGCGAGGAGTTCGATCGGTACGGTCGTCTGATCGGGACTCTCGACCACGACGACCTCCACGCCCTGGGCCTGCTTCGCGAGCCATTGATAGGCGACCGTCGGGAAGTCGAGGCTGGTCGTGACGATCTTCGGCCGGGCCGAGTAGTCGAGCGACTCCGCCACCACGGAAAGGGCGGACGAGATGGACGGGTGCAGGGAGATCGTGTCCGCTTCCGCATTCACCACCCGTCCATAGCCTGCTCGCAAACGCTCCAGCGCCGGCAGCCAGGTGTCATACCACGCCGAAGCGCCCCGGCGCTCCCAGGCGTCGAGGTACTCGACCGTCGCCGCACGCCCGCGCGAGGACAGTGCTCCGAGGGAGCAGCTGTTCAGGTATGTCGCGTGGCGAAAGATCGGGAACTCGTCCCGGTAGCGGGTCAGTGCGTGCAGTTCGGTCATGGAGGGGAGAATATAGTGCTGTTATCTTCATCCGCATGGCCGAACCGACCACAATGCCGGGACTGATGACGCGCCTGACCGGGCGCGCGCTCCTCAATCCCGCGGTGGCGTTCGATCTGCTCGCGCTTGCCTGGGCATTTCGCCGCCGCCGTTGGTGGCGCCAGTTCCCATACCTCCCGCTCCCGGATTCCGAGTATCTGGCGTGGCGCCTGCACACCGCTTACGGGGAAGATCGAGCGGTCCCTCCGGTCGAGGATGTCATCCGGTTTGCACACTGGCGTCGGAGAATCCTCCGTGAATAGTCCCCGCGTGGTCATCGTCGGAGGTGGCTTCGCGGGCCTCTACACCGCCCAGGGTCTTGGCGACGCCCCGGTACGGATCACCGTGATCGACCGCCAGAATCACCATCTCTTCCAGCCGATGCTCTATCAGGTGGCGACCGCAGCGCTCTCGCCTGCCGATATCGCCTCCCCGATTCGGTCCATTCTCCGCGATCAGAAGAACACCGAGGTGGTCCTGGGCGAGGTCGCTGCCATCCGCTTGTCAGAGCGAAAGCTCTCGATGAGCGATGGAAGTTCGTTCGACTACGACTACCTGATTCTCGCCACCGGTGCCCGACACTCCTACTTCGGCCGCGATGACTGGGAACCGTTTGCTCCCGGCCTGAAGAGCCTGGAAGACGCGGAAGAAATTCGGCGGCGCGTCCTCCTCTCCTTTGAGCGCGCTGAGCGGGAGGCCGACCCGGCCAAGCGCCACGCCCATCTGACCTTTGTGGTGGTGGGCGGTGGACCGACCGGCGTGGAAGTGGCGGGCGCCCTCGCGGAGATCCGCCGGTTCGCATTGCGTCGCGACTTCCGCCAGATCGACCCCGGAGAGGCGACAGTCATGCTGCTCGAGGGCGGCCCGCGCCTGCTCAACAGCTATCCCAACGTGCTCTCGGAGCGCGCGAAGGCCGAGCTCCGCCGGCTCGGTGTCGAGGTACGGCTCGAAACGATGGTCAGCGACATCCGCCCCGGCCATGTCGTGGCTGGCGGCTGGACGATCCCCACGCAGACCGTCGTCTGGGCGGCGGGAAATGTGGCGAGTCCGCTGACACGCACTCTGGGTACGCCGCTCGACCGCGCCGGCCGCGTGATCGTGGAGCCGGACTGCACTGTCCCGGGACATCCGGAAGTTTTCGTCCTCGGTGATGCTGCCGCGTTCAAGGACGAGCGCTTCGGCACCCTGCCCGGCATTTGTCCCGTCGCCATCCAGATGGGACAGTACACCTCCCGCGTGATTGCCGGCGACCTCGCCGGCAAGGCGCGGCGTCCGTTCCAGTACTGGGACAAGGGTCAGCTCGCGGTGATCGGACGGGGGCATGCCGTCGCCGACATCTGGCGCCTGCACTTCGGCGGATTCATGGCATGGCTCGTCTGGATCTTCGTCCACATCTTCTTTCTCATCGGTTTCCGCAATCGGGTGCTCGTGCTCATCGAGTGGGCGTATGCCTACTTCACCTATCACCGCGGCGCACGACTGATCACCTGGCCCTGGAGTGGTGGTGGGCGCCGCAGGACCGGAATGACCGGGGAACACGCGGTCCCTGTCCGGGTTGCCCCGCCCGAATGAGCACCCTTTCAGTCGCTGGCACCAAAGCCGAGGCGAGTCGCCTCGGCTTCATTGCTTGTGGCGTGACCACACTTGAGCCGACACCCCATTCTGACGCCCTCGACCGCTGGCTGAGGATGGGATACGGTGGAAACATGCGCTACATCCACCGGCAGGCGAAAAAGCGCAAGAATCCGCAGCTCGCGGATGTCGACGCTCGGCGAGCCGTTGTTGTTCTTGATAACTACTACTATGCCGATAGCGAGCCAGAGGGGCCTCGGATAGCCAGATACGCCCGTGGAGAGGACTATCACCGCGTCACGCTTGCCCGGCTCGAGCAGTTGGCGGCATTTCTTCGAGAGAACGGCGCTTCGGTCGCGCGCCCGTATGCCGACACGGGTCCGGTCCCGGAGCGGGAACTCGCCCAGCGAGCGGGACTCGGGTGGATCGGGAAGAACACCATGCTCATCCGCCCGGGAGTCGGATCATGGTTCTTCATCGGTGTGGTGCTGACCGACCTTGAACTTGCCGCAGACGCCCCCTTCGTGACCGATCATTGCGGTTCCTGCAGCCGCTGCCTGGAGGCGTGCCCGACGGATGCGTTCGTCGAGCCGAGAGTCCTCGACGCGACTCGCTGCATCTCCTATCTCACAATCGAACAGAAGGGGGCGATCGGGGCCGAGTTCGCCTCGCAACTCGGCGGATGGGCCTTCGGGTGCGACCTGTGCAACGAGGCCTGTCCCTGGAACCAGCGGTTCGCCCAGGACAGCTCGGTCCCGGAATTCCGTCCCCGCTCTGAGCTCCACGGCGCGCCACGAGAATTCTTCGAGAGGATGGATGAAGCGGAGTTCGATCGGCGCTTCCACGACACCGCGCTTGCTCGCACCGGCCTGGCGCGAATGCGTCGCAACTGGACGGCTGCCTGGGACAGCCTGGACTGACACCCCCGTGGCGCCAGACCCAGCCTAGGCGCTACCGTTCCTGCCTATGCCACCAGTCCTTCATTCGATCGCCATCTTCGTCACCGATATCGAGCGCGCGAAGCGCTTCTATCGCGACGACCTCGGACTCGACCTGACCCGCGAAGGGTCGTTCGGCGCCGAATTCATCGAGGGTCCGACACATCTGGGCGTGCACCCGGCCATTCACCCCGACGCCAAGGCGCTCGTCGGCCGGCATACCGGGATCACCTTCTACGTCGAAGGCATCCTTCAATACTGCGAGCGGCTGCACGAGCGCGGCGTACGATTCCTGGCCGAACCGACGCGGCAGTCCTTCGGCGTGATGGCGATGATCGCCGATCCGGACGGCAACGTGTTCGCCCTCTGGGACGATCAGATTCCCGAGGAACCCGCCGACGGCGCACACCCGCACTGATCCATGGAACGCCTCTACGTTACGCTCGCCTCGGTGTGGACCTGGCTGGTGCTCGCCCTTTGCGTGTTGCTCTGGCTGCCCATGCTGGCCGTCGTTCGCCTCGTCACCTGGCCGTTCGACCCCGAGGCGTACTGGGCGGGATTGCTGTTCCGGAAGATCGGTCCCGTCACGGCGACGCTCAATCCGCTCTGGCGCTTTCGCGTCTCGGGCACGATGCCCCGCGATCCCCGGCGTCCCTACGTCGTGGTATCGAATCACGAGTCCTTCGTGGACATCCTGCTCATCAGCCATCTGCCCTGGGAGATGAAGTGGCTTTCGAAGGTCGAGATTCTCCGCATCCCCGTCCTCGGCTGGAACATGGTGCTCGCAGGGGATGTGCCGGTCGAGCGCGGCACTCGGAAGAGTGCCGTGAAGGCGATGCGGCGCTGCGCCGAGATCCTGAAGCAGAAGGTCTCGGTCATCATCTTTCCGGAGGGCACGCGCTCGACCACCACTGAAATGCTGCCGTTCAAGGACGGGGCATTCCGCCTCGCGATCGACGCCGGGGTCCCCATCCTCCCGCTGGTAGTGCGGGGTACCGGTTCCGCCTTGCCCAAGCACGGCTGGCGATTTGGGCGCTCGGATGCCGAGGTGCGGGTCCTGGAGCCGGTGGAGACTGCCGGTTTGACCACCAGGGACGTCGAGCAACTCAGGACGAAGGTGCGGGACATCATTCAGCACGCTCGGGACGAAATGAGGACCTCGGCAACCGGCTGAGGTGCTCGACCCGCGGGGACCGCAGACCGTCTCCCACCCGAATGCGTCCTCCCCCGACACTTCAGCGACGAGCAGGAACGCCCCGCCCTCCAAGCCCTCCAGCCGTAGCATTAAATGCTTATGGCCCCAGAAGATCACCTGGCCAAACAAGGCCAGTGACCGTGGAATAATGGGCAACAACTACTACCGGTACTGCTGTGGAAGATTGGGCCCTGCGCGTTGCGGCCTATTCCTCGAGTGTGCGGCCTAGTTCGGCGGGAGCGCGGGTGCGGCCGACAACGCCGGCCAGCACGAGGAGGGTGAGCAGATAGGGCAGGACGAGAAACAGCTGGTAGGGAACCCCGACCACGAGGGATTGGAACAGGAACTGGAGCGCCATGGCCCCTCCGAAGAAGAGCGCTGCCGCGAAGACCCTGGCGGGATTCCAGGCCCCCAGAACCACGATCGCGATCGCAATGAAGCCGCGTCCAGCCGTCATCTTTTCGGCGAAGGTACCGACCTGGGCGAGGACGAGACTTGCACCGGCGATCCCGGCGAATGCACCACCGATGAGGGTCGCCAGAATGCGAGTTCGCCGGACATCGACCCCTGCCGCTCGTGAGTCACGTGCCGATTCCCCCGCAGCGCGGAGTCGAAGTCCCCACCTCGTTCGGTAGATGAGCCACCAGAGGACCGGAACGGCGAGGTATCCGAAGTAGGTGACGATGCTCTGCTGGAAGAGTGCCGTGCCGACGATGGGTATCGAGGCCAGGCCGGGTACCCGGAGTTCCGGGAAGGTTGGGAGGCTCAGTCCGACACCGGACGGGCCGTAGGCACTACGATAGATCGCTCCGGTCAGGCCGACAGCGCCGAGCGTGATCGCGGTGCCGGTAATGATCTGATCTGCGCCGGCCCCAACCGCAATCCCGGCGAACAAGCCTGCGACCACCACACCGGCGAGGAGGGCCGCGATGAGTCCTGCCCAGGGGCCGGCAGCCGTCGCACCCAGCGCGGCGGCAAGCGCCCCAGACAGCATCGCCCCTTCGATGCCGAGGTTGATGACGCCACCGCGTTCCGTAACGGTCTCCCCGAGCGCGGCCAGGAGTAGCGGAGTGGCGACTCGCACCGCTGCGGCCAGGAACGGGGCCACCAGCGCCTCGGTCACGATTCCACAACCCCTGCGCGCGCCAGCAAGTTGCGGCGTCTCACGTCGGTCAGGAGCACCACGACGATGATGACCGCCTCTACAATGAAGACCGAGACGGCGGGAACACTCGCCTCCCGCTGCATCGCGCTCGCGCCGGCCTCGAGGGCGGCGAACAGGAGCCCGGTGAGAATGGTGGCCAGTGGATCCAGCCTCGCGAGGAGTGCGACAGCGATCGCGGTGAAGCCGTAGCCGGGCGAGAGGTTCTGAAAGAGCGCGTAGGTCGTCCCCGAAATCTCAGTCGCGCCAGCGAGCCCGGCACACGCTCCGGAGAACAGGAGTGCCGCGGCGAAGACCCGGTCGGTGTTCACGCCGCCGATGATTCGCGCGGCGAGAGGATTCGCCCCCGTGGCGCGGACCTGAAATCCCGCCAGGGTCCTCCGTCCAAAGACGAAGAGCCCCACCGCCAGGGCGAGGGCGATCACTCCCCCCAGGTGCAGACGGGTGCCGGCGAGCTGCGGCAGTCGCGTGGTGATCGGCAGGGGATCACTCTGCGGATAGACGTGCTTCGCCTCCTGCAGCGGACCGACGACCATCCAGCTGACAGTGGCCTCGGCGACGAAGTTGAGCAGCAGGGTGCTGATGACTTCCAGCACCCCGAAACGCACCCGCAGGATCACGGGGAGCCCGACCCATGCCGCCCCGGCCGACAGCCCCGCGATCAGGACCACTGGGACCGCGATCACTCTCGGCCAGGCGGCGAGGTTGAGTCCGACCCAGGTGGCGGCGATGGCTCCCGCATAGAACTGGCCTTCTGCTCCGATGTTCAAGGCGCCCGCGCGGAAGGCGAAGCCAACCCCCAGTCCGATCACGATCAGGGGGATGGCACGCGGCAGGAGCGCCGAGAGGATGGCATCCGTGGAACCGAATGCACCACTCCACATGGCCGCGAGGGCTGCTGAGGCATCGTAGCCGGCGAGTGCCAGGCCGGAGGCCAGGACCGCAAGGCCGATCGCGAACGCTGTCAGGGCAGGGACGAGCGTGCGGGTCCATGCGTAGCGAAGCCGCACCGGACTCACCCGTCGGCACCCAGCATTCGTTGGCCGATCTCGGTTCGGTTCATGTCCGGCGACGGCTCCGTGACGACCCCGTTGGCTACCACGAGCATGCGATCCGCCACCTCCAGGAGTTCGTCCAGGTCTGCGAGATGCAGGAGGACGCAGGCGCCCGACTCCGCCGCCTCACGGAGTTTCGCGAGCACGACTGCCGTCGCACTGAAGTCCAGACCTCGAGTGATGTTCTCGGCGATGATGACCGATGGACGCCGTTCCAGGGCACCGGCGATGACCATGCGTTGCTGGTTGCCCCCGCTGAGTGTCCGCGCGAGGGTTCCCGGTCCCCGAGTGCGGACGCCGAACTGATCGATCAGATCAATGCAGCGCTCTGCTGCGAGCTTCCAGTCCAGCCACCCGCGTTTTGACCACGGGGCCGAGGAACCCTGACTGAGCACCAGGTTTTCCGTGAGCGTGAATTCCCCGACCAGGGCCTCCGTGGTGCGGTCTTCTGGGATGAACGACACGGGTCCCGTCACGCGTGCCCGCCCGGCCAGGGGCCCGACCAGCCCCGCGAGGCAGCGAAGAAGTTCCCGTTCGCCGTTTCCTTCTACCGCCGCGATACCAACGACCTCGCCGGCATTCGCTGTGAAGGAAGCGCGCTTCAGCCCGCTGCCGGTGAATCCCAGTCGCTTCACTGCGAGTCCCTCGACGGTGACACACGTGCTTCCGCTGCTGCGCGGGCGCCTGATTCGACGCGGGGGTGGTGGTGCGCCCAGCATGTGCGTGGCGAGCGCCTGCTGGTCGGCCTCGGTCATGGAGCCGGTGTGTACGACATGGCCGCGCCGAAGCACCGTCACCCGATCGGCGACGCGGATCGCTTCCGTGAGCTTGTGAGTGATCAGGACTGAGGACACGCCGCGTGTCGTGAGTCGCCGGACCAGATCGAGGAGCGCCTCTGCATCTGGCGGCGAGAGGACGGAGGAAGGTTCGTCGAGCAGGAGGATTCTGGCGTTTTCGGCCAGCGCCTTCACCACCTCGAGCCGCTGTTTCTGTCCTGCGGACAGTTCATCCACAGGAGCGCCAGGATCGAGGTCCCACCCGATCCTCGACGCTGCTTCACGGACCCGTCGGTGAAGTTCACCCCTTCGCAGAGGCCAGCCCGTCGCGAGTGCAACATTGTCGGCCACCGTCAGGGCAGGGACCGAGGTGAAGTGCTGATGCACCATGCCGATCCCCAACCGCCTCGCCTCAAGTGGGCCACGCATCGTCCGGACCTGCCCCTCTACGGCGATGGAGCCCGAATCAGGGCGCAGGAGTCCTACCGCGATGTTCATCAGCGTGGACTTGCCGGCGCCATTCTCACCGAGGAGGGCGTGGACCTCCCCGGTGCCGAGCGTGAAGTCCACGTCTCGGA
Organism: Gemmatimonadales bacterium; assembly: GCA_044229445.1. Lineage (GTDB taxonomy): Bacteria > Gemmatimonadota > Gemmatimonadetes > Gemmatimonadales > GWC2-71-9 > JADJOM01. Next base: position 36,115 of record JBGASX010000016.1, on the reverse strand, counting down.
GCGCCTCGAGCGCACCGAAGTGTTTGGTGATCCGGGAAAGTTGGAGCAGCGGTGGGGGCGTCACGGTTCAGGCGACGCGAAGAGCGCTCGGTGTCCCGAGGAAGAGAGCGAACCCTTCACATCCCAGTAGGGTGATCGTGGAACTCCCATGGCAGTTTGAAGTGCTCTCCGAGATGCGCAGCGAGAGCCTGGACCCCCACGGTTTCGGTCGCATAGTGGCCGGCGTAGAGCACATTCACACCAAATTCCATGGCATCGAAGTAGGTGTGCGCAGCCCCTTCACCGGTGATGAATGCATCGCATCCGGCAGCCCGTGCCTGACCTATCGCACTGCCGGCCCCACCCGTGATCACTCCGATTCGGGTGATTGAATCGGGCCCGCCGGGAATCACCCGAATGTGGTCGCTGCGGATCTTCAGCAATCCAGCCAGTCGATCCACCAGCGCCGCTCTCGTGAGAAGCGATTCAGGCGCCTGACCGGCCAGGCCGATGTCGATGCCCTTGTGCGCGCCGAATGGCTTCAGGTCGGTGAGCCCCAATCCCCGTGCAATGAGGGCATTGTTCCCGACCTCAGGGTGCAGGTCGAGCGGGATGTGAGCGGAATAGAGCGCCACGTCCAGATCCAGGAGGGTGCGCAGGCGGCGGAAGCGCCGTCCTGTCACAGGCTGATTGCCGTCCCAGAACATGCCGTGATGGACCAGAAGAAGCGCGGGGGCGGAGGAGGAGGCGGCATGTTCCCCGTGTCTGAGCCCATCGAACGTCCACTGGGAAGCATCGACGGCGGCGACGATGCGCGAAACCATCCCGCCGTTCTCCACCTGAAGCCCGTTTAACGCATTGGCATCGTCTGGCACATCGCGGACGCGAAGGTAGGCATCCAGATAGGAGACGATGTCCTGGAGCTTCGCACTCGGGTGAGTCACGGCGAGGGCGGGGGCTCAGAGGTCGCCGTAATGATGGAGTCTCTCGTCGACTGGAGTCGTGCCTGGAGACCGGGAGGGATGAGCTTTTCGAGATTGGGATTCGGTTCGTATCGGATGACGCCGCTCTTGAGGCCGAAAGACTCGACCTTGGGATGGAAGCTTCCGCCTTTCACTTCTCGCGCCACCGCGAGAAAGGCCCTTGGCAGGTCGATCACCGCAGAACCGACGACTCGTTCCGGTGCCAGTGCGCTCTGATCCAGATTCGCTCCGAAAATGAAGGCGTTCGGCGACTCCTTCACTGCCTGGAAGGCGCCAAGTGCCGCCTGGTCAGCGTTGTGGTGAACCATGTCGACGCCGGCCCGGAGCAACGCCAGGGTGGCTTCTCGGCCGGCAGCGACATCGTCGAAGGTGTTCAAGTACGTCGAACGTTCGACGATTCGCGGATTCACACTCTTTGCACCGGCGACCCAGGCCGATTCCGCCTCCTTAATGGGCGGTAACTCGATCCCCCCCACAAAGCCGATCGTGTTCGTCTTCGTCAGCCCGCCTGCGACGACGCCCGCAAGAAAGCTTGCCTCCGAGAGCCTGAAAATCAGGGGCGAGACGTTGCCCGCGACCCTTTCCCCGGAGGTGACGATGAACGTGGTGGCTGGGTACCGGGCGGACACCCGCTCAGCCGCACCCTGGAACTCGAACCCATGTCCGAAGACCAGGCTGTAGCCTTGCGCCGCGTAGGTGCGAAGCGCTTCCTCCTGGTCCGCGGGCGTTCGTGCTTCGACGTTACTGACGGCTACTCCGAGCGAATCCCGGATCTGCTGGAGTCCCTGATACGCTCCCGAATTCCAGGCCGCGTCGGCGATGGATCCAGGGGTTACTAGCCCGACGCGGAAGCCCTGAATGGCGGGTTTCTTCGCACAACTACTAGCGGCGAGCGCGAGCGATATCAGAATCAACAGCTGACGCCTCATTGCGACACCTTGGCGGCATCAAAGAAACAGTAAATCAATTGTAACGACTGAAATCGCATGTCTATCCACAAGTTCGAGTGACTTATCAACTATTGTGGGAAGTCGGCGACCTAGTGCGGCGAGACCTTGGACACCTCAGTGCCATGTTCGCTCGAGCTGACTGCTGAACCCCGCTCCACCTCGCTTGGTTCCATGCAGATCTGGCCGTTCACGCGACCCCCGTCGGCGATGTGGATGCGCTGAGTCCTGATGTCGCCATGGATCGTGGCGCCGGCCTGAATTTCCACCCGCTGCTCAGCGTTCACGCCACCCTGAATCTCCCCTCCCGCCACCACTTCGGTTGCGAAGACATCGCCTCGGATCATCGCGCCTGGGGCGACGAGGAGCTGTGTCCCGGCCCGGACAGTCCCTTGCACGGTACCCTCGATCTTGACGACCCCTTCGCTGGCGATATCCCCAACGATCGTGGCGCCCACCGCGATGATGGTCAGGCTGTTCGGGTCGCCGCGACGGACTCCGCCTTCGCTCCGCCCGCTCTGGCTGGGTCGAGAAAACATCGCCATCAGGATTGCTCCTTCACGAGGGTTCGTGGATCGATTGGTTTGCCGTCACGCCTGATCTCGAAATGCAGGTGGGGTGCGCTGGAGCGTCCCGTGTTGCCTGACAGTCCGATCACTTCACCCGCATCCACTGACTGGCCCGAGGCAACCGTGGAACGGGACAGGTGCCCGTACATGCTCTGCAGTCCCCCGGGATGCTCCAGCAGCACGAAGGTCCCGTACTCGGAATCGACGGCGGATTGCAGCACGGTTCCCCCGCCGGAGGCCCGGACCGCGGTGCCAATCGGCACCGCGATATCCACCCCTGGGTGGGCCTCACCCCCAGTATTGGGGGCCGGGCCTTCTGCCGCTTGGCCGCGCGTCACATATCCAGCCTCTTCGAGCGGCCAGTGGGTGGGTGTCGAGAGCCCCTGTTCGTAGGTGGACACGGTACCGACGGGACGTGCTCGGAGTGGCGGGGCAACGGGCAGGGTCGCGGTGAGTTGCACCGGATCCGGGACGATGTCCGCGCCGAGCATCGCCCGGATCCGGTCGTAGCGGCGTTCAGCGCTGTCGAGCGCGGCGACCAGTTCGCCAATCTTGTGGTTGTCGTTTTCCAGCCGGTCGACTTCCCGTACAAGGCCCGGAACGCGGGCCGCGGCGGCGGCAATCGGGAGATACAGCGCCATGCCGAGCAGGATCACGACCCCCAGACCGACCGCACCGCCGAGCGCGGCGCGGACGGCCCACCTGGGAATTCGATAGGTTCGTGACGCAATGGCGCCGTCGGTATGAACGACGATAGTGACGTGCGGTGACGTGTCACTCATGCACCCTCCTAGCCCTGGAAGGGTTCGCCCAGGAGGAGTTCGAGGACCCGTGAGAGATCTTCATCAGAGTAATAGCTCACCGCGATCAGCCCGCGGCCACGCCGTTTGGCGGTGACCTTCACGTCAGTCCCCAGGCGTTTGCGGAGCGCATCTTCGACTCGTCGATGGGCGGGGGAGAGCTGACGTACCGGCTCCTTTCGCGCCGTCGCGGGACGGGCTCCCCGGACTTTCGACTCGATGTCCCGCACCGACCACCCCTGCTCTGCCGCGAGCTGGGCCAGCCTGGTCATCTGCGCTCGGTCGGTGAGACCCAGCAGCGCGCGCGCGTGCCCTTCTGAGAGCCGGCCATCATCCACCATGTCGGCGACCTCAAGGGGAAGCTTGAGGAGCCGGAGCGCGTTCGCGACCGTGGATCGGTCCCGCCCGACAAGCCGGGCGATATCGGCCTGCGAGAGCTGAAATTCATCGATCAGGCGCTGGTAGCTGGTGGCCTCTTCGACGGCCGAGAGGTTGTCCCGCTGCAGGTTCTCGACGAGGGCGAGTGTCAGGAGTGTCCGGTCGTCGGCCTCCTTGATCACCGCCGGGATTTTCTGCCAGCCGAGCTTCTGCGCCGCACGCCAGCGACGTTCGCCGGCGATGAGCTGATACCCATCGAGATGCTTGCGCACCACCACTGGCTGCAGCAACCCTGAGGTCTCGATCGACTGCACCAGCTCGGTGAACTGGGGCTCGTCAAGCTTCACGCGCGGCTGGTACGGATTCGGCCGGATGCTCTGGACGGGCAGCTCCATCAGGGAGCCGCTGGTCTCCGCATCCTTGCGCGACACAGGGCCCAGGAGCGCTTCGAGCCCGCGGCCCAGCCGCTTGGTTTCACTCACGGCTGCACCTCCGGGACGGGTCGCTCAGGGGCTGACTGGAGTACGTGGGCGCGACGCATGAGTTCCTGCGCCACGGCCAGGTAGCTCTTCGCGCCCACCGACTGGATGTCGTAGAGGAGGATGGGCTTCCCGAAACTCGGCGCTTCGGCGAGTCGGACGTTTCTGGGGATCACCGTGGGGAACATCCGGGCGCCGAAATACTCTTTGGCGTCGGTGGCCACCTGGCGACATAGGTTCACGCGCGAGTCGTACATGGTCAGCAGAACCCCGTCGATCGCCAGTCGAGGATTGAAGTTCTGCTGGACGAGCTTGATGGTATTCAGCAGCTGGGAGATCCCCTCGAGCGCGTAATACTCACACTGGATGGGAATGATCACGCCATCAGCTGCGGCGAGCACGTTGAGCGTGATCAGGCCGAGCGATGGCGGGCAGTCGATCAGCACGAACTCGTAGGCGTCGCTGGCGGATTCCAGCGCGCGCCGCATGACCCCCTCGCGCTGGGCGCGCTCGACGAGTTCGAGTTCAGCACCCACCAGGTCCTGCGTGGCAGGCAGAATGTCAAGGAACGGAAGCGCCGGGTCGTGAACGATCACGTCGGCCACGGGCCGCCCGTCAATAAGCACGTCGTACAGTGCGTAGCGCAGCTGTTCCCGCCTGACCCCGACGCCACTGGTTGCGTTGCCCTGAGGGTCGGCATCGACGAGCAACGTCTTCCGCTCCGAAATGGCCAGCGAGGCGGCAAGGTTCACCGCGGTGGTCGTCTTGCCGACGCCACCTTTCTGATTCGCGATTGCGATGATTCTTGCCATGTTGTAAGTTCTTTATTTACAATGACATACAGCACAAAACCACAGCGATTACCTGACGGACCAGCGCCCAGTCAGTTTCTAAGCCAATATACAGCGCAGGGATCGGCAGCGAAATGCCGAGAAATCTGCACGAGCGCCATGATGAATTGGAGGGGGTGGGGGCCCTGCAACGGCTTGGTCGGCTCCAGCAATGCAGAGGTGCAGGGCTGGGGGGGTGAGCGCCGAGTTTGTTTCACGTGAAACAGGGGGGAGCAGCTGCCAGCGTGGAGGAGTGTGGCAATCGTGTTTCACGTGAAACAGGAATTCATCCTCCTGGCCAACCCGGGGCACAGAAATCCCGATTTCTGCGCCACTTGATCACTTCGATGACCAGATTCTGAAGGTCGGACGGGGTCACCCCTGGAACCCGTCGCGCCCTGCCCAGCGTCTGGGGTCGGACTGATGCGAGCTTTTCCCTACCCTCGAATGAGATCGCAGCCAGACTACGGTAGGGAAGCTCAGGGGGGATTGCGAAGTCTTCCATCTGACTGAGCCGCCGGACACCATCGCGCTCGCGGGAAAGGTAGCCAGCGTATTTCATTTCGATGTCGGCCCACCCCACGCTATCCTGATCGCCGGCCCAATGAGATGAGTTCAGGATGACACCGAGCGGGACATCGGGGCGCTTCGCAAGATCGGCAATCCTTGTCGGCTCCCGAATCGGGGAGCTGCCAAGATCCATCAAGGCACCGTTGATGGCGGCCGGCTCCACCGCGGTGTTCTCCGCAAAGCGCAGCGCTGCCTCTTCAGAGGCCATTCTGCTCCAGGCTGAGTCAAGATCAACCGACGACAATAGTCCCAGGCGTTCGGCGAAGGGCAGGAGTCTGCGAAGGGCGTTGTCCTGTCTGAGCAGCAGTCTGTACTCAGCGCGGGAGGTGAACAGGCGATACGGCTCGTCAACTCCACGCGTCACGATATCATCGACTAGCACGCCGAGCATGGCCTCGTCGCGCCGGAAAATCAGTGGCTCGTCCCCGCGAACAGCCAATGCCGCATTGATGCCGGCAACAATTCCCTGCCCCGCGGCCTCCTCGTAACCCGTCGTGCCGTTGACCTGTCCTGCGAAGTACAGCCCTGGAATCGCCTTGGACTCGAGGGTCGGATGAAGCTGGGTGGGCGGGATGTAGTCGTACTCAATGGCATAGCCCGGACGGGTCATTCGAGCAGTCTCAAGGCCTGGTACCGCCCGAAGCATCTCGAGCTGCGCTTCGACGGGAAGGGAAGTCGAAAGCCCGTTTACATAGAGCTCGGAGGTTTCGAGCCCTTCCGGCTCCAGAAAGAGCTGGTGCCGTTCTGCGTCGGGGAACTTCAGTATCTTGTCCTCGATACTCGGGCAGTAACGTGGCCCCCGACCGCTGATCGCGCCACCATAGAGCGCGGACTCCCGAAGCCTCGATGCGATGACCTCCTTCACCTCGTTCCCCGCCCATCCTAGATAACACGGCAGTTGGGGCAACCGGATCGCTCGGTGGAGGAATGCGAACCAATACGGGTCTGTATCCCCATCCTGTCGTTGGAACCGAGACAGGTCGATGCTCCGGCCATCGATCCGCGGCGGGGTACCGGTCTTGAATCGTTCTATTGTAAGTCCATGTTTTTCAAGCACTTGCGGAAGTTGAATTGATGGAGTATCACCCGCCCGACCCGCCGCGATTGTCGCGCTCAGCCCCAGGTGAATGCGCCCACGCAGAAATGTGCCGGCGGTGATGACCACCGCCGCGGCAGAGAACCGGGAGCCCTCCCGGGTTTCGACAGCCCAGTCCCGACTGTTCAGGGAGTGAAGATCGCTGACCATGCCCTGACAGAAGTCGAGATTGGGGTGCGTTTCGAGCCGCGCGCGTACCGCCCTGCGGTAGAGCCCGCGATCGCACTGAGCGCGAGGCGACCACACGGCCGGCCCTTTCGACTTGTTCAGCATGCGGAACTGGATCGTGGCCATGTCAGTGGCCCGCGCCATGATACCGCCCAGGGCATCGATCTCCCGGACGACCGTTCCCTTCGCAATCCCGCCGATCGCCGGATTGCAGGACATCTGACCGATGGTCTCGAGATTCTGGGTCAGCAGCAGAGTGCTTGCTCCCAGACGTGCCGCCGCGCCTGCCGCCTCGGAACCGGCGTGCCCTCCCCCGACCACAATCACATCGTAGTGTCGCATCAGGTGAACCTACTGCCCCGTGCGCGGGACGGGAAAGGCTATGACCGCCGAGACGCGAAAAGGGCGAGCCGCCTTCGCTCGCCCTTTTCGCATGCCACCATTCCGATCGGGGATCTCACGCCGTACGAATCCAGCGCCACAGCTCCGCCAGGCTGGGCTTCTTGCCATACGACAGGATGCCGACTCGGTAGATACGTCCAGCGACCAGCACCACCACACCGATCCCGGCGAGCATGGCAGCCACCGAGGCCAGTACCTCTCCGAGTGGCAAGGGAGAAAGGGCATACCGCACGGGCATGACAATTGGAGCGAACAGCGGGATGAAGCTGAACACTTTGGCCATGCCGCTCGACGGGTCGTTCATCAGGGCAAAGACCGAGATCATCCCGATGCCGATGCAGAGGGTGACCGGGGTGTTCGCCTGCTGCGCCTCCTGCTGGGTGTTACACATGGCGCCGATCGCCGCGTAGAGCGCCGAGTAGAGGAAGTAGCCGAGGAGGAAGAAGACCAGGACGACCATGACGAGGTCTCCCGAGACGGCGGGAAGGCTGACGGACACCGCCGCCCCATCCACGCCGGTCGCCTCGGGCGTCACCTTCCGCCCCATGACGCTGGTCATGAAGAAGGCAGCCCCACCCCAGATACTGAGCTGGACGAGCCCCACCGAACCGACCCCGATGACCTTGCCGAGCAGCATTTGGAACGGGGTCATGCTGGAGACCAGTACTTCGACGATCCGGTTGGTTTTCTCCTCGATCACCGAACTCATGACCTGAATTCCGTAGAGGAGCAGGACCATGTACATCAGCAGATTGATCGCATAGGCAAGCAGGAATGTCTGCTCACCACTCTCCCCGGTAATGCGTCCATCGGTGACCTTGGTACTCACCAGATCGAGCTTGATGCTGGCCGCGGCAATGACGGCGGAATCTGCGTGCTGATTGAGCAGCCGCTGCTCCCGAAGGACGGGCCCGACCAGCCGCTCGATCGCGTTCATGTCGCGGAAGCTGCTGACATTCGAGCCGAAGTAGGTCAGACGACCGGTGGCAACGGCCGAGTCGGTCAGAGTCAGCACACCGCTCGGCGCCCCGGGGGGCGCTTCCTGCAGTCCGATGAGGGAGACCACGGAGTCACGAAGTTGCTGGGCGCGGTCGCCCGCGACGAGCCTCGTGACGTGGAAGCGGGCGCGCCGAGTTTCCCCCGCCCCCATGCTGTCGGTCGCCAGCACGCCGGCGAGCCTGGTGCCGATCGAACCGTTTGCGGCGTCCAGCAGCACGATCTGCTTGCTGCCGGTATCCCGCTTGGCCAGGGCCTGCGGCAGGTACCCGAAGACCCCCATCAGAACCGGGAAGAGAAAGGTCCCGATCAGGAATGAACGGGTGCGAACCCGCTCGATAAACTCACGCCGGATCACCGCGAGGACCTTGTTCATGCGACGGCCCCGCTCGCAACAGGGTGGGCTGCCTCGGCGCCGACCTTGGCGATGAAGATGGACTGCAGCGAAGGCTCGACGACCTCGAACCGGGACAACCCGACATCCTCCGCCAGCAACGCTTTCAGGAGCCGCTCCGGATCGGCACCGGCAACCATCTGCACCTCCGCCGTCGCCCCGGCGTCATCGACGCGTTCAACCAGGGTCCGGTCCGAGAGCACGGCCTGGGCACGCGGCGCATTCCGCGTGAAGCTGAGGGCCACGTGGCTCTTGCCTCCTGCCCGCTTGATCTCGGCCATGGAGCCATCCACCACCTTCTCACCTCGCGCGATAATGACGATGTGATCGCACATCTTCTCCGCGTGCTCCATGATATGCGTGGAGAACAGCACGGTGCGCCCGCTGCGGGCCGTCTCCACGACCACGTCACGCATGACCTGACTGTTCACCGGATCGAGACCGCTGAAGGGCTCGTCGAGAATCACCAGTTCCGGATCGTGCTGGAGGGCGCCAGCGAACTGGACCTTCTGCTGCATCCCCTTGGACAGGTCTGAAACCTTCTTCATGCTCCAGTCTTCCAGTCCCAGGCGAAGCAGCCACGCCTTGGCCCGCTTCCGCGCATCCCACCTGGAGATGCCTTTGGCCTCCGCTAGGAAGGCGAGCTGATCGAGGACCCGCATCTTCGGGTAGAGACCGCGCTCCTCGGGAAGGTATCCGATTCGGCCCGACAGCTCCCGTCCGGTACCGCTGCCGCCGAATAGAACCACCGAACCTTCATCCGGGGTGATGATGTTGAGCAGCATCCGGATCGTGGTGGTCTTTCCGGCGCCGTTCGGACCGAGTAGTCCGAAGATTCCGCCTTTGGCAACGGTGAGCGAGAGATCCCGGACCGCGGTGTGCCCGGCGTAGCGTTTGCTAACGCGGTCGACCGCAATGACTGAGCTGGTCATGTGTTCCCTGGGCTGGAATTGAGCGGGGGCATGTACGCGGGTCGCCCGGTCGATGTTTCGACCAGGCACGGATCCCGGAGGAACATGGCACGAAACCCCTCCGGCCGCAGGGGGGGCCGGACTCTGGCCCGCTGGCGCACCGACTCCTATAATTGCGCCATGCCCTACCGAATCAGCGTCAACCGAGAGCTCTGCGAGAGCAACGCCGAGTGCGTCTCCCTGGCCCCCGATGTCTTCGAGCTGGACGACGAGGAACTCTGTGTTGTGGTCGATCCGGAGGGCGCCAAGGACAAGCGAATCCTCCTGGCGGCCCGCGCCTGTCCGGTCGATGCCATCACCCTGATCGACCTCGAGGGCGAGCAGGTCTGGCCCTGAAGCGCCAGGGGCAGGGGGGTCGGAAGCGATGGCTTCCTCGACCCCCCTGCCCCTTTCCCCACCCCGACGGACTGGCGGTCAGCGCTGCGGCCAGTCGACCAGTCGCGTGATCTTCCTGACCTCGGGGCCAGGCACCAGCAGGTTTCGGTGCTGCGCCCGCACTCCGAACTTCATCGTCCTCGCAAAGAACTCCTCGCGACTCGGTCCGCCGGCCGCGGTCCGATGTTCAGCGACGTCGTGGAGCAGCACGCCGCCCGGAGTCTCCTCGTGGTACCTCCCGACATACAGTGTATCGCCCGTGGTCTCGAGAACCACGGTGATCCCGTGCAGATCGGAGTGTCCCGGATGAAAGACGTGTCCGGACATCAGACGGCGGTGGTCGCGCAGTAGCGGTCGAAGGCGGCCGTCAGATCCCGGGCCACGTCCTGTGGGGAATGACCCTCGATCATGTGCCGATGGACGAAGTGGACCACCTCACCATCCCGGAGGAGGGCCATGGATGGGCTGCTGGGGGCATAGTCCGCGAAGTACTGGCGGGCCCGGCCCGTGGCATCCGTGTCCTGTCCTGCGAAGACGGTCACGACCTGCTGAGGACGGTTGGCGTGCTGGAGCGCCAGACTGAGCGCGGGCCGAGCACCGCCGGCGGCACAGCCGCAGACCGAGTTGATGAAGACCAGCATCGTCCCCTTTGCGTCACCGAGAGCCGCATCCACCTCGGCGACGGTGAGCAGCTCCTTGGCGCCCATGCGGACCATCTCGTCGCGCATCGGCTGGACCATGCGAGGATCGTAAGGCATTCGAGACTCCTTCAGAGTGTCTGTAGTCGCGCAGCTGGTGCGCAGCAGCAGCTATGCATCGGTGGAGACCTGCGCGTCGTTCTGGCCATCGAGCGCGGACTTGAGCGCATGCCAGGACAGGCTAGCGCACTTCACACGCGCGGGAAATTCGCGGACGCCGGCAAAGACGGCGAGCTTTCGTGGCACTTCGTCCCCCGCGTCCCCCTGCCCCGTCACCATGTGGTGGAAACTCTCGAAGATCCTCTGCGCCTCGGCGATGGTCTTGTCCTTGACCACGGTCGTCATGAGGGATGCAGAGGCCTTCGAGATGGCGCAGCCCGAGCCCTGGAACGCGACATCGATGATGCGATCGCCGTCCAGCTTGACCCAGACCTTGAGCTGGTCGCCGCAGAGCGGGTTGTAACCCTCGGCCGAACGATCGGCGTGCTCGATCTCCCGGAAGTTACGGGGCGCCCGGTTGTGGTCCAGAATGATGCTCTGGTAGAGCTCACGAGCGTCCGTCATCAGCCGAAGACCTTTCGCACCTCGAGCAGCCCCGCCACCAGAGCGTCGACGTCCTCGCGGGTGTTGTACAGTGCGAACGAGGCGCGCACCGTCCCGGGAACGCCGAAGCGGCGCATCAACGGCTGCGCACAGTGGTGGCTGGCCCGTACCGCGACCCCCTGCAGATCCAGCACCGTGCCCACGTCGTGAGGGTGGACACCATCGATCACGAAGGAGAGCACGCTCACCTTCTCGCGGGCAGTACCGATCAACCGGACGCCAGGGACCGCAGCGACCCGGCTGCTGGCGTACTCCAGCAGATCCGCCTCGAAGGCGGCGAGCGCGGTCCAGTCGAGGGCCTCAAGGTAGCGTACCGCGGCACCCAGCCCGATGGTCTGGGTGATCGGTGGCGTTCCGGCCTCGAAGCGCGCCGGCACCGGCGCGTAGGTAGTGGCTTCGAAGCTGACACTCTGGATCATCCCGCCGCCGCCCTGCCAAGGCGGCATCGCTTCGAGGAGTGCGGCTCGGCCGTACACGAAGCCCACTCCCGTCGGCCCATACATCTTGTGCGCGGAGGCGACGTAGAAGTCACAGCCGAGGGCCGCGACATCGACTGGCAGATGGGCAACCGCCTGCGCGCCGTCCACCACCACCACTGCCCCGGCACGATGGGCGAGCTCCGCGACCGCTTGAACGTCGTTGACGGTGCCCAGCACGTTGGACACGTGAGCCAGTGCGACGATGCGGGTCCTCGACGAGAGGAGCCCGGCCGCGGCCGTGAGATCGAGTTCGCCCGCGTCGGTCACCGGAATCACCCGGATGACCGCGCCGGTGGCCTGCGCCACGAGCTGCCAGGGAACGATGTTCGAGTGGTGCTCCATCGCGGTCAGCACGATCTCGTCACCGGTCCGGAGCACCTGTCGTCCGTAGCTCTGGGCGATCAGGTTGAGACCGGCCGTGGTGCCGGCGGTGATGACGATCTCTGACGGCTCCGCCGCCCCGAGGAAGCGGGCGAGGTCCGCTCGCACCTGATCGTAGGCCTGGGTAGCACGCTGGCTGAGCGTATGAACGCCGCGGTGCACGTTGGCGTTGTGCAGCAGGGCGAAATCGCTCTCGGCCTCGACCACCGCGCGTGGCTTCTGGCTGGTGGCGGCGTTGTCGAGGTAGACGAGGGACTTGCCCTGCACCTGGGTACGGAGAATCGGGAAGTCGCGCCGCAGGCGAGCGACGTCCAGTGCACGGGTCTCCGCCGGTGCGGTCATCGTGCCCTCAGCCCAGGACCCGGGTCTCGAGCCGCTCCATCACCACGGCCTCGAGGGCAGCGCGGATCGGCTCGTAGGGAAGCTCCTCGAGCACATCGGCGGCGAAGGCGTAAATGAGGATCTTCCGGCCGAGCTCGCCGCCGATGCCACGGCTCTTCAGGTAGAAGGCGGAGGCCTCATCAAGGTTGCCGATCGTGGCGCCATGCGTGCACTTCACGTCGTCTGCGAAGATCTCCAGCTGCGGCTTGGTATCGATGCGGGCTGTGTCGGAGAGCAGCAGCGCCCGGTTGGTCTGCTTGGCATCGGTCTTCTGCGCATCCGGGGTCACGTAGATCTTGCCGTTGAACACCCCGTGTGAACGGTCGTCCAGGATCCCCTTGTAGACCTCACGCGTGGAACAGTTGGGATGGGCGTGCAGCAGCGAGGTGTGGTTGTCCACTTCCTGCCGGCCGCGGCCCATGTACAGTCCCAGCATCTGGGATTCGATGCCCGGTCCGTCGAGGTTGACGTCGAGATTGTTCCGGCAGAGCGCCGCGCCGAAGCTCACCGAGTGTGAGAAGCCGCGACTGTCCCTGCCCTGCCGGATGTGCGTCGTGCCGACATGGAAGGCCTGCTCGCTTTCGCGCTGGATCTTCGTGTGCTCGAAATGAGCCCCGTCACCGACCACCGCCTCCGTCACCGCATTGGTGAAATAGGTGGCCTGGGCCAGTCCGACATAGCTCTCGATGACCGCCGCCCGGCCACCGGATTCGACCATCACGAAATTCCGGGGATAGGTCGCCGCACCTTCGGCACGTCCATCGGCGACGAATACCGCGTGGATTGGCGCCCCGGCGTCGGCGCCCCGCGCGACGTGGACAAAGAGACCGTCCCGGACGAAGGCCGTGTTCAGCGCGGTGAAGCCATCCTGCTCCACCTTCGCGTACTTGCCGAGGTGCTGATCGAGCAGGCCGGCGTCGGAGATCAGCGCGCTGGCCAGATTGCGGACGGTGACGCCGGCTGGCAGGGTGGCGATGCTGGAGAGTGCGGGATCGTAGCGTCCGTTCACGAAGACGAGCGTGCTCACTCCGGGAATCTCGTAGAGATATGGCGCGAGCGATTCCGGCCTGAGGCCGGTGCCTTCGGCGGGAGCCGGGTGGAACCGGCCCCCGACGAGCGGCGCAAGATCCACGAACCGCCAGTCCTCATCCCGATTCGAGGGGAAGCCGGCGGCGGCGAAGCGGTCGGCTGCCGACTGCCTGAGGCCCTGTAGCCAGGGTGCCTTGGAGCCGCCGTTCCGGCGGAAGGCCTCGAAATCCTGCAGGTAAGCGGTGCTCACGCCGACCCCACCGCTTCCGTCAGCCACTCGTAGCCCTTGGCCTCGAGCTCGAGGGCCAGTTCCTTACCGCCCGACTTCACGATGCGGCCACCGGCCAGCACGTGGACGAAATCGGGAACGATGTAGTTGAGCAGGCGCTGGTAGTGCGTCACGACGATCGTGGCGTTGTCGGGACGGCGCAGCTTGTTGACACCTCCGGCGACGATCCGCAGGGCGTCGATGTCGAGACCGGAATCGGTCTCATCGAGGATCGCCAGCTTGGGCTCGAGCACGGCCATCTGGAGGATCTCGTTCCGCTTCTTCTCGCCGCCCGAGAAACCATGGTTGACGGCGCGGGACATGATCTCCGGCCCCCACTCCACAAGCTTGAGCTTCTCCTCGACCAGGTCCATGAAGTCGATCGGGTCGATCTCTTCCTCGCCGCGCGCCTTCCGGACCTCGTTCAGGGCCGCGCGAAGAAAGTAGGCGTTGGAGACGCCGGGGATCTCCACCGGGTACTGGAAGGCGAGAAACACGCCCGCCTGCGCACGCACTTCCGGCTCCATGTCGAGCAGGTCCTGACCCTGGTAGATCACCTGACCCGCCGTCACTTCATACGCGGGGTGACCGGACAGCACCTGTGCGAGTGTGCTCTTGCCGGATCCGTTGGGTCCCATGATGGCATGGACTTCGCCCGCCTTCACGGACAGCGTGATGCCGTTGAGAATCTGCTTGTCGCCAGCCTTGGCGTGCAGGTCGATGATTTCGAGCATTGGTCGGGGTCCCTTAGCCCACGCTGCCTTCGAGGCTCACGCCGAGGAGCTTCTGCGCCTCGACCGCGAACTCCATGGGCAGCTCCTTGAAGACTTCCTTGCAGAAGCCGTTGACGATCATGCTGATGGCGTTCTCGGTGTTGAGACCGCGCTGCTTCAGATAGAAGATCTGATCTTCGCCGATCTTCGAGGTCGATGCCTCGTGTTCGACCGCGGCCGACGGATTCTGGACGTCGATATAGGGGAAGGTGTGCGCCCCGCAGCGATTGCCGATGAGCATGGAGTCGCACTGCGTGTAGTTGCGGGCTCCGGTGGCCTTCGCCAGCACCTTCACCTGACCCCGATAGCTGTTGTTGCCATGGCCGGCCGAGATACCCTTGGAGACGATGGTACTCCGGGTGTCGCGTCCGACGTGGATCATCTTGGTCCCCGTGTCGGCCTGCTGTCGGCCATTCACGACCGCGACCGAATAGAACTCGCCGACGGAGCGGTCGCCCTGCAGGATGACGCTCGGGTACTTCCAGGTGATCGCGGACCCGGTCTCCACCTGGGTCCAGGAGATCTTGCTGTCGTCGCCGGCACACTTGCCGCGCTTGGTGACGAAGTTGTAGATGCCGCCCTTGCCATCGGCATCGCCGGCGTACCAGTTCTGGACCGTGGAGTACTTGATGGACGCCCCCTTGAGAGCGACCAGCTCGACGACCGCCGCGTGCAGCTGGTTGGTATCACGCTTCGGCGCGGTGCAACCCTCGAGGTAGCTGACGGACGCACCCTCGTCCGCCACAATAAGGGTGCGCTCGAACTGCCCGGTGTCCGCACTGTTGATGCGGAAGTAGGTGCTCAATTCCATGGGACAGCGGACCCCCTTCGGGACGTACACGAAGGAACCGTCGCTGAAGACCGCGGTGTTGAGGGCGGCGAAGAAATTGTCGTTGTAGGGCACGACGGAACCCAGATACTTCTGCACCAGCTCGGGATGCTCCCGAACCGCTTCGCTCATCGAGCAGAAAATGACGCCAGACTTGGCGAGCGTGGCCTTGAAGGTGGTCGCGACGGACACGCTGTCGAAGATGGCGTCCACGGCCACTCCGGCCAGCAGCTTCTGCTCCGAGAGGGGAATCCCCAGCTTCTCGTAGGTGCGGAGCAGTTCGGGATCCACTTCCTCCAGGCTGCCCAACGGCTTCTTGGTCTTGGGCGCCGAGTAGTAGATGACGTTCTGATAGTCGATCGGCGGATAGGTGATGTTCGCCCAGTGATGGGGCTCCTTCATCTCCAGCCACCGGCGGTAGCCCTTGAGCCGCCACTCCAGCATCCAGGCCGGCTCCTGCTTCTTGGCGGAGATGACCCGGATCACATCCTCACTGAGACCGCGCGGGATGGAATCCGCTTCGATGTCGGTGACGAAGCCGTACTGGTACTCACGGTTGACCAGGGATTCGACCGAGGATTCCGTCGACGAACTCATTGCCGCTCCTCACGGGCCGGACCCGCCGACCCCTGCAACACCGTAAGCGTCGGGTCCACCGTCGTGGCGAACCGCACGTGGTATTCACAGGCCGTGCAGCCGTCCAGCATGTGCGTCTCCCGCTGGACGGCCGCCGACAGTACTTCCTCCAGAAACCGGATCTCGGCCGCACAGATCTCGGGAAAGCGCTCCGCCACGGCCCGGATGGCGCAGTGGTGCTCGGTCAGCCGGAAGCCGCCTGCGCCCTCGCCCGCCTGCCACTCCGCCATGAAGCCACCGTCGACGAGCGCCCGGATGACCACATCCATCCGGCGCTCAGGGGAGGCATTGGCGAGTTCTCCCTGCAGCTTCCGGGAGAGGCCATCGAATCGCGTTTCCAGCGCCGCGACGACGGCTTCCCGCCCCGCCTGTTCCATCACCCGATCCAGCAGTTCGGTCAGCACTTCCTTGTAACGTTGTGGAAAGAGCGCCTCTCCTGAAGGGGTCAGGTGCCAGGCGTAGGTGGGCGCTCCCACTCCGCGCTGCTCCCGCCGATAACCGATGACAGCCTCTGCCTCGAGCTCCTTGAGGTGGTGGCGGATCGCGTTGGACGACAGACCCAGATGCTCCGCGAGCTCACGAGCCGTCAGCGAGCCCGACCGCTTGAGCGCGACAAGCAGCATGCCCCGAGGCCCCTTGTAGGCAGGCGGCAGCGGGTGTTCCGCGAGCTGGTCGGCGATTGAGGTTCCCATATCGGGGGCTAATCCTATGGCGGGGGATGGCATTTGTCAACTAATTACCATATCATTGGTGTTAACACCATATCGTGTTATTTGGCAACGACTTCAGTGCATGAGAGTCGTGAGATGTGGCAGGTGGTGAGGATGCGATCATGCGCCAGGTCGCGCTGAATTGTCGCGTAGTATATTGTAATACGACTAACTGGATCCAATGAATCGCCCATGAGGTTATCTCGAATCGCGCTATTGTGATCCCATCCCGAAAACACAAGATTGGACCCGTGCACGCGCCCCTAGACCGGACGAGACCATGACGATCCACCGTATCCGCATGCTGGGCGACCCGGTACTCCGCACCCGGTGCGAGCCAATCGCCAAACCGGGTTCTACCGCGGTTCGCGTGATCATCGATGACATGCGCGAGACGCTGCGGGACTTTCAGTCACGGTTTGGGCACGGGCGGGGGATTGCCGCACCCCAGATCGGGGCGCCAGTCCGCATCGTGTTCACCGAAATGGACAAACCCTGGCCGCTCATCAACCCGGAGATCATCGACGTCGGGAACGAAGACTTCACGGTATGGGATGACTGCTTTTCCTTCCCGGCCCTCCTGGTCCGCGTGTCCCGGGCTCACCGCATCAAGGTGCGCTATCAGGACCTGAAGTCAGAGTGGCACATCGTGGAACTGGAGGGCGATCGCGCCGAGCTGCTGCAGCACGAGATCGATCACCTCGACGGAGTGCTGGCGGTCGACCGACCGCATGGACTCGATCCGTATTGCCTCCGGGAGGAGTGGAATCGTCAGCATGCCCACGAGGGGCGCTACGGCGAACCGGAGCCACGATCCGCCAGCTACGCCACCCCGCTCAGCGGACTCCTGTGAGGGGCAGGCCGCGGTATGCGGTCCATCCCTCGATCGCGCGCGGGATGGGCCGCGAAGAAACAACGCCCGAGGAGTACCTTGCCGCCGCCCCGAAGTATGTCGACGCGATGTATGCCGGGCCCCGGGCTGCCCTCCGTCCGCTGCACGATATCCTTGAATCCCTCGCCTTTGCGCTCGGCCCCGACATCCGCCTCTCCCCCGGCAAGACCATCGTGCCGATCTATCGTCATCATGTGATTGCGCAGATCAAGCCGGCGACTCGCACCCGGATCGATGTTGGCCTGGCCCTGGGAGGCGTCACGGGACACGGCAGGCTGCTGGAAACGGGAGGCTACCAGAAGAAGGACCGCATCAGCCATCGCATCGCGGTCAGTTCGGAGCAGGATATCGATGCCTTCCTGAAGCGATGGCTGCTCAGGGCGTACGAGCTGGACGGGTAACCCGCCCTCGCGCGTCGAGGCGTTCCAGGTTCTCCCGGATTCGCCGCACGTAGCTCAGTGTCTCCGCCTGCCTCCACCCACGCACCTCCGGCGCCACGACTTCGATGCTGGCCCAGTACCGGGGATCGAGCTGCTTCTGGCGCGCGAGATCCTGGGCCCGGAGAATCGGAATCCGGCCCGCGTTGTAACTGCCGAACATGAAGTACCGGTGATCTTCGACATCGACCGAGTCCGCCCAGAGCCGCCACAGCCGGCGATTATGGAAGATGCCGGCAGCGATGTTCCACTCAACGTCATCGATCGAGGTCCAGTCGGGGTTCCTGGTCTGAATCTCCATGAAGGTCGACGGCATCAGCTGCATGATGCCGCGGGCGCCGACCCAGCTGGTCGCCGCGGGATTCAGGTTGCTCTCGGTCATTCCCTGCGCCTTGAAAATGCGCCAGTCGAATCCGACACCGAAGTAGCGCTTGGTGTACTTGCGGAATGTCGGGTCGTAGCGCTCGCTCGGCCGCTGCGCGCGTGCCTGACTCACCGTCAGCAGGGTGAGAAGCAGAACCAGAAGTGCACGGCGGAAGGTGCTCAATTGAGCGAACCGCCAACGATGATCGCGATCGCAAGGAAGATGGCCGCGATGAAGATGGCCACCGCGACATTCCCCTTGCGCAGCTCGTCCGCGAAGTTCACCTCCGGCGTGAGCCTGTCGATCACGCGGTAGGACACGAACATGAGGACGACGCCCAGTGCAGCGTAGAGAAAGTTCATCGCGATGATATTCCATTCCATGAAGCCTCCCATGAAATTCGATCGGTGCGGCGGTGATGGTGGACGGTCGTCCACAATATGTGGCGCAATGGGGGTTCCCGATATGCTCTCTCGCTCGGCCTGCCTGACCGTCCTGAGCCTGCTGCTCGTCACGGGGGCGACCGCCGCGCAAACGGACAGCGTGGCGGGCCCCCGGCGCATCGCCGCCGAGGGAGTCTTCCGGGCGTCGGCGCTGGTCGATTCGGTCTTCATCGACCGACTGCTGCCCACGGCGACCGTGGATGGGGGAGACTTCGCCGCCTATTTGATGGCCAGACTCGGGGCCCGCAATCTGCCGCCTGACTTTGGGTTGACCGTTGAGGTCGACACCTCGCTGATTCGCATCGGAGGGCGATTGGCAGACCTGCCACAGGAGGCGCGCCAGGCGTTGTCACAACTCGTACTACTACTGCCTCCCGAGACTAGACTGGAAGCGCAGGTCGAGCTCGCTCGGGCTGGCACCGAGGCAGTACGATTTCATCTGGCTGCCGTCACCGTGGAGGGCGTCGCGATCCCCGAGACGTTCCTCGCAGCGCTCATGGCGAACATCGGGAGCCAGTACCCCGCACTGACGGCCACCGGCCGTGATCTCTACGTGCGCGTACCGGCTGGTGCAACGATCGCCCTCAAACCCGGTGCCGTCACTCTCAATGGCCCGTGACGCACACAGTTGCGTGCGACCCCACCGGGGCGCAACTTGACCCTCGGACGCGCCAGTCTTCCACCCGTTCGCTGAGGTTTTCCATGCTGCTGCTGCTCGCCAGTCTGCTCACGACCGCCATCCAGCCTGCCACCGCCGACACGGGGCGCACGCTCAACGGTGTGACAATGCCCGCGACGATCGACGTCGACGGCCACACACTCCACCTGAACGGCATGGCCCTGCGCAAGAAGTTCATCATCAAGGTGTACGTGGGGGGGCTCTACCTCTCCAGCGCGTCGTCCAACGCCGAGGAGATTCTCGCCGCCGATGCGCCCAGGCGGATGGTGATGCACTTCATCTCCGGACACGGGACGAAGAGCAAGATGTGCGGGGCGTGGAATGACGGCCTCAAGGACAACACGCCGGGCGCCTCACCCGAGCTCACGCAGCAGTTCGCCGATCTCTGCGGCATGATGGTCGACATCAAGGATGGAGAGAGCCTGGTGCTGACCTACGTCCCCGACACGGGAACGAAGATCGAAATCGCAGGAACGGAACGAGGCGTCGTGGCAGGGAAGGCCTTCGCCGATGCCGTCCTCCGCTGCTGGATCGGACCGAAGCCTGGCCCCGGCGATGGCTTCAAGAAGGGTGTACTCGGCGCCTAGAACCACTCACCGAGTCGGACGAACATGCCGTCGCGCCCGCCACGGGCGCGACCGTATTCGACGCGGATCGATCCGATCGGCGTCTCCGCCGCAAATCCAGCTCGAGCTCCCAGCTGCCAGCTTCCATGCGGCACGGCCGGACCGCCCACGGCGGTCCGGCCCGCGGCCCCCTCAACCCGAAACACGAGGGGTCCGGTGAGGGAATAGCTGGCTGAGAGGGCTGCATAGATCTCCCTGTCGCCGCGGAACTCGCCGATCAGCAATCCGGGGAAGCCCTCATACCCTCCCAGCATGAAGGTCTGCGCCAGGGGGAGAGTACGGCCCCATCCGTAGCGCACGGTCGGGGCGAGCACGACTTTCGGCGAGAGGTGGATTCGGGTCGAGCCGATCAGGCTGAAGCGACGGTATCGATCCATGACCTCCGCTTCGGCCTGAAGCGCGGGAGATGGGAGCACCGTGCCGGAGGAGAGGCGCAGGGTTCCCCCGACACTCGACCTCGTGCCATTCAGCGCATCGTGCCAGGTCTGCCCCTGAACTCCGGCGACGATGCGCCAGCGGCCCCCAAGCCCCTGCTCGATCCCGGCAAAAGCCGATCCCTCCCGAACCCGCACTGGCCTCAGCTGGACTCCGTCGGAGTCGAACTGGCGGATCTGTTCGCGCAGCAACTGACCGGAGAGAACGGGCCGAAGGCGGCGATTGCCGATCGTGCCGGATCGGAAACCGAAATCCAGATCCTGACGCAGTTCGCCCAACCCCGCCGAGATGGATCCCTCGAGCCGTCGGCCGAAGAGGGCGCGATCCACCGCGCCGATCCACATCCGACCGCCGAGATCGTTGTCATAGGCCAGACCCATTGCCGCGAGACGCCGCGGGCCCGGGTTGACCTGGATGTCGAGCGAGAGACTGTCGTGGGTGCCGCCCGGATGGAGCCACACACTGCGGAACTCGTCATAGCCGCCGAGCACCCGAAAGCCGGATCGGATCCCGCTGATATCGAGGGAATCGCGGCCATCCAGCCCAAGCAGCCGAAGGACGAACTGCTGTTCAGCACGCCGGCCGCCGCTGATGCGGACCGTACCGAGACGGGCGCTGGCCCGAGGCACGCCGGGCGAAGGAGCACCGGAGCAGGGGTAGTCAGCGAGGGCGGTGCGTCCGGCCTGATACCCCGCCTCGATGAGCTTGACGACCCGCTCGCGCGAGAAGTTCAGACTCTTGTAGCCGTCCACCTTCGGGCGCACGTAGCGATCGAGTGCCCCGAGCGACTCGTGCGGCTGGCTGACGAGGTACCCGATGAGCTGGTCGGCCAGCACGATCGGGTTCTGCAGATTGAGTGTATCAACAAGATGCTCCGTGGCATCGGAGACGATCACACGGCGGGCACCGGCCGCTCGAGCGGTGCGGACGGGGATGTTGTCGACCAGCGAGCCGTCGCCAAGGTAGCGGCCATCGACCCGCTCGGGCGTGAAGACCAGCGGAATCGACATGCTGGCCCGCACCGCCTGGGCGAGATCGCCGTGATCGAGCACGATCGTCTGGCGGTTGGCCAGATCAGTCGCCACCACGCGGAGGGGGACGGGCAGCGAATCGAAGGAGCCGCGGGCAAGGAGGTTGCCGCGAAGCATCGCGGCATTGAGAATTGCGTCGACCTCCGACTCGCGGACGGCCGCACGCTGGATCGCGAGGCCGCCTTCACCAGCTTCCCACACCACCAGGGGCTGACGGTCGCCGAGCGAACTGGGCGCGCGCGGTTCGTAGCGCCGGAAGAGGTCGGAGAGGGTGAGCGATCGTGTCAGGGAGTCGATCTGGTGGCCGGTGTAGCCGCTGGCGTACATCGCACCGACGATCGATCCCATGCTCGCGCCGACGATCAGATCCGGCTTGATGCCGAGGCTGTCGAGCACCCGGAGTACACCGATATGGGCCAGGCCCTTCGCTCCGCCGCCGGAGAGCACCAGGGCGAGCGGGCCGCTGGGGCAGGACTGGGCACGGAGGGGCTGGACCGGGGCAGCCGCCACCCCGGTGATTATTGAAAGCGTGAAAAGAATACCTCGCATCTTCACAACATAATCGTCCCCCTTGCGCCGGGCCCCGGCGTCTCGTAATACTTGGCTCCCCGATTCGTCCATCTGTGGTCACGTCCGGCGCGCGCCGGTGCATTCCTGGAGGAGCTGCGGTATGACCTATGTGATCGTTGAAGCCTGCATCGGCGTCAAAGATCGCGCCTGCGTGGATGTCTGCCCCGTCGATTGCATCTACGAGGGCGAAGATCAGCTCTACATCCACCCGGACGAGTGCATCGACTGCGGCGCGTGTGAACCCGAATGCCCGGTCAACGCCATCTATCCGGAAGAGGACGTGCCGGCGAATCAGCAGGCCTTCATCGAGAAGAACAAGGAAGTCTTCAACAGCGACACCCCGCCCGGCCGACCGAAGAAGTAACCGGCCGCGCGCCGTCGCTCGAAACCTTGGACGGACGACCCTCCTGGCAGACGCCGGGAGGGTCGTCTTCCGTTTCTACCATTGGCGGCGACGATCTTCTGATAGGCAGCCTCTCGGCAGGCCGTGGACGGTGGACCGGGGGAATGTTCGGGCTACCGGAAAGGGGAGACGCCCCGGAACCGTACTGCCTGGCCGCGGTTCCGGGGCGTTGTGAGGAGGGTATGTCGCGAACGGTGATGCCACCGAAGTGGGCGGTGCACCGCTCACAGAGATAGACGCCTGGAGTCCCGAAAAAGTTGCAGGGCTAGTCGCTTCTCGCGAGACCCGACAGAAATTCGGCCACTGCGGCGGTGGCGGCCTCCGGCCGCTCCATCGGTGTCAGGTGCCCCGCGCCAGGCACGACAATCAGGCGGGAGCCGGGGAGCCGGTCCGCCATGCCCTGGGACAGCGCGGGAGGCGTCAGGCGATCTTCCTGTCCAACGACGACCAGGGCGGGGAGATCCGCGAGTGCGGGAAGCAGCGGCGTGCTGTCCGGCCGGTCGCGCAGCGCGGAGATCGCACCGAGGATCCCCGCGACCGGTGTCGCCTCCATCATGCTGCGCACCCGCTCGACGAGTGCCGGATGTTCCGCGGGCGCTGATTCGGCGAGCATGCGCGGCAGCATCGCGGCGGCGATCGCGACGGACCCGCCCTCCCGCGCCTGGGCCGAGGAGGCATCCCGCGCCTTGCGGACCTCGGGGGAATCGGCCTCTGCCCGGGTGTCCATCAGGATCACCCCGCGCACCCGGGCGCGGGCCCGGCGCAGGATCTCGAAGATGACGTACCCACCCATCGACAAGCCGCACAGGACGACCCGCTCGACGCCGAGTGAGTTAAGCAGCGCGAGCAGGTCCTCCGCGTAGGTGGCCATGCTGTAGCCGAGGTCCGGGGCATCGGACTGCCCCATCCCGCGCAGATCCGGCGCGATGCGCGTCCACCCATCCAGATGGGCGAGTTGGTGCTCCCAGATGGTGTGGTCGAGCGGAAAGCCGTGGACGAAGAGAATCGCGGGCCCCTGGCCGCGGACATCGACCACGAGGTTGACGCCGTTGACCGCGATGCGCCGGAGGTTGCCGGCGAGCGGACGATCCGACATCACGCGGGGCAGCGCCTCGGGAACCGGCACGGGCTGGCCCTGCTGATCGACGCACACGAACACCAGTTCCGCAGTGGCCACGAGGACGTCGTCCCTGAGGCGGCGAGCGGTCTGACGCAGAGTGAAGCTGGTGCGACCGAGGTGGACGAGGACCTGGCTGAACCGCAGGACATCCCCTGGGAAAGCGGGGGCGTGGTAGTCGACCAGCGACTTGCGGACGGCGGGCCAGGCACCGTGTCGCGTGAAGAAGTCCATCCCGGGTCCGCGGGCGAGGGTTTCCCATCGCGCACGCTCGAAAAGCGCGATGAACGACGCCTGGTTCAGATGACCGTAGGCGTCGCACTCGTCGGGATAGACGGTCAGGTCGACTTCTGGTGGGGCCACAGCGACTCCGCGTGCTCGCGCGCTACGCGCAGGAGGGGGTGCTCATCCGCGGAACCCGAGACGAGCCTCTGGTCAAAGGTATGCCAGAAGCAGATGTGCCGGAAGGAAGCGGAGAGCGGAGGGAGGGCGGCAAAGGCCTTGGCGCCGTAGGTGAGTTCCAGCGCGATTCCCGCGGCGGCGGCGGCGGCCTGCGCGTGCCGGGCCGCCGCGGTCGGGTGGCCGTACCCGTCGCCGACCTGATCACCGACGACCCGCAGCCTCGCTGCTCCTGGGCGCAGTTCGAGGCCGCACCTCCGGAGGAGGTCGATGGTGCGACCCGCGAGGGCCAGCACACGGCGGCGATTCGCAAACCAGGGGTCGGTGACTCTCACCGCGCAGATCTCGACGTCCCACCCCGCGAGCCACGCTCCGACGAGGAGCCCGGCGCTCGTTCCGCCTGACCCGAGCGGGACCACGATCGCGTCCGGCCGGGCGCCCAGCTTCTCCATCTGCTCCGCACACTCGAGGGCCGCATTGACGGTGCCGAGCACGGCAAGGGGCGTGGCGCCGCCGGCCGGCAGCCAGCTCACCGGGCCGAAGCGGTGCAGAGAATTCCAGGCGCGCGCCAGGGCCACCGGGAAGGTCCACCGCGATGCGGCGAGCTCGACGTGGCTGGAAGCAAGGGTTCGCGAAAGTGCGCCTGCCACGGCCGGGGACCAGGGCTGAGGAAAGAGCGCCGTGCCCACGTGCTTGCCCCGCGCAGCCGCCAGCGTGGCAAGCGCAGCACACCAGGTCGAGCCGTAGCCTCCCATCGAGAGGATGGCGGGGCCGGTACCGGGCAGCAGCCATTCGAGGGCGCGGAGCTTGTTGCCCCCGAAGGGGGTGCCGTTCAGGTCGTCGCGCTTGATGACCAGGCGCTCGAGGCCGAACGCGGTGGCCAGCGAGGGGTGACTCTCCACCGGCGATGGGAAATCGCCGAGGGAGGTGCGGGCAGGCGGGGAGGGCAAGCGCTCGAGAAGAGGCAGCATCGATGGAGGAGCGTATCGCGATGATGGTCTGATGAAAAGGGCCCACGGGGATGAGCGGCGCGTCGACCCGACTAGATTGAAGCTGCGCCCGCCGGTCCTGGGCGCGCCCGTTCAACCCCGATGACTGCTCGCGACCCATGAAACCCGCCACCGACTACCTCCGCGATGCTTCCCGTTTCGCGCGCGCGCCGCAGAGGGACGCCGCGATACGAGGCACGCCGGCATCCGAGGCCGAGTTCGACACGGTGCCCTCCAAGCCCCACGACGAGATCGCGGCTGGACTCGAGTTGGCGAGTGCGCGTGCATAGCGCTGCCGGCTCGGGGAAGGAGATTCAGTACCTCGAATCTCAGGCGAGCTTCGACCGGTTCATGGCGACGCTGGTCGGGGTCCCGCTGCTGGCCGTGGACACCGAGGCGGCCAGCTTTCACCGGTACCGTGACCGGATCTACCTCGTGCAGCTCTCGACCCGTGAAGCCACTGCCGTCGTGGATCCACTGGCGGTCGCCGATCTCGGCGCCCTGGGGAGGCTGCTGCAGGACCGTTCGGTGGAGGTGATCTTCCATGACGCCGACTACGACCTCCGCATTCTGAGCCGGGATTACGGATTCACGGCGACTTCCCTGTTCGACACCCGCATCGCCGCGCAGCTGCTGAACGAACCCGGCATCGGGCTCGCCGCCCTCCTCGAGAAGTACCTCGGGATCACACTGGACAAGAAATTCCAGCGGGCCGACTGGTCGATGCGTCCGCTCGCGCCCGGCATGCTGGAGTATGCGGCAGGCGATACCCGGGACCTCGCCACGCTCCGCGACATCCTCAAGGAGCAGCTCGTCGCCCTGGGCCGATGGCACTGGGCGGCCGAAGAGTTCACGCTCCTCGAGGAGACCCGCTGGAATCAGTCCGGCCCGCCCGAAGAGGCCTATCTCCGCATCAAAGGCGCGAAGACCCTTCGCGGGCATCAGCTCGCGGTGCTGCGCGAGTTGTTCGCCTGGCGCGAGTCGGTGGCGAGTCAGCTCGACCGGGCCCCGTTCCGGGTGCTCATGAACGAGGCCATGATCACCATCGCGAAGGGGATGCCGACGACGGAAGATGCGCTGAAAGAACTGAAGGCGCTGTCCCCCGACCAGCTGCGGCGGCGTGGGGGGGAACTGCTCGAGACGGTCGGCCGCGGACTGCGGGCGCCCGCCGACAGCATTCCGGTGTTCGAGCGTACCCGGCGGCCGCCACCAGATCTCGCCTTCGAGGCCCGGCTCGAGCGCCTGAAGGCGGTGCGTAATGCCGCCGCGGAGCGGATTCCGCTCGCCCCGGGGGTCCTCTGCGCCAACGGTATTCTCGAAGCGATCGCGCGGATGGAACCGAAGACGGAAGCGGAGCTCGAGGGAATCGAAGGGATGCGGAAGTGGCAGCGCGAGGTGCTGGCGAAGGATCTGCTGACTGCGGTGCAGGGGTAGGCTCGCACCGCGGCGCGAGGCTGCCCCTCACACCGACGAATCACCCGCCGAGAAACGCCCGGATTCTGGGGTCCATCCGCTCCGGGGTCCAGTACGGCTCCCAGACGATCTCTACCTCGACCGACGTCACGCCCTCGAGATCCTCGATGGTACGCTTGACGTCGGCCACGATCTCGGCGCCCGCGGGGCAGCCGGGAGAAGTCAGGGTCATGTTCACCTTCACGTCGCCCGTCTCCCCGACGAAGATATCGTAGACCAGCCCGATATCGACGATGTTGAGATTGAGCTCCGGGTCCTTCACCCCGCGCAGCGCCTTGCGGACGGATTCGGGGGTTTGCATCGCGGTCTCCATAGAGCCCGCGACGGAAAGAGCGTGGGCGCCGTGTCAGTCGGCGTGCATGGACCGCACGACCGCATCCGCGAGCGCGGAGCGGATGGCGCGCAGGGCGCGTATCGAGTGACCAATCCGTGGCGCATAGCTCCGATTCGTCAGCAGAATCAGGAAGAGATCGCGTTCGGGGTCGATCCAGATCAGGGTGCCCGTCCAGCCGGTGTGGCCGTAGGCGGTGGCGGAGAGCAGACTGCCGTAGGCCGAATCCTCCGGCTTACCAGGTGCGCAACCGGCGCCGCGGGAGCAGCCCTCCCTCCTCACCGCTGATGGGGGACGTTCCCAGCCGAGCAGGCGAGTGGCATCGGCGCTGTCGGGGGTGAGGAAAGTGCGCAGGGTCGTGACGTCGAACACCTGACGGCCATCGAGCGTCCCCTGGTTCAGCCAGAGCCGGGCGTATCGGGCAAGATCGGTCCCGGTGCTGAACAACCCGGCGTGGCCGGCCGCACCGCCGAAACGCGCGGCGTTCTGGTCGTTGACGACGCAGCAGACCGGTCGCCCGCGCCACAGCCCGGTTGGCGCTGTCACTGATGCCGTGGCATCGGCCGGCCGATAGTGAGTGTGCGACATGCCGGCGGGACCGAGGACGGTACGCTCGACGAAGCGATCGAGCGGCTCGCCCGAGACCTGCTCGATGAGCAGTCCGAGGAGCAGGAAGTTCAGATCGCTGTACTCGGCGGTGGTCCCGGGGCGATGCCGGAGCGGGGTGGTGTAGAGGAGCGTGATCGCGCTGTCGCGGGTGGCGGCCAGCTTGAAGAATTCCCGGTAGCTCGGCAGTCCGCTCGTGTGGTCGAGCAGCATGCGCACGGTCACCGCGGCGCGGTCCGCGCCACTGAAGCGCGGCAGGTAGCGGACGACCGGCTGGTCCAGGTCGACCCGGCGATCCTCCACGAGGCGCATGATGCCGCCGGTGGTGCCGACGACCTTGGTGAGCGAGGCGAGATCCCAGAGCGTCGAGTCGGGCGACGGGATGGGAGCGTCCGGCCGCCAGGTGAGGTGCCCGTAGCCGTGCTGGTAGGTCACGCCGGCTTTGCGGCCGACGACGAGCACCGCGCCGGGATAGATGCCGCTCCGGATTCCCGAGGCGACGATCGAATCGGCCGCGCGGAAGTTCTGCGCGGAGGCGCCTGACGAGAATGCCGCCAGGAGGGGGAGGGCGATGAGCAATCGATTCACGGCGCCGCAGCGGCGCGCAGCGTGCCGATCCATCCGGTGGGGAATTCGTAGAGCAGTCTGAGCGAGAACCGGTCGCGATCCGACAGCGTCGTCTCGGTGGCGACGGGGAACATCACGTCCCCCGGACGGCTCGAGTGCGGCAGCCCGAGGGCGTGACCGATTTCGTGGAGCACCACGGCGCGACGGGCCTCGACCGTGAACGGTCTGCCGGAACTCGGAGACCGGGTCGCGAGATAGACCTCGGCGCGGTGGATGCGGCCGGCCCGGTCCCAGGTGACATCGGTGACCCCGGCCCGATCGGCTTCGAGTGTGTCCGCCCAGCGCACGACGAGGGTCGCGCCCGTCGTGTCGGTGGCTTCGCTGAAGCGGAGCCCGACGGCGGCCGGGTGCCAGGTATCCAGCGCCCAGCGGACCTCGGGCACCATCTCGGGCCGAAAGCCGTCGGGCCCTCCGGGAACGATCGCATAGAGGATCACGTTGCTTCCCGCGGGCCAGTGGCGCACGATCGAATCGGTCTCGGTGAACAGGGAATCGAGGTACTGGCGCTCGGGTTCCGCCGCGAGCCGGACCCGGACACCGGCACGGGTGAAGGAATCGAGCTTCGGGACCAGGTCGGCGGGGAGATCGAGCGGACCGCGGGGTCCGTGGGGCGGCAGCACCTTGTCGGGTTTCGGGGCGTCGGCGACCGGACGCGCGGGAGCGCGAAGGGCCGACCGGGCCTTCGCGGCGAACACGAGACCCAGCAGCACCAGCAGGACGGCGACGAGAACCCGGCGGAGCATGATGGGCCGGAATATCGCTGAGCCGCAGAGGGGCTGCCACCGCTGGCGCGGGTGGAGTGCCCCCTCTAGAATTTCGCAGCCGCAGCGCACCTCCTGCCGCTATTCCCTATTCGTGGAGCCTCACTGCACGTGCCTTCTGCCTTGTCGCGGACCCTGATCCGCTGGCGCTGGGTCATCATCGCCTTCTGGGCGGTGATCGGCTACCTCGCCGCGGCCAAGTCTCCGCAGGTGGTGCAGGCGCTCAACGTGCGTGGCGGCAGCCGGGTGCCGACCGAGGCCTCGCGCACCGACCAGATCCTCCGCGACCGGTTTTCCAAGCCGCTCAACGATTTCTTCGCCGTCACGCTGGAGGCGCCGGTTCCGATCGACAGCGCGCCGACGAGCGTGCTGCTCGACAGTCTCATCGCCGGGTTCAGTCGCGCCCCCTACATCAGCACCGTCGCCTCATTCCGGTCGACCAGGGACTCGACGCTGGTCAGCGCCGACGGGCGCCGGACCTTCCTGATCCTCGCGATGGACGCGGGCAAGGGCGACAGCGCGAGCAAGCTGGTGGCGCCGGTCCGCGCCCTGGTGCACGAGGCGATCCGCACCACGGGCGTCGATACGTCGAAATACCGGCTGCGCGTCACCGGCCGCTCCCCGCTCGACCTCGATGTCCGCTACGTGGTGGCCGCCGACAGCAAGCGGGGCGAGATCCGGCTGCTCCCGCTGACCGCGGGGATCTTGCTGCTCGCCTTCGGCGCGCTGGTCGCCGCGATCCTCCCGCTCATCGTCGGCTTCATGGCGATCTGGGTGACTCTCGCGATCGTCGTCATCCTCTCCGCCTACACGCCGATGTCGGTCTTCGTGCTCAACATGACGACGATGCTCGGGCTCGGCGTGGGCATCGACTATTCGCTGCTGATCGTCACCCGGTTCCGCGAGGAGCTCAACCGCGGCCTCCGGCGGCAGGAGGCGGCCGCGCGGGCCCTGAGCACCGCGGGGGCGGCGGTGCTCACGTCAGGCATGACGGTCGTCGTGGGATTTGCCGCGCTCCTGCTGACACCGCTGGTGGAAACCCAGAGCGTCGGCATCGGCGGTCTGGTGGTGGTCGCGGTCGCGGTCGCGCTCTCGACCACGCTCCTGCCGGCGCTGCTCGCGGTGCTGGGGCGGAACATCGACCGGCCGCGCTGGCTCGCCCGCCGGCTCACCTGGTACCACGCGCCCACGGCGTGGGAGAAGTGGGCGCGGAGCCTCTCGCGCAACCCGCTCCGCGCGCTCGCCGTGGGCGGCGCGATCATCGCCATCCTCACGGCGCCGGTGTTCTGGATCAAGATCGGCCTGCCGTCGAGGAACTGGTGGCCGACGGCGACCGAGGCAGGGCAGGGGGTGCAGACGCTCGAGCAGATGGGCGTCGCCAACATCATCCTGCCGGTCCGCGTCGTGGTCGAGGCACCGCCGGGCCAGACCATGGTCTCCGCGGCGAGCCTCCGCGGCCTCAAGGCGCTCACCGATTCGCTGCGGACCGACCCGCGGGTCGGCCAGGTCCGCAGCATCGTGAACCTGGACTCGACCACCTCGATCCTGCAGTACTCGCTGCTCTACAGCGACCTCGCCGAGGCGCGGAAGCAGTACGGCGGATTCCTCAACGCCTATCTGAGCGATGACGCCAAGGTCGCGCTGATCGACGTCGTGCTGCGTGACACCACCTCGCTCACGTCAGGCATGGACGTCTCGCGGAAGGCGCGTCGCCTCGGCGCGACACCGCCGAAGCAGCTGAAAGGGGCGACGATCCAGGTCGGCGGGTACACCGCCGCCTCCCTCGACCTGCAAAACGTGCTGCTTGGCCGGTTCCCGATGCTGGTGGTGCTGATCCTCACCTGCACCGGCCTGATGCTGGCGGTGGTCTTCCGCTCGGTGCTGGTCCCGATCAAGGCCATCATCATGAACACCCTCTCGGTCAGCGCCACCTTCGGCCTCATCGTGCTGGTCTTCCAGCACGGCATCGGCGCGTCGGTACTCGGACTCGACGGACCGACGTCGGCGATCTTCGTGGTGGTGCCGGTGCTGGTGTTCGCCGTGGTCTTCGGACTCAGCATGGACTACGAGGTGTTCCTGCTGGCGCGGGTGAAGGAGGCCTTCGACAAGCATGGGGACAACGAGCGGGCGACGGAGGAGGGGCTGGCGGCCACCGCGTCGGTGATCACCTCCGCGGCGCTGATCATGATCATGGTCTTCGGGGTGTTCGCCTTCGCGCGGGTGCTCGCGATGCAGTTCCTGGGCTTCGGGCTCGCCGTCGCCGTCCTGCTCGACGCGACGATCATCCGGATGGTGCTGGTGCCGGCGATCATGCACCTCGCGGGCGAGTGGAACTGGTGGCCGGGTGTCCGACCCGGCAAGCGGGCGGGAGCGGGCGGCGGGCCCCAGCCGCCCGCCTGAGCGTCAGGAGCAGTCGATCACACCATCCTTGGTCGCCGACCCGATCGGCGCGGCCGCCCCGACGAAGATGTAACACTGCTTGGCCACCTTGGGATTGCTGATGCTACCGGACCAGCCGGCCGAGTTGCCCGTCACGATGACCGGCACGTTGCCGGGCGACGGATTCGAGTTGAGCGTCGCGAGCGTCGTGCTGTAGGTGCGGTTCTGGAAGTAGAAGGCCTCCTGCTCCTGGGCCACCGCGTGGAGGTCGGAGACCATGCTGGCGACCGTCGCCTTGTCCTTCGAGGTCTGCAGCCGCGCGTAGGCGATCATGGCGAGCACGCCGATGACGACCATGACGGCGAGCATCTCGATGATCGTGAATCCGCTTCGCTTGCTCCGCATCCCGCGCTCCTAGTGTTTGGCGTCGAGCCAGTTGTCGCCGATCCCCACGTCGACCACGAGCGGCACCTTCAGCGAGGCCGCCCCCTCCATGTGTTCCTTCACCAGGGCGGCGACCGCATCCACCTCGGCGTGCGGCGCTTCCAGCACCAGTTCGTCATGCACCTGCAGCAGCAGCCGGGCCTTCGGGTGTTTGGCATGGAGCGCCGCATGGATGCGGATCATCGCGATCTTGATGAGATCCGCGGCTGAGCCCTGGAGCGGCGTATTCGCCGCCGTGCGTTCGGCGAACGAACGGAGATTGAAGTTCTTGTCGTTGATCTCCGGGATGTAGCGGCGGCGCCCGAAGAGGGTCTCCACATAGCCGTTGTCCCGGGCCAGCTTCACCTGCAGATCGAGATAGGCCCGCACCCCGGCGAAGCGCTCGAAATACTGGGTGATGAAGGCCTTCGCCTCCTCCTGGGTGATGCCCAGCTGGCGCGACAGCGCGAACGGCCCCTGCCCGTAGATCGTGCCGAAGTTGATCGTCTTGGCGCGGGCACGCATCTCCGGGGTCACTTTCTCGACCGGCACCGCGAAGATGAGCGACGCCGTCTGGCGGTGGATGTCCCCTCCCGAGCGGAATGCCTGGATGAAGGCGGGATCCTCGGAGAGGTGGGCCATCAGCCGCAGTTCGATCTGCGAATAGTCGGCGACGATGAAGCGGCACCCGTCGCCCGGCACGAATCCGGTGCGGATCTCCTCGCCGCGCGGCGAGCGCACGGGGATGTTCTGGAGATTGGGGTCGGAGGAGCTCAGCCGCCCGGTGGCCGCGCCGGTCTGGTTGAAGCTGGTGTGGATGCGCCCCGTGGTGCGATTGATCCGCGCGGGCAGCACGTCGACGTAGGTCGACTTGAGCTTCTGCACCTCGCGGTACTCCAGGATCAGCGCCGGAATCTCGTGCCCCATCGCGGCGAGCTGGTCGAGCACATCGGCATCCGTCGAGGGGCCGGTCTTGGTCTTCTTGAGCACCGGCAGCTGCAGCTTCTCGAACAGGACCGTGGCGAGCTGCTTGGGCGAATTGAGATTGATCGAGACGCCGGCGACCTCGGCGATCTTCACCTCGAGCTGCGCCATGTCGCGGGTGAGCTCGTCGGCGAGCCGGGTGAAGATCGCCCGGTTGATCGCGATGCCATCCCATTCCATGTCCACCAGCACCGGGACCAGCGGCATTTCGATCTTGCCGAGCAGGCTCTCGAGTCCCATGTCGCGGAGTGACGGCGCGAAGAACTCGTGCAGCGCCAGCACCGTGGCGCTGTCCGCGCCGCAGTAGGCGGCCGCCTCGGCGACCGGCACCTCGGCGAAGGGAATCTGCGCCTTGCCCTTGCCGGTGAGGTCGGTGTACTGCCGCATTCCCCGCCCCAGGTGCTCGAGACTCAGGGTATCGATCGCGTGCGACCGGCGGCCCGGGTCGAGCACGAAGCTCGCGAGCATCGAGTCGTAGGTGACACCCCGCAGCTCGACCCCCGCGCGGCGGAGCACCTGCCAGTCGTACTTGATATTGTGCCCGGCCTTGGAGACCGCCGGGTCGCGCAGCAGCTCCGCGATCGGCGCGCAGGCCGGGTCGGTGATCGGCGGCAGCGAGGTCACCGGCGCGGGCGCGGCGAGCTCGCCGGCGGGCGGCCGATGCCCGAACGGGAGATACCATACCTCGTCGGGCGACACCGCGAAGGAGAGGCCGATCAGGTCGGCGTCGTGCGGCTCGAGCGAGGAGGTTTCGGTGTCGAGCGCGACCAGGGGAGCGGCACGCAGCCGGGCGACCAGCGCCGGGAACTGGGCCGGATCATCGATGACCGCGACCGGCGAGGCGGAGTCCGCCGCCGCGGCTTCGGCGGGCACCGGCGCCTCGGCCGTGTCCTGCTCCAGCCGCTTGACGAGGGAGTAGAACTCGAGTTCGCCGCACAGCTTGAGCAGTGCCGCGCGATCCGGCTCCCGTTCGGTGAGGGCCGCCTCATCCAGCGTGACCGGGATGTCGCACTTGATGGTGACCAGCGTCCTGGACAGCCGGGCATCGTCGGCGTGCTGCTGGAGCGCCTCGCGGGCGCGCTTGCCCTTCACCTCGCCGGCGCGCGCGAGCATCGCCTCCAGCGTGCCGTATTCCTGCAGCAGCTCGATCGCGCCCTTGGATCCGATCCCCTTCACCCCGGGCACGTTGTCGGAGCTGTCGCCCACCAGCGCCAGGTAGTCGACCACCTGGGCCGGCGGGACCCCGAGCCGCTCGGCGGCGTTCGACTCGTCCACCCAGAGTTCGTCGACCGCCGCCGGGCCGCCACGCCCCGGATTGAGCAGCGCCACGCCCGGTCCGATGAGCTGATAGAAGTCCTTGTCGCCTGACACGAGCACCACCTGCCAGCCCTTCTCGCGGCCGCGGCTCGCAAGCGAGCCGATCACGTCGTCCGCCTCGTAGCCCGGCACGCTGACGACCGGGACGTGGAAGGCGGTCAGGAGCTGCTCGATCCGCTCCACCGAGCGATCGAAGTCGGCCTGCAGCTCCTCGTCGAGCTTCTCGCGCGTGGACTTGTATTCGGGGTAGAGCTCGGTCCGGAAGGAATCGCCGGCGTCGTGCACCCAGGCGAGGTACTCCGGCCGGTACTTCTCCCGCAGCCGGAGCAGGAAGTTGACGACGCCCCACGCGGCGGAGGTATTCTCGCCCTTGGAGGTCCGGAGCGGCCGGGAGATCAGCGCGAAGAACGCGCGGTAGATCAGGGCATAGCCGTCGATCAGGAACAGCTGCGGCGGTTGGTGGCGATTCATGCGGGAGAAGATAAAGGCGGGGCGGCGTTCCGGCCCACGGACGGCCCCGAAGGCCGCCCGCGGGTCGGGGGAACTCAGCCGTCCCGCCGGCTCAGCCGCGCCACGATCCGTTCCAGCTCGGAGCGGGAGGCGGGGGTGAGCCGGAACCGGCCGAAGCCGGTCTCATCCACGAAGTAGAGCACGAGCTGGAACTGGGTGTAGCCCCAGCGGATGAGTCGGCCCTCACTGGCGGGGCTCGCATCGAAGACCTCATCCGGCTCCCCGAGGCGGATCAGGGTCTCGCCGCGGTCGGTGCGCCAGCCGGGCATCCCCTCCTCCCGGAAGCGCTGATTGGCGAGCGCGATGCGGGAGAAGTAGACATCGAGGTCTTCGTGGTTCGGCGTCGCGGTGTTCGGATCGGTGGCGCGCCAGAAGACCTTCCAGAGGCGGCCCCGCTCCGACGGCGGCGCCTTCCGGAGCGAGTCGAGCTGCTCCGAGGGCGGGAAGTAGCGCAGCAGCGCCACCATGTCCTCGAAGTTGGTGACGACCCAGTCCGGGGAGAACGAGATGATCGCCATCGTGCTGTCCGCATGCCCGGGTGCCCCGACGACGATGTGCAGCTCGCCGAGCGGCGCGGAATCGGGCGTGAAGCGGATGACCGAGGTCTCGATCTCGCTGCCGCCGGCGAAGCGGAGAGAATCCCGCAGGATCACGCTGTCGCGCGCGTCGGTCAGCGTCACCGGGATCACCGTAGGTCCGGGCATCGCGTAGCCCTCGACGAACGCCATGGCGGAATCCCCGCCGTAGGCCAGCGTGCCCCGGGGATTGAGAATCACCGCGACCGGCGCGCTGCGCGCCGCCCGGGCTTTGGCCTGGTACACGAGGCGGGGGGCCGAGATACTGCCGGCCCCCAATGCGGGAACGACGTAAGTCGCCTCGGCGCGGGTGGTCCGGGCCCCGGTGCGGTCGGTGACCTGGAGGCTCAGTCGCCAGCTGCCGGGCGACAGCGTGAGCCCGTCCTGGTACAGGATGCTCTCGTCGCTGCGCTGGGTCTCCCCGAAACTCCCCACCCGCACCACCTGCTCCTTGCCCGACTGGACGGCCCGGCCACCGGCGGCCGGCTGGGCAGAGAGGTCCACGCGGTACCGGGCGACGAACGCGTCGCCCTCGCGCTGAAAGGCGAAATTGCGGTTCTCGAGGGAGACTCCGACGACCGCGATGGTCGAGTCCCCCGGACCGGCGAAGAAGCCGACGTCGGCGATGAAGGGGAGCGGGTCGCCGGCAGTAAGGCGGCCGAGCCGCCGGTAGACCGAGTTGAGGTCGAGGATCTGGGTCAGGGTCTCGCTCTGATGCGGCGAGGGCTGACTGCCGGCCCGGCCCCAGGAGCCGCAACCAGCGAGGAGCACGACGGCGGCGAACACGCCGGACGACAGGGATCGAGGCATCATGTCCTAGCTTAGTGGCCGTGAAGGAATAGCGTCAAGCGCGACTGCTTGCTCGCGCTTCGGGCGCGGACTAGCTTCATTACATCCCATGAGCCAAGACAGCCTCCTCGGCCGGACGGTGGCCGGCTACCACCTGGAACAGCACGTCGGCGAGGGCGGCACGGCCACTGTCTACAAGGCCACGCATCCCCAGCGCGGCATGGTCGCCCT
>JBGASX010000119.1:0-9071 GCA_044229445.1 Gemmatimonadales bacterium | reverse complement strand
GTGCGCGGCTACCCCGGCCATGGCATGCCATGGCCCCCCACGGCGATATTCTCGCCCATGCAACCCGCCCCCATCCTGGTTCTCGTCGCCCCGCAGGACATCGTCAACATCGGCAGCGCCGTCCGGATCGCGAAGAACTTCGGCCTGGCCCAGGTCCGCCTGGTGGCGCCGGAGGTCTTCGATGCCTGGCGCATCGAGGGCATCGCCCACAACACCGGCGACCTGATCGAGAAGATCACGATCCACGAGACGCTCGAGGAGGCGATCGCCGACTGCGTCTGGACCCTCGCGCTCACGGCGCGGGAGCGGACCGCCAAGCGGACGGTGTACCGTCCCGGACCGGCGGCCGCGGAGCTGATCGCCCATGCCGCGAACGGCCCGGTGGCCTTCGTCGCCGGCCGCGAGGACAAGGGGCTCACCAACGACGAGCTCGACCGCTGCACCGCGCTCGTCACCATCCCCACCAACCCCGACTACAAGTCGCTCAACCTCGCGCAGGCCGTGGCCATCATGTGCTACGAGACCTGGCTGGCGCGTGGCGGTGAGCGGCGCCCGATCAAGCCGCCCCGCAAGGCGGCCGATCCCGCCTCGATGCAGCTGATGGAGCGGGTGTTCGCCGACTGGCGCCGGGCGCTCTGGGGGATCGAGTTCTTCAAGACCCGGCAGAGTGCCAGCGTCATGCGCTCGTGGCGCGAAATCCTGTTCCGGGCGGAACTCGACGGGCGGGAGGCCTCACTGGTGCGGGCAATGGGCATCGAGGTGGTCCGCTTCCTCGAGCGCAACGGCCTGCCGCTCCCGCCCGAGGCGCAGGGGCCGGGCACGCCCCCGCCCGAGGAGGGGGACGCGACGCTGGAAGAACCGGGCAGTCCCGGTTAGTTTCACCCGTCCTTCTTTCGCCAAATTTCCCGGGAGCCTGATCTGTGGGGCGATCTGCCGCGTATTGGGCCACAAATCTGTACCCGAACTCCCGCCAGGAACCCAAGCCGTCGGCCCCTTACAAGGATCTTCCCCCTGCCGCCGCCGCCCGGTTCCGGCGCCTGCGTGAGGGGCTGCAGAAGCTCCCCGGTGTCACGGAGAACGTGAAGTACATGGGCAACTCCTGGCACTGGTCCTGGGAGTATGCCATCGGTCACCGGAAGCTCTGCTGGCTGCATGTGATGCAGTCCGGCCCGGCGATCACCTTCACGATTGCGGACACCGAGGAGCCGAAGGCCCTGGCCGTCCCGAGGCTCCCCGCCGCGATCGCCGCCGCGATCCGGAGCGCGCAGCGCACCGGACCGGTGCGCTGGTGCGCGCTGGACGTGGGTGACCAGAAGGCCGCCGACGCGTTCCTCAGTTTCGTACGCCGGAAGCTCGAATGGCTGATCGCCGAGACTCCCGGCCCGCAGGGGCGCCGTTCGCTCGCCAGCTGAGCTGAAATCCCGGGCCGGCGACGGCCGTATGTCGTTCTTGTTCCAGGTTTGGCTCGTCGCAGGACCCTGACTATACTTGTCGCGGCAATCGGGGCCCCTGCAACGCTTTGCCGACTCCTGACGACTTCATAACCGGGCGCAAGCCCGATCCTCCCGTGGGCGGCACCACTCACGGCTGCGAGAAATCATGCGAAAGCTGGCATACTTCGGAGCAGGGTCCCTGTTGCTGGCGCTCGGCGCAATCGCCGTCGTCCAGCGCACCTCCACGGCGCAGCAGGCCGCACCCGCGGCGGCCGATACCCTCCCCGCCTGGGTTCTCGCCAAGGGCGACACGGCGAGTCTGAAGGGCCCCCGCCAGCCGGTCTTCTTCCGCCACGACATCCACGCCGGCAGCAACAAGGTCCCCTGCCAGTACTGCCACTACTCGGCGTCGGTCTCGAGCGAGCCGGGGATTCCCAGCATCCAGAACTGCATGGGCTGCCACCTCATCGTCGGCGGCTCCGACTCCTCGCACCAGGTGGAAATCGCGAAGGTCCGCGACTCCTGGAACAACAAGAAGCCGATCGAGTGGGTGCGGATCCACACCCTCGCCCGGCACGTGCACTTCCCGCATGCCCGTCACATCAAGGCACTGGGCGGCAACGCCTGCCAGACCTGCCACGGGGACGTCGCCCGCATGCCGCAGGTCTTCAAGGTGAACAACATCAACAACATGGGTTTCTGCATCACGTGCCACATCGAGCGCAAGATCACCCGCGACTGCTCGGCGTGTCACTACTGATCTGATCGTGCCCAGCCGTGCCGCCTCGCGGGGCGGGGCTGACGATCGCTGGCTGGTAATTGAAGACTGACGGCTCATCTGGAGCTTCAATGTCCGACGAAACAAAGCCCGAAGGCATGGATCGCAGGCGCTTCCTCTCCGTCCTTGGTGTGACGGGGGCGGGGGCCGCGGTCGTTTCCGGCTGCTCGACCGACAAGATCGAAAAGCTGGTTCCCTACCTGGTGCAGTCCGAGGATCAGGTCCCCGGCATTCCGACCTGGTACGCGAGCACCTGTACCGAGTGTGCCGCCGGCTGCGGTCTGCACGTGAAGACCCGCGAGGGCCGGGCGATCAAGCTCGAGGGCAATCCGGATCACCCCGTCAACGCCGGCAAGATCTGCTCGCAGGGCCAGTCGGCGCTGCAGGGGCTCTACAATCCCAGCCGGGTCCGCGGGCCGATGGCCCGTCAGGCGGATGGCAGCTTCAAGCAGATCACCTGGGACGAGGCGGTCGCCACGCTGGCGGCGAAGCTCCAGGGCGCCGGTGGCAAGCTCGCCGTCCTGAGCGGCGCCGGCCGGGGCAGCTTCTCCGACTTCCTCGCCGCGTGGACCGCGGCCCAGGGCGGCAAGCTGGCCCGCTACCAGCCGTTCAGCTACGAGCCGATCCGCGCCGCGAACCAGCTGACCTTCGGCACCAGCGAGATCCCTGCCCACGACTTCGCCCGCGCGAAGTACATCCTCTCCTTCGGCGCCGACTTCCTCGACGGCTGGCTCTCGCCGGTCGAGACGCAGCGCGGCTTCGCTGCCTCGCACGGCTACGCCGACGGCCAGATGGCGAAGCACGTGTCGTTCTCGCCCCGCATGTCGCTCACCGGCATGAATGCCGACGAGTGGGTGGCGATCAAGCCGGGCAGCGAGGCCGCGATCATCCTCGCCATGGCGAACCTGCTCCTCACCGAGCGGAGCCGGAATCCGGCCGACGCCAACGCGCTCCGCGGCATGCTCGCCGCGTACACGCCGGAGAAGGCGCAGCAGGAGAGCGGCGTCAGCGCCGAGATCATCAAGCGGGTCGCCCGCGAGTTCGCCACGGCGGAGCCGGGGCTCGCGGTGGCCGGCGGCATCTCCGCCCAGCACCGGGGCGCGATCGAAGTCTGCGCCGCCGTGAACCTGCTCAACTACATCGCCGGCAACGTCGGTCAGACGGTGAAGTTCGGCGTCGATCTCGACAGCGGCGACGGCTTCGGCGCGACGCTGGCCCTGCTCGACAGCATCGACAAGGGCGGCGCCCAGGTCGTGATCGTGCACGAGGCCAACCCCGCCTACGCGCTCCCCAAGAGCGCCGGCTTCGAGGCGAAGTTCAAGAAGGCGCCCTTCAAGGTCTCGACCTCGCTCTATCTCGACGAGACCGCGCAGCTCTGCGACCTGCTGCTCCCCAACCATCACGCGCTCGAGCGGTGGGATGACGCCCGCGCGCGGAAGGGTGTGACCGGGCTGATGCAGCCGGTGATGGAGCCGGTGTTCCAGACGATGGCGACGGGT
The DNA here is from genome assembly GCA_044229445.1 of Gemmatimonadales bacterium. Classification (GTDB taxonomy): domain Bacteria; phylum Gemmatimonadota; class Gemmatimonadetes; order Gemmatimonadales; family GWC2-71-9; genus JADJOM01. Next base: position 5,361 of record JBGASX010000119.1, on the reverse strand, counting down.
GACCTGCTGCTCCAGGTGTCGCAGAAGGCCGGCGGCGCCCTGGCGCAGTTCAACGCGCCGAGCTGGGAAGCGCAGCTCAAGGCCCAGTGGATGAAGACCCTGGGGAGCGATGATGCCTGGCGCGCCGCGCTGCAGCATGGCGGCATCTACGCCGAGGCGCCGGCGGCGGCGGTGAAGCTGGCCGCGACCGCGCAGAGCCTGACGTACGCCGCGCCGGCATTCGACGGCGAAGCGGGGCCCGATGGCTTCTACCTCATGCCGACCGTCTCGGTCATGGGTGACGGCCGCTTCGCGAACCGGCCCTGGCACCTCGAACTCTCCGATCCGGTCACCAAGATCACCTGGCACAGCTGGATCGAGGTCAACCCCGATACCGCCAAGCGCCTCGACGTGCAGGAGGGCGAGTTCCTGCAGCTCACCTCGCCGCACGGCACCATCTCGGCGCCGGTCTACGTCTATCCCGGCCTCCATCCCGATGTGCTCGCGATCCCGCTCGGGCTCGGACACACTTCGTACGGTGAATTCGCCACCGGGCGGGGCGTCAACGCGCTGGACCTCGTCGGCGCGGAGTCGGGGAAGGGCTTCCTGCCCTACCTCTCGACCCGGGTGACGGTGGTCAAGACCCGCGAGTGGAAGAAGGTCGCCAAGACCGAAGGCACCACCCGCCAGCTCGGCCGCGGCATCGTGGACGCGATGACCCTGAGCCAGGCGAAGCAGGGGATGACGCCCGCGCTCGCCGCCAAGGCGGAAGGGCACGAGGAGCACGAGGTCAACACCGAGCGCGAGGTCGAGGCGATCGGCGGCTTCCGCGCCTCGCAGCTCGAGAAGCGGAAGCACGGCGCCTACGCCACCGAGCAGCCGATGTGGGGCATGGTGATCGACCTGGCCCGCTGCACCGGCTGCTCCGCCTGCGTGACCGCCTGTTACGCCGAGAACAACATCCCGTTCGTCGGGGAGGACCAGATTCTCCGCGGCCGCGAGATGACCTGGATGCGCATCGAGCGCTACTGGGAGGGCGGCGTCGATGGCGAGCCGCTCGAGGCGCGGGTGCTTCCGATGCTGTGCCAGCACTGCGACGCGGCCCCGTGCGAGCCGGTCTGCCCGGTCTACGCCGCCTATCACACGCCGGACGGCCTCAACGGCCAGGTCTACAACCGGTGTGTCGGCACCCGCTACTGCGGCAACAACTGCCCGTACAAGGTCCGCTACTTCAACTGGATGGCCTATAACAAGAAGGCCTTCCCCGAGCCGCTCAATCTGCAGCTCAACCCGGATGTCACGGTGCGGGCGCGCGGCGTCATGGAGAAGTGCACCTTCTGTGTTCAGCGGATCCGCGGCGCCCAGAACAAGGCGCGCCTCGAGGACCGCACGCTGGTCGATGGTGATGTCGTGACCGCCTGTGCCCAGGCCTGCCCCTCCGGCGCGATCACCTTCGGCAACATGAAGGACGCCGAGTCCCGGGTGGCCAAGGCCGGCGCCGATCACCGCGGATATCACGTCCTCGAGGACCTGAACGTACGTCCGGCTGTGACCTACCTCGCGAAGGTCCTGCACCGGACGGAGGCATAACCGATGGCCGCCATCGCACACGAGCACGAGCACGATCCGTCGCAGCCGACCCAGACCCACCACGAGGTCACCCGGGATGTCGTCAACACCCTGGGCACCGCGGGGAAGGGATACTTCCTCCTGCTGGCAGGGGCCGTCGGGCTCTTCCTGGTCGGGGCCGGCACCTTCATCATGCTGCTCAAGGACGGCCTCGGCCTCGCGGGCTACAACCCGCCGGTCTTCTGGTCCGTCTACATCACGACCTTCGTGTTCTGGGTCGGCATCGGCCACGCCGGCACGCTGATCTCCGCGATTCTCTTCCTGTTCCGCTCGCCCTGGCGCACCGCGGTGTACCGCGCCACCGAGGCGATGACGGTCTTCGCGGTCATGACGGCCGGGCTCTTCCCGATCATCCACATCGGCCGCCAGTGGTTCTTCTACTGGCTGCTGCCGTATCCGAACCAGCGCTTCCTCTGGCCCAACTTCAAGTCGCCGCTGGTGTGGGACGTCTTCGCGATCTCGACCTACCTCACCGTCTCCACGACGTTCCTCTGCGTGGGCCTGGTGCCGGACATCGCCGCCGCCCGCGACATGATGCACGGCTGGCGATCGAAGGTGTACAGCTTCTTCTCGCTGGGCTGGAAGGGCACCGACCAGCAGTGGCGCCACTACTCGCGCGCCTACCTGTACCTGGCCGCGCTCGCGACGCCGCTGGTGCTCTCGGTGCACTCGGTGGTGTCCTGGGACTTCGCGATGTCGATCATCCCCGGCTGGCACGGGACGATCTTCGCGCCCTACTTCGTCGCCGGCGCGATCTACTCCGGCGTCGGCATGGTGTTCACGCTGCTCATCCCGCTCCGCAAGGCGCTGAAGATCGAGCACATGATCACCGACTATCACTTCGACAACCTGGCCAAGCTCACGCTGCTGACCGGCTCCATCCTGTTCTATGCCTACGCGATGGAGTACTTCATCGGCTGGTACAGCGGCAATCCGTTCGAGCAGACCTCGTTCTGGATGCGCGCCTTCGGACCGATGTGGTGGGGCGGCTGGACGATGATCATCTGCAACGCCTTCGTGTCCCAGCTGCTCTGGTTCAAGAAGGTGCGGACCAATCTCACCGCCCTGTTCGTCATCTCGATCTTCATCAACATCGGGATGTGGTTCGAGCGCTACGTCATCATCGTCTCGAGCCTTGGCAACGACTTTCTCCCCTACGCCTGGGGCCAGATGCGGCCGACCTGGGCGGACTGGGGAATTCTGGCCGGCTCGTTCGGCTGGTTCGGCATGTGGTTCCTGCTGTTCGCCCGCGCCTTCCCGGTCGTGGCGATCCAGGAGATCAAGGAGCAGATCCCGATGCCCCGGCTTCGCAAGGGAGGCCACTGATGGCCCGCCCGATTCCCGGCGTGCTCGCCGCCTTTGAGCACATCGACGCGGCCTGCGACGCGATCCAGGCGCTCCGCGCCCAGGGACGCAAGAACATCACCGTCTACTCGGCGGCCCCGAACCACGAGCTCGAGGATGCCCTCGGCATCACCTCGAGTCCGGTGCGGCTCTTCACGCTGATCGGCGGCATTACCGGCGTCTGCGCCGGCATCGGCATGACCTTCTGGATGTCGCTCGACTGGCCGCTGCTCGTCGGCGGCAAGCCGATCGCGACCTTCCCGCCCTACGTGGTCTTCATGTTCGAGCTGATGGTCCTCCTCGGGGCGCTCTCGACGGTGGCGGGCGTCATCATCCTCTCGCTCCGCACCCCGACGACCGGCATGGCCTACGACCCGAAGTTCAGCGACGACCGGATCGGCATCTTCATCCCCTGTGCGTCCGGGGACGTGCCGCAGCTCGAGCGGATGCTGCGCGACGCCGGCTCCGTGGAGGTCCGCCATGCGGCGTAAGCTCCTCGGCGCGATGCTGGTGCTGCTGGCCACCGGCTGCGACTACTACTACAACGACGTCCCGTCCCCGGACGATCTGATGCACATCGTGCCGTGGTTCGACGCGATGATCAAGCAGCCGTCGGTGCATCCGTACCAGCGGGCCGACATCCCCCGCAACACCGTGGCCGGCACCGTGCCGATCACCGGCGGCGAGGCGGACTGGTTCGCGGAGTGGAGCGTGGGCAACACGACCTACGCCGACAAGCTGGTGAACCCGCTCGCGGGCCAGCCCGCGACCGAGCGGGGCGACACGCTCTATCACACCTATTGCGCGGTCTGCCACGGGAATGCCGGCTACGCCGACGGCCCCGTCGGCCCGAAGGTCGCCGCGCTGCCGCTCGTGACGCCCCGGGCGATCGCGTGGAGCGACGGGTATCTGTACAGCATCATCCGCTACGGCCGCGGCGTCATGCCCCGCTACGGGGACCGGGTGCGCGGCCAGGCGCGGTGGGAAATCGTGAACTACGTCCGGCAACTGCAGGAGACGGCCACGGCGAAGGCCAAGGCCGATTCCGTCGCGGCAGCCCAGCCGGGAGGAGTCAAGTGATGGCGAATCCGTCAGTGCGCGACCAGCTCGTCGCGCGATCCCTGACCGCGCGGTACAACCTCTTCGTGAGTCTCGGGGCCGCCCTCGCGGTGGTCGGCGCGATTCTCTTCGTGGTCTATGCCCGGGGCGAGCAGTCCGATCGCGCCTGGCAGCTCTTCCACGTGAACTGGGTGTATTTCACCGGGCTCACCGGGGGCAGCTTCGCCTTCGTCGCGGTGCAGAAGATCACCAATGCCAAGTGGTCCGGCCTGCTGATCCGCTTCGCGGAGGCGGCGCCGTTCTTCTTCTTCCCCGTGTCGCTCGTCGGGTTCCTGCTGATCTTCACGGTGGGCTACCCTCACATCTTCCCCGAGATGAGCGGCATCGGTCTCGCGCACGGGAAGGAACTCTGGCTGTCGCACGGCTTCATGTTCGGCCGGCTGGCCGTCGGCCTGTCGGCGCTCTACTACGTCGGCTTCAGCCTCGTGAAGGCCGACCTGGTGCCGGACCTGTACGAAGTGAAGGGCAGCGTCAGCGATGGACGCCGCTCGCTCTACGACCGCTGGACCGCGGGCTTCGATGCCTCGCCCGAGGGTCGCGCCCGGCACGACGCGCGCATCCGGACGCTGGCGCCGATCTACGTCGTGATCTACGCCCTCGTCTTCACCATGGTGGCGTTCGACACCGTGATGGCGCTGCAGCCCCACTGGTTCTCCAACCTGTTCGGCGGCTGGTACTTCATGGGCTCGTTCCTCGGCGCCCATACCCTGCTCGCGCTGATGATGCTCTACGGCCGCCAGGAGATCGGGATCGCCGAGTACATCAGCCCCAAGCAGCAGCACGACCTCGGCAAGCTGGTCTTCGGCTTCTCGGTCTTCTGGACCTACCTCATGTGGGCCCAGTTCCTGGTCATCTGGTACGGCAACCTCCCCGAGGAGACCGGCTTCGTCTTCGCCCGGCTCTGGGGCGAGTGGCGTCCGATCGGCGCCGCCGTCTTCCTCGGCATGTTCGTCATCCCCTTCATCGGCCTGCTCGGTGTCGCGCCCAAGAAGAGCGCGATCACCCTCGGCCTCTTCACGGGGATCAGTCTGGGCGCGCTCTGGCTGGAGCGGTACCTGCTGGTGCTGCCGTCGGTGACCAAGGAAGCCGGCCCGGTCTTCGGCATGCCCGAGCTCGGCCCGACGATCGCCTTTCTCGGGCTCTTCCTGCTCTGCTACGGCTACTTCGCGCGGACCTTCCCGATGGTCTCGCCGCGGCTCGCGATGATCACGCTCGACAAGGAGCGGGGGCACCACTAGTCCCGGGTCGCGCTGAACGGAACAGAAGAGGCCGGGTTCCCCTCACGGGAAC
>JBGASX010000015.1:0-68044 GCA_044229445.1 Gemmatimonadales bacterium | reverse complement strand
CGGTCCAAGCCGATCATATGACCGTCGATCGCACCCGGATCAAGGGCATCGCCGCTCCGCTCCCCGACGGAGAGCACCTGCTCTGGGAAGGAGCGCCCGACCGGGCCGCTCTCGCCCGCCACTCCCTGCACGTGCGGGTAGTGGCGGGGTATTTCGCCGTGATCATTCTCCTCGGACTGGTCGGGGCCCTGCGGGACGGGCTGGCGATCCACGAGGTGCTCGTGACCCTGGCCACCCAGCTGCTGCTGAGCGGCCTGGTGATCGGGGCCGTGCAGCTCTATGCCCTGGTGACGGCACGGGCCACGATCTACGCCATCACCGATCGCCGGGTGGTGATGCGAGTCGGCGTGGTCCTGCCGACCACGATCAACATTCCGTTCCACCTGGTGAATGCGGCGTCGGCCCGTGAATTCGGGGACGGCACGGGGCAGATCTCCTTCGCGATCCAGCCGCCGGACCGCCTGGGGTTCATCCACCTCTGGCCGCATGTGCGGCCCTGGCACCTGCGCTGGCCCGAGCCGATGCTGCGGGGGCTGACCGACACCGCCGAAGTCGCGCGGATCGTCCGGGAGGCGGCCGCCACGGCGGGTCCGATCACGAGTGCGCCGGCCGCGCCGTCGGCACCGGCGATTCGCGTGAATGGTTCCCTGTCCACGGCACACAAGGCGGCGACATCGTGACCGAGATCTTCGTCGAGCCGGAACCGGGGACCTCCCCCGATTCCACGATCAAGGTGCCAAGGCTGCCACTGATCGGCGCCGCGATCCTTGCGGTGCTTGCCTATACCATCGCGGTGAGTGCCCGAGTCTATGGGGTCGGCGCCTCGAACGAGGCGGTCTCTGTCCCGATGGTGGAGCGCGCGATCCGCTTCACGACCGAGCAGGATGGCAGCCTCACGGTGCTCGACGTCAACACCGGGCGGGACATCGTGCACCTGACGCAGGACGGGAACGGCTTCCTGTTTGGCGCACTGCGCGGGATCGCCTACAAGCGGAGCATTGCCAAGGTCGCGCCCGAGACACCGTTCGCCCTGACGCGCTGGCAGAATGGCAAGATCACACTCGACGATCCGACCACGGGCATGCACATCGCCGTGAATTCGTTCGGCCCGACCCAGGTGGCGTCGTTCGAGCAGCTCTTCGCGGAGGAGAAGGCGGCTCCCTAGCGGGTGCCGGCCCCGGAGGGCGTCGATTCACCGGTGGCGGGAATGTCGGAGCGGCAGGCGACGTCGTTCTCGCCGCCCGACGCCGACCGCCGATACGCAAGAATGTGCACGACCGCATCAAAGCCCTTCGGCCGGAAGCGGCCGTCGAGTCGCGTGGTGATGGCCGAGCTGGTGTAGGCCTGGTCCGGCACGATCACCACGCTCGTCGCGAAGCGGCCGGCGTTGTCCACCACGGCCGTGAACTTTCCTCCCCCGACAAAGGTCATCGTGACGGTATCGGCACCTGCCCGGTGCTCGACCCGGACACGATCCGCGCCCGGCACGCTCGCCCAGAGCCCCTTGCACTCCCTGCTGCCCTGCACCGTCGGTGTCCCGTAGCGCACGTCGAAGACCCCGGTCAGCGCACCAGGAAGGAAGCCCCGATCCGTTCCGCGCTGGTTGCTCGGCGTGCCATCCGGCTCGAAGCGGACCTTGGTGCCGAACTCCGTCGTGATCTCGACGATGTCCGGTTTCGGAAACTCGTAGCGCAACCCGGACTCTCCATCGCGGAACTGGACGGTGGACGCGCGGACGACTTCGACCCGCCCCGTGAGCTCGCGTCCACCGCGCAGCAGGATCCGGTCGAGCGGTGCCGCGGTGTAGGTGGTATAGGCCGGCGGGTACTTGGTCGGATCGACGCCGACCCCGGCGCGCGTCGGTGGCACCACGCGCCGGACCTCTTCGGGCGACTTCGGCGCAGGCAGTGCCCCCATGGTCAGGGAGGGGATACCCGCTCGTGGCAGCGTCCCGCTTGCCGCCTCACTGTGCGTGAGTGCCGGTTGAGTCGTTGTGGCGGAGTCCGCCGCAGCCGCCGGTGGGGGATCCGACGGCGCCGCCCGCCGCTCCCGCAGCATCCGGCCGATGGAGAGCACCGGCACCGCGAGCGCCAGCGTCCCTACCAGCATCAGTACCTTGCCGCGTCGGGAGATCGCGAATGGGGGAATCGGCGGAAGCGGGGCGCCCGGCCGGGACGCCGCGGACTGCGCCCATGTTCGGCGTGCGGCCGGGGGTGACGAAGCGGCCGTGCCGGGTGAGGGTCGTGGCGCCGACCGCTTTGTAGGAGCGACGCGGCCGGGTTCGACCGGAACGGGCGCGGGCCTCGGCACCTCGACGCCCACCTGCAGCTGCTCCTGCTCGATGACACCCAGACCATAGGCCCAGGTCTCCACCGCCCAGACGGCCCACTCCTGCTGCAGAAAGCCATCGGCGACGAGCGTCACCGTGAGACCGCCTCGAACTCGCTCCCACGCGCCGGGGCCACGGCCCGCCTCCAGCAGCCGGTCGGGGATGCCGAATTCGGCGGCACGCACCAGCAGCGCGATCAGGGGCCGGGCATCACCACCGCATGCATCGAGCAGCAGATTCCGCAGCACCAGCTGACTGGCGACGGGCCAGGACGCCGGATCCTGGACCAGCGCGCGCAACGCGACGCGCACCTTCGGCATCAGCGCGACGCTCATCGCGCTATTTCACCCGGTGCGCGCTGAGACGACCCGTGAGTCGGCACCGTTCCACCGTCACCCACGAGATCACCGTACGAGTGGTGGTCTGCGCCCGCGCCTCGAAGCCGTCCGGGGTGAATCGTCCCGCCATCCAGAAGGCATAGTCGGTACCGTCCTTCCGCCCGTAGACCGGCCCCGCTTCCATGTTCCCCTCCGGCGACACTCGCCCGCGCACCTCCGGCCGGGAGAGGAACTGAAAGGTGCGGCTGGTCGAGTCGTAGGCGATCGTTTCGATCGTGGGGACCGGCCAGTGGACGGCAGCGGAGCCGTCGATGCACGACGGGTCACCGGTCACCGTCTCGAGCGTCCGCTCCACCCGGTAGACGCCGGAGTACTCCCCGTTGATCGGGGTCGGCTTCGGCGGTTTCGGCTGGCTGGCGCGGATCTGGGCGGTGAGCGCGGCCGCGTCGATCGCCATCTGCGGCGCGCGCTGACGCGCCACGATCATCGCGGGAACCGCGAGCGCGACCAGGGTTACGACGACGATACCGAACACGATCCAGTCGCGGCGGCGATCCTGGGGGCTGAGGGGCGTGGCCGACGGCACCCACGTCGGCGCCAGATAGAGCCCGAAACGGCGGCGCGGGGCCTGCGGAGCGTACCGCGTGGCGGTCCCCCCGGCCCAGTTCGACGATGGCGGACTCCAGCGCTGCGTCGTGCCTGACGCGAGGGCCGGATCCGCCGCCGGCGGCAGCACCGGTTCCGGAGGGTCCGCCACCCACGGCGCGGCGATGAGGCCGAACGCGTAAGCCCACGCATGCACGGCCCAGCGTGCCATTTCCCCCTGCACGAAGGCATTCGCCGTCATGCGGGTGATGAACTGCGGGCGCCGCTCCTCCCACGCGGCAGGCTCGAGGCTCGCGATATCCTCCGCAATGCCCTGCTCCACCGCTCGCATCAGCAGCATGACCAGCGGCCGGGTGTCACCGCCGCATTCATCGAGCAGCAGGTTCTGGAACGCGACCAGGTGCTCCGTCGGCCATTCCCCCTGGCTGACCAGCCGGCGGAGCCCGAGCGCGACGGAGAGCCGGGGATCGGTCGCCATGTCAGGGCCGGTGGAATCCGATGCGGAGCACGCGCCGCTGCTCGGTGCCTGGCATCCGCAGGTCGAGGCCGGCGCTCAGCTCCACCGCGGCGTTGCGCGCGATGGCCGAGCCGCCGAGGACCTCGATCGGCTCCTCCTGCAGGTTCACGAGCCACCATCGCCCCTGATGGAGCGAGAAGTAGCCGCGCGGCGTGCGGTCGGCATGTTCCCCGGGGATGACGCCGGGACGGGTGTGCCAGTCGTGCAGCACGAGATTGTGGAAGATGACGAGCGACTGCTGCTCGTCGGCGAGCCGCCCATCCAGATCGCGGAAGTACCGCGCGACCGGCACCGGGTGATGGACTCGCTCTCCCGTCGTCGGGCACTGCCTCGGCATCTCCGGACCAAGGACGAACCAGTCCCGGCCGGAGGGCGTCGGGTGCAGCAGGTTCAGGGTGCGATAGAGCGCCATCTCCCACTCCGCGGCATCGGCGCGCCGGGAGGGCGTGTGGAGCCCATGCACGAACGTCTTGAGAAAGAGTGGTTCGAGGTGCGGCCCGAGGCGCGACATCGGAACCCGGATCGGCAGCACCGGGGGATTGCTGCGGTCCGTCGGATGCTCGACGAAGAGAGCCTTGCTCCCCATGGAAAGCCGCTCATCCTCCTCGGCCGACCGGGTGCTGTGCACCTTCTTCCCCTGCAACGGATGGCGATTGAGCAGGATCTGGTAGATGAGGACGGCGAGCGCATGCTTGTCCGTGGCGATCGACGGTTGCGCCCCGCGCCCGAGCACCTCCGGCGCGATGTAGCCTGGCGTCCCGAGGACCGTCGGCGGCGCGACCCCGGGAACGACGAGCGAGTCGATGTCGATGACGCAGACGTCGCCGCTCTTCGGGTCGATCAGCACATTCTTGTTCGAGAGATCGGCATGCGCCAGGCCGGCGAAATGCATCCGCCGCACCGCGCGGGCAAGCCGGGTGCAGATCTGCAGCCGGGTGAGAAAGTTGCCGCGCTCATGCTCCGGGACCAGCGCGCTTGCCTTCCGCCCCGTGAACCACTTCACCTCCTTCTCCTGCCGGTGCCCGAACCGGTCGTGGAAGAAGAACGAGGGACGGTACACCGGCGCGATCACCCCGAGCGCCGGTGACACCAGGCCGTAGGCGCGGAGGAATTCGGGAGGGATGCCCCGGTCGCCGTCGATGATGCCGGTGGGCCAGCAGAAGTACGGGGCCCAGTACCCGCCATGGCGGTCCGTCGTGGGGTTGTACTTCGTGAGGATCTTGTTGAGCCGGTCGACCCGTTCCAGCCGATCCCGCATCTGCCCGAAGAAGAAGCCCACGACCTGCCGTCGATCGCGCGAGAAGAACACGACCTTCTCCGCGCCGGAGTTGATCGGCTGGTCCTCGAACTGCACGGTCTGCCCGTCGGTCAATCGTGCGGTGAGATATCGCATGAGCTCACCTCACCGCCAGGCCGCCACGAGTGTGCGATCGTCGTTCTCGCCCCGGCGCTCAAAGCCGAGCCAGCGGGCGAGCTGCTGGTCCCCATCCGGCGCGAAGACGGGCCCCTGGGATTCCTGGCGCTGGAAGTGTTGCGCGGGCTCGGAGACGCCACCGACGAGCTGGCTGTAGAGCAGTGCACCGTGGCGCTCGATGGGATAAAACGGATCCTCGACCCCGTCGGTCCCGAGCAGGATGGCCGTGACATCGGCACCGTCGGTCACGGCGATCGCCTGCGCGCGGGTCGAGGCCCCGTCATCCGGTACGAAGCAGCTGACCTCTCCCGAGAACTCGCTCACGTCACCAGCGCCGAGCCGCTCCACCCGCCCGTCACTCCGGCGAGCCGCGATGAAGCCATCGCCAACCTGGGAAACCGCGAGCAGCTCCCCGGCGGGGGACGCGAACCAGACTGCGGTGAGCAGCGTGGTACGGAACTCCCTGGGGTCGATCCCGGAAGCACGAGCCAGTTCCGCCACATCCTGGATCGCGGCCGAGAGTGCGGGCGCGAGCAGCGCAGCAAGCCACTGGTGCAGAGCGGGAGAATCCATGGCAGGAGGCACCACATCGGCCAGCACGGCACCGAGGCGCCGGACGACCGCCCGGCAGGCGCACTCGGAGCCGATCCGGCTGAGGCGGCACGACCCCGCGCCGTCCGCGGCCACGAGAAGGAAGAACTGCTCGCCCGTCTCGATGCCGAACGCATCTTCACGGAATTCGCCGCGGTGGGCATGCAGCCGACCGCGCCGGCTGGCCCCGACAAGGGTCCACCCGGCGCGCCACGGATGCAACGCGGTGCGGAGATCGGCGTAATCCGCCGCAGCGGCCCACGGAAGCGCCTCCCGGAGCTCCGGGGGACACCAGGGGCCCTCCGGCGCACGATCGAGCCAGGCGGGCGCGGCGGGCAGCGCTCCCGGCTCCACCTCGGACGTGGCTGGCTCCGGTCGCACGGTCTTCGCATCCACCTTCAGGGTACGATCGTGATGCCGGGCGGAGGCGGCGGCAGGGTGATCGCACCGCCCTCGGCGAGGGCGCCAACCTTGGCGCTGGTCTGGCGCACCGAGGCCGAAACGAACTTGAAGAAGGCGCGGAAGGAATCGGGCGACAGATCCTTCATCTGGATGACGACTTCCGTCACCTGCTTGAGGCAGTTCACATCCGCCTGGTCGCCACAGGCCACCGCGATGATGTTGGCCGGCCGGCGATTGCGGAGCTGCTGGGCGTAATCGGGCCAGGCGGTGTCGGTCGGAGCCCCGTCGCTCAGGATGAACACGAGGGGCTTCCAGTCCCCCTTCTGTTCCGGGGTCGTCCGTACGATCTCGTGCTCGAAGCACTCGAGCAGCAGCCGGAGGGCGTCGCCGAAATTGGTGTTACCGCTCGCCACCAGGTTCGGGGGATTGAAGAGCGACACCTCCGTCAGCGGCACCACCTGCTCTGCGGTGTTCGCAAAGGTCACGATCGAGAGGTACGCGCTCTCGATGGCCTGGGGATCGCTCATCAGGTCGCGGTGGAGCTGGCTGATGCCTGACTTCACCGATTCGATCGGCGTGCCCTGCATGGAGCCGGAGACGTCCGCGAGGATGTAGACTGGCAGTCGACGTACAGTCACGGTCACCACCTCATTTCTGGCGGGCGGTGCGGCCCGCTTCAGCGCGGACCGCGAACCGCTGGTTATACCTGTGGCCGATGGCCGGTGTTCCCGTGAAACGCCCCGCGACGAAACCGCCGCGGGGCATCTCGCACTGCGGTCAGACGGTATCTGACGGCGCTAGGGCTTCTTCTTCGCAGTGGTGTCCTTCCCCGCAGGACCCTGCCCACCCATGGCACCGCTCGCCTTATCCCCGGCGGCGGGCGCCGGCGCGGCGGCGGGAGCAGCCGCAGGTGCGGCCGGCTGCGTCGCGGCCTTGGCCGCGGCGATGCTGTCCGCCTTGGCCCGGGCGATCGCGGCGGCCTCTTCCTCGGCCGTCGGGATCCGCGGGAACGGCGTGCCATTCCAGTCCGGACGACCCCAGAGCGCGGGATAGTCCTTCACCATCGGGTAGGCGTACAGCGGCTTGTACGCCCCGTTGTGGCAGGTCAGGCACTGGAGCTTCGGCGCATCACCCATCTTGCCGAGCCGGACCGCCGGGAACACGGGCTGCAGGGGCGCCAGGTAATGCTGGTTCAGATCGCGCACCATGTTGGCCGCGAGGAGGGCCACCACGCGCTGCGGCGGCGCCTGCTCCCAGGACCAGAAGGCGCGGCTGTTGTGGCAGTGGTTGCAGCTCACGCCGAGACTCGACGACAGCTTGATCATCAGCGCGTACGTCCACTCCGCCTGCTTCGCCGACGAGCGGTTCGTCAGGCTGGCGGTGCTGGCCAGCACTTCGTGTGACTGTACCCGGACGCCGTCGCGATCGAGGAAATAGCGCTCGAGCTGATTCGGTTCGGTATAGAACCACACTCCGTTCGGGATCGGCTTGCCGAGATGGCAGGTGTAGCAGGTCACGCCGGTATTGGCGACGTGTCCGGCGTAATTGCCATTGATGTTCCTGACCATCTGGAGCATCCGGCGCGCGACGATCTTGGTATAGATCGGCTTGCCGTTCGGCAGGGTATCGTCCCACGGCGCCGCGATGTTGTGGCAATAGGCACAGTTGCCCGTGCCCGCCACCCAGGTGCTCATCGCCAGCATGGTCCGGGTGAATTCCGCCGCACCGATGTCGTTGAGCACCTGCACATTCCGCCACGGCAGCGGGCCCGCGCTTGGCGGCGGCGCCGCCGGGAGGGTTGCCGGGATCTTCGCCGCGACCGCGGTGGCCTTCGCGTCGAGGACCGTCCGGTCATAGATGTTCTCCATGCCGGTGCCGCGGTAGGCACGCTGGGTCGAATATTTGCGGCCGATCTCGCAGCCCGTCGCGCCGAGCGTCAGGATGGCAACCGCGAGGACGAGTGCGCCTCCGCGGGCGATCCAGCTGGGTACCAACCTTCCAGATGCGTTGGTCATGGCTTCACCAGTTCGACACGCCGGTTGTGCGCGCGTCCTTCAGGAGTGTCATTCGCCGCGATGGGGCGAGAGGACCCGTAGCCGACGGCGGTCAGCCGGGCCGGCGCCACCTTGAAGTTCGTCACCAGGTAGTCCCGGACCGCGTTAGCGCGCCGCTCGGAGAGCACCTGGTTGCTGTCGGCGACCCCCATGCTGTCGGTGTGGCCTTCGATGACCAGCGCGAGCTTCGGCTGGTCGGACAGCGCGCGGCCGATTTCGGCCAGCTGCGGCTTCGACTCCGGCAGGATCGCGTTGCTCCCCACCTCGAACAGGATCGCCTCGGTCGCGATGCGCCCGGTCTTGCCGATCGCGGAGATGATCTCCGTCGAGGTCACCACGGGTACCACCACCGGCGCCACCGGCTGGTAGCTCGGGAAGCTGTCCGGCTGGGTTCCCGAATAGCGGCCCCGGAGCTTCTCGAGATCGGCGGGCGTCAGGTTCGGGTTCTGCGCCGGATAATCGGCGACCAGTCCGTGCTTCTGACCCCACAGGTACCAGTTGTCGACCACCGTGCCGGTCAGCAGGATGCCGATGCCACCGGTGAAGGTGGTCAGCACGGCGAACCACCAGGCCCAGCGATGGATCGACTCCATCGTGGCGTTCCAGCCCATCGTCCAGCGCCAGAAGAGCGCGGCCCGTTCCGCCGCGGTCCCGCGGTCGGTGATCTGCTCGATTTCCCGTTCACCACCGACGCGGCTCACCGCGAGGATCGTGGCGCCGTGCATGGCGAAGAGCACGGCGGAGCCGTACAGAAAGGCGATCGACAGGGCGTGGAACGGGTTGTAGTAGAGGTTCCCGTACCGGATCGAGAACGCCGAGGTCCAGTCGAGATGGGCGAAGATGCCGAACGGCACCATCTCGCTCCAGCTGCCGACGAGCAGCGGCTGGAAGAAGAAGCTCAGGTAGAGGAAGATCGCCGACGCGAACGCCCAGGCGAGGTGCGTCCCCAGGCCGAGCGCGCGCGCCCGGCGGTAGGTGCGGACCCACCAGAGGATGATCGAGAAGGTGAGCAGGCCACCCGCGATGAGATACCAGCCACCCTTGGCGAGCGGCGGGATGTGCAGCCCGTACACCGGCGCCGGCGGCTCGAGCGTGAGCCACGGCAGGCGGCGCAGGAACTCGACGGGGCTCCAGTTCACCTGCTTCAGGAAATTGAGACCAATGATCTCGATCGCCATGAAGCCGAACAGCAGTGACAGGAGGCCGGTCGTTCCCAGGTAGATCGGGCCGATCTGCGCGTCGCCGATCTTGCCGATCCACTTGCTGAAGAACGGCTTGATGAGGCGGCTGCCCGATTTGGTCGAGATGGGCAGGCCCAGATCCGGCGCGGCACGGACCTGTACCCGAGTGAAGATGTTCTGGTATTCAAGCATGGCTCGGGTACCTCACTTCCAGATCGGGAGGTTTAGCCACCAGGACCACCACTCCGGCCAGCCCCGGGTCCAGAGCGGACCGGAGACCAGGATGCAGAGTGCGCTGAAGATCGCCGCACTCATCGCGAGGAACGTTCCCAGGCGATGGATGCCGATCGCGCCGATCGAGTAGCCGAGGAAGTCGCGGAAGAAGACGTTTTCGTGTTCGCTGGTCTTGACCGGCTGCCCCTTCTTCGGATTGGTCACTGACAGAATCAGCGACCCGTGCATCGCGAGCGCGAGGCAGTTGGTGAAGAAGAAGGTGATCGCGATCATGTGCAGCGGGTTGTAATGAAAGTGCAGGTACTGGTAGCCCGTGTTCGACACCCAGTCCAGGTGACTGAAGATGCCGTACGGGAACCCGTGTCCCCACGCCCCCAGCAGCAGCGGTCGAATGACCACGAGGCTGACGTAGGCGAAGACGGCGGCGGAGAAGGCCCACGAGATGTGCAGGCCCATTCCCAGTTTCCGGGCGATCTCGGCTTGCCGGAGCGCCCAGGACACGAACGCCCCGACCGCACACATGGTGATGAGCTGCCAGAGCCCCCCTTGGGCAAGGGGCGCCATGTTGAGACCATAGCTCAGGTCGGGCGGCGCGATGTTGATGCGCCAGACATTCCAGGTCGGCCCGATGGCCGCACCCCAGAGAATGAGCATCACCCCGAGAGCGATGAAGAAGATGGCGGACAGGCCGAAGAATCCGACGTAGAACGGCCCGACCCAGAAGTCGAACAGGTCGCCGCCGATCAGAGTCCCGCCGCGGACTCGGTACTTGCGTTCGAATGAGAGCATCGCCATCGGTCACGTTCTCCGGAAGTGGCGTTTATTTCGCGAATGCGTGGGGGCCCTGACGGACCCGGTTGGGCGGGGGCAGCGGCGGGGCCTCTCGGCCCGCACCGCCGCCACCTGACCCCAGTTCGTACTACTACCGGTTCGGCGGCAGCGGTGCCATCTCGGCCGCGGCAGCGGGCGAGGAGGCGGCCACTGGGGCCTTCTCGGACGGCAAGGTGCCGTTCTCGATCCACGCGTAACGCACGGAGCTGAGCAGGATGAGGTGAATCACCACTGCCAGCAGCCCCAGCCCGCCCGCCGTGGCAACCAGCACCTTGCGCGGGTCAAGTCCTAGCCAAATGCGGTGCATACTCAAGCCTCGATTCAGAGGTGTGATCGAGGAGTCATGGGCCGGGTGCCCGGCACAGACCGGCGGTACCCGGTCCCATGGTCCCCTCTGCGTACCAGGTTACGGCGCGATGGCGGCAGGCGGGTTGTACTTCACGCGCGCCGTCTTCGGCCAACCGGTGATGCTGAACGCCCAGATGTGGATGTACACGGCGATCAGCGAAACAGCGGCGCCGGAGACGCTGAGGACAAATCTGGCGTCCAGCCCTTTCCACATGCGATACATTTTTCCCTCTCAAGTCAGTGAGTAGTGAGGACTGGGCTCAGAGCCAGGGGCGCCAGCTCCAGGCCAAGAAATGCGCGACGGCCGCGGTCAGAATGAACACCGCCGTCATGGCGACGAAGGTCCCGTGGAACGCTCTGGCCTCGTCGTCCGTCATCCCGCCATTGTTGTCCGACATACGAACCCCCTGTGGGTAGTGAAGAATCACCGCGGACTCCCCCGCGGCCGGGGTGGCCGGGCCCTTGCAGGCAACGGCCTCGAAGAGACATGACACCTACTCCTGCATCTGCTCCAGCTTGGGCTGACCTGCGCCCGCTCTGGCCGAATCGTGAGTCGAGCCGCTTCGTCGACTGTGACGGTCTGCGGTGGCATGTGCAGCGTGCCGGCCGCGGGCCCGACCTCCTCCTGCTGCATGGAACCGGCAGCGCCACCCACTCGTGGGCCGGCCTGCTGCCCCGGCTCGCCACCCGGTTCCGCGTCATCGCGCCGGACCTCCCTGGGCATGGCTTCACCCCGGCCCCGCGCGCCGAACTCCTCACCCTCCCCGGGATGGCCGCGGCGCTCGGTCGCCTGCTGACCACCCTCGATGCATCACCCACCCTCGTCGTCGGCCACTCGGCCGGGGCCGCTGTCGCGCTCCGGATGGCGATTGATGGGGCCATCGCGCCACGACTGCTGATCGGGCTCAACCCCGCCCTGGTGCCCCCTCCGGCCGCGTACCGGCTGCTCTTCGCGCCGTTCGTACACCGCCTCGCCACCTCGGCCTTCGTCGCCCGGACCGCCGCCTCACTGGCGGCACGCCCCGCGATTGTCGACTCGCTGCTCCGCTCTACCGGCTCGGCCCTCAGCGCCGAGCAGCGCGAGTTCTACCGGACCTTCTTCCGCTCGGTGCAGCACAACCACGATGTGCTGACCATGATGACCGAGTGGTCGCTGACCGACCTGGAGCGGGACCTTCCACGGGTCCCCTGCCCCGTCCTCCTCGTCACCGGCACGGACGACGCCTGGATTCCGCGCCGACTCCTCCGTACCATCGCGCGCCGCATGCCCCGCTGCACGCTTCAGTCGCTCACTGGCGGCCATCTGCTCCACGAGGAGCTTCCCGCGGCCGTCGCCACCGTCATTCTCGACCGGGCCGCGGCGGACGGTCTCGGCTAGCCGGCGCTGTTGACCAGCCCGCCTTCCACGTGGGCGGCCGTCACACAGGTGTCGCCCCGCGCCCGCGCATCCCGCTCGGCCCGGTCCCGGAGCCGCTTCGCGGCCGAGATGCGGACCAGCACCGGCTGCTGCTCGACCATCTCGTCCAGCAACCGCTTGGCATCGTCGGTCCAGGGGAGACTGGCGATCTGACGGGCGGGGGTCGCTTCGACCCGGTCCATGTCCGTGCCCAGCGGCAGGATGTGAAACAGCGCGTCGAAGAGCGCGTTGCAGACCTCCTGCACCAGGTAGGTCGCGCCCGAGTAGCCCATGAACGGCGTCCCCGTGTGGCGCCGGATAATCGCGCCCGGGAACGACGCCGGGATGTACATTGCCCGTGGTCCGAGCTCCGCCAGGTACATCCGCTCGTTGTAGCTGCCGAAGAGAATCAGCGGCGTCTTCTCCCGGATCGCCTGACGGACCGCTGCGTTGTCGGTCTTGGCACCGGGCTTCCGCGCCACCGCCATCGTGCAGGGCAGCCCCAGCTCGTCTTCCAGGAAGTGCCGCACCCCGCGCGCATACGTCTCGTTCGCGACGATGCCGAAGCTGGCCGTCGCGAAGAAGTCCTGCGTCACGCTCCGCCAGAGATCCCAGAGGGGCTTGATCGTGGTGTGCTTCTCCCGCTCGATGAACGGCTCCGGGTCCAGCCCCAGCAGCTCGCCCAGCTTGCGCAGGAAGCTGGTGGTCGAGTGGAGTCCGATCGGCGCCTGCAGGTAGGGGCGGTCGAGCGCCTCACACAGCATCCGGCCGAACTCGCGGTACATGACCACATTCACGTCGGCATCCACCAGCCGGGGGACATCCGCGAGGTGACTGCCGAGGGGGAAGACCAGATTGACCTCGGCGCCGATCCCCTCGACCAGGCGGCGCATCTCGGCGAGGTCGGACGGCATGTTGAACACGCCGTACGCCGGGCCGATGATGTTGACCCGCGGACGCGCGCCCGGCTCGCGCGGCTTCGGATCGGGACGGACCCCTTTCTTGAGCCCGTACTCGGTCCACAGCCAGAACATCGCGCGGTTGGCCGCCTGCCACTGGTCCTCGTCGATCGTCCGCGGCAGGAAGCGCTGGATGTTGGTGCCTTCGGGCGTCACGCCGCCGCCGATCATCTCCGCGATGCTTCCCGTCACGACCACCGACGGCAGCTCCGGGTCCAGCGTGCGGTGCGCCCGCTTCATGCTGTCTTCGGTCCCGCGCTGGCCCAGCTCCTCTTCGCCCAGGCCGGTGACGACGATCGGCAGCTCGTGGGGCGGCAGGCCGTCGGTGTAATGCAGGACCGAGGTCACAGGGAGGTTCTCGCAACCGACCGGCCCGTCGATGACGACCTGCAGCCCCTTCACCGCGGTGAAGACGTAGACGGCACCCCAGTAGCCGCCGGCGCGATCGTGGTCGAGGACCAGCATCAGATCATTTCCTCCGCCTTCTTCTGCTTCGCCTTCTTCACCAGGTGCCGACGATAGTGCTCCCGGAACTCGGGCCGATCCTCGGGGGTGTCGGACCACACCCCCGCGGTGTATCCGGTGCCGACCCCCGCGAAGAAGGCCCGCATCTCGTTGAACCGGTCGGCGTTCTTCATCGCGCCGTTGACGACCTGCGCGAGTGATCCGGCGCCGGCGGGCCCGAACAGCGGCCGCGCGGAGATGAGGTTGGTGAAGTAGAGCGCGGGAATCGCCTTCTCTTTCGCGGCCTGCACCACCGGCGTGGTGCCGATCGCGAGCTCAGGCTGGAACTCCTCCATCGCGTCGAGATCCTGCTCGAGGGAGGCGCGGTACTGCACCCGCACCCCCTTGGCCTCGAGCCACTCCCGGTCCGCCGCACTCCAGGGCGTCTTCGGGCAGGCCGAGCCGACGTAGCGCACATCGGCGCCGCTCTCGACCAGCAGCCGGGCGACCAGCAGCTCGGAGCCCTCGTAGCCAGAGATCGTGATGCGGCCCTCGATTGGGTGCTTCGCCAGCCCGGCCTGGATGGCCGGCAGGAAGCGGTTCTTCGCCGCGTCGATGGCGTGCTGACCAGTTCCAGAGGCCTCACCGATGCTCTGCAGCCAGGCCGCGGTGCCATCGACACCCACCGGCCCGGAGCCGACGATCTTGCGGCCCGCCGCCTCGAATTCCCGGATCGATGCGGTATAGAACGGGTGGATCGCGCCGACGACCGCGCAGTCGAGCGCCGCGTAGAGGTCGCGCCACTCGCGCGTCGGCACCACCGGTCCCGCGGCGAGTCCCATCGGCTCGAGCATCATGCCGATGCCGACCGGATCGGCCGGGAACATCTCGCCGATCAGCGTGACGGTCGGCTTCTCGCTGACGCCACCGCGGGGAGCCTGCACCGGACCATGCTCCGCCTCGAGACGGGCATAGCGCAGCATCGCCCCGGCAAGCACGTCCTTGGCCTCGGCGTGGGTCGGCACCCCGAATCCGGGGACATCGATGCCGATGATGCGGACGCCGTTGATCTCCTTCGGCAGCAGCTGGAGCGGTACGCCTGACGCGGTCGGGACGCACAGATTGGTGATCACGATCGCATCGTAGAGCGCCGGATCCGCCGTATTGTAGACCGCCTCACGGATGTCCTCGAAGAGCTTGCCCGTCACCAGGGTCTCGGAGTTGAACGGCACGTACCCGACCGTGCGGCGGGCTCCGTAGAAATGGCTGGTGAAGGTCAGGCCGTAGACGCAGCAGGCCGAACCGGAGAGAATCGTGGCCGTCCGCCGCATCCGGAGGCCCACCCGGAGCGAGCCAAAGGCGGGGCACATCGACTGCGGCTGGTCGTGCGGTCCCTTCGGATAGTCCGCCGCGTAGCGGTCGAGGATCTCGCTCTTGCCGGCGGCCTTCGCGGCGGCAAGCATCGTCTCCTTGCCCGCATGACAGCCGAGATCCGGTTTCGGCGTCACCACCGGAAGCTCCCGCACGACCCCGCCCTCGGGGGCGAGCTCGGTCACGGGAGCCGCTTCGCTCCCGTCGTACAGCACCTCGCGGGCAACCAGATCGATCTCGTCGTTCACGCGGTCACACCGTGTCGTAGACGACTTCAAGGGATTCGCGCTGGATCTCGGACTTGCCGCACATGTCTTCCATCGTCGCGGGCTGGAGCACGACGTTCCGACCGACCGTCTCGCCGCTGAAGAGGCCGAGCAGCGTGTCCTGGGTCAGCGGCTTGGGACGGACCGGAGGAGCCTCCGCGACGTTGGTCGCGAGCTCCTCGAAGAGCGGCGCCCATTCCCCACCGGGCAGGCCGACGATCTCGTAGTTCGCACTCTTGCGCCGGATGTCCTCGTTGGCCGGGATCGCGGCGAGGATCGGGATGCCGGCGGCCTCCGCAAAGGCCGCCGCCTCGCCAGTGCCGTCGTCCTTGTTGATCACGACGCCGGCCACGCCGACGTTGCCGCCCAGCTTGCGGAAGTACTCCACCGCGGAGCAGACATTGTTGGCGACGTAGAGCGACTGCAGGTCGTTCGAAGCGACGACGATGACCTTCTGGCACATGTCGCGGGCGATCGGGAGGCCGAAGCCACCGCAGACCACGTCGCCCAGGAAGTCCAGCAGCACGAAATCGAAGCCCCACTCGTGGAAGCCGAGCTTCTCCAGCGTCTCGAACCCGTGGATGATCCCGCGGCCGCCGCATCCCCGGCCAACCTCCGGGCCCCCGAGTTCCATGGCGAAGACCCCGTCACGCTTGAAGCAGACATCTCCGATGGAGACCTGCTCACCGGCGAGCTTCTTCTTCGAGGAGACTTCGATGATGGTGGGGCAGGCCTTGCCGCCGAACAGGAGACTCGTCGTATCGCTTTTGGGATCGCAGCCGATGAGCAGGACCTTCTTCCCCTGCTGCGCCATCATGTACGACAGGTTCGCCAGCGTGAAGCTCTTGCCGATCCCGCCCTTGCCGTAGATCGCGATGATCTGCGTCTCCTTGGTCACCGGGGTCGGAACCACCGTCTGGGCGTCCTCGGCAGCCTCGGCACGAAGGTTGTTGTGCATCAGTTGAATCGGGCCCTGTGTATTGCCTGCTGGAGCGGTCACGCGGCCTCCCGCCAGTCGAGGATCATCTTGACACAGTTCGGATCAGAAAACGCTTCGGGGTACGCACGCAGAGCATCGCCGGCCGGAACTCGATGGGTGATGATGCCGTCCAGACGGAGCGCCCCGCTATTCGCCAGCCCGACCACCCGCTGCAGATCGTCGGGCTTCCACTCGGCCGCCACGCGGATACGGGTCTCGCGCAGGAAGGCCGGCACAAAGTCGAACGTCAGCGGCTGGTGGTAGAATCCCGCCAGCACGATTTCTCCTCGAGGAGCCAGGCGGCCGATCAGTTCGTCCAGCAATCGCCCCTCGCCGCTGGCATCGTAGATCGACCGGTAATCCCGCCTTCGGTCCTCTGAGGGATCGATGACCGAGTAGCCGACCGCGCCACCCCGCCGCGCCGGATTCACTTCCCACACTGTCGGTGGAGCGCTGCCCCCGAGCGCCACCGCCAGCCGCGCGAGCAGCCTCCCGAATGCGCCATGTCCCACGATCAGATCCGGCGCAACACCGCCAGCACCCCACCCTGCATGCAGCGCCGTCGCCGCCAGTGCGAGCAGCACTCCGTCGGGACCAATGGCATTCGCGATCGGGAGTGCTCGAGCGCCGGGAACCACCAGCGTGCCCGCCGTCGATCCGAACAGGCTGTGCACACCCTCGAAGCAGCGCGCTCCGGCGATGAACACCCGCTCGCCCACCTGCCGACCCGATTGGGGATTCGCTTCGATCACTCGGCCGACAGCTTCGTACCCCGGGACGAGGGGATACCCCAACCCGGGGAATGGCGGCATGCGCCCCGTGTACAGCAGGCGCTCCGTACCAGTGCTGATCCCGCTCCATTGCACCGACACCACAACATCTGCTTCGCCCGGTTCGATCAACTCCAAACGGCGGAGCGCAAGACGCTCCGGTTCTTCGATGACGACGGCGGTTGTCTGCAATGGGCTCCTCGGCGCCAGGGAACTGCCATGGCCGATGGGGTCGAACTGAACGACTGTAAACTGTGACGTACGTTAATTTCTGTCAAGTGAAGCTTACACTAAGAAAGCCATAAGGCACGCGCATCTACGCGCTCGCATCACCCTGAGCTGACTCGGGTTATCCCCCCGCTCTACCCGACAGGAACGAATTCCAGAGCGGCAGACTTGATGGCAATCCCAGGAAGATGTGCTCCAGCGCCGCGAGCGCTGCCAGCACGCCGAGCACCAACCCTGCCCGGCGGTGAAACAGGGTTCCCGCCCGCCAGCCCCAGCGGGCCAGCAGGACCGCGATGCCCAGCCAGAGCAGCACGCTGACGGGAAGCAGCGGACTGTTGCTCGCGGGACCGATGAACTGCTTGAGGAACGCGAGGTGCTCCGGCAGCAGGTTGGCCCCCGGGTTCGCGACCCCGAAGAAGACGTTCAGCCGTGCGACCTGGTGCGCGCTCCAGAACAGCAGCACCGTCCAGAACGGCATCCGGTTCTTCGCGCCAACCGCGAGACACGCCGTCACCACCACGACGCCCAGAGAGGCGAGATCGCTCCATGCGGTCGAGCGCAGCGCCTCGAACGCCTCCGCCAGCCGGCTCGGGGGCATCGTCATCCGGAGCGGAGCGCCCGGCCCCACCAGCCAGCCGCCATACAACGCCGCCTGCACCCAACCCCACAGGGTTCCGCCGGCCAGAAAGCCCCACCATGCCGCGGCGGGCGAATCGTCATGGCGCAGCAGGATCGCCAGCGCCATCCCCGAACCGCCGATCAGCGACGCCACCAGTGCGGCCGCCTCGAGTCCCTGGGGCGTGCGCGGAAGACCTAAGAGGAGACCGGTGGCGAGCCACCAGAACATGACGACCAGCGTCGCGGCCTGCGCCACGCTGGACCAGCGCGGCGGGGTGAGAGCTTCGTCGGTCATGCGCTTCGCTCCATGGCTGCCGTCACTCCCCGGACCGCCGCGCACACCTTGTGGGCATCCACCACCGGGAGCGCCACGTAGGTGGCGCCCATGGTGCGCGCGAGCTGGGCGGCAAACGGCGACGGCCGCGGTGAGGTGTCGATGAAGACACTGGGAACGCCCGCAAGCCGAAGCGACTTCGCCGCCTGTTCCGCATCGGCCTCCGCCTTGGGCCGCCCTCCCGTGCCATCCAGGCCGACGTTCGCCCGGGCATCGGTGAGCACCACGAAGAGCGTCGTCCCCCCGTCCCGCTCGCGCGCCACCTGCCGGGCGAGCCGCTCTCCTTCAGCGAACGCGGCAGCGAGCGGCGTTCCACCGCCCCCTGGCAGACCGGCGAGGGTGCGCCTGGCGCGGGCCAGTGACCGGGTGGGCGGCAGGATCAGTTCGGCCTTGGTTCCCCGGAAGCTGATCAGCGCCACCCGATCCCGTCGCACGTAGCTCTCCGCAAGCAGCAGTTCGACCGCCCCCTTCGCCTCCCCCAGTCGCTGCAGCGCCGACGAGCCCGACGCGTCGACGGCGATGATGACCGTCGACCCGGTCCGATGCAGGAGCCTCTGGATGCGAAAGTCATCCTTCCGCACTGCGAGTCGTCCCGCCCGCCGGCTCCGGATGCGCTGCCATGGGGCGGCGGCGCGCAGCGTCTCGACGATATCAAGGCGCGCACCCTGCCGTGGATCCCCGGGACGCGCGCCGACCCGGTGCCCGTGCGTCAGGGTCTTCGCGGCGGGCGCCCCCTTCCCGCTCGCCTGACCGCTACCCTGCTGCGTCAGCCCCGCGAGCAACTCCGGGGGCAGCACGGCGGCGACCGCCGCCAGGATCCGGTCGGGCAGCTGCTGCTGTTGCGGCTCCGACTGTTCCGCCTGCTCGGTGGAGTCATCCGGCGGCGGCGGCTCTGGAGGCGGCGGAGCCTCAGGCGGCGCCGGCACCCGCGTGGCGCGCGGGCCGAGCACCAGCGCGGCGGCGAGCGCGAGGTCGTCGTCAGAGACCGCGTTGCGGCCGTCCAGCGCCGCTGCGGCCCGAGCCGCCCGGAGTGCAAACTGCTCTCCGCGGGTGGACCCGGTCCCCAGCGCGAGCGCCGCCTCACACAGGGCCCGCACCGCTTGCTCGGGCACCGTCACGGACCCGAGCCGGGCGCGTGCGGCTTCCATCGCCTCTCCGTGCTCGCTCCGCCACGATGGGGGCGCGGTACCGAGGTCGGCAGCATCCGCCTGATGCTCGGGGTCCGGCGCGTCGACCTCGAGCCAGAAGGCCACCCGCTCCCGAAGCGCGGAGGGCGTCGATGCCTCATCGGGCAGGCTCTCGTCGAGCGCGAGCAGCGCGGCACCGCCGCGGCCGCCCTCGCCATCCAGCAGCCCGAGCAGGCCGGTCACGATGGTAGCGGAGGCCCGCTCGGCCATGGGGAGGGTGATTACCCCGCCCCGGGCCGCCGACAGCAGTCCCGCCTCGAAGACCGGGCGCCCGGCCGCCAGCGTCCCGGCGAGATCGAGTCCGCCATGCAGTCGGTCGGCCGCGATGCCGACCGGAATCCGGCGGCGCGGCCAGCTGGCCGGGATCAGCGCATCGAACTCCCTCAGCAGCGCCTCCCGTCGCGGGCCGGAGGCGCCGTGCAGGACGGCCCCGCCAAGCCCGACGGGATCCACTGCCAGGAGCGCGAGCGCCTGACTCGCCTTCACGCGGGCAGCACCTCGGCGACCACCCGCTCCACCCGGGCCGTGGCGGAGGTGTCATCGAGCGGGTTTCGGCGCAGTCGATGCCGGAGCGACAGCGGCGCGACCCGGCGCAAGTGAGCGGCCGTGACCGCATGCGCACCATCCAGCGCAGCCACTCCGCGCGCAGCGCGCATCAGCGTGAGCTCGCCGCGGAGGCCATCCGTACCGAGTTGCATGCACAGCCGGGTCACGAGCTGCAGCGTACTCTCCGGGATGACCACCTTGGGCAACAGCCGCCTCGCCCGCTCCAGTCGCTTGAGCACCTTGTGGTCCGCCTCCGCCCAGCTCGCCACGAAGGCCTCGGGGTCCCGGTCGAAGGCGTCGCGACGCCGGATGACCTCCATGCGCTGCTCCAGATCCGTCGGCGTCTTCACCTCGACCGACAGCCCGAACCGGTCGAGCAGCTGCGGCCGGAGGTCGCCTTCCTCGGGGTTCCCGCTCCCCACCAGGACGAAGCGCGCGGGGTGGCGGATGCTCAGCCCCTCGCGCTCGACAACATTTACGCCGCTGGCGGCGACGTCGAGGAGGAGGTCGACGAGGTGATCCTCGAGGAGGTTGACCTCATCGATATAGAGGAAGCCGCGATGCGCCTTGGCAAGCAGTCCGGGCTCGAAGTGCTTCTCCCCCACGGCGAGGGCCCGCTCGAGGTCGAGCGCGCCGACGAGGCGATCCTCCGTCGCCCCCAGCGGCAGGTCGACGACCGGGGCTGGGACCTTCTTCGGGCGAAGCCGCTCTCCGGCCTGCTCGCGGGCATGGCACTCATCGCAGCGGGCGCCGTTGGCGGCCGGGTCGCAGCCGTAGCGGCACCCCGTGACCGTGGTCATCGGGGGCAGGACGCCCGGCATGGCGCGCACCGCCGTGGACTTCCCGGTCCCGCGGTCCCCGAAGACCATCACGCCGCCCACGCTGGGATCCACCGCAGCGATGAGCAGCGCCAGCTTCATGTCATCCTGACCGACGATCGCCGAAAACGGAAACTGGTGTCCCACGGCGTCCTCTCAGACCTCAAGCGACCGCAATGGCGGTCTGGAATCCCAACGGTACCCAGCGCTGCAGCAGGGTGACCGGCAGAGTCGCAATCTTGCCCAGCACGAACGGCACGAACCGCGATTCCATCGAGCCCCTGAACCCGCGACCGTGGCGCTCCTGCTGCCCCAGCCACCAGAGGACGTACGGATCCAGTGTGCCCCACTGGTACTGCCTCACAACTTGCCATCCCGACGCTTCCAGCACGCGACGGAGCGTCGCGGGAGCATACGCCGCCGTATGCCGCGGCGTGTGATACCCCGCCCAGCAGTCCCCCTGGAGCCGCCGGGTGAGTCCGCTGTGGTCCGGCACCTCGATCACCATCAGCGTGCCCGGCCGCGTCAGGCTTCGCAGATGACGGAGCGTCTCGACCGGCCGATAGAGGTGCTCCAGCACATGCCATAGGGTGATCCGGTCGAAGGGACCCTCGAGTGGCAGCGACTCGAGCACGCCCGCGTGGAGCGACAGCCCTTCCCATGCTCCCGGCTCGCGGGTCCAGCCGCTCGCATCGAAATCGGTACCGACAGCGCGGACACCGGTCTGGTCGTTGAGCAGTCGGAGGAAGCTCGGGCGGCCGCAGCCAACATCGAGGACCGCGTGGGCTGACGAGAGCGGTCCGAGTCCCTGAACTGTGCGGACCCGTGCCCGGTCGGTTCGCGCCTCCGCCGTCTGCACCAGATGGGCCCAGCGCCCCCAGGCCTCCGGTCCACGATGCGGGAGGTAGTCCTCGTAATACCGCCCGATCTCGGTCTCCGGGACTCGTGGATTGAGGAACACGAGTCCGCATCCGGTGCAGCGCACGAAGGTGAAGTGCTCTGCGCCGTCCCCCATCTGCACCCTGCTCTCCACCTCCGGATCCGCGTCGGCCGCCCCGCAGCAGAGACAGCGCGTGGCCTCGCGCGGCGGCGCGGTCACCGGCTCACGGGCGACGGCCAGTTCCATCATCGGCGCGGAGGGCCAGGTGCAGCGTGCGGTCATGCCGCGCCGGACCCTGCGGGCCGAGCGACCACCGGAGCGAGACCGCGACCGCCTGACCAATGCGTCCGAGCTTTTCCGCGGAGGGGACGACCATGCGGCCGTCGAGCGGGTGGTGCCCCGTCCGCCGGATGCGCCAGCCGATGGAGGCATAGACTCGGGCCGCCACCGCGACGCCGAAACGCGCCCGGAGCGGAATGAACCGGAAGCCCTGCTCCGCGCTCGCGTAGTAGCGATCCGCCAGCCCGAGGACCTCGAGACAGACCTGACGTAACGCCGCACGCGGGGCCGTGCCGGCGATCACCTGCTCCGGCGTGATCCCGTGCGCCGCGAGCCTGGTGCGCGGGAGGTAGACCCGGCCGCGCTCCGCATCCTCCCGGATGTCACGGACGATGTTCGTCAGCTGCATGGCGAGGCCGAGATCGATCGCGTGCGGTTCTGCCTCGGTGTCGCGCACGCCGAGGATGCGGCTCAGCATCAACCCGACCGTGGAAGCCACCAGATAGGAGTAGTCCAGCAGCTGGACATCGTCCTCGATTCGCACCAGGTCGAGGTCGGTCCGCACACCGTCCAGCAGCGCGTGGGCGTGCGACAGAGGAAAGCCATGCCGGCGTGCAAGGCCGCGCAGCGCGATGATGACGGCACGTTGCGGCCGATCGCCCAGCAGTTCCGCCTCGAGGCGCGTCAGCGCGGCATCGGCCTCGGTGCGCGTCGCCGACTCGTCGGCCAGATCGTCCGCCAGCCGGCAGAAGGCGTACAGAATCGCGATGTCATCGCGCAGATCGGCCGGCAGCCAGGACGTCGCGAGATTGAAGGAGCGGGCCTTCCGCGCCAGCAGTTCTCGGCCGACCAGCAGGGCCTCGATCCGTGCCGAGGACTCCGACTGGGTGACTGCCGGCACGACGGCGGGCTCGCGCGGCGCGGAGCGCGCCGGCTCAGAAGGAATGGCGAGCTTCACGCGGGCAACTCCACGCCGACGGCGCCCGCCGGCCCGAGCAGCGAATGCGCGGCCTGCGCCGCGAGCGCCCCGGAGGTCATGACGTCACCGACCGAGACGCCGTTGCGATAGCTGCCAGCGAGGAACAGGCCGGGGTTCGCGTCCTCGATCCGGTCCATCGCTGCCTTGTAGGTCGAATAGCCGATGTTGTACTGGGGGATCGCGCGCGGCCAGACCTGCACGACCCGGAAGACCGGAGTGCCCCGCACGCCGAGGAGATCGCGAAGGTCGCGCTCGACCGCGGCGGTGATGGTATCCTCTCCTGCCAGCGCGAGTTCGGGCTGCCGTGCGCCACCGACGAAGGTCGTGAAAGTCACGTGACCGTCGGGGGCCCGGCCCGGGAACAGCGTCGAGGAGAAGAGGGTCCCGAGCGTCTGGCGCTTCTCGACCTCGGGCACCAGCGCGCCGAAGCCGTCGAGGGGGTGGGCCACGTCTTCGCGACGGTACCCGCTCACCACCACCGCCACCGGCGTGTACCGCACCTGCTCGAGGCTCCGCCACGCCTCGAGTTCGCGACCCTCGAACTCCATGGTGGCGAGGGCATGCGCGGGCGACGCACAGATCACGGCGTCGAAGAGCTGGCGCACCGAGCCCTCGGGACCTTCGAGGGTCAGCAGCCACGAGCCCTCGATCGGGGTGAGCTTGGTGACCTTGGTACGCAGTCTGATGTCCGGGGCCAGTCGGCTCGCGAGCGACTTGGGAAGCGTCTCCATGCCTTCCTGGAAGGAGAACAGCTTGCCCTCGGGTTCCTTCCGATCGCTGCGGCGCTCCCGCATCATCCGGATGGCGCCGCCGAGCAGCGAGCCATAGCGAGCCTCGAGGGAGCCGAGGATCGGCATCGAGTGAATCGAGGAGAGCTGCTCGGGGTCCCCGGCGTACACGCCAGCGACGAGCGGATTGAGCGCGTAGTCCACCAGGTCCTGCCCGAGCCGGCGCCGGACCAGACCGGCAAGACTCTCTTCCGCACTGGTTGGCCGGGACTTGTTGAACGGCTCGGCAAGCAGCCGGAGCTTCGACCGGAAGGACAGTAGCGACGTCGTGAGGAATGCCAGCCCAGAGGCCGGCATCGCCAGCGGGCGACCGCCCCGGATCACGTAGCGGCGGCGCGCGGCCGGACTCGAGTTGAGCTGGAACTGGCTCACGCCGAGATCGCGCAGCAGCGAGCGGACGGCCGGCGGCGGGGCGAGCATGGAGTTCGGGCCGAGATCGGCCAGGAAGCCGTCCTGCTGCACCGTCTTGATCACGCCGCCGACCCGGTCACCCGCCTCGAACAGGGTGACGTGGTGTTCGTGGCGCCGTACGCCGAGCGCGGCCGTCAGTCCGGCCGCGCCGCCGCCGACTACTGCGATGTTTGCCATGAGTTCCTCGACTCCCGGACCTGCCGGAGGCCGGATGCGCATGCCGCCGTCCAGAGCGTCAATGCGGCGTCATCGTGCACGACCGAGGTGAATGCGGCCTCGAAGGCCGAGGGCGCCAGATACACGCCACCCGCGAGCATGGCGTGGAAGAACACCTTGTACGACTCCCGGTCTGCCTGGCGAGCGGTGGCGTAGTCCGTCACGGCCCTGTCGGTGAAGAACGGCGTGAACATCGTGCCCACCCGATTGATCACCAGCGGCAGTCCGGCGTCCTTCGCGAGGCGGGCCAGTTCGCTGGTTGCGCGTTCGGCCCAGCGCTCGGCCCGCTCCCAGGTCCCGGGAACGGCCAGCGCGTCGAGCGTCGCGATCCCTGCGGCCATCGCCAGCGGATTGCCGGACAGCGTGCCCGCCTGATAGACCGGCCCCGCCGGCGCAACCTGCTGCATGAGCGCCGCCCGGCCACCGTAGGCCGCCGCGGGCAGTCCCCCACCGACGACCTTTCCAATGCAGGTCAGATCGGGATCGACGCCGTAGAGCGTCTGCGCCCCGCGAGGATGGACCCGCCAGCCGGTCATGACTTCGTCGAAAATCAGGATCGCGCCGTGACGCGTGGTGATCTCGCGGAGTCCGGCCAGGAAGCCCGGCAGCGGCGGCACGACCCCCATGTTGCCGGCGACCGGCTCGACAATGATGGCGGCGATCGCATCACCGCGCGTCCGGAACAACTGCGCGACCGCGTCGAGGTCATTGTACGGCAGCACCAGCGTGTCGGCGACGGTCGCCGCCGTCACGCCCGGGGAATCCGGCAGCCCCAGCGTCGCGACCCCGGAGCCGGCCGCCGCAAGGAGCGGGTCCGCATGCCCGTGATAGCACCCGTCGAACTTGACGATGGCCGAGCGGCCGGTTGCCGCGCGGGCGAGGCGGAGCGCGCTCATCGTCGCCTCCGTGCCCGAGTTGACGAATCGGACCATGTCCATGGCGGGATAGGTCGCCACCACGCGCTGGGCGAGTTCGACTTCCAGCTCGCAGGGTGCGCCGTAGCTGGTGCCGCGCTGTGCGGCCTCCGTGATCGCGCGCACGACGTCAGGGGCGGCGTGTCCCAGAATCAGCGGCCCCCACGAGAGCACCAGGTCGAGGTAGCGGTGCCCGTCGACATCCTCCATGTACGCGCCGCTCCCGCGGGCGATAAACCGCGGCGTGCCTCCCACACCGCGGAAGGCACGCACCGGACTGTTCACGCCGCCGGGGAGCAGCCGAGAGGCTGCGCGAAACAAAGCCTCAGAACGAGGGATCGCCGCCGATTCCGACGCGGGCGGGGCGTGCAAATCGGTCATGCACCAGCCTCCTCGGCCAGCCAGCGTGCCGCGACCGCGGCATGATAGGTGATGATCCCGTCGGCGCCGGCGCGGCGCATGCCGATCAGCGACTCCATGACGACCCGTCGCTCATCGATCCAGCCCCGCTCCGCGGCCGCCTTCACCATGGCGTACTCGCCGCTCACGTTGTATGCCACGAGCGGCAGATCGCTGTTGCGGCGCACTTCGGCGAGCACATCCAGATAGGCGAGCGCCGGCTTCACCATCAGCATGTCGGCACCTTCGGCCTCGTCGAGACGGGCTTCGAGCAGCGCTTCGCGCTTGTTGGCGGGATCCATCTGGTACTGGCGGCGGTCACCGAATGCCGGCGTGCTCCCGGCCGCCTCACGGAAGGGGCCGTAGAATCCGCTCGCATACTTGACCGCATAGCTCAGAATGGCCCGGTCGCTGTGCCCCGATCCGTCGAGGGCGGCGCGAATCGCGGCGACCATGCCGTCCATCATGCCGCTGGGCGCGATGATGTCCGCGCCGGCATCGGCGTGCACCTGAGAGGCACGCCCGAGAATCTCGAGGGTCGCGTCGTTGTCGACCTCCTCGCCGCGAAGCACGCCGCAGTGACCGTGGCTGGTGTACTCGCAACAGCACATGTCGCTGATCAGGCAGAGGTCGGGGTAGCGCTGCCGAAGAAAACGGAGCGCCCGGGGCACGATGCCTTCCGGATCGAAGTTCTCGGACCCGATGGGATCTTTCTCCGCCGGAATGCCGAAGAGAATGACCGACCGGACCCCGGCGGACACGGCGTCCTCGACCTCGCGCTGCAGCATGCCGTCGACCGAGAGCTGGGCAACCCCCGGCATCGAGCCGATGGGACGGCGCACCTCGCTGCCGTGACATACAAAGAAAGGGGCGATCAACTGCGAGGGCACGAGCCTGGTCTCGCGGACCAGGGCCCGAAGCGCGGCGGTGCGACGACGACGGCGCGGACGCTCCAAGGGAGCTTCCTGGCCGGAGGCGTTGGCGGGGGCCGGAGCAAAGGAAGTCATCGGGAAACCTTGAGTGTCATGTTGACTTGACACTAGCCATGGTACACTATATTTGACGCACGCGCAAGCGGGCCTATTTGCACCATAATCCCTGTTTACCGAGGCGAAAGATGGCCCATATCGACCAGTGTATTCCCGGCACCGAAGCGCGAATCGTAAGCTCTGGCGTGCCGAGGGTTAAGGGCAAGACCGGGCTCATCGTTGAGGTGAGCCGGATCAAGCGGAAGCCAGCCGACCGCCTGCAGGATCGCATCACCGTCGACGTCCCCGGTCATGGGGACGTGGTGCTCGCCCCGGAAGATCTGGAGATCATCGCCAAGTGACCCTGGTGGCGCCGCACGAGGAAGTCGTCCTGATCGACGGCGACAACCGCGTGATCGGTCGCGCGGAGAAGCTGCGCGCGCATGAAGAGGGGCGCCTGCATCGCGCCTTCTCCGTGTTCGTCTTCGACCACCGGGGCGCCCTCCTCCTGCAGCGACGCGCACTGGGGAAGTATCACTCCGCCGGGCGCTGGTCAAATACCTGCTGCGGTCATCCCCGGCCCGACGAAGAGACCCGCGCCGCCGCGGAGCGGCGCCTGCAGGAGGAAATGGGCTTCCGCTGCCCGCTCTTCCCCGCGTTCGAATTCCGCTATCGTGCCCGGGTCGGACCGACACTTCACGAGTACGAACACGACTCGATCTTCGTCGGAAGTTACTCCGATGCGCCCAGGCCCGATCCGGCCGAGGTCGCCGATTGGCGATACTCCCTGCTGGGTCTGGTCCGGAGCGAACTGAGACAGCGCCCCAACCGCTACACCATCTGGCTCCGGCTGCTGCTCGCCGAGCGCTTCGGCCACCTGAGGGACGCCGCACGCGGACTGCTCCGCCACTGAACCGTGTAGGCCTGCCGTGAGCCGCACTATGGCCGACACCCCGAACGATCGGATCGGCCCCAACTCCATCATCCAGACGGTTGCGGCGCTTCGCGAGCGCCTCGGCCCCGTGGGCGGCGATAGTGCGCTCCGCAGCTGGGGACACGCCGATCTCACGAGCGCCTTGCCGCAGGCGATGGTCCCCGAGTCGGACTTCAACCGGCTCGCCCACAGCGTGCTCGAGGGGCTCGGCCCGCAAGCCGGTCAGGAAGTCCTTGACCGGGCCGGCGTCCTCACCGCCGAGTACCTGCTGGCGCACCGCATCCCTCGCGCGGCCCAGTTTCTCCTGCCCTGGCTCCCGGCACGGCTCGCCTTCCGGATCCTCAGCCAGGCGATCCGCGCCCACGCATGGACCTTCGCGGGGAGCGGGATCTTCGGCGTCGAGTTCGGCCCGAGCACGGCCTACAGTATCACCGGCTGCCCGATGTGCCGGGGGCTCTCGGTCAAGTCCGCGACTTGCACGTTCTATCGGGCCACCTTCGAGCGCCTGCTTCGGCAACTCATCCATCCAGCGACGGCGGTCCAGGAGGTCGAGTGTGAGGCAGCCGGTGGGCGCTGCTGCCGTTTCAGCGTGAGGTTCTAATCCCGTACGCCGCGTACCCCTGTTCATCCTGCCTTCATCGAACCTTCCAAGAGCCCTGCCTAGCTTCCCGACTGTAAACCACGCCATACACCTCCACCGTACACCCTCGGATCATCCCATGCGGACACTGCTCATTCTGTCCAACTATCACGCTGGCGGAGCTGAGATTGCCGGCAACTGGCCTGCACCGTGGGTGGCCTACATCGCGGGTGCCCTGAAGCAGGCGGGGATGCCGGACGTCCATTTCATCGACGCGATGGCGAATGACCTCACTCCCGAGGTGCTGGAGCAGAAGATCCGTGATCTCAAGCCCGATGTCGTGGCGACCAGCGCGAAGACCCCGGTGATCTACAGCGCGGAGAACACGCTCAAGCTCGCCAAGAAGGTCAATCCGAAGATCAAGACGATCCTGGGCGGCATCCACGGCACGTTCATGTATGCCCAGGTGCTGCACGAGGCCCCGTGGATCGACTACGTCATCCGCGGCGAAGGAGAGGTCATCGCCCAGAATCTGTGGAAGGCGATTGACGAGGGGGTCGATGAGCGGGTCCGGCACTCGATCCGGGGCGTCGCGTTCATCGAGGACGGCAAGTGCGTCGCGACGCCGGCGGAACCGCCGATCCAGGACCTGGATGCGATCAAGCCCAACTGGGACATCCTGCACTGGCCGACCTACATCTACATCCCGATGAACACCCGGGTGGCGGTGCCGAGCTTCGCCCGCGGCTGCCCCTTTACCTGCAGCTTCTGTTCGCAGTGGAAGTTCTGGCGCGACTACCGGGTCCGGGACCCGAACAAGTTCGTGGACGAGATCGAATACCTCACCCAGGTCCACAAGGTCGGCTTCTACATCCTCGCGGACGAGGAGCCCACGATCAACAAGAAGAAGTTCGTGCAGCTCTGCCAGACGCTCATCGATCGGAAGATCGACGTGCCGTGGGGCATCAACACTCGCGTGACCGACATCCTGCGCGACGAGAGCATGCTGCCCTTCTACCGGAAGGCCGGGCTGTTCCACGTCTCGCTGGGGACCGAAGCGGCGAGCCAGATGGGCCTCGACCGGTTCCACAAGGAGACCACGATCGAGCAGAACAAGAAGGCGATCAAGCTGCTGCAGAAGAACGGGATGCTGGCCGAGGCCCAGTTCATCATGGGGCTCGAGAACGAGACGCCGGAGTCGATCGAGGAGACCTACCAGCTCTGCAAGGACTGGGATCCGGACATGGCCAACTGGAACATGTATACGCCGTGGCCGTTCTCCGACCTCTTCGAGGAGCTGGGGGACAAGGTGGAAGTGCGCGACTTCTCGCGTTACAACTTCACCACCCCGATCATGAAGCCCGATGCGATGGACCGGGAGGACGTGCTGAAGCAGGTCCTGCGCTGCTACGGCCGCTTCTACATGCGGAAGACGTTCCTCAAGTACCCGTTCATCAAGGACAAGTTCAAGCGGAAGTACATGTTCGGCTGCCTGAAGGCGTTCGCGAAAATGACGGCGACCAAGCGCTTCTATGACCTGGGCCGGGTGAAGATGACGGGCGAGGTCAACCTGCGCTTCGACGAGTCGAAGGTGTTCACCAAGCAGGAACTGGTGCAGATCAAGGCCGAACGGCCCGACCTCGCGCCGGACACCAACTTCGGTGGCGCCATGACCCGCAAGGCCCGCAAGGCGCCGAACAATACCGGCGGCTGCGAGGCGAAGCCCGCTCCGGAGGCGCGACCCACACCGGTCGCGAAGATCTGATGCGGTCAACCAGCCCGATCCCCAGGGAGTTCGTCGCGCGCTACGACCGGCCCGGACCGCGGTACACCAGCTACCCCACCGTACCGGCCTGGACCCAGAGCTTCGGCGAAGTGGAGTACCGGGCCGCGCTCGCGGAAGTCTGGGCGCGCACCTCGGACACGCTGTCGCTCTACGTCCACCTGCCCTTCTGCGCGGAGCGGTGCCACTATTGCGGCTGCAACGCCGTGGTCACCCGGCAGCGGTCGGTCGTGGACAACTACCTGGACCGGCTGGAGCGCGAGCTCGACATGGTGCTCGCCATCCTTGGCCCCGGGCGCGAAGTGGTCCAGCTGCACTGGGGAGGCGGAACCCCGAATTTCCTGGACCAGGCCCAGCGGCACCGGCTGGTGAATCGCCTGACCAAGGAATTCCGGATCTCCGAGACGGCGGAGCGCTCCATCGAGCTCGACCCGCGCCTCGTGCAGCCGGGACAGATCGCGGATCTGCGGGCGCTCGGCTTCAACCGGATCAGCCTGGGGGTACAGGATCTCGACCCCGCCGTGCAGGCGGCGATCGGGCGGATGCAGCCATTCCAGCTGGTCGAGACCGTGGTCGATGAGATCCGGGCCGAGGGCTTCGAAAGCCTCAATCTCGATCTGATCTACGGGCTGCCGCGGCAGTCCGTCAGCGGCTTCCGAGGAACCCTCGAACGGGTGGCAGCGCTCAATCCCGACCGCCTCGCGGTGTTCGGGTATGCGCATGTCCCGTCGGTCAAGCCGAACCAGAAACAGATCAATCAGGCCGAGCTGCCCGGTCGGGACATCAAGTTCCGGCTATTCGAGGCGGCGGTGAACGACCTGGGCGAGGCGGGCTACCAGTGGGTCGGGCTCGATCACTTCGCCCGGCCGAACGACGAACTGGCGATCGCGGCCGACGAGCGCCGGCTGCACCGCAATTTCATGGGCTACACGCTGCGCCCCGCCGACCACATGCTCGCGCTTGGCATGAGCGGGATCGGTGACCTGGCGGGCCGGTTCGTGCAGCTCGATCCCAAGCTGGGTGACTATTCCCGGGCGGTGGATGCCGGCCGCCTTCCGGTGGTCAAGGGGCATCACCTCAGCCTCGACGATCGCCGCCGGCGGACAATCATCACGCACCTGATGTGCAACCTCGAGCTGCCATACGGCCTGCCGCTCGAAGGGGGCGAGACGGCCGGGTCGCTCCTCGGCTCCGAACTGGATCGCTTCCAGCAGCACGCGGAAGCCGGTCTGGTGGACCTGGAGCCGGAACGGATCGCGGTCACCGCAATTGGGCGCTACTTCCTGCGGAACCTCTGCATGGAGCTGGACGCCCACCTGGATCGGGCAACGGCCCGGGCGGTCTTCTCCCGCACGGTCTGATCGCGACCGCTGAAGCGTCTCCTCACGCGCCCCGGAGCACTACGCTTCGGGGCGCGTTGGCATTACGGGCAGTTGCCGAGCTGCCGCCGACGCGGCACACTTCCAGCCCCTCCTCGAGCGCCACGGCGATCATGCTCCTGCACCTGCGGAAGGCCTCGCTCCTCGCCCTCCTCGCGCTGCCCGCGAGCGACCGGGCCATCCGACTGGCGAACGATCCTGGCATCCCGATCCGCTGCGGTCTGGTCATCACCCGCTCGGCCCGGATCGTCCCTGGGCCCCGCGCCATCAACCCTTCCGGTGCCCCGGACTCGGCCTGCATCACGATCCGTGGCCACGGGATCACGGTCGATTTTTCCGCGGCGGCCATGCAGGGCACGGAGCCAGGGCTGGCACCGGACCGCGCCACGGGCCTCGCGATTCTCGTGGACGGGGGCGAAGACGTCAGCCTGATCCGCCCCACCGTGCACGGGTACAAAGTCGGCATTCTGGCGCGCGGGACGCGGCGCCTGACGATTGACGGCGGCGACCTGAGCCGGAACTGGAAGCCCCGGCTCTTCAGTCTGATCGAGCATGAGAGCCTCGTGGACTGGCTTTCGTTCCACCACAACGAACAGGAGGAGTGGCTGCGGTATGGCGCGGCGATCTACCTGTCCGGCGTGCGCGGCGGCACGATCCGCGGCGTGGTGGCGGAACAGGGGATGAACGGGCTGATGCTCACCAATTCCGACAGCCTGCGGCTGGAGGACAACAGCTTCTCCTTCAACTCGGGTCTCGGCGTCGGCCTCTACCGGTCAAGTGACAACCTCATCCTGCACAACCGACTCGACTACAACGTGCGCGGCTACAGTCATCGCTTCTATCGCCGCGGGCAGGATTCGGCCGGCCTGCTGCTGTTCGAACAGAGTTCCCGCAACATCGTCGCCTGGAATTCCGTGACCCACGGAGGCGATGGGCTCTTCCTGTGGGCGGGTCAGACGACCATGGATTCCGGCACCGGCGGAGCCAACGACAATCTCTTCCTCGGCAACGATTTCAGCTTCGCGCCGACCAATGCGATGGAGGCCACGTTCAGCCGGAACCAGTTTGTCGCCAACCGGGTGACGGGGAGCGATCACGGGCTGTGGGGCGGTTACAGTTACGAGAGCGGGATCATCGGGAACTGCTTCGGCGGGAACCGGATCGGCATCGCGATTGAACATGGCCAGGACAACCTGATTGTCGGGAACCGGTTCTCCGGCGACTCCACGGCGATCCGCCTTTGGGGCGACCCGATCGAGCCCTCCGACTGGGGGTATCCGAAGCACCGCGATACGCGGAGCCGGGATTACCAGATCCGGGAGAACCAGTTCGCCGGACACCGGGTCCTGTTGCGCGCACGGAACACGGCCGGTCTGCTCCTCGCTGACAACCGGGCCTCAGGCGTCGACTCTCTGATGGTGCTGGGTGACTCGACGAGCGCGGACGCGCAAGGGATTGCCAACTTCGTCTCGAACGGCTTCGGCTGCACTTCGATGCCCGTCCCGCCGCCGCTCGAACTCGCGAAGCTGCCCGTGTCCGTCAGGCAGCCACGTCCCCTCCCCTCCACGCCCACGGCGCAGCGGAACCGTTCCGCCATCGTCGTGGACGAGTGGGGCCCGTACGACTGGAGGTCGCCGCGGCTCTGGCCAGTCGACAGCAGTCACGCCGAGCCGCTCCGGCTCGCCGTGCTGGGGCCTCCCGGGCGATGGCGGGTGGCGGACCGCCAGGGGATCGCGGCACTCTCCGCGTCGTCAGGGCGAGTCGGGGACACCCTCACCGTGTCCCCCGCATCAGCCTCGCGCGAGCACTGGTCCCTCGACCTCGAGTATCGCGGCGCCGCCACGCAGTCGCCGTCGGGGATCGCGCGACCGGCCGGGACGCCCTATCGATTCAGGTACGAGTGGTTCGAGCCGCGGATCGACTGGGATGCTCGCCTCTTCGCGTGGAGCGACAGTACCGATCCCCGCACCCGTACCGTGGCTTTCTCCGGGCTGCTCCAGGGAGAGCCCGAGAGGCATATGAAGCTCCCGCGGCTCGACCTCGAGTGGTACCGGCCGACGCTCCAGGGAATACCGCAGGAGCGCTGGGCGCTTCAGGCGCGGGCGGAGGTCGTCCTGCCCGAAGCGGATATGACGCTCAGGGCCATCAGCGACGATGGGATCAGGGTCTGGGTCGACGATTCCCTGGCCATCGACCACTGGACCTCGCATGAGTCCGCCGTGGATGAAGCCCCGATCGCACCGGGACCGCACCGGCTCAGGGTCGAGTACTACCAGGCGGACGGCTGGACGGAGTTGCGGGTCGAGGTGGTGCGACGGTGAGGCACCGCCGGGCACGCCGAGGGGCCTGAACTGGAGGACGACCGGAAGGGGGGAGGAAGCCGGGACTGCCGGGACATTGCGGTCATCCACAGGCGGACTGTAAGTTGGCTGCGTTAATTCCTCCCCCCGGAGTCTCAGATGCGATCGCTGGTCACCGCCGCTCTCCTTGCCTGCCTCGCCGTCCCGGCCGAGGCCCAGACGCTCAGCAGTCAGATCAATGGACTGTTCACGTTTGGCGACTGCGGCAAGCCTCTCTGTCTCTCGGTGGGAAGCGGCCACGGCGACCATTTCATTCCCGCGGTCCAGGCGGGCTCTTCGACGGTCATCGGCTTCGTGGAAAGCTCGGTTGGCCGGTCGGTCGCTTCGACGCCGATCAGCGCCACTTCGAGCGGCACGACCTTCGCCATCATCGGCGGCCTGCCGGTGCAGTCCTCCACCTCGCCCGGACCGATCTTCGGTGAGCGGGCGCAGACGCTCGGTCGGGGACGGTTCTTTCTCGGCGCCTACGTCTCCCAGATCGCCTTCACCTCACTGAACGGAAGCCCGCTCGACAACATCGAGTTCAACTTCGGCCACGAGAATGTGGGCGACTCGCTCTACGGCATTCCGGACTTCGAGAACGACCTCATCGCCGTCCGCCTCCGCATGGACATGAACATCACGAGCACCTACCTCAACGCCACCTGGGGGATGCTCGACTTCATCGATGTGGGCGTGGCGGTGCCGTTCGTCCGGACGACACTCGATGGCACGGGCACCGCGCAGATCCTCCCGTTCGGCAACTCGACGGTGCACAATTTCGGGGGTGACCCGGCCAACCCGATCATGCGGGCAACGACCCGCGTCTCTGGTTCCGCCTCGGGGATCGGCGACGTGGTCGGCCGTGTGAAGGTCAATCTCGGCCAGGGCAAGAAGTTCGGAGCCGCCATCCTCAGCGAGGTCCGCTTTCCCACGGGCAACGAGAAGAACCTGCTGGGCTCCGGCTTCACCTCGGTGCGCGCCTCCGGCATCGCGTCGGCCCAGTTCGGGGACTTTGCCCCCCACCTCAACGTCGGCTATCTGGCGCGGAGCGACAACCAGGTGAATGACGCCTTCCTCGCCACGATCGGCTTCGACCAGCTGATGGCATCGTGGGCAACCATGGGGGCCGAACTGATCACCTCCTGGCAGGTGGGCGCGCGCAAGCAGACTCTTCCCGGCGACCTGGTCTACCAGGTGCCGATTTCACGGCGCGTGCCGTCCACGAACGTGGCCAATCGCCGTGACGAACTGATGAATCTCTCGCTGGGCATGAAGTTCCGGGTCCGCGGCGGCGCCATCATGGTCCTGAACGCGATGGCCCCGATGCGGAAGACGGGAATGCAGCCGGACTGGATCTGGACGGCGGGGCTGGAAGGCTCGTTCTAGTGGCAGGCCGCCACCCGATCGGGTGGCGGATCTTCGCGGAACAACTCAGTTGAGCGGTGCGCCGGCCCGAATCCAGGCCCGAATGGTGTCACGCATCGCGGCGGGGATGAAGGTGGTCCCGCTCGGCATCCCGCCCGGACATGCCGCCGGCGCCGTGTGGTCCAGCTTCTGGATCAGCAGACTCGCGGCCTCCGCGGTCGCCCCGCCGCCGGGCGCCACTTCGACGAGCTGCCCGGACTGACAGGTCGTCGGGACATTGAACAGCAGGTTGTAAGTCGGCGTTGCGGCCCCTCCGAGACTGAGCCCCCCGAGACCATTGCTCGCCGTATGGCAGAAGGTGCAGCCGCCTGCGGCAGGCGCGGCCCACATGTGATGCACGTGCGTGGTGTAGCTGAAGTAGGCGTTGCCCTGCAGCGCGACCGATGACGCGGCCTGAGTCGTGACCAGGAGCTGATTGGGATAGAGGCCGTTGGCCGGTACGGTACCATTCGCTTCAAGCGTCCATGACCCGACGGTGGCATGCCCCGTGGCATCGGTCAGCACCGTCCCACCCGTCACGCTCCCGCCGCCACTCAGCGCAGTGAAGGTCACCGAGAGACCGGACACCGGATTGCCGAAGGTGTCGCTGACCTGCACCGTCGGCGCGATCGCGACGGCCGAGCCGGCGGCCGCCGTCTGGTTGTTTCCGGCAGTGATCGTGAGCACCCGCGCCGCCGGCGGTCCGGGCGCGACGTTCAGGGTGACGGTGATCGTCTGCGGACTGTTTCCCGCGATGGCGGAGGTGATGGGCAGGGTCGCGGTGTAGGTGCCGGCCGTGAAGATCCCCGTCGTGATCGGTGTCAGAGTGAGCGTCGCCGGGGCGATCGTACCGCTGAGGGAGGGAAGCAGCCAGTTCTGCTGACCGCCGCTGTACTGGACGGTGCCGAAGGCGATCCCGGTGAGTGAGAGCCCTCCGGTGTTGGTGATCGCCACGGTCTGGGGCGCGGGGCTGGCCTGTCCGGCCTGTGAATTGAATGTCGCGGTGGTCCCCGCCAAGCCGATCGCGGGTCTCGGCCCAACGCGGACCCGGGCCGAGCCCTGCACCCCATCCACCGTCGCCGTGACCGTCACCGTGCCCGCGGAGACTCCCACGAGGCCACCGGTGTCATCCACCGTCGCGATGGAAGGATCGGCGCTGACCCAGGTCACCGGCCGTCCGGGGCGAAAGGCGCCGGAGGGATCCAGCGGGAAATCGTTCAGCGACCCTGTCGCCCCGATGACCAGGTCGGAGCTATCGGGTGACACGGTGACGGAACGGACCCGGAGATCGGGCAGATCGCTCAGGACCTCACGGCAGGCAAGCAGCAGCAGCACGGAGGCGGCGAGCAATCCGGCGACGCGGCGGGCACCCATCATCTGCAACCTCAACGGATTTCGGTGATCACCCAGCCGGAACCGCGGCGAGCGAGCTGATAGACATTGTCCGCGGGCAGTTCATTTCGCTGGCCGCTCGCCTGGAACTGCCACTTGCCCGACACCACAGCGGTCGCCACGTCGCCGGTGATCTGGAGGTCGGTGACCGCGAGACGAACCTGCAGGTTCTTCATGTTGGGCAGCGCCTGCCTGAGCTGCTGCTCCCGCACGGACGGCATGCTCGGAAAGACCTGACGGACCCGTCCGACATCGCGCGTCTCGATCGCGCGGGCATAGGCCTGAATCGTGGCCTCGGCCTGGGTGCGAAGATCCGCCTCACTGGGACCGGCAGGCGCCGTCACGGTCACGGATGCCGTCGCTTGCCGGCCCGCGGAAACCGCCGTGATGGTCGCGGTGCCAACCGCCCGGGCGGTCACCGTGCCATCCGGACTCACGCTCGCGACCTGTGGCGCGCCCGAGCTCCATTGCACCTTATCCGCCGGGCGTCCGCTTCCTCCAAGCAGGTTGGCGGA
The DNA here is from genome assembly GCA_044229445.1 of Gemmatimonadales bacterium. Taxonomy (GTDB): domain Bacteria; phylum Gemmatimonadota; class Gemmatimonadetes; order Gemmatimonadales; family GWC2-71-9; genus JADJOM01. The sequence continues at coordinate 31,120 of JBGASX010000015.1, read as the reverse complement.
CAGCGTGCCGGTCTTGCCCAGTTCGAGGGTGAGATCGCCAGGCGTGATGGCGAGGGCGGTCGCGGGAGCCTGCACCGTCACGGCCATCGAACCGCTGACCTGTTCCACGGCCGCGCTGATGATTGCGCGACCTGGCTGGCGTCCGACGACCTGACCGCCGGCACTCACCGTCGCGACGTCCGGCGCACTCGATCTCCATGCGATCTGCCTGCCAGGCACGCTGTGTCCGGCGGCATCGATTGCATCAGCGTCCAGCGTCACGCTCTCGCCGACCGCGAGGCTGTTCGGCCCGCTCACCTGCACCGACTGCAGCGGGGCAAGCCGGGAGGTCGAGGCAGTGGCGCCGGGCGGAGGAACGTCGGTTCTGCCAGCGGGGCGCTGTGGTTTCGGGGGCTGCGGCTTCTGCACCGATGCCTTGGGAGGCTCAGTGGGTGCCGGCACCGGGGCCGCGGGGGCGGAGTCCACCACGGCCAGCGTGGATTCGGCCCTCACGCCGGCTGGTGTCGCTCCCGAGTCGTGCGTGACCGGAGTGACGGGTGCAGGCTCCGGCGTCGCCGCCGCGGGCCCCTGCACCGCTGAGGGCGTCGCCGGGACCCGGCTCTTCCAGGGTTGCCACACGCCCAGCGCGCCGAGTGCCGCCACCGCGACCACCGCACCGGCAATCAGCAGCGGGTTGCGGCGCGGCGCCGGCGCGGCGGTCACCGCCGTCGGTGCCGCGGCCATGGTGGCCGAGACCTTCGCCGCAGCGGCAGCTCTGCGGGTCTTCGGGTTCGGTCCCGAGGTCGCGACGACGGACGGCACCGGGCTCCGAGGGGTGCTGACCCGCTTGAGCAGGCGGCGGTTCTCGCCCTGCATCGCAAACTGGATCAGCTGCGAGCGGACCGGATCGTCGTGATCCATGATCGGCGCGTTGAGCGCACGCACGACGTCTTCCATCCGGGCAAAGCGATCCTCGGGCTTCTTGGCCAGCATCCGCTCGATCACAGCCGCCAGTTCCGGCGGACAGCCGGGGACCCGCTCGAGGAGCGGTGCGGGCGGCTCGTGCGCGTGCTTGAACATGATGTTCATGGCGCTGCCTCCCTCGAACGGGAGGCTGCCCGTGACCATCTGGTACGCGGTAACGCCCTCGATGTCCACCATGATGTTGGCGGGCTTGATGTCGCGATGGATGACCCCGTGCCGGTGGGCGTAGCCGAGCGCGTCGGCGACCCGGCTCAGGATCTGGCTCACCATGAGCGGCGGGAGCGGCGCCTGGCCCTTGATGATCGCGTCGAGCGGCTGGCCTTCGATGAACTTCATCACGAAGAGCAGCAGGTCCTGCTCCTGCTTGACCGCGTAGATCGGCACGATGTTCGGATGGCTCAGATTCGCGACCGTCCGGGCCTCGAGCCGGAACCGCTCCACCATCCCGTCGCCCTGGAGCAGCTGGGGATGCATCGCCTTGATGGCGACCTTGCGGTCGAGCTGGATGTCGTGGGCGAGATAGACCGACGCCATCCCGCCGCTGCCGATCTCCAGCAGGATCTCGTATTCCCCGAGCGTGATATCCCGAAGCGTCTCCAGGAACCGGTCCTTGATCACCGCCGTGTTGGAGACCATGACCGTGCTTTCGCCGGTCACGTTGATCGGGTTGGAGACCTCCGTTCCGCACGAGGCGCAGAACCGGGCTCCGCGGCCGACCGCCGTGCCGCACTTCTCGCAGACCGCTCCCGTGGTGCCGCTCATCGCCCGAAGTGCTCCAGGTACTCGACGCCGGGCAGCAGGGCCATCCGCCAGGCCTCTTCGGTTTCCGGGGTGCATTCCGGGTCGTGGAGCCGCACCGCATGCAGCAGGCTGTCGAGGAACATGACGTACTGGTTCGACGGCACATTCATGTCCGACGGGCCATGCCGCTCGGCGATCCGCTCCAGCAGGTGCGGATTCGGCCGACCCGCGTAGCTGAGCAGCAGCCCGAGTCCGTGCTGCAGCAGCTTGTGCTGCCGCTCGAAGCGGGTGTTGGCGAACTGCGGGGCGATCGCGGGATCGCTGGCAAGAAACCGCTCGTAGAACGAGCGGAAGAAATCGTCGTGACGCAGGCAGCGCTCATAGCTTGCGCGGGCAAGCTCGATCTGCTGCGGGGTGGGCGCTGGAGCGGTCATTGCACCGGGATGGGCATTGTCGGATTTCAAAAGATACGCTGGGAAGGGACAATGTCCACCACCACGGCAGGCCGGATCACGGTCGCGCGCTCCCGGCGTCCCACGGCCCCTGGGCCGCCGCCGGATGAGCCCGGTCGGGAGAGTGTCCAGTCGCCTGACGAGCCGGAGGGCCCGTCGTTGCGGCCTCAAGTGGCTCGGATGGGTTTCCCCCGGAGACAGGGGGTAAACGGGGGGAATCGGTTCGCCAATCCCGGTGCCGAAAAGTCGGACCAATCCCCCCAAGGCATCCAGGCGTGATCGGGGGTCCCTGGCCGGGGCCCAGGGCCCACCGATTCCCGGCGCCCGCACGCATCCAGGGCTCCGGCTGCTGAGGCGGGCTCTGATCCCTGTGCCCCGAGGACCCGGCCGCCCGGGCGTACTCCTGGGTCCGGGCAGCCAGGGGTATCGGGATACTGACAGCGCATCGTGAGGGCGAACTCCTCGGGCCGCTGCTGCCGCCAGCGAGCATACGCGCCGTACTTCGGTGCCGCGACAGCCCGAAGGCTGTCGGGGAGTCGGAGGTAGAAATCGAGCGCGACGTTCCAGGCGCGGAGTTCCTCCTCACCGAGCGCACGGGTGCCGGGACGGGCGCCACCGAGGACGTGGATGATCTCGTGGGTCAGCCCGACCGCTACGGTGGCCGCCGGCAGGGTGTCGTTGAACAGGATGACCTGGCGCGCGAGATGATCGGTCAGGAAGTCCGGCGGGTGCCCCGAGAGACGGGCGAGGATGCTGCGGGTGTTGGAGGCCCGCAGCGAACTCCGCCCCACGACGAGGACGTAGTCCGTCGCGAGATAGCGTGCCATCACCGCTCGGCCGGTTTCGGATTGCGCCAGCACCCGCGCCGCGTCGGCGAGCCTTGGGTGCCCCGCAAATTCGGCGGGAACCCGAGGTCGGGGTCCGGGACCCGCGACGGGCCCGGATGACAGCAGCACACCGATCAACAGTATCATGCGCGTTCGCCTTCCGGACCTTTCCGCTCAGGGCGGCGCCAAGTCAGGCCGACTCGTATCCAGGAGGGGCGATCCCGCGAGGACCAGCGTGCGGGGTGAGGGTATCTCCAATCTGGGGAGAAGTCGGCCAATCGCCAAGGCGTGGCCCAGACCGCGCTCGAGCATCGCACGAGAGACGGCCCGCACCGGGGCCAATCAGCGAGGTGGTTCCCCGTGGCGGCCCCGGGCAGCCCTCGGAGACTCGCGAGCCCCGGTGCTCCCCAATGGCTGGGCCAGCACCGTCAGCGTGGAAGAGAGGGCCCAACGGGGGGAATGGGTGTGGCGGCGAGTGTCTCGTGGAAGCGGGCATGCATGCGCTGGACACTCTGTCGCGCCCGCTCCTGCAACTGCGCTATGCAGGGTTGCAACTCCCCATTCAGGCAGCGCGCCACGGCCTCCTGAATCTCTGCCTCGGTCACCGTGGCGCCATCGAAGACCAGCGGCCAGCCGAGGGCGGCGGCCTGCTTCGTGACCTTCGCCCAGCCGGCCATCGCGTCGACGGCGACGACGGGAATGCCATTCTTCAGGGCAAAGACCATCCCGTGCAGGCGCGTCGTGAGTACGACATCCGGCTGGCGGACGATATTGTCGAACTGTTCGGCCCGCTCGAGGCCCGCAATGTTGTACATGTGCAGGGGATCGAGCGGCACCGCCACGACGTGGTCCCGTCGCAGGAAGTCGTCGAACACTCCCCGCGCGCGGGTATGCCGCTGACGCGGGCCATACTCCGACTGCTCATGGGCCAGGATCAGCCCAGCCAGCGGTTCGCTGGCCAGCGGCGCGGCGAAGACGATGTCGGAGTTGCTCTCCCCCGGTAGATCCCTCGGCAGCAGCGGGTCGAAGCTGTGGGTGGCGCCGGCCTCGAGGGACAAATTCACCCCGATCTTGAAGGCGTGCCTGCACCGTTCGAGATGCCAGTTGTTGGAATTCACCCACGGGCCGCACACGAAGATGAAGATCGTGTACGGGTTCGGGTCAATCTGATGCAGGTCGAGACCGTGAAGACCGTTCCCCGCCGTACCGGTCACGTCGTACGGGATCCCCAGCTCCGTGGGCCAGGTGGTCACGACGTGCAGGGCTTCCGTGTCGCCGAAGGTCGCGCGAGCGACGTCGTTGCTGAAGTGGCCGGTCACCAGCGCCAGGTGGCGCGAGGCGCGGCGCGGTGTCTGCGCCAACTGGTGGACTTATGTCCATCGCCGTCCCGGATATGACAAGGCCCGGGCGGTGGCCCGGGCCGAGGTCTCGCACCCTGATGCGGCACTGAGTGATGAACGTTGTTGACAGGGCAACCACGACTGGGAGCCGACCGCCCGGACGCTGCAGAGGAATAGCTGGGGGCGGATTCGAACCGCCGACCCCGGCATTATGAGTGCCGTGCTCTAACCACCTGAGCTACCCAGCCTTGGGGCGCAAATCCTAGCGAAGCGCCCTACCCTGCGTCAAGGTTTCCCCGCCTCGAACATGCCGATCGCGCCCTTCGTTGCGTCCGCGAATGCATGCGTCACAAAGGGATAGGTCCCCGCTTCCCGGAGTCGGGTTTCGAAGATGGCGCCACCACCCACGGGGACCATGACGGTCTGCACGCCGGCGAGCGGTGTGCTGGTCGACGCATCGAGATACACCCGCTCGAAAATTCCGCCGACCACATGGAACGACGAGACCCGGTTCGGCCCCGCATTGACGACGTAGATCCGCAGCGGTTCGCCGACCGCCACCGGGATCGGGTGCTTCGCATACTGGGCCGAACGCCCGTTGAACACCACGTAGTCCGGGGCCTGGTCCAGGACCTTGGGCCAGTCGAGGCTTCGGGCGTGGTGGCCGCTGTCCTCCGGCGACAGGTAGAACTCGCTCTGCACGAGCACGAACTCGCGGGCTTTCGCCCGCGGAACCACCGGGTCGACGATGAACGCACCGTACATCCCGTTGGCAATGTGCGCCGCCACGGGTGCGGTCCCGCAGTGGTACATGAAGACCCCGGGCACCCGCGGAACGAATCGATAGTGCATCGAGTCGCCCGGATTCACGTTCACGTAGTAGCGGCTCGGCGCAATCTCGGCGGCATGGAAGTCCATGCTGTGCGGCATCGGGGCCTTGTTCACGAGCGTGAAATCGACGGTGTCGCCAACGGTCGCCCGAAGCACGGGACCTGGCACGCCGCCGGCAAAGGTCCACGCATCGTAGGTCACTCCCTCATCAATAGTGATGGGAGCGTGCTGTATTTCGAGACGCAGCGCTTTCAGATGCCCGGGCGCCGGCGATGGTGCCTCGGCCGAGATGGGTGCTGGGACTCCCGCGGTCCCGATGGCAGCTTCGCCGTGGGAGATATCGGCCGCGGATGCGGTGGGCGCCGCGACCTGCGGCTGGGTTGGGCTTTCTGGAGGCTTGGGGGATTTTGCGGGCTGACACCCGGCGAAAGTTGCGAGAGCGCAGAGCAGCGAGGTACGAGAGGGGAGCGAGGGGCGTTGCCGCATGAGGGGACCTCCTGCATTCGAGGGAGGCAACGGACAGCGAGTCCTACGGCTCGCTGTCCACCTGCAGCCGGTAGAGAAACTCCCCCTTCCGGATCATTCCGAATTGCTCGCGGGCGAGACGTTCCTGCAGCTTTCGGTCGGTGACCACCGCCTTGGCGTAGCGGCGCAGCGAGTCGACTTCGATCGTGAGCTGATCGATGGCCGCCTGCTGCGCCCGTTCCTGGCCCCGGAGCTTGAGCCAGTTCAGCGTGCTGTATTCCCCGCCGAAAATCGCGTACAGGAACGCCCCGCCGAGGACAACCGCGACGAGCAAGCGGGCGCGGCTCACAGCGCGTAGAGATCCCGGCCCGGATACTGAGCGATCTCGCCGAGTTCCTCGCTGATGCGGAGCAGCTGATTGTACTTGGCGATGCGGTCGGTCCGGCTGGCGCTGCCCGTCTTGATCTGGCCGACGCCGGAGGCCACCGCGAGATCCGCGATGAAGGTGTCCTCGGTCTCGCCAGATCGATGCGAGATGATCGCGCCATACCCGGCCGTCTTCGCCATCTCGATGCACTCGAGCGTTTCCGTGAGCGTCCCGATCTGGTTGACCTTGACCAGCACGGCGTTGGCGACTCCCTGCTCGATCCCCTGGCCGAGGCGATCAACGTTGGTGACGAAGAGATCGTCGCCCACGATCTGGCACCGGGTGCCGAGGCGCTCGGTCAGGAGCTTCCAGCCGTCCCAGTCGTCTTCGGCGAGCCCATCCTCGATGGAGACGATCGGATACCGGTCCACCCAGCTCGCGTAGAGGTCGACCATCCCGGACGCAGGGCGCCGGCTGCCGTCTCCCTTCTTGAAGACGTACTCGCCCTCCTGGAAGAGTTCCGAAGCCGCGACGTCGAGCGCGATTGCGAGATCCCGGCCAGGCTCGTAGCCCGCCGACCGAATCGCCTCAATCACCACATCGAGAGCCGCCTCATTCGACGGCAGCATGGGCGCGAACCCGCCTTCGTCGCCCACGGCGGTCGAGAGCTTCATCTTGGTGAGGACCTTCTTCAGCGCATGAAAGACCTCGACCCCCATCCGCAGCCCCTCAGGGAACGTCTCCGCGCCGATCGGCACGACCATGAATTCCTGGGCATCCACGTTGTTGGAAGCGTGGGCGCCGCCGTTCAGGATGTTCATCATCGGCACCGGCAGCACCCGCGCAAGCGGCCCACCCAAATAGCGGTACAGCGGCAGGCCGGAGTCCTGGGCCGCCGCCCGGGCCACGGCCATCGACACGGCGAGCATCGCATTGGCGCCCAGGTGGCTCTTGTTGGGCGTCCCGTCGACATCCAGCATCTCCTGGTCGATCGTGATCTGGTCCTCGGCGGCCATCCCCTCGAGCCGCGGTCCGATCACCTCATTGACGTTCCGGACGGCCTCGAGGACCCCCTTGCCCTGGTAGCGCTTCGGGTCGCCGTCACGCAGCTCCACCGCCTCATGTTCGCCCGTCGAGGCACCGCTCGGCACGGCGGCCCGCCCCGTCGCCCCGCTGGAGAGAACGACTTCGGCCTCGACGGTGGGATTGCCGCGGCTGTCGATGATTTCGCGCCCGTGCACTTCGATGATCGTGGACATGGAACCGGTGGGTTGGAGTAGGGCTCTCGTGAGTGTGCGGAACGTACAACAGGAGCCGGAATCAGGGAACGGCTGCTCAGGCGAAGTGGTCGTGACCCCGAAGCGCCACCACCCGGTCGCCGAGCCGCAGGCGCACGCCGGAGCCGGGATGCGCGGTCCCGATTCGCGTCAGCGGCACGCCGGTCTCGCGCTTCAGGCGGGCCGCTGCCGTGGCGTCGAACGCTGCCGGCATGGCGACCAGGAGTTCGTAGTCCTCCCCGCCCTCCGCGGCGAAGATGGCAGGCTCCGTCCCTTCGCGAGCCGCCACCACGCGCGCTGCCGGCGCAACCGGGAGCAGCGCCAGGTCGATCTCCAGGGCGACGCCGGAAGCGGCGGCCATATGCTCCGCGTCACCACCGAGACCATCGCTCAGATCGAGCATGGCATGAGCGCCGCCCCGGGCGAGCGCCACGCCACTGCTGATCCGGGGCTGCGGGTGCGCGAACGCCGCGCGGGCAGCTGCATCCGGGGCGCCCCCCGCGAGCCAGGAATGAAGCGCCGCGCGGGCACCCCCGAGTTCACCGGTAACCCAGAGGCCATCACCGGCCAGGGCACCCGCACGAGTCACCGGGTGGAGCGCGCGCCCGAGCACGGTCACGTCGATCACCCAGCGCTCGCTGGCCGTCAGGTCCCCGCCGAGCACCGCGCCGCCCGCCGCATGCGCCGCGAGGCCGACGCCGGACATGAGCGCGGTGAGATCGTCATCGCTGGCACTCGAGGGAACCCCGATGCTGGTGAGCACACCGATCGTCGCCGCCCCCTCGGCGGCCAGGTCGGACAGCGCCGCCGAGGTCGCGCGCCAGCCGAACTCCTCGAGCGTCAGCCAGTCGTGACGGAAATGCACGCCCTCGACGGAGAGATCGACGCTCACGACCAGCCGCCCTTCTCCGTCAGGCAGTACTGCGCAGTCGTCGCCAACCCCGTGAGCGACAGGGCCGAGCTTCTGGAGGATCCGCCGGATCCGGTCGAACTCGCGCCCGGGGCCGAGGCGGATCGTCGTCCGGCCGTTGAAGGGGGTCGCCGATTCTTTCGTCATTGTCCGATGGCATCCAGCTGCAGCCGAACCAGGCCGCGCAGCGTGGCAACCCACAGATAGGTGTCATCCACCGCGATGTCCGTCACCTGACCAGGCAGGTCTCCTGGAGCGGTCAGCGGGCGGCGGAGGGGAGTCGTAATCCCCGCCAGCCCCACACCGCGATCACCGGCGATGTAGAGGCCGCGAGGACCGTTGAGCACGGTGTGAAGCCGCCCGAGGGTGTTGCCAAGCAGCGGTCCGAGTGTGAACCGACCGGTACCCGGGTTGCGCCAGAGCAGCCGATCCTCGAGCAGCGCCACGAGGGTATCGGCCCGCCACGTCAGTGCGACGACCGGCGCCTGCAGACTGATGCTCTCGCGCAGGGCGTCGGGCTGCAGCAGGTCGGGTTCACCGGGGAGCGCGGCGAACAGTCCAATGCGAGTGCCGACCCAGGTGGTGTCGCCCGAGAGCGCCACGGCGTAGGCCGCGTCCGAGAAACTCGGTGCCAGCCGGCGGAACCCGGTCGAATCGGCGTAAGTCGCAAGACCGTGCGCGGTGCCGGCCACGATCCGTCCGCGGCGCTGGGCGAGCGAAAGGACGCGTGAGTCAGGCAGTCCCCGTCCTTCGTCATAGCGGTCGGCATCTTCCGTCCGCGTCGACAGCCTGATGACGCCGCCGTCGGTCGCCAGCCAGAGATCGGATTCGAGGCCGACGACCCGGCGCGCCTGGATGAAGGGCAGCCCGGTCGCCCGCGGTCCCTGCAGGGAGCGGAATTCGCTGAGATTCGTGGCGACAAAGGTCAGGCCCGGATCGGCGGTCTGGGTGCGCTCGGTGACCGCCCACACCCCGCCCGTCCCTGCAAACACCGCAGCCACCACCTCGCTGGGCAGACCGTAGTAAAGCCGGTCCGCGATCCCGGACCCATCGGCGAGAAAGAGCGCGCCCGCGCCGCTGGTACCGAGATACCAGCCGATGCCGGTGAATCCCTGCGCGCGGGCCACGGCGGTGTAACGCACGCTCCGGAGCCGGCTGCTGGTGAGCAGGGAGGCGCTGTTCGCCTGAATCGCCGGGTTGCTTCGGATGGCCTCATCCAGCGTCGCGGCGCGCAGCGGTCGCCTGGGGGCGCTGCCTGGAAACGCGACGCCACCGCGAGAGGCGGTGAACCATCCGGATCCGACCCGGAGGAACAACCCCGCCCCCGGTGCATCCTGATCGAAGGCCGCATCCACTACGCCGCCCGGCACGGTCCCCTGTTCCCAGAGCTGGATTCCAGGATCGAGTCGGAGCCATCCGCCCCGGCGCACCAGCCAGAGGCCACCATCCAGGGGATCGGCGAAGGCGAGGAAGACATCGTTGAGCGAGGATGGATCGCGCGGTTGCCAGGGCCCCGAGAACCGGCGGGCGAGCGGGTCCCAGGCGATGACCGCATTCGGGGTCACCACGTAGACCCGATCGGTGCTTGTGGCGATTGCGGTGATCCGCGTGAAGTCACCGACGATGGCCCGCTCCTCCGGCGTCCAGTCGCGGGTCTGCGCCTGCGCCGGCACGGCGAGCAGCCCGGCCAGCAGGACCGTGGTCCACGCCGATCTCACCACCGCTGCGGCGCCTCCAGCTCGAGCAGGACCGGCGGTCGCGGGGCCGGCCTCACCTGCCTCACGGTCTCCCATGCGCGCCACAGATCGGGCAGCGCGGCAAGGACATCCATGGGGCGCATGCCCCGTGCAGTGAAGCGCCGAGCCGCGAGGTCGGCGGCACGTCCAAGGGCTTGCGCTGCGACCGCGGCGGCGAGCGTCGTAGGGGCAATCTGCACCAGCGATGCGGCGACCAGGCCGCTCAGGATGTCGCCGCTGCCACCCGTGGCGAGTCCCGGGTTGCCGGCGGCCACCGTGATCATCGAACCGTCATGACCGGCGACGACGGTGGGGACGCCCTTGAGCAGTACCGCCGAGCCGACGAGGGCCGCGGCCGCTGAGGCCGCAGCCCAGGGATCGAGTTCGAGGCTCTCCGCGTGCTCCGGGAAGAGGCGCCGGAACTCGCCCTGATGCGGCGTGAGAACCACCGAACGATCCGCAGCGAGGGCACGGAGTGCCTGCCGGCTGCCTCCGAGCCCGAAGAGTGCGTCGGCATCGAGCACCAGCGCCCGGGCATGCCGTGCCGCCTCGAGCACGAACGCCTCGCGCCCTGCCGCGCGCCCCAATCCCGGGCCGATGACGACGGCATCGGCCCGACCGAGCAGCGCGACGAGCTCGCGACTCAGCGGCAGTGTGAAGTCGTGCCGCAGCGTCTGGAGATCGGGTTCTGCGGCCGCGAGCAGGTCGATCGTCGTTCGAGGGGCGACCGCGTGGACGAGTCCGGCCCCTGCCCCGAAGGCGGCGCGGGCCGCCAGCCGGAGCGCGCCGCTCATGCCCTCGTCGCCGCCGACCACGACGATGCGTCCGCGCGTGCCCTTGTGCTCGCGTGCGCCGAACCGACCCTGCGCATCAGCCGCCTCGGGATCGGTGAGGAGTGCGGGCCAGCCCGGATCCGGCGCCGGGTGACCGATATCGGCCACGACGACCGTGCCGCATTCGTCGCGGGCGATCAGATGGCCGCGGCGCAGCCCGCCGAAAGTGATGGAAACGCTCGCCTGCACCGAGACGCCGTGGGTGACGCCGGTCCGCAGGTCGACACCGGTCGGGCCATCGATCGAGACGATGGGCAGCGCCAGATCGTTGAGCCGGTCGACGAGGGCCTGGATCGGGGCCCGAAGCGCCCCGCGCGCGCCCGTGCCGAGCAGGGCATCGACGGCCAGTGTCACGGTGGGCCAGGGACCGTCCGGCTCGACGGCGCGGACACCTTCGCTCCGGGCGAGTGCCGCCATCTGGCGATTGAGGGGCGACGGATCACCCGGCACCGCGGTCACGAAGACCGGCACCTCGAACCGGTGAAGCGCCCGGGCCACGACCCAGCCGTCGCCGCCGTTGTTGCCGGGACCCACCGCCACCAGCACGCCGCCGGCCAGCCGGTCGGGGAACCGGGCTGCGATCACCGCCGTGGCGGCGCGGCCCGCGGTCTCCATCAGGGTCGCGAGCGCGATGCCCGCCGCGTCGGCGCGGCGGTCCCACTCGCTGGATTGTTCGGGGGAGAGCACGGGAAGGGTCATGGGTCCTTCGGTCTTCGGTGGCCCGAAGACGGATGCCTAACGACTCACCGCCACCAGCTCCGCGACGCCGTCCCAGGGATACGGCTCGCTGAAGGCCTCGTGGAATTCGTACACCGCCGCGAAGTCCTCCTCGCGATCGGTCGGCTGCGTGGAGAGGAGACCCGCGCGAACGAGGATGTAGACGATGCTGCCGTAGTCCTCGGTCTTGCGGATCCCCCAGAAGCCCAGCACCTCGGGCGCGAGCAGACCGAACTGCCGCACCGCGAAGTCGCGACAGGCCCACGCGAGTTCGGCGCCGGTCACATGGCGACGCGCCTCGAGCCGAGACTGGAGAAACTCGATCGCCGCGAGCACGAACAGGTACGCGCGCTCATCGTAGCGATATCCATCGGCGCGCAGGCGCGTCAGGACATCGGCGGTGAACTGGAGTTCATTCATGAGGCGACAGGGGGGTCCGGGTCATAGCGAGCGAAGCTAGGACCCGGACGCCGGGGGGTCAAGCGTGCCGCGGACGGTACAGCGGGAAGGCACGGCAGAGGTCAAGCACTTCCTGCTTCACGCGCGTGATGGTCTCTTCATCGCGCCGGGTGAGCACCTCGTCGATGAGCTGGGCAATCCGCTTGAACTCCGCCTTCCCCATCCCGCGAGTCGTCATGGCCGGCGTCCCCAGACGGATGCCGCTGGTCACGAAGGGCGACTGCGGGTCGTCCGGGATGGTGTTCTTGTTGACGGTGATCTCCGCCTTGCCGAGCAGCGCTTCCGCTTCCTTGCCGGTCAGGTTCTTGGGGCGGAGGTCCACCAGCATCAGGTGGGTATCCGTGCCGCCGGAGACGATCGCGAAGCCGCGTTCGATCATGGCATCGGCGAGCGTCTTCGCGTTCTCGACCACCCGCCTGGCGTAGTGCTTGAACTCGGGCTGGAGCGCCTCACCGAAGGCGACGGCCTTGGCGGCGATGACATGCTCGAGCGGACCACCCTGCGTGCCGGGGAAGACCGACTTGTTGACCGCAGCGGCCAGGTCCTGGATACAGAGGATGATACCCGCACGCGGGCCGCGGAGCGTCTTGTGGGTCGTGCTGGTGACGACCTGCGCGTGCGGCACGGGCGAGGGATGCACGCCGCCCGCGACGAGGCCGGCGAAGTGCGCCATGTCGACGAGGAGATAGCCGCCAACTTCATCCGCGATCGAGCGGAAGGCGGCGAAGTCGATGGTGCGCGCGTAGGCGCTGCCGCCGGCAATCAGGATCTTGGGCCGCTCGCGCAGCGCCTGGTCCCGCACCTGGTCCATGTCGATCCGGCCGGTGGAGGGATTCACGCCGTACTGCACCGCGCGCCAGACGGCGCCACTGTGATTTACCGCGGCGCCGTGCGAGAGATGGCCGCCGTGCGGCAGCGCGAGGCCCATGATCGTCTCGCCCGGCTTCGCGATCGCCATGAACGCCGCGAAATTCGCCTGGGCGCCGGAATGCGGCTGGACGTTCGCGTGGTCGGAGCCGAACAGCTGCTTCGCGCGGTCGATCGCGAGCTGTTCCACCTTGTCGACGACCTCGCACCCGCCGTAATAGCGCTTGCCCGGGTAGCCCTCGGCGTACTTGTTGGTGAGCGGCGTTCCCATCGCGTCGATCACGGCGCGACTGGCGAAGTTCTCACTCGCGATGAGCTCGAGCCCGTTCTGCTGACGGTGCAGCTCGGCGTCGATGAGGCCGGCGATGGTCGGGTCCGCCTGGCGGAGCGAGGCGTTGTGGTCGTACGACATGCGATCTCCCTTCAGGGTTCAATCTTGTCGACCCGGCGCTGGTGGCGGCCGCCCTCGAAGGGCTCACTCAGCCACGCCCGCAGAATCTCCAGTCCCTCCTGCTCCGAAACGAACCGGGCCGGCAGGACGAGGATGTTGGCATCGTTGTGGGCCCGCGCGAGCCGGGCGACTTCCGGCGTCCAGGCGACCGCCGCACGCACCCCGTGGTGGCGATTGGCGGCGTAGGCCATGCCGAGACCGGTCCCGCACAACAGGACCCCGCGCCGGACCTCGCCCCGTTCCACCTGTCCCGCAACGGGATGGGCGTAGTCCGGATAGTCCGTGGAATCGGCCGAATGGGTTCCGAGATCAAGCGGTTCGAATCCCAGGGAACGCAGTTCCTGCTTGAGCCGCTCCTTGAGCGCGAAGCCGGCGTGATCGGCGCCGATCGGGATGACTTCAGGCATTTGTGAGTATAGCCAGCGGACGAATAAAAATGCAGGGGGTCATACCCGGATTCCCGCGATGGTCCCGACACCGCGAATCCGTGCCTCGGCGACGTGGTCGGCGGCCTGGTAGCTCGGGATGTTCTGTGACTTTGCCGTCGCATAGATGCTGAGCAGGGTATCGTAGATCTGCGCCGCCTTGCGCTTGGCGCGATCGTGATCCCAGCCCATCAGCTCACCATAGACGTTGATCACGCCGCCGCCGTTGATGACGTAATCGGGGGCGTACAGCATGCCCCGCTTCTCGAGCTCGACCCCGTGCCGCTCCTCGGCGAGCTGATTGTTCGCCCCGCCGGCGATGATCTCGACCTTGAGGCGCTTGAGGGTATCGTCGTTCACCGTCGCCCCGAGCGCATTGGGCGAATAGATATCCGCCGGAATGTCGTAGATCTTGTCCGGCGCCACGGTCTCCGCGCCGGTCGCCTTCACCACCTGCGCCACCTTCTCCTGGTCGATGTCGGTGACCACGAGCTTCGCCCCTTCGGCGTGCAGGTACTCGCAGAGGGAGAAGGCGACGTGGCCGCAGCCCTGGACGAGGATCTTCTTGCCGGCGAGGCTGTCCGAACCCCAGCGCGTCTTCGCGGTGGCCTTCATGCCGCAGTAGACACCGTAGGCGGTCACCGGCGACGGATCCCCGGAGCGGCCGTGCAGCCCGGCGACGCTCTCGGTCTCCATCCGCACGTATTCCATGTCGCCGGGCGACGTCCCGACGTCCTCGGCAGTGATGTAGCGTCCCTTGAGGGACTCGACGAACCGGCCGTGGGCACGGAAGACCGCCTCGCGGTCCGTCCGCTTGTTGTCACCCACGATCACCGACTTGCCGCCGCCGAGATTGAGCCCGGCCACCGCCGACTTGTAGCTCATCCCGCGCGCCAGGCGGAGGGCGTCGGTGATCGCCTCGTCGGTCGAGGCGTAATTCCAGAACCGGGTGCCGCCCAGGGCGGGACCGAGCGTCGTGTCGTGAATGGCGATGATCCCGAAGTAGCCGCAGGAGGGCTCGTGACAGAGCACGAGCTGCTCATGGGCGTAGGTGGCCATCGACTTGAACGGATCCATAAGAGTTCCGAGTTCCGAGTTCCGAGTGGATTCCGACTTCCGGGTTCCGATGTACTGCTCCGAGCGCCGCGTCCGAACGTGAGAGCCGGCACGCGGAACCCGGTGCCTCAGTAGTTGTAGAAGCCCTTCCCCGTCTTCCGCCCGAGCTGTCCCGCCGCGACCATCCGCCGCAGCAGCGGGCAGGCACGGTACTTGTCATCCCCGAGGCCCCGGTGCAGCACTTCGAGGATGGCGAGGCAGGTGTCGAGCCCGATCAGGTCCGCGAGCATGAGCGGCCCCATCGGGTGCGCCATGCCGAGCTTCATCACGGTATCGATCGCCTCGGGCGTCGCCACCCCTTCCATCACGCAGAAGATCGCCTCGTTGATCATCGGCATGAGGACACGGTTGCTGACGAAACCGGGATAGTCGTTGACCTCGACCGGCGTCTTCCCGAGTGCGGTGGACAGTTCCATCACTCGTCGGGTCGTGTCGTCGCTGGTCGCCTGCCCCCGGATCACTTCAACGAGCTGCATCACCGGGACCGGGTTCATGAAGTGCATGCCGATCACCAGCTCGGGACGCCGGGTCTTCGCGGCGATCTCCGTGATGGAGATGGAGCTGGTATTGCTTGCGAGAATCACGCCCGGTGCGCAGACCTGATCGAGCTGCTGGAAGATCTGGTACTTGAGCGCGGGATTCTCCGTCGCCGCCTCGATCGCCAGCTCCGCACCGCGGGCATCATCCACCGTGGTCGCGACCGCGATCCGGCTGGTGGCCAGGTCGGCCGCCTCCTGGCCGAGCGTCCCCTTCTTCACCATGCGCCCGAGACTGGTCCGGATCGCGGCGAGCCCCTTGTCGAGCGCCCCGGCCGACACATCGACCATCGTCACCTGATGTCCTGAAGTCGCGAAGACCTGGGCGATGCCGTTGCCCATGGTGCCCGCGCCGATCACGGCAACCTTCACGACAGCTCCTTTCCGCTCCAGCGCCAGGCGGCAGCCGTGGCGAGCGCGATCATCGCGGTCGCCAGCAGGCCGCCTTCGGGGCCGAAGGTGCCGCCGGTAAGCCACTGCGGGCCGCCCGGCTGATAGTCGATGAGAGGGATGCGGAAGGGCAGCCCGCTGACCGGCGCATCCATCGCGGCGAGCGTGGCGTTCCATCCGAGATGGGCGCCCCAGGCGGTCCAGATCCCGCCGGGCGCATAGAACGCGACGCCGAGCATCACCCCGGCGAGCGCGATGTTCACCATGCCGAGCATGGTCCCGTTCGGGTTGAGCAGGTGGGCCATCGCGAACAGCACCGAGAGAAAGAGCAGCGCAGGCACCCGGCCGACCGCTCGCGCGAGCACCACCTGTCCCACGCCGCGGAACATCACTTCCTCGAGCAGCGCCGCGGGCGCCAGCAGCAGCGCGGTCCGCGTCACCTGGACCAGGTAGTCCTGCGAGCTGCCGCTGTCCGGGATGAAATGCGCGCCTCCCACCAGCAGCGAAAGCCCCAGTGCGAGCGCGGCGGGCACACTGCCAAGCACGAGGCCGAGCAGGAACCCCTTCCCCGCTCCGGCGGTGGGCACCCAGCGCAGTTCCTCCCAGCTCAACCCGATCGCGCGGCGGCCGATCGCCCAGGTAAGGGCGCCATAGGCCAGGAGGCCGCTGACCGTCTGTATGACGAGGGTCCGCGGGCCGGTCGAACCCGCTTCAAGTCCTCCGGTGAGTTTCGCCCCGACGATGGTCAGCACCACCATCAGAACAAATCCGGATCCGAGATAGAGCAGCGCCCAGCCCGCCGCGCGCACTGGCGACGGGCGCACAGGCACGGCGGCGAGCGTCACGAGCGGAGTCGGAGGGCGTGATGCGCGCGCCACAGCACGACGGCGGCGAGCACCACCTTCAGCAGGTCCTGCGCGATGAAGGGCATGACTCCGAGCGTCGCGGCCTTCGCGGCGCCGCCGGAGATCAGGGTGAGCTGGGCCCAGCCCCCGAGATGAATGATCGCCATCCCCAGAAAGGCGGCGAACAGCGAACGAGAGAAGTTGCCTCGCTCGGCGAGCCGACCGACGACAGCCGCGGCGAAAGGGAACGCGAGCAGGTAGCCGCCCGTCGGTCCGAAGAGCCACGGAAGTCCGGCGTGGCCCGCCGAAAACACCGGCGCCCCGAACGCACCCGCCATGAGATAGAGCACCATCGACCCGGCACCAAGCGCCGCGCCGAAGAGTCCGCCGACGAGGATCACCGCGAGGCCCTGGAGCGTCATCGGCACCGGCGAGAACGGCACCGGGATGGCCACTTGGGCGGAGAGCGCGACCAGTGCGGCAGCGCCGACCAGGGTCAGCGGCCAGCGGAGCGGCATCCCGCGAAGCCTGGCGTTCGGCGCCGGCGGAACCTGGACTTGAATCGAGGGGCGGGTCATGAACTCAGATCCTTTCAACCGAGAGAGCCACAGCGTTCCCGCCGCCGAGGCAGAGGGTTGCGAGTCCGGCCGATTTCTGCCGGTCCTGGAGGGCATACAGCAGCGTGGTGAGCACCCTGGCACCGCTCGCGCCAATGGGGTGGCCAAGGGCGACAGCACCACCATTCACGTTCACCCGGCCCCAATCCCAGCCGAGGGCGCGGCCATCGGCGATGGCCTGCACGGCGAAGGCCTCATTGGCCTCGATGAGATCGTAATGGCCGATGGAGGTCCCGGCCTTCTTCATCAGGTTCTGCACCGCGAAGATCGGCGCGAAGAAGAGATCCTTCGGTTCCCCGCCGCCGGTCGCGTAGTGGGTAACCTTCGCGAGGGGGGTGAGGCCGTGTGCCTTCGCAAACGCCAGCGACGCGACGATGAGCGCGCTCGCGCCGTCATTGAGTCCCGGGGCGTTGCCGGCCGTGACACTGCCGTCCTTCTTGAACACCGGCTTCAGCTTGGCGAGCGATTCGAGGCTGGTGTCCTTCCGGGGCGACTCGTCGGCGGACACCGTGGTCGTGCCACCCTTGGCCGGGACCTCCACCGCCACGATCTCGGCGGCAAACCTGCCCCCCTCCTGCGCCGCGATCGCCTTGCGGTGACTCTCGAAGGCGAACTGGTCCTGATCGGCGCGGGTAACCCCAGCCTTCTCCGCCGTGTATTCGGCGTACTCCCCCATGTGATTCGTGCCGAAGGAGTCCCAGAGCCCGTCGTGGATCATGCCATCGACGAGCGTCTGATTGCCGGCCTTGATGCCGTTCCGATAGCCATAGAGGTAGTGCGGCGCGGACGACATCGACTCCTGGCCCCCGGCGACGATGCACTGCGCATCTCCGGCCTTGATGGCCTGGGATGCGAGCATGACGGCCTTGAGACCGGAGCCGCACACCTTGTTGATGGTCAGGGCGGGCACTACCGGCGGAATACCACCATGAATCATGGCCTGGCGCGCCGGGGCCTGGCCCGAGCCGCCCTGCACGACCTGACCCATGATGACTTCCTCGACCGCCGAGGCATCGATGCCTGAACGGCGCACCGCTTCGCGAATGGCCAGGGCGCCGAGCTGGGGTGCGGAAAAGCCGCCCAGCGCCCCGAGATATTTCCCGATCGGGGTGCGGCAGGCGGCGAGGATGACCGGCGTGGTTGCGTCGCTCACGAAGCCCTCAGCAAATGGTGAAACCGAGGGCAGAAGTATCACCGGAGCAGCCGACAGACGGTAGATGCTGCATGACTATGCGCGCCGGTGCACGGTCAGCATTCCACTCCGAGGTGAACGCCTACGCCTCTGCGGGTTTGGCGCCGCCGGCTGCGGCGACGTCGGGGTAGATCTGGGCAAGCGGAAAGGAATGCCCCGCCATCTCGTGGGCCGCCCAGGCCAAGAGCCGGTCACGCACCTCGGCAGGCACGTCCTTGTGGCGGTCGGCCGTGCCGCTCACGAAGAGTTCGGCGTTAGTCTGGAGGATGTGGGGCGGGTGCATTTCGAAGTTGTCCTGATACTTCTGCATGTACGCAAAGCCCGCCTTCTCCACCACCCGTTCGAGTTCCAGCTGGTTGAGTGGTGCCACCCCCAGAAACTCGGCCACCCGGCGAACCGTCCCCGGCAGATCGCGCTTCATGTCCTCGAAATACAGGAACAGCACGTTGCCGTCGCGCCGGGAACGATCCCACCACCCCTTCATGTGCTCCGGCCAGGTGCCCCACCACATCAGGTCGGGGGAGCAGTACCAGGCCTCGAAGCTCTCGATCGGCGGCGCCATGCCACCGACGTTGGTGACGATGAAATCGATGCAGCTGGCAAAGCAGGAGACCGGGTGGCGTGCGACGTAGATGTAGCGCGCCCCTGGCGCCGGGGGACAGAGCTGTGCGGGGAAGTGGGTCTTGATGATGCGCGACGGCCGCTCCCTGCCGACGCTGGGCGCCGCCTCGAGTGGTACGCTCTTCCGTCCCTCAAGCCAGGGGGAGATCGCGTACATCGTCTTGCCCGTCTCGACCAGGTCCCCCGCGCCGCGATTCAGCACCTCGTAGACAACCTGCTGCATCCAGGTGGTGCCGCATTTCATCTGGGTCACGACGAAGACGTCATCCGGGCGGGCCGGATAGGCGGCCCCCTTGGCGAAGCTCTCCTCGCTGCAGCTCCCGTGCGGTCCTGCGACGCCCTTGTAAAGGAAGCGGAGCTTCTGGAAGTCGAGCTTCGCGCCGGCCGAGTTGAGCTTGAGGAGCGGCGAGAGCAGCCGGGCGTGAAGGCGCAGTGTCTGCTTGAACTGCTCCCGGCCCTCGGGCGAGCGGCCGTAATAGCCCAGCCCGACCGACTGCTGGTCCTCCCATTTGAGGACGGCCCCGAGGTAGATACTCTGCAACACGATGAACAGGACCGCGACGCCGGCGAGTCCGAGGGCCCACCACACGATCACCATCGGTTACAGCCTTTCCTTGAGTGGGCCGACCATGCGGGGGTACCAGCCGCTCATGGCACCAGCGCCCGGCTGCGCACCTGTTCCGTGAGCCGGGCGACGAATTCGCTCGCCGGGATGATCTCCTGCTTGTTCCCCGCCCCGCGCACCCGAATCGCTACGGTGCCATTCTCGGCTTCGCGCTGGCCGACGACGGCCATGTACGGCACCCGCTGCATCTCGCCCTCGCGAATACGGTAATTGAGGGTCTGGCTCCCGGCGCCGAGCGTGGCGCGGAGACCGGCGTCCCGGAGCATCTGGTGCACCTTGGCGGCGGCCGCCTCCTGCACATCGGAGATCGGCAGCACCCGCACCTGCTCCGGCGCGAGCCAGAGCGGGAAGGCCCCGGCGAAATGCTCGATCAGGATCGCGATGAACCGCTCGAAGGAGCCGTTCACCGCGCGGTGGATGATCACCGGGCGGTGATCGTGATTGTCCTCGCCGACGTACTTGAGGTCGAACCGCTCCGGCGCGGCGTAGTCGAGCTGGATGGTGCCGAGCTGCCACGTCCGCCCGATCGAGTCGGCCACATCGAAGTCGATCTTCGGCCCGTAGAAGGCGCCATCGCCGGGCTTGAGTTCGTAGGGGAGTCCGGTCGCCTCGAGCGCGGCGCGAAGCGCCCCTTCCGCCCGATCCCACATCGCGTCGTCGCCGATCCGCTGCTCCGGGCGGGTAGCGAACTTGAGCGTGGCGGTGAGCCCGAAGGTCTTGTAGTAGTCGAGGATGAAGCGGGTGAGGGTTCGCACCTCGTCCGCGATCTGCGACTCCATCAGGTAGATGTGGCAGTCGTCCTGCTGGAACTGGCGGACGCGCGTGAGCCCCGCGAGCGCGCCGCTCACCTCGTTGCGGTGCAGCACGTCGTAGGTGCTGTAGCGGATCGGCAACTCGCGGTAGGAATGCTTGCCGGTCGCGTAGAGCAGATGATGACTGGGACAGTTCATCGGCTTGAGCGACATGTCCTGCTCGCCCGTCTCGTTGTTGTGGACGAGGAACATGTTCTCGCGATACTTGCCCCAGTGCCCGGAGATCTCCCACAGGCCCTTGTTGTACAGCAGCGGCGTCTTGATCTCCTGGTAGCCATCGCGCTGCAGTTCGCGCATGTAGGCGTTGAGGGTGTTGTAGATCGCCGTGCCGCGATCGGTCCAGAACGGCGCACCCGGGGCGAAGGGGTGGAACACGAACAGGTCGAGTTCCTTGCCCACCTTCCGGTGGTCTCGCTTGCGGGCCTCCTCGAGCCGGTGGGTATATGCCTCGAGGTCCTCCTTCTTGAACCACGCCGTCCCATAGATCCGCTGCAGCATCTGGCGGTTGGAATCGCCGCGCCAGTAGGCGCCGGCCGCCGACAGCAGCTTGAAATGCTTGAGGCGGGACGTGCTGGGGATGTGCGGGCCGCGGCAGAGGTCGACGAACGGTCCGTCCGTGTAGACGGTGATGGTCTCGTCGTCGCCGAGGTCACGGATCCGTTCGAGCTTGAGCGGATCGTCCCGGAAGCGCTGATTGGCCTCGGCCCGATCCACGACCTCGCGGACGAAGGGGTAATCCTTCGCCGTCACCTCGGCCATCCGCTTTTCGATCGTCGCCAGGTCTTCCGGCGTGAAGGGCCGTTCGACCTCGAAGTCGTAGTAGAAGCCATCCTCGATCGGCGGACCGAAGCCGATCGCCGCCGTGGGGAAGAGCTCGCGGACGGCGGTGGCGAGGATGTGGGCCGCGGAGTGACGCAGCACATCGAGCGCGTCGGGGTCCTTCTCCGTGAGGATGGCGAAGGCGGCATCCTCGGTGATCGGCCGGTCGAGGTCGCGAATCTGTCCGTTGACGCGGGCGGCGAGGGCGGCGCGCGCCAGCCCCGCACCGATCGACTGGGCCACCTCCCTGGCAGTGGTGCCTGAGTCGACCTCGCGAACGCTGCCATCGGGGAGGGTAAGCCGGATCATGCTCATGGCGTCTCCTGGGCCGCAGGCGGGCGGATAATGGGCGGAACCCGGGGCGAGGACAGGAAATACCAGACCAGCCCGACCAGCAGGAGCAGGGCGAACACCGCCCAGCGCCCGAGGGCAACACCACTCACCTGCATGTTATCTTCACTCATGGTGTTAATTTAGCTGCTCGCCGATGACCAGCGTAAGAGCATATCCACGATCATGTCGCGCCGTCCTTCCGCTTCCGAACTCCTCGCCTGGACCCTCGTCGGCACCGTCGTTGGTGTGGCCGCCGGTTTTGCGCTCGGTGAATGGCTGGGCCCGATGTCGCGGGAGCGTACCGGTCGCGCGCTGCGCCGGGTCACGCAGCCCCGCGGTGCCGCCCGGCTGACCCCGTCCGAGGCCGCCCGCGCCGCTCGCCTGACGCTGGAACATGACCCCCGACTCAAGGGGCTCGAACTGGCCCCCATCGGCGTGGGGCCGGGCATCGTGGAACTCCACGGCTGGGTACCGACCCGGGCGCTTCGCACCCACGCCTTCCGCCTGGTGAGCCAGACCGCCGGCATCGACACCCTCGTGAACTGTCTCCTCGTGCACGGCGAGGACGATGCCGCCGAGCCCGCCCTCGACGCGACCGACCTCCCCGCATGAACGACACGACGCTCCCCCCGCAATACAATCCTGCTGCCATCGAGTCCGACCTGTACCGGTTCTGGCTGGAGCGTCGCTGCTTCGAGCCTGCGACGCCCAGGCATGCCTCGGCCGCTCAAGGCAATGCCTCGGCCCCGTACGTGATCATGATGCCGCCGCCCAACGTGACGGCGGTGCTGCACATGGGCCACGGACTGAACAACAGCGTCCAGGACGTGCTCGCCCGCTTCGAGCGCATGCGGGGACGCCAGGTGCT
Organism: Gemmatimonadales bacterium; assembly: GCA_044229445.1. Lineage (GTDB taxonomy): Bacteria > Gemmatimonadota > Gemmatimonadetes > Gemmatimonadales > GWC2-71-9 > JADJOM01. The sequence goes on along the minus strand of JBGASX010000015.1, from coordinate 8,685 downwards.
GTGGCTGCCCGGCACCGACCATGCCGGGATCGCCACGCAGAACGTGGTGGAAAAGCTGGTCGCGAAAGAGGGGATGACCCGCTTCGACCTGGGCCGTGAGGAATTCGTGCGGCGGGTCTGGAGCTTCGTGGAGAAGACCGGGGGCGAGATCCTCGACCAGCTCAAGGCGATCGGCGCGAGCGCCGACTGGTCGCGCACCTACTTCACCCTCGACGACGACCTCTCCCGGGCCGTGCGCGAAGTCTTCGTGCGCCTGCATGAGAAGGGACTCATCTATCGCGGGAAGTACATCATCAATTGGTGCCCCCGCTGCCTGACTGCGCTTTCCAATGAAGAGGCGGAAAAGGAAGAGACCGACGGGCGGATCTGGCGGCTCCGCTATCCCCTGGCGGACGGCAGCGGTCACGTGACCGTGGCGACGACCCGGCCGGAGACGATGCTCGGCGACACCGCGGTGGCGGTGCATCCTGATGACGAGCGGTATGCCGCGCTGATCGGCAAGCGGCTGCAACTCCCGCTGACGGACCGGGAAATCCCGATCATCGCCGACAGCGCCATCGACAAGGAGTTCGGCACCGGCGCGGTGAAGGTGACCCCGGCCCACGATCCGGTGGACTTCGAGATTGGCCAGCGGCACGGCCTCGCCCAGATCGACATCATGACCCCGGAAGCGCGGATGGCCGAGACGGTGCCCGATCGCTTCCAGGGCCTCGACCGCTACGACGCGCGCAAGAAGGTCGTGGCGGAGTTCGAGGCGCTGGGACTCCTCGCTGGCGTCGAGAGCCATCGACACGCGGTGGGCCACTGTTATCGCTGCGACACGGTGGTCGAACCGCGCCTCTCGGATCAGTGGTTCGTGAAGATGGCGCCGCTGGCGAAGCCCGCCCTCAAGGCCTACACCGATGGCCGGCTCCGTTTCATTCCCGAGCGCCGGGGTGACGAGTATGCCCAGTGGATGGAGGGCATCCGCGACTGGTGCATCTCGAGGCAGCTCTGGTGGGGACATCGCATCCCCGTCTGGTACTGCGACGACTGCGGCAAGACGCTGGTGAGCCGGACCGACCTCAGCGTCTGCGCCTGCGGCGGGGCGCTCCGTCAGGACGAGGATGTGCTCGACACCTGGTTTTCCTCCTGGCTGGTGCCGTTCTCGTCCCTCGGCTGGCCTGAGAACACCGAGGATCTCGCGCGCTTCTACCCCGGCTCCGTGCTGGTGACCGCCCCCGAGATTCTCTTCTTCTGGGTCGCGCGGATGGTGATGGCGGGGGTGGAGTTCATGGGCGACATCCCCTTCCACACCGTCTACCTGCACGGCACGGTACGCGATACCCAGCATCGCAAGATGTCGAAGTCGCTCGGGAACGGGATCGATCCGCTCGAGGTGGTCGAGAAGTTCGGCGCCGACGCGCTGCGCTACACCGTCATCGCGGGCATGGCCGTCGGCACCGATGTCATCCTCGACCCGAACGACCTCGAGACTTCCTTCGCGCCGGGCCGCAACTTCGCGAACAAGCTCTGGAACGCGGGACGCTTCATCCTGACCAACCTGCCGGAGGCAGGCGCGGATTCCCCGGCGCGCCCCTACGGCGGCGCGGTCCGTCCCCTCGCGGGGCGGCACACGGACGCGCTGCGGCGCGAGGAGCTCTCGCTCGCCGACCGCTGGATCGTCGCGCGCTGCGACCGCATGGTGCGCGAGGCGACCGCGAGCTACGAGAAGTATCGCCTCAATGAGGCAGCCTCGACGATCTACCACTTCGTCTGGAGCGATCTCGCGGACTGGTATCTCGAGCAGATCAAGCCACGGCTCTACGGCAGCGAGCCGGGCGGCGACGTGGCCCGTGCCGTGGTCACGCGCTGCTTCGAAGTCGCGCTGCAGATGCTGCATCCGATCATGCCGTTCATCACCGAGGCGCTGTGGAAGCGGTTCCCGGGACGGGCGACCGACGCCTCGATCACGGCGGCACCCTGGCCTCTCCCCGCCCGGTTCGCGCAGGATGACGCCGGCGAGCGGGACTTCGCGGCCGTGCAGGAGCTGGTCGGCGCGGTGCGGCAGATCCGGGCGGAGTACGGCGTGGAACCGGGCAAGCAGGTGAACCTGCGCATTTCCCGTCGCCATCGCGCGTTCACCGCCGAGGAGGGCACCATCACCCGACTCGCGAAGGTCGGCACCCTGACCTACGGGGAGCCCCTCGCGGAGCCGGGGGCGAATGCCGTCCTCCAGGACGGGACAGCGCTCTATATCGCACTCGGCGACCTCGTCGACCTCCAGAAGGAGTGCCAGCGCCTGGGCGCGGAGCACGCCCGCCTGACGGGACTCATCGAGAGCCAGCACAAGAAGCTCGGCAACGACCAGTTCGTGAGCCGCGCACCCGCCGACGTCGTGGCCAAGGAGCGCGAAAAGCTCGCCGCGATGGAGCAGCAGGCCGCGGCGATCGCGGCGAAGCGCGGGCAGCTCGGATGCGCCTGAGCCCGTCCGGGTCGGAGCCGCGCGGCATGACGGGTGTGCGCCCGCGCGAAGTGTTCGTCGGCCTCACGCTGCTGGCCATCCTCGCCTGCGCGCGGATGGGCTCCCCTCCGGGCGGACCAGAAGACAAGGTGCCGCCCAAGCTCCTCGGCACCGTTCCCGAATCGCTCGGCGTCTATGGCGACTGGAACCGCGACGTGGAGTTTCGCTTCGACAAGGTCGTCTCCGAAGGCTCTTCGCCGAACTACGGTCTTGGCACCGGCGACCTGGAGAAGCTCTTCCTGGTGTCGCCCAGCAACGCGGTGCCGGTGGTCCACTGGAAGCGCGACCGGATCACCGTCCGGCCGAAAGAGGGCTGGAAGCCGAACCGCGCCTACCGCATCGAGCTGTTGCCGGGCATCACCGATCTCCGGCGCAACAAGCTGGACACCACGGCGGTCCTGACCTTCAGCACCGGCGGCGCCATGCCCACCGATACGCTGCAGGGCATCGCGATCGACTGGGTCAGTGGAAGGGTGGCGCGCCAGGCCCTGATCGAGCTGACACTGCTGCCGGACAGCCTGACCTATCGTACCGTCGCCGACAGCAGCGGGCGGTTCGCGATCGGTCCCCTGCCCCATGGGAGCTGGTCGGTAGTCGGGGTCCTCGACCAGAACCACAACCTCCGTCGCGACCGGCGCGAGAGCTACGACTCCACCCGGGTGGCGTCGGGTGCCTCCCGCGTCGCCCCGCTCTGGCTGATCCCGCGCGACACCCTGGGCCCCAAGATCACCACGGTGACGCCGATCGACAGCGTCAGCGCGACGATCACCTTCTCGCAGCCACTCGACCCGACCCAGCCGATCGACAGCCTGAAGGTCAGCTTCCGCCTGCAGAAGGATTCGAGCGAAGTCCCGATCCGCTCGCTCCGGCCCCCGGCCCTCGATGACAGCCTGCAGAAGCTGGCGCGGGCACGGGCCGATTCACTCAAGGCGCTGGAGGACACCAGCAAGCGGGAAGGTGTGAAGCGGGACAGCACGGGGCAGAAGCCGCCGCCGAAGCTGCCCGACCATCGGCCGCCCGGGCTCCGTCAGGGGGCAGAGCCGGCGAAGACCGATGCCGAGGCCGACTCGATCATCAAGACCCGGCCCGTCCTGTTCGACCGGCTGATTCTCCGGGTCGACAGCGCCTTCGCACCGCTCAGCAAGTTCGATCTGCAGATCCGGGGCATCCGGAGCGCGGCCGGTGTGACCGCGGATGCGAAGTCGGTGCTGGCGATTCCGAAGCCGAAGCCACCGGCCAAGACGGAGCCAAAGGACAGTCTCGCCACGCCAGCGGACTCGGCGAAGACCCCGGCCCCTGCCGACTCGACCAGGAACGTCGCGCCCGCGGACTCCACCAGGAAGCCGTGAGCGACAAGCGGCGCCAGCTCCCCTCCGTCGACCGGCTGCTCAATGAGCCGGCGGTCGCGGACCTGATGCGCACGTCCCCGCGCAATGCCGTCGTGGCGGCGGTCCGGGAGACGATCGACGCCGCGCGCCGCCGCCGGAGCGGACCGCCCGAGGACTGGGCCCAGGAGATCGCCGAGCGGCTCCAGCGCAACACGGCGCGCTCGCTCCGCCCGGTCCTCAATGCCACCGGCGTCGTCCTCCACACCAATCTCGGCCGGGCGCCCCTCGCCCCCGTCGCCAGTCAGGCGATCCAGGCCATCGCCGAGGACTACAGCACCCTCGAATTCGATCTCGCGACCGGCAGCCGGGGCCACCGTGCCGACCACTGCCGCGGGCTGCTCGCCGAGCTGACGGGAGCAGAAGACGGCCTGGCCGTGAACAACGCCGCCGGCGCGCTGGTGCTGGCGCTGAATGCGCTGGCTGGTGGCGGCCGGGTGCTGATCTCGCGGGGCGAACTGATCGAGATTGGCGGGGCGTTCCGGATTCCGGAGATCCTCGAGAAGAGCGGCTGCGTGCTGGTCGAGGTCGGGACGACCAACCGGACCCACCGCGCGGATTACGAGCGCGCCCTGACCGGGGCCTCGGCTATCCTCACGGTGCATCGCTCCAACTTCGAGCAGAGCGGCTTCGTCGCGACGCCGCCGCCGGCCGAACTCGCGTCCCTCGCGGCCGGGGCGGGGATTCCCTATCTGTACGATGTCGGCAGCGGACTCCTCGCCGATCTCTCGCGCTGGGGGCTCACCACCGAGCCACGTGTCCCGGACGCCGTGACGACCGGTGCCGACCTCGTGCTCTTCTCCGGCGACAAACTGCTCGGCGGACCGCAGGCGGGCTGCCTCGCGGGCAAGACGAGTGCGATCGCCCGCTGCCGCTCCAACCCCTTCGCGCGGGCGCTCCGGGCCGACAAGTTCACCCTCGCCGCGCTCGAGGCCACGCTGGCGCTCTATCGCGATCCGGCCAAGGCGGTCGCCACGATTCCGGTCCTCGCGATGCTGACCTTCGAGCCCGCGGAGCTGGCTGCGCGCGCCGCGCAGCTGGCTGCCGTCCTGCCACCAGACTTCCACCCGACCCTGCGCGAGGGTGCCTCGGCGGTGGGCGGCGGCGCATTCCCCGGCGCCCACCTTCCGACCACGCTGGTGGCGCTGGACGGTGGCGCGTTAGGCGCCAATGGCCTGGCACTCCGGCTCCGGATCGGCGATCCCGCGGTCATCGCCCGCGTCGAGGACGACCGGGTGCTGCTCGACCCGCGGACGCTGCCGATGGACCGCTTCGGGGAGATCGGCCTGGCGCTGAGCGCGATACTCGCCGGGTAGCAGCGCGAACAGGATGCACGAATGACAAGGGACCCCTCCCGGCCGGCGCCCGGAGGGGTCTCTTCGCATCCTGTGCTGCTCAGTAGGTGAAGGTGGTGATCAGGATGCCCGACCCTGCACCACCGCTCGTGCCTGGTGGCTGGAAGGTGCCGCGGAAGATCTGCGGAACCGCGCCGGCCCGCGCCACGGTCACGATATAGTCGGTGCCGCCGGTGATTCCGCACGCCGACCAGTAGGTCAGGCGCACGGTATAGGTGCCTGAGGCACCCTGACCGGTCGGCCAGACGATGTTCTCGTTGCTCAGGAACGCCTGGGTGCCGTCGGGCAGGGAGTTCTTGCTGCACGCCGCGTTCGAGTCCAGATCCAGCTTGCCGCCGCTCGCGGCGGTCTTGTGGCCGTAGTAGATCTCCTCGCTGCTCGGATCGACAACGTGCAGGTCGACGTCGCTCGAATCGCTCCACGAGACGCTGATCTGGATGTCGCCGGTTCCGACCGAGATGACCCGGGTCTTGAGTACCGTGTAGGGCCCGAGGGTGCCTGCATCACCGACGGCGTAGGCGACCGGCAGCGACATGTTCGGCAGCGTCGTCGCGGCATGGATGACGAGGTCATGGCTCGCGGCGGCCGGCACCTGCATTTCGTAGTAGTTGGTCGCGCCGGGCACCTTCACCACCACTCGCGTGAATGACGCGGCGCCATTCACGGTCTGCTGCGCGCTGCCACCACTGACCATCGCCGGGAAGCCGGCCACGGTGTTGACGGGGCCACCGTTAGGCTCCGGCGGATCACCAGTGACGAGCGTGGCCTGAATGTTCCCAGTACCGTCGGACACCTGGGTCACGTACTTCTCGATCGGAAGCGATGACTCCTTGGTGGTGGCGGTGCAACTGGCAAGCGACGCCAGCGCGCAGACGATGCCGCCGAGACGGACGGATCGGTAGAGTCGGGTGCTCATGATGCAGTCCTCAGCCCAGGTGATTTGACGGGATTCGAGATCCTGGTTTGCAATCGAGGGGCCATTCCGCAGGGGACAGGTCCATTCTGTCCCGCCCCGGGGCCCTAACTCCAAGTGCCTGTTGGGATTGTCGGCAGGGGATGGGGAAGACTGGAGGCCGATCCGGACGCGGCGAAGGGCCACGGTACCACTACTATAGGAGGCCTGAGGCCGCTAAGTTCTTGCGCCATGCCAATGCGGGTTGCCGTCTGCGTTTCGGGTCGGGGGTCGAACCTCCTCGCGCTGCTGGACGCCCTGTCGGGTTCCTCGAAGGCCGAGGTGGTCCTGGTCCTCAGCAACCGCGCGGATACCCCGGCGCTCGATAGGGCGCGAGAGCGCGGAATCCCGGCCGTCGCACTCACGAATCACGGTGACGCCACGGAGTGGCTGGCGCAGCTGCAGCAGCATCGGGTGGACCTTGTCGTGCTGGCGGGGTATCTGAAGCTGGTCCCCGCGGCGGTCACCCAGGCCTTCCGGAACCGGATGCTGAACATCCACCCCGCTCTACTGCCCGACTTCGGCGGCCCGGGGATGTACGGGCACCACGTCCATGCAGCGGTCGTCGCGAGTGGCGCCCGTTTCTCCGGCGCCACGGTGCATCTGGTCGATGAGCACTACGATCGCGGCGCCGTTCTCGCCCAGGCCCGGGTGCCGGTGCTGCCTGATGACACTGCTGATACCTTGGCGGCCCGGGTGCTGAGGGCCGAACACCGATTGCTTCCTGCCGTTGTGCTCGCGGCCGCCGAGGCGGGCCATCCCGTCCCCCTGCCCGAGCCCATGGAAATACCTGCGTGAGGAGTACAACGTGCCGCGTGCCCTGATCTCGGTGAGCGACAAGCGGGGAATCGTCCCCTTCGCCCAGGGGCTGGTCGATCTCGGATGGGATGTGATCTCGACGGGGGGCACCTACGCGACGCTGCGTCAGGCGGGTGTCCCGGTCACGGCGGTCGAAGCGGTGACCGGATTCCCTGAAATCCTGGACGGCCGGGTCAAGACGCTCCACCCCGCGATCCACGCGGGGCTCCTTGCTCGGCGGGAAGTCCCCGAGCACCTCGCCGCCATCGCGGCCTGGAAGATCACCCCGATCGATCTCCTCGCCGTCAATCTCTATCCGTTCCGCGAGACGGTCGCGAAGCCGCATGTGACCTTCGAGGATGCAATCGAGAACATCGACGTCGGCGGCCCCGCCATGCTGCGCTCGGCGGCGAAGAACCACGACTCGGTGACTGTCGTCGTCGATCCGATGGACTATCCTGGCATCCTCGATCAGCTCCGCAAGGGTGGCGTCGTGGCCGAGGAGCGGCGGGCGCTCGCCGCGAAGGTCTTCAGCCACACTGCGGACTACGACGGCGCCATCGCCCGGTACCTCACGCCGACGGAAGATGGCCTGCCGAGCCGGATCGGTTTCTCCTTCGAGCGGCTGATGGCGCTGCGCTACGGGGAGAATCCGAGCCAGCGCGCGGGCCTCTATGTGGACGAAGAGCCGCGCGGCCTTCGCGACCTGAAGCAGCGGCAGGGGAAGGAACTCTCCTTCAACAACATCCTGGACCTCGACGCGGCGATGTGGACGGTCTCGCTCTGGCCCGCCCGCCCCGCCTGCGCGATCATCAAGCACAACACCCCCTGCGGCGTCGCCGTGGCGAGCACGGCCCCTGAGGCCTTCGCCAAGGCACTGGCCTGCGATCCCAAGTCCGCCTTCGGCGGCGTCGTGGCGTTCAACACCGTCGTCGACCGCCGGACGGCGGAGCAGCTGGTCGAGCTGTTCCTCGAAGTGGTCGTCGCACCGTCCTTCCACGATGAAGCGCTGCAGGTCCTCGCCGGGAAGAAGAATCTCCGGGCGGTGGAGCTGCCGGTCAGCCGCGGGCAGAACGGCCTCGACTTCAAGCGCGTGCGTGGCGGTCTGCTGGTGCAGGATCGCTTCGTCCCCGATCTCACCGACACCGACTGGCAGACCCCGACAGTCCGGAAGCCGACCGAGGCCGAACTGGTGGATCTGCGGTTCGCCTGGTGCGCGGTGGCCGCGGTGAAGTCCAACGCGGTGCTCATCGCCCGGAACGAGGCCACGATCGGGATCGGCGCCGGCCAGATGAGCCGGGTGGACAGTTCATTCCTCGCGGTCCACAAGGCCCGGCGGGAAGGCCACGACCCGAAGGGCTCGGTGCTCGCGTCGGATGCCTTCTTCCCCTTCGCCGACGGTGTCGAGGAAGCTGCTGCCGCCGGTGTCACCGCCATCATCCAGCCCGGCGGCTCCCTGCGTGACGCCGAAGTCATCGCGGCGGCCGACAAGCACGGCCTCGCGATGATCATCACCGGCAAGCGACAGTTCCGGCACTGATCCGTGATCGCAGCGCGGCTCGGGGGCACCATTCCGTCCACGCGCCAGAATCCGGTTCCTGTTCTCTCAATTACCCGTTGCCCCTGAGTCCATGACGAATCCGGCCTCTGCCACCCGCGAACCGCCGCCGTACCTCTTTGCCGCCCTCGCGG
>JBGASX010000014.1:0-70272 GCA_044229445.1 Gemmatimonadales bacterium | reverse complement strand
GGGCTACTACACCCTCCGTGCGGCGCCGTGGCTGCTGCACAACGCCCTCTTCTACCTGGTCCGCTTCACCTTTCTCCCGTTCGTGACGCTCACCCCGTTCGGCATCTGGTTCCTCAAGGCGATGGGGATGAAGATCGGCCGGCACGCGTTCATCAACACCGAGTACATCTCCGACCCGCAGCTCATCACCATTGGTGACGATGCCGCGCTCGGCGGCAGCGTCCGGATCTTCGCGCATTACGGCGGAGGGGGAAATCTCGTCGTCGCCCCCGTCGTGATCGGCGACCGGGCGACGATCGGCCTCGCGGTCACGGTGATGGGCGATGTCGAGGTGGGCCGCGATGCGACGGTGCTGCCCAACTCGGTGCTGCTGCCCGGCTCCCGAGTGGGTGAGGGGGAGATCTGGGGTGGCGTCCCGGCGCGTCTCATCCCGCGCGAAGACATGGACCTCTTCAAGCAGGGCATCCGCGGCGTGCAGCACCGCGAAGCCTGACCACCGCATGCCGGCACCCCAGCCGCCACCGATCGACCCCGCGCTCCGCACCCGACTCGCCGAACTCTGCGCCGAGGGGTGGGAGCTGTGGGAGCGCTTTGATATCGAGGTGCGACAGCGCGGCTTCCATCCCTTCGTCGCGGCGGACTACGAGAAGGTGCTTGCCACGCTCATCGCGCTCCGGGCGCCCGGGCTCCGCTTCCTCGAGTGGGGCTCGGCGACGGGCGTCATCACGATCATGGCCGACCTGCTGGGCTTCGAAGCGTACGGCATCGAGCTCGATCCCGAGCTGGTCCGCATCGCGAGAGGGCTCGCCGAACGGTACCGCTCGCGGGCGCGCTTCGTGACGGGGAGTTTCCTGCCGACGGGGTATGAGTGGAGGCCGAAGGGCAGCGATTTCAAGGTGCGCTACATCGGCAGCGGCCCCTCGGCCTATCCCGAGATGGGGCATCCGCTCGACGATTTCAACCTGGTGTTCGGCTTTCCCTGGACCGGCGAGGTCGGGCTGATGCTGGACCTGATGCGCGCCTACGGGAATCCGGAGGCGCGGCTCATCATCCACGATGTCGATCAGGGCATGCTGGTGTATCGAGGCGGCAAACGGGTGGGGTGAGCAAGCCGGGCCGGTCGCCCGGCGCTACCTGCCGCCGTGGGTCGGACCCGCAGCCCGGGCGGCAGGGTCGGTCGGATCCAGAGTGACCATCCGGGCATCGCGCCACAGCACCAGCGGCACCCGGCTCTTGCGGTGCTGCGCGAGGACGGCGTGCTCGGTCTCCCGACAGGCCTCCTCGAGATCTTCCGGCGTGGGCCGGGGAGGAGCCAGATCTTCAGCGCGCATCCCGCCTCCGCATCTTCATGTTGACCCAGAGCGTCAGATCGTCGATCGAGACATCGTCACCCGGCCCGCCCTGGGCGACGAGGCGCGGCCGCGGCGTCGAGAACGCCTCGTAGGCCAGCCATCGCTCGGTCAGGATTCGCACTCCACCCTCGAAGTTGCGGAGTCCGCCCTCGTATTGGGCGCGGACGATCTGCGGCGGCACGTCGTGGCCACCCTGCGCCACCCGCCCCGCCACGCGCGCCACCGCCATCTCGGCATCGGGCAGCCAGAGAAAATGCAGGTGCAGCCGATAACCCTGCCCCACGAGGTCGGTCAGCCGCTGGCGGATGGAGAACTCGGAAAGGGTCGTTTCCAGCGCGAAGGACTGCTTCTGCACCGCCATCGCCTTGATGCGCGCGAGAATCTCGCGGCCCGCGCCCATGCGGGCTCCCGGCACATCCATCGATCCCCGCAGCCGCACGATCTCGTCGACATCGAGGTAGGGAAGACCCGCGGGATAGCGGCGGAGCAGCGCGGGCGCGAAGGAAGACTTGCCGGCGCCATCCGGTCCAGCGACCACCACGAGCAGCGGTCCGGTATGTGGCTGTTGCATGCCTTAAGTCTAGCCCCATTGCGGCCGGGATGCGGGGCGGCGGGCCCGCTGGTCGTTCCTTGCCAACACCGGCGCCCCCTGTACCTTGAGCACGCAGCAGGCTACCGCAGACTCGGCACTCCACGGCACTTCCAGGAGCTTTCATGTTCAGGGCATCCCACCCCGCCCTCCGTCCCTTCGGGACTCTTCTAGCAATTGCGCTCGCCGCGGGGGCGCAGCCCCTCCCTGCGCAATCGACGCTGCCCGCCGATGTGCGCGAGAAGATCGACGCGGCCGCGAAGGATGCCCTCGCACGCACCGGCGTCCCCAGCGCCTCGATCGCCGTCGTGCAGAACGGCCAGGTCGCGTATGTGCAGGCCTACGGCAGCGCGCGGCTCGACACCGGGACGCCGGCCCAGCCCGCGATGCGCTACAGCATCGGCTCGATCAGCAAGCAGTTCACCGCGGCGGCTATCCTGCTGCTCCAGGAGCAGGGGAAGCTCTCGCTCAATGACAAGGTGGCGAAGTACGTGCCCGGACTGACCCGGGCGAACGACGTGACCATCCGCCAGCTGCTCTCGCACACCTCGGGCTACCAGGACTACTGGCCGCAGGACTACGTGCCACCGTTCATGCTCCAGCCGATCACCGCGACGAAGATCGCGGAGCTGTGGGCGAAGAAGCCGCTCGACTTCGAGCCGGGCAGCAAGTGGCAGTACAGCAACACCAACTTCGTGATCGCCGGCATGATCATCGAGAAGGTGAGCGGCATGCCCCTGCTCCGCTTCCTGCAGGAGAAGGTCTTCACCCCGCTGCACATGGAAGGGGTCGCGAACATCGACCAGGAGCGGCTGGGCGACACCGACCCGATCGGCTACATGCGCTACGCGCTCGGACCGCTGCGCCCCGCCCCGAAGGAGGGGAAGGGATGGCTGTTCGCCGCGGGCGAACTCGCGATGCCGGCGGCCGAGCTGGCGAAGTGGGACCTGTCGATCATCAACCAGACCCTGCTGCGACCGGCATCGTACAAGGAATTCGCGACCGAGGTCCTGCTCACCAGCGGCATCGGCACCCACTACGGACTCGGCGTCGACGTGAGCATGACCCGGGGACACCGGGCGCTGTCGCATGGCGGAGAAGTCTCCGGTTTCACCGCGCAGAACACCGTCTTCCCCGACGACCATGCCGCGGTCGTCGTACTCACCAACCAGGACGCCGCGGGCGCCTCCGGTGCGATCACGGCCGCGATCATCCCGCTGCTCTTCACGGCGGCCACCGATCCGCTGGCCGCCCCGCAGCTCGAGAAGGCCAGGCGGATCTTCGACGGGTTGCAGCATGGCACGGTCGACCCGTCGCTGTTCACCGACAACCTGAAAGCGTACTTCAGCCCGCAGGCGGTCCAGGATTTCGCCTCCGGCCTCGCCCCCTTCGGCGCGCCGACCGATTTCGTGCAGACCTATCAGGCCCTCCGGGGCGGCATGACGCTTCGGGTCTACCGTGTGTCGTTCGCGGAGAAGGCGCTCAGGGTGTGGACCTACGAGATGCCTGACGGCACGCTGGAGCAGTACCAGGTGGCCACGACGGACTGAGTCAGCCCGTCGCGCGCGACCGCGACAGCTCCTGAACGGAAAACAAGAACCGAGGGATCTCGCGTCGAGATCCCTCGGTTCGTTGCTTCGGAGTGCGCCGTTCAGGCCCCGCTGTTCGGCTTCCCCGCCGCGGCAGTGGTGGGCGTCAGCAGCGCCGAGGTGGCGGCCTTGATCTGCGGGTCGCGCGGATACTGCCAGATGGTTGCTCCGCCGGTGCCATACCGCGCCTCGATGGCCCGCTGAGTCACCTGGGCATCGAGCCACGGGGTGAGGCCGGCGCGGACCGAATCGGCCAGCGTATCGGTCTTCGCGACAACGGCGAGGATATGCGCCGCGCTCCCGGGAACCGGGTCCAGCGTGCCGGGCAGCTTGGGGTGCGCCTCGAGGAAGCGTCCGACCTCGTCATCCATCGCGAGATAGATCGCCGAGGCGGACTTGCCCATGAGCTTGAAGGCGCGGTCCGCGGCATCGCTGATCGAATCGGGCACCACGATGTCCGGCTGGATTCCCCCGCTGTGCGGCGCCTCGGGATCGAATGGCTTGGTGCTGTCGACGCTTGCGTGAATCCCGCGATCGATGAGCCGGCCGGCGGGCGTGAACCACTGCCCGACGGTGAGCTTCGCCATCCAGCCCTGCGCCAGCGGTGAGCTGGTCTGCACCAGCCCCTTGCCGTAGGTCTGCCGGCCGACGATGACGGCGCGCTGCCGGTCCTGCAGGGCACCCGCGACGATTTCCGAGGCGGACGCCGTCTCCGGCCCCACCAGCACCGCGAGCGGAATCGTCGGATAGCGCGCCGGGAACTCGGCGAGGTGCCGCTCCGGCGACTGACCGCGATAGCGGGTTTCGACCAGCAGACTCCCCTGCGGGAGGAAGAGGTTCGACACCCGGATGGCCTCTTCAAGCAGCCCACCCGGATTGCCGCGGAGATCGAGGACCAGACTCTTCAGGCCATGCTGCCGCATCCGGTCGATCGTCTGCACCATGTTGGCGGAGAGGTCGGGACCGAACTGGCTGATCGTGATGATGCCGACACCGTTCGGCGAGAGGCTGGCCGCCGGGACACTCGGCGACTGCACGCTCGCACGGAGCACCCGCACCAGAGTCTTTGGCTGCTTGCCGCGGACGATGCCGAGGATGACGGTGCTGCCCGGCGCGCCACGGATGCGGCTGACCGCATGCGAGAGCGACCACCCCACGATGGCGCTGTCGTCGATGCTCACGATACGGTCGCGGATCTGCAGGCCGGAACCGGCCGCCGGCCCATCCGGCAGAATGTCGCCGAGCACGAGGGTGTCGCGGATTCGGCCGAGCACCGCACCGATCCCGCCGAACGACTGGCCCAGCGCGACGGTGAAGGACTGCCACCGCGTCGGGGAGTAGACGTCGGTGAAGGGGTCGGTCCGGACCAGGGCGAGCAGATCCTGCATCGTGGTCGCCCGGGCGAGCGTCGCGCTGTCGAGCGGCGTCACGTAGTGCACCGCCAGCAGTCGGCGGAACGCCGCCACCGCCTCAGGAGGCGCCGGTGTCGGTGCCGGCACGGCCGGCAGCGGCTTGGCAGCCGGGGCATCCGGTGCGGCAGCAGGCGCCGCCTGTGACAGCGCCAGCGCCGGCTGCAGGGCCAGGATGGCCAGCAGCGCGACGGCGGCAAGGCGGCCCGAGCGATTTGAGATCATGAATGGGCTCCCCAGAAGGCAATTCCGGCCACTGGAGCGGCGATCCTTGCCGCTCCCCATGGCAACGGAGACGTGGAACGGGTGCACCCCGGTTTCAAGCGCAAGAAGGGGGCCCGCCGTTCCGATGGAGGTAGGATGCCCCCGTTCCTACTTGAGTCGCGGGCTGGTGACCCGCGGCGCCGGGACGCATTCCGGCCAGGCGCGAGGGATCGGCCGCCCCCCCGCGCCCTGCCCCGCCGCCTCGGCCTGGGCGGCGAGCGTCGCCAGGTCCACGCGCCCGAGCGTGATGCGGGTGGTATCCTCCGCGGCGAGATACGCGAGCATCGCCGCGAGTGTCGCGTTCGAGCGCAGATCGTCGAACACGATCTTGTCGTAGGTATCCCGGTTGGTATGCCAGGTGTAGTTGCCGTAGCTCCAGCCCTGGCCGCCAAGACTGAACGCCGGCAACCCGTGGCAGGCGAAGGAGGCATCATCGCTCCCGCCGCCCGAAGGCGTGCCCGCGCCGGCGAAGTTGATCTGCTGGCGGAGTTCGGTCGGGAGCTTCCCGAGCCACTGCTCGACATGGCGTGCCGCGTTGGGCAGCCCGCCCGCCGCCATCCGCACGACCCTCCCGGTGCCGTTGTCCTGGTTCATCAGCACCATCATCCCCTCCAGCACCTCCGGATGGTCTTCGGAGAAGGCCCGGGAGCCGACCAGGCCGTTCTCTTCCGAGGTCCAGTGTCCGACGAGGATGGTGCGATGCGGCTTCGGATAGACCTGCTTCAGGATGCGCATCGCCTCCATCATCATGATGGTACCGGTGCCGTTATCGGTCGCGCCCGAGGACCCATCCCAGGAATCGAAGTGCGCCGAGAACATGACGTACTCGTTGGCGAGCTCCCCCGGAATGGTGGCAATGGTGTTGAAGATCGGACGCTCGGGGAGCCGCTGCGCATCGAGGTCGAGCCGCAGCATCGGTCCCTGGTTGTTCTCGGTGAGCCGGTAGACGAGGCCGTAGTCCTCGCACGAGAGCGCTACGGCAGGCGCCGTCTTGTTGTAGGTGTCGAAGATCTCGATCGTCCCCCAGGCATCCTTGGGCCTCGAGGTGATGATGCCCGCGACGCCCGCGGCCTCGAGCCGCAGACCGAGTTCGCCGGTGCCAAGCGCCAGGCTGTACCCGGTGCCGCGCACATCGGGGTTCGCCCATTCCCGCTTCACCCGGGCGCGGAGCGAGTCCATCCGCTCCTTCGACGCCGGGGTCGCCTGCGCCGTCCAGTCATCCATCGCCCGGCAGGTCGGCTGCGGGGCGGAGACGAGGATCAACCGCCCGCGCGCCTTGGGCAGCCAGCGCACGAACTCGGTGCTGTCCGCGAAGCGGGGCAGGATGATGGGCCGCGCCGTGAGCGGCTTGCCGCCGGTGCCGGGGCTGAAGCCGAGCATGGTGCCTTCGAGCGTACGCACCCGCGGCGCAATCAGGTCGATGTGCGAAGAGCCGCGCCGCCAGCCGCGCCAGGTCCCGGTCTTCTCGTTCTTCGCCTCGATTCCCCAGCTCGTGTAGGTGCGCACCAGCCAGTCGTTGCCGCTCTTCTGCTGCGCCGTGCCCGTCATCCTCGGCCCGATGGAATCGAAAAGCACCTGCGCCAGTGACTCGGTGTGCGAGCTGTCCATGCCGAGCGTCCAGATCCGGCGGAGCACCGGGTCGTCGACCGGGAAGCTCTGCGCGTGGAGCGCGGGAACGACGAGACAGACGAGAGCCAGGACGGCGGCGGAGAGTCGGCGCATGATCAGAGGACAGTGGGAGAGATGGGGAGCCGGCGGACTGGCACTCAATCTCGTGCCGGATCAGCCGTGGCGCCAGCGGCTCAAACCACCCGGTCCCGGACGGCATCCTATCCCGGAACCCATACCGGAGGATGGCAATGTCCCTGCTGCAGAAGCTGGCGATCGCCTCGATGGCTGGACTCGGTTCGTACTCGGCGCTGGGCGGCTGGGCCGTGATCACGGTGGTCAACCCGCCGGACGTCCTCCAGGCCGGCAGCACCTATCGCATCGAATACGTGGTACGGCAGCACGGCGTCACCCTGCTCCAGGGGCTGCGGGGCTCGATCACGGTGCAGCCGGGCGGCTCGGTGGCGGACGCATCGCCGCTCACGGTCAGCAGTGAGGCAGGCGCCAGTGCCGGCCACTACACGGCGACGATCCGGATCCCCGACACCGATCGGCTCACCCTCGGCATCCGCAGCGGATTCAGCGGCAACGGCTGGGGCGATCTCACCCTGATGCAGATTCCCGTCGTGCGGCCGGGCACGGCGCTGCCCGCCATCGCCGAAGCGGAGCGGGGACATCGGCTGTTCGTGGCGAAGGGCTGCGGCACCTGCCACGTGAACGGGGATGTGCCGGAGTTCGCCGTGCTGAATCGCGTGGTCGGCGTCGGCCCGGAACTCACCGGCCGACGACTGGAAGCGGCATACGTGCGCCAGCGGCTCACCAGGCCCTCGAGCCTGCCGAAGCTCGGTGACTCGCCGGTGCGCATGCCCGATCTGGCCCTCTCTGAAGGGGAGGTGAACGCCCTCGTCGCATTCATCAGCGGCAGTACGGAACGCGCCGCCCGGTGACAGTGATCGGAGGCGCGGGCCGAGGTGATGCCGGGCACAGAGCGCCGGGCCATGGTGCGTTGCGCTGCAGTGACGGCGACCGTGTCATGGCCCCCGCGCGGCCCGGCGACGGTGCAGGGTGCGAGAGGCCCGGTCCCGGGCTCAGTCGCATTCCGGCAGCGAAGGCGTTCCAGAACAACCCTTTAGCGGTTCGGGTCTAAGAGTTGCCATTCAGTGGGCGACCCGAATGTGAAGGGTGGTCCCGTGGCAGAGATCAAGGTTCGCAATACGGCGGGGAGTGAATTCAGCTTCAACAGTGTCGAAGAAATTGCCGAGCTGATTCGCAGTGGTGGCATCACGATGGATTGGGAGATCTACCACAGCGCCGCGCGACGCTGGCTCTCAATCACCAGGCACCCGATGTTTGCCGCCGCGGTGGTGCCGGTGGTGCGCCACCAGAGCCCGTAACGGGTGATGATGCGGGGTTCGGCGTGGCACCTGTCCGGCTTGCCGAGCACCTCGCGCCCCCGCTGAGGCGGGCACTCGATACGCGCCTTCCTCACGCCAGGCGGCGGAATCACGTCGGCGGTGAATCCCGGCGCGCAGCGCAACTCGCGAAGGGAGAGCTGGAACGACCATCGAGATGGAGGCGAAACTGGCGATCGGCACCGGAGGCCTGCTGCGCCCCGCGGAGGCAGTCCGGGCCTCATCAATCCTCATGACAGCACAGCATTGCCGGCGACGCCGCGCGATCGCCGACCGCAGAATGGACTCGCACGCCCCGACCGCCTACAATCCCGGCTCCTCTGACACCTGACAACATGCGCTCCTGGTATCGCCTCAACGGCGCGACGCTGCTGTGTGCGCTCGGCGCTCTCGCCTGCCGCCCGTCCGCGCCGCTGCAGCGGCCGGTGATCGCCGAGGTCCCGCACGCGGGATTCCGGCGCGATGTGCCGGAAGACCGCCGGGGCAACGCCGTCTTCGACGACGCCTGGTGGAGCAGCGACGGCGCGCTCTTCATGACCGCGTATCACCTGAGTCCCAGGCTCACCCTCTGGGATGGGCGGAGCGGAGCGCTCATCACCCGCATCGAGGCCCTGCCGGTGGAAGGAGTCGCCCTCCTCGACGGCCGGGGACGGCGTTTCGTGGGGCACAGATCGGGCAAGCGGGAGCTGGCGGTGTTCGATCTCGCAACCGGTGGCGTGATCGGCGAAATCCCGGAGGATACGAGCGGAGCCCGGCTTCCCCTCGGACTCACCGCGGACGGCAACGCGCTCGTCCTCGCGGCGCCGGAGGGCATCGAACTCTGGTCGCTCGACGGACCCAGGCTCCTCCGCAAGACGGCGACGGCGCTCACGCCCTCGCAATACCGGCCAGCCTGTGTGGGCGGGCTGCCCGCGACCTACAACGACAAGCACTGCTGGGAGCTGTCCGGGGGAGGGCGCTGGCTCGCGGCCGCGGTAACAGAACAGAATTCGCCGCCAGGTCCGACACGGTTCTTCCTGATCGACCTGTCGACGATGGCCGTCGCGGAATTGGAACTCCCGGCGGAGGCGCACGACCACACCCTCGCAGCATTCGCCTTCTCGCCGGACGATTCCCGTCTCGCCGTGGGCACGTACGAGGGGATGTGGATCTACGATCTCGCCGAACGGCGCTGGAGCGGACTGATCCCGGGCCAGCACCGCCGCAATCGCTATCTCGGGCCGATCCGCTTCAGTGCCGACGGCCGGCGCGTGATCGTCCTCGGAGACCAGATGCAGACCTCCATCTTCGATGCCGCGACGGGAAGCCTCCTCGGGCGCCTGGAGCCGGCAGAAAACGACTGGGAGGGAATCTTCCGTGTGTCAGGCGATGGATCGCGGGTGGTACTCTACCACTTCACCAGTGACATTCTGGAAGTCCTCGATGGCCGGGACGCCAGGCGGATCGGTTACGTCTGTCCCTACTACTGCAACCTGGTGCACCAGCCGGTGCCGGTCCCGTTCGCGGTGAGCCCTGACGGGGAAACGGTAGTGGCGTCGCATCGCTACGGCGCCGCGCTCTGGCGCACCGGCAGCGACGAACTGGTGACGCCACTCAACGATCCGGAGATGCCCCCGCTCGGCCCGCCGCAATAGCACGGCGCATTAACAATCCCCGTACTCCGCCGTCCTCGCATCGACCTCTCCCCGGAGTGCCCGATGCGAAATATCCCAGTGGTGCTGGCCGCCGCCTGCGGCTCCCTCCTCGCCGCTGCACCACTCGGTGCCCAGACCCCGGTCGGGCACGACCACGCGATGGCCGAAGCGTCGATGGCCGCCGGCATGAGCGACTCGGCCCTCACCTCGAAGCACATGCGCATGACCCCCGCCTGGCCGCTGGCCGTGGGTGACAGCGCCCGCGCCGAAAGCCTGGTGACGACCGCACGCGAGGCACTCGCGAAGTATGCCGATGTGCGAGTGGCGGAAGCGGAGGGATTCACGATGTTCGCCCCGAAAGTGAAGCAGCGGGTGTACCACTACACCCGGCGGTGGAACGCGCTGCTGGCACGCCGGCGCTTCGATCCTGCGCGCCCCACCTCGCTGCTCTATGCACCGCAACCGGACGGCGGGATCCGGCTCATCGGTGCGATGTACACCGCGCCACCGGACATGACGCTCGAGGAGCTGAATCGCCGGATCCCCCTGAGCATCGCGCAGTGGCACCAGCACACCAGTCTCTGCCTCCCGCCAGGCGGTGGCGAGGCGATGACGCCGGGCAGGCGGGATCCCCGGTTCGGACCGCGAGGCAGTATCGCGACGGAGGCGGAGTGCAAGGCAGCGGGCGGCGTGTTCCGGAAGCGGATGTTCGGATGGATGGTGCACGTCAATCTGTTCCAGAGCGACGCCGAACTCTGGGAGCACAAGCATTGAGCCCGGGGGGCCCGTGGCCATCGCCACGGGCCCCGATCTTCGGCGCTACTCCTTTGCCTTCAACGACGCCTTGTTCTCCTGCAGGAACGTGCGGATCTCGTCGGCCATGTCCAGGATCTTGAGCCACTGCTCCTGATACAGGGTGATCGGGAAGCGGCCGAGCCCATAGAGCGAAGCGCCCCCCTTCTCGCTCACTTTCAGATAGATGCGACGGCTGGACTGGTTCTTGAGAGCGGCATTCTCCGCCTTGAGGCGTTCGAGTTCGGCCTTGAGATCTTCGTCAGACATGGGACATCCGCGGTACTGGAGGTGATGCCGGGTCGGGACTCTCGACTCGGCGTTCGTGCTTCAGGAAGGTCGAATGATAGCCAGTGGGGCCAGGCGGGGACGCGGCGCCCGCCGACTGTCGCAGGGCCCGCCTACTGTCAGACGGCCGATCGGCGGGGCGGAGCCCGCCTCCCCGCGCGACGGCCACCGAGCAGTGAGATCACCGCCGCGGGCAGACCCGGGGATCATGACGAGACCAGGCGAAGGGGATTTCCGGCGAGCCGGGCTGGAATTCGAGTGCTGCGCGGCGTGCCATGAGGAGGGTGACACCGGCGAGCATGTGGAGTGGATTCAGTCACCCGATGGGCGCAGCGAGTCGTGGCCGGTCTGCTGTCGCTGCGCCCAGGCCTACTCGGTGCTGAGTCGCGCAGAGCGCCGGTCACTCTGGGCGAGGGCCGCGGGCCTGGAGGAGCGCCCGGTCCCGTCATGACCCGAGGACCCGCGGTCACCCATCGCGCCTTCCGGCCCTGCCGTCAGTTGCCTTCTTCCCCCGCTGACGGGCGGGCCCTGGCGTGCTCGACCAGGCGGCGGATCTCCGGGTCGGGGGTGATCTCCAGCTCCTTGCGGAGCAGCGCCATGTGGCGTTCGGCATAGCGAATCGCCCGGGGCCGATCACCCGCACCGAGGCAGGCATGGAGGAGTCCGCTGACGGCACGGGCGTCATACGGATCGAGCTCTGTCAGGCGGAGCCACCATTCGGCGGCCTCACGTGGGTCGTTTCGGCCCATCGCCTCCAGTGCGAGAATCTCGATCTGGGCCGCGAAGCGGCGGCCAAGCCGGTCGCGCTGGTTGTCCACCCAGCGCTCGAAGTCCGGGGCATCATTGAGGTGGAAGCCGTCGAGGAAGGGCCCATGGTACAGCGCCGCCGCCTCGGCTGGCCGATTCTCGGACACCGCGAGCTCGAACCGCCAGAGGTCGACGTCGATGAGCGCGGGGTTGAGTCGGAGTTCGGCGCTCCCCAGGATCAGCTCGGGTTCCCCCAGCTCCTGGCGGAGCGAGTAGAGCGTCTGCTTCAGAACCCCCCGCGCCCGTTCCGGCTCGCCTTCCGGCCAGAGAAAGGCCGCGATCTTGTCGCGACTGACTCCGAGTTCGCTCGCCCCCGCGAGCAGGGCAAGGAGGGCCAGCGGCTTCCGGCGGCTGACGACGAGGGCCTCCTCGGCCGGACCGCCCAGCAGCGTGAGCGAACCAAAGGTGCGGAGCTTGAATGGCAATGGACCGGATCCCGTTGACGCTGGCCTGACGGCGAGTTGACAGGCACTGCGTTACAGTAGTCTATCGAGTGGCACGCCCGCAACCGGCATCGCGCCGTTCGCAGATGTCCCCCCCAAATTGTCACACCCCTATGTCATTCCCGCCTGTCATGCGGCCCGCGCTCAGTCAGGCGAGGTTGCGCTTGCCGGAGATAGGCTGCGGCAGCACAATTCCCCTCCCGGAGTTCTCCCAATCCCGATCACTGAAGCGAGCCGAGTCGTGCAACTGGACCTTGTGGCGGCACTGCGTCGCGGCCTCACGGGCCGCTATGACGTCGCCGGTGAGATCGGGCGCGGGGGCATGGCCGTGGTATGCCGCGCGACCGATCTCCTGCAGCAGCGCCAGGTCGCGATCAAGGTCCTCTACCCCGACCTTGCACGTGCCGTGGGCGGGCAGCGCTTCCTGCGTGAAGTCGGGATTCTCGGTGCGCTGGCACATCACAACATTCTCCCTCTCCTGGATTCCGGGACGGTGGAAGTCGCGACCGGCCTCGAGGTTCCCTGGTACGCCATGCCGTACGTCGCGGCCGACACCCTGCGGACCCGGCTCACCCGCGAAGGCGCCCTGCCGCGGGCACAGGTCATCGGCTGGACGCGCGATCTGTGCGCCGCGCTGAGCCACGCCCACAGTCAGGGCATCATCCATCGCGACCTCAAGCCCGAGAACATCCTGCTGCTCGAGGATCGCGCGGTGCTCGCCGACTTCGGTGTCGCGCGTGCCCTGACGGAAGCCGGCGGGGGCCACCTGAGTTCCACGGGCATCGTGGTCGGCACGCCGGCCTACATGAGCCCCGAGCAGTCGGTGGGCAGCGAACGTCTCGACGCGCGGAGCGATCTCTACAGCCTGGGCGTGGTGCTGTACGAGATGCTCGCCGGCCATCCGCCGTTCTCCGCCTCGACCCCGCAGGCGGTCAGCGCACGTCATCAGTTCGAGGCGCCCCCGCCGGTCGGGGTGGTGCGCCCAGGACTGGGTACCGCGCTCGAGGCCGCCGTGGAACGTGCCCTCGCCAAGGTGCCGGCCGACCGTTACCAGAGCGCCGAGGAGTTCTCCGCCGCGCTCGCGCAGGCGAGTGCGACGCCATCCGGGGCCGGCTCGAGACGTCAGTCCGGTCGCTGGAGACCCGCGGTGGCGATCACCGCACTGCTCTGCCTTGCCATCCTGGCCTGGGTGTTCGCGCCGCGACTGTTCGCGGGCGCGAAGCTGGACCCTGCTCGCTATGTAGTACTCCCCTTTCACCAGCGGGGACCGCTCGACTCCCTCCTGATCAATGGCGGCGATTGCGAGCAGCTCGTTTCGGATATCCTCGGCCGCATTCCCGAGCACGATCTGGTGAGCGGCCTGACCGTCGCCGGCGCCGTCGCGGCGCTCGACGGGCCGCTCACCCGGGATCGCGGCCTCGCGCTGGCACGTTCCTACGGCGCCGGGCGAGTGGTGTGGGGCGAGCTCGTGGAGCTCAGCGACACCCTGAAGGTGACCGGAGTCCTCTACGACGCGGCGACCGGCCAGGAGCTGCGAACGGCGAGCATCCGGCTTCCGAGTGCCGGCACGACCATCGGTCAGCTCTCGGGCCGCTTTGCAGACCTCACGTATCGCCTCGTGCTGCCAGGCACCCCGGCGCCGGAAACGGCCGCTGAGGTCCTCGGTGCGAAGTCGTTCGCCGCCTGGCGGGAGTCTGCCACAGGGGATTCCGCGCTGAACGCCTGGAACCTCCCACTCGCACGCACCCGGTATCGCGCGGCGCTGACGCTCGATCCGGAGTACCCCGGCGCCAACCTCAAGCTGGCCCAGCTCGGAGCATGGCTCGACGAGCCGGCGCAGGAATGGCAGCCCTATGCCGAGCGCGCCGAGCGCGCGGGTGATCGCCTCGGCCCGACGAGCCGGCGGCTGGCGACGGCGCTGGCCGCGCTCGCCCGTGGAGACTACCCGACCGCCTGCGGGCATTTCCGTGCACTGCTCGCGCAGGACTCGCTCGAGTTTCGCGGGTGGTTCGGCCTCGGCGAGTGCCTGACGAGTGACGACCTCGTCCTGCCTGACACCGCCCGCCCGGAGCGCTGGCGCTTCCGGGCGAGCTACGCCGAGGGCATCGCGGCGCTGCAGCGCGGACTCACCCTGGTACCCGCGACGCACCTGGCCTACACTGGCGCAGGGCTCGACCGTCTCCTCACGCGGCTGATGACCGAACCGGACCGGATCCGGCGAGGCAGGACCGGTGGGCCGTCACCCGCATTCTTCGTCGCCTTCCCTGCCCTGCAGGGTGATACGCTCGCCTTCACCCCCATCCCCGCAGCGGATCAGGTGCGGGCCGCAACGCTTCCCGCGACGTGGGCCGCCGCACTCGCGCGCAATCGGCACACCCTGCTCTCGATCACCTCCTCCTGGCTCTCGCGCTTTCCGCACAGCCGGGCCGCGAGAGAGGCCCAGGCCCAGGCGCTGGAGCTGGCCGGCACGATCACCGGCCCGCCGGGGGCCGAGACCGCGCTGAGTCTGACCCGCGCACTCCGCGCCGACGCTCCTGCGGAGGCCGATGTGCCTCTGGCCGCTCGGGAAGTCCGCCTGCTGCTCAAGGCGCGCCAGTTCACGACCGCCCGTGCCGTCGCGGAATCGGCGCTCGCGGTGCCGCCTGCGTCGCCGGCATCCGGGGCGATTCAGGCTGGGCTCGCCGCGCTGCTGGGGCGCGCCGATCGCGCGGCGGATCTGCTCGGACAGTTTGGCGAGCGGGAATTCGCGACCTCATCCGGTGATTTCATCGCACCCCCGGACGCCATCGCCCGCGACGCCAGCCGGCTGCTGGTCTACGCGGCGTTTGGCGAGCCGCCGGACAGCCTTCGGTCGATCGAGGCCCGCCTCGCACGAGCGGTGCGCGAACAGGTGCCCGCGCCCGAGCGGCAGACGACCCTCGACGCCGCGCTGTTCCAGTCGCGGCTGCTCGGATTTCCGGCGATGCAGAGCGTCGCAGGGGGAGAGTTCCCGTTTTCGCTGGCGGAGCGTCGGCTCGCAGAGGGCGACAGGAAGGGGGCGGCGGGAGCGCTCGACGCGATGACCCGGAGGCGCCCGCCGGAGCTGGCTCGCCACGTCGCACCGGATTTCGCACTTCTCGAGGCGAGACTCTGGGCATTCGTCGGTGATACCGCCCGGGCACGGGAGCGAGTCGCGTTGCTGCTCGAGTCGCTCGACGCGCTCAACAGCGAATTCCCCGCGCAGCCGACCCAGGCCGCGGCCATCGGACGGGCCATGCGCTTCGCCAGCACCATTGGCATCGATGGAAAGGCGAGCGGAATCGACTCCTCCCTCACGGCGCTGTGGCGCGCGGACCGGAGTCACTGAGCGCACTCCGAACGCCAGTACCCACCGACCGCCCATTCACATCCGGCTCCACTCGCTTCGCTTCAGGAAACCATCGGTCGACCGAAGGCAACGGGCACCTGACGGGCCGAGCAGGCGCGAGCAGCGCCCCGTGCGTCGCTGCCGGTGGCCCGCTCCGCACTGGTGCCGTAGATTCGGGGTGCCCGCATTCCTTATATGGAGCCGATTCGATGCCCCGCCGCTCTCTCCGTTTGTCCGCCCTCACCACATTCGCCGTGCTGCTGCTCGCTCCCGCGTCCGCCCGCGCCCAGAGCGCGGCGCCGATTCCACTCAAGGTGGTGGACATCCGCTGGATCGACACCACGACGAGTGCGTGCACCGATTTCTTCCAGTATGCCAATGGCGCCTGGCTCGCGCATGATACCATCCCCGCCGACTACTCCTCGACCGGCGTGGCCCGCGAGATGAGCGACGGCAACGAGCTCGTGGTTCGTTCGCTGCTCGATGATGCCGCCGCCCGGCGCCGCACCCTTCCCATCGGCAGCACGGAACGCAAGCTCGGCACCTTCTACGGCTCCTGCATGGACTCCACCGGGGCGGAGACCGCGGGCATCGCGCCGCTCAAGGCGGGATTCGCGGGCATTGATTCAGTGAAGACCCGGGACGGACTCATCCGCCGGGTTGCCGCGCTGCAGAAGGCCGGCGTCAACCTGATCTTCGACTACTCGCCGGCCGTCGATCCGCACGACGCGGGGCACTACATCGCGTGGTTGTCGCAGGGCGGACTCGGGCTGCCGTCGCGCGACTATTACACCGACATCGGCCCCGAGGCGGATTCGACCCGCGAGGCCTACGTCGCGCATGTGAGCACGATGTTCACGCTGGCCGGCGAGAGCCGCGCCGCGGCCGATCGGGATGCCGCCCTGGTGATGGGCCTCGAGAGCGAACTCGCCTACGCCTCGATGACCCGGCTGGAAGAGCGCGATCCCGCCGCCACCGATCATCCGATGACGCTCGAGGAGCTCCGCACCCTCGCGCCGCAGGTGTCGTGGCCGGTCTACTTCCGCGCCTCCGGGCTCTCCGTGCCGCTCAACCGGCTCAACGTGGCGGCCCCGACCTTCGTCCACCGGGTGGGCGAGCTGCTCGAGACGATGCCGCTGGCCCAGTGGCGGGCTTATCTCCGCTACCATCTGCTCACCCGCTACGCGGGCTGGCTCAGCACGCCGGTCGTGAACGAGGATTTCCGCTTCAACTCGCGGTTCACCGGCGCGAAGCAGCTCCTGCCCCGGTGGAAGCGCTGCCTGCGCACGACCGACTACACGATGGGTGAGGCGCTGGGCGAGACCTACGTCGCCCGCACCTTCCCGCCGGAGGCCCGCGACCGGGCCCGCACCGTGATCCACGACATCCGGACCGCCTTCGGCGAGCGCATCAAGCATCTCGACTGGATGTCCGATTCGACCAAGGCCCACGCGCTGACCAAGCTCCAGGCCATGAGCGAGAAGATCGGCTACCCGGACACGTGGCGTGACTATTCGAGGCTCCAGACGGCGGAAGGCTCGTTCGTCGGAAACCTCCAGCGCGCCCGGCGCTTCGAGTGGGAGCGCGTCGTCAATCGGCCGGGGAAGCCGGTGGACAAGACGGAGTGGGACATCTCGATGCCGACGGTGAATGCCTACTATGACCCGTCGAAGAACGAGATGGTCTTCCCCGCCGGCGCCCTCGTCCCGCAGACCTTCGACCCCAAGGCCGACGACGCCGGCAACTACGGCGCGCTGGGCGGGAGCTGGGCGGGCCACGAGCTGACCCACGGCTTCGATGACGAGGGGCGCCACTACGACGAGGCGGGCAACCTGCGCGACTGGTGGGTGCCGGCCGACTCGGCCCACTTCTCCCAGCAGGCGGACCTGATCGTCAGGCAGTTCAACGAGTTCATCCAGGTCGATACGATCCATGTGAATGGCCCGCTCACCCTGGGCGAGAATCTCGCCGACTTCGGCGGGGTGCTCACCGGCTACGACGCCCTGGAACGGGCACTCGAGCGGAACGGCCGGCCCGGACTGATCGAGGGGTTCACGCCGGAGCAGCGCTACTTCCTCGGCTATGCCCAGACCTGGCGGACCCATGTGCGGGACGAGCGGCTCAAGAGCCTGGTCAAGGTCGACCCGCACGCGCCGGATCACTGGCGGGCCAACGGACCGCTGATGAACACCCCGGCCTTCGCGAAGGCGTTCGGCTGCAAGCCGGGCGACCCGATGGTCCGGCCGCCGGAACTCATCCCGCAGATCTGGTGAACCCGCAGGCGATGGAGACTCCGCATGGCTGATCTCCTCACCGAACTCCAGGCCGCCCTCGGCGAGCGCTATCGGCTCGAGCGCGAACTCGGCAAGGGCGGCATGGCGACCGTCTTTCTGGCGCATGACCCGGCCGAGCCGCGCCCCGTGGCGCTCAAGGTGCTGCATCCCCAGCTCGCCGAGACGGTCGGGGCCGACCGCTTCAAGCGCGAGATCCGCGTGGCCAGCAGCCTCAAGCATCCCAACATCCTGCAGGTGCTCGATTCCGGCGAGGTGAACGCCTTTCTCTGGTTCACCATGACCTACGTGCAGGGCGAGAATCTCTACGATGTGCTCGCCCGGGGCGAAGCCCTCCCCGTCGAGCGCGCGCTCGCCATCACCCGGGCGGTCGGCTCCGCGCTCGCGCTGGCCCATGCGCAGGGCGTCGTGCACCGCGACATCAAGCCGGACAACATCCTGCTCGAGGGCGACCAGGTGATGGTGGCCGACTTCGGCGTGGCACGCGCGGTGAGCGAGGTGCATGAGAAGCTCACCGCCACGGGGATGATCGTCGGCACGCCGACCTACATGAGTCCGGAGCAGGCCTCGGGCGAGAAGGAGATCGACGGCGAGATGGTCTCCGGCGAGCCGCCGTTCAAGGGACCGACCCCGACCGCGACGCTCATGCGCCGCTTCGCCGGCCCACCGCGCCAGCTCCGTCCGGTGATCGATGTCCCTGAAGCGGTCGAGCGGGCCATCTTCCGCGCGCTCGACAAGGACCCCGCGGCCCGCTATGCGACCATCAACGAATTCCTCGATGCACTCGAGGGAAAGGTCACCCCCGGCGCCAATCCGCCCGCACCACCGGCTGCCGCGCCGGCACCCCGCAAGGGCTGGCTCGGGAACCTCTTCGGCCGCTGATCCGCCCTCCAGCATCGGACCTGACACCCCTCTCAGTGCAGCTTCAGGCTCCCTTCAACGCGGAAGGGGAGTATTGGAGGCTGAGCCATCAGGCGCCGGATTGCGCGAGCAATCGCGGTGCTTCAACTCGGCGATCAACCCGGCAGGGAGGGCGGTCATGCTGTTGCAGCGGCTGCAGGACTTTCTCGACGACAACCACGTGAAGTACGTCACGATCACCCACTCGCCCGCCTTCACGGCCCAGGAGATCGCCGCCGTCGCGCACATCCCTGGCAAGGAGATCGCCAAGACCGTGATGGTAAAGACCGACGGGGAGATGATGATGATCGTCCTCCCAGGATCGATGCGGGTGGACCTTAACCGGCTGCTCGATGCGACCGGCGCACAGGAAGTCGAACTCGCCTACGAAAGCGAGTTCAGGAACCTCTTCCCCGGCTGCGAACTCGGCTGCATGCCTCCCTTCGGCAATCTCTTCGGCCTCCGGACGTTCGTGGCTGAGGAGTTGACCGACGACGAGGAGATCGTCTTCAACGCCGGGTCGGCCACCGACCTGATCCGGCTGTCCTACCGCGACTTCGAGCGGCTGGTGCAGCCGAGAGTGCTGCCGTTCCGGATTACGGTATAGCAGGAGCAGGATACGATTCCGTCCCGCCTCGGAAGCGGAAGTCTCCGAGGCGGCCCAACGCATCTCCGCTCGCCTGAGTAGTAGAAGGGTGAATCGTGGCAGCACTCACCCGGACAGAATGGCGCGGAGCGCACGTGAATCGATATCGCACCCTGCTCGAGACGGTGACCGCCTCCGCGCCCTGGTCCCAGGTCGCACTCCTCCCGCAACTGATCGGACTCGGCCTGCTGCTCTTCCTTTGCGGCCAGTATGGCGCGGTCGCGCTGCTCCTCCCCGTCCTGCGCTCCCATCTCGCCAGCCTCCCCGGCTTCTCCCCGCGAAACAGAATCGCCTGGCCGGCACTCGCTGGAGGCGTCGCACTGCTGGTGCTCGTCGTCCTCGGCCTCACCCTCATGGTCGAAAAGCTCGAGGCGCAGACGTCGACCTACCAGATGGAATCGTGCCGCGACTCGCTCCCGGTCATCTACGACCGGATCGCGCCGGCGGTGGTCTCGATCGGCGCGATGTCCATCAATCCCTATGACAGCGACCATCGGCTCGATCGGGTGAGTGGCTCCGGCCTGATCGTGGATCGCTCGGGGCTGGTGCTGACCAACGCGCACGTCGTCTTCGGCCGGCAGGTCATCACGGTGACGCTCGACCAGGGGGAGACCGTGCGCGCCGCGCTGGTCGGTGCCGATCCGGTGTTCGATATCGCGCTGCTCCGGATCCCGGTGCCCTCGGATGGCGCGCTGCCCGTTGCTCCGCTCAGTGAGCGGGAGGATATCCGGATCGGCGCGGAGGTGTACGCCATCGGCAATCCGCTCGGGCTCAACCACACCCTCACGCGTGGCATCGTTTCCGCCACCGACCGGCTGCTGCCGGGTTCGGGATGGTCGCTCACCGAGCCACTCATCCAGACCGATGCCGCCATCAACCCCGGCAGTTCCGGCGGGCCGCTCGTCGATCGATGCGGACACGTGGTAGGCATCACGACCGCGATGCTGGAGCAGGCCCAGAACATCGGCTTCGCGGTGCCGATCCATGTGGCGCAGAACGTGATGCCGGAGCTGATCGCGCACGGGCATGTGAGCCGCCCCTGGCTCGGCGTCCAGGGCCAGTTCGTGGTGCCGATCCTCAAGAGCCTGCTGCGGTTGCCGCTCGCGGACGGCATGCTGGTCGAGGCGCTCGATCCTGGCAGTCCGGCCGAGCAGGCAGGGCTCCACGGCGGATTCTTCGAACTGACGATGAACGGCAACCCGATCCTGCTCGGTGGCGACATCATCACCCGGGTGAACGGAGTGCAGCTCGAGTCGCCGGCCAATCTCGAGGCGGTGCTGAGCGAACTGCGGGTCGGCAACACGCTTCATCTCACACTGATGCGTGGCGACCAGGAGCTCACCCAGGATGTCACCGTCGCGGAGCGACCGAGCCTGGCGAGCGACCAGGGCGGGCACCGCACCGCGATGCCCGCGGCGCAGGCCGGGGCGCCCGCAACCGCGGTGACGACGGGGTTCTAGCGAAGCCGCGACGATTCGGGGTGGCGGGCGGAGTGAGTATCATCCTACCCACCACCCCCGGGACGGAGTCGCCATGAGCGATCAGCTCTATTTCGAGGACCTCACCGTCGGCAGGACGTTCGAGAGCGGTTCCTACACCGTGGACCGCGACGCGATCATCGACTTTGCACGCGCCTTCGACCCGCAGCCCTTCCATCTGGACGAGACGGCCGCCCTCGCGGGTCCCTTCGCGGGTCTCGCCGCCAGCGGCTGGCACACTGCCAGCATCACGATGCGACTGCTGGTGGAGGGCGGCGCACCGCTGGCGGGGGGCCTCGTTGGCGCCGGCGCAGAGATCGCCTGGCTCAGGCCGGTCCGTCCGGGCGATACCCTGAGCGTCCATTCGGAAGTCACGACCGCTCGCCCTTCCCGCACCCGGCCCAGCCACGGCGTCGTCACTCTCACGAGCGAGACGTTCAACACTCTTGGGGAAGTCGTCCAGCGACTAGTTTCCACGGTGATCGTACCAAGGCGTCCGGGGTAACAGGGCGAGTGGCGCATACGCGCCGACGCCAGCGACGTCCTCATCTTCAAGGCTCTGCATCCGATGACCACCGCATCCATCACTCGCATTCCGAGCCGCGGCTGGGCAGCAGCCAGCGCAAGCTCTCCCCTCGCCCCCTTCGGTTTCGAACGCCGCTCGCCGGGACCGAAAGACGTCCACATCGAGATCCTCTTCTGCGGGGTCTGTCACTCCGACCTCCACCAGGCCCGCGATGAATGGGGCGGATCCCGCTTTCCGATGGTGCCAGGTCACGAAATTGTCGGGCGAGTGAAGCAGGTCGGTCCGCGGGTGACTCGATTCAAGGTGGGCGACATCGCCGCCGTCGGCTGCATGGTGGATTCCTGCCGCACCTGCCCCGACTGCCGGGATGGACTGGAGCAGTTCTGCCAGAAGACGATCACCTTCACCTACAACAGCCCCGATCCCATTCTGGGAGGATCCACCTACGGCGGCTACTCCGACCAGATCGTGGTCGACCAGGACTTCGTGCTTCAGGTCTCGCCGAAGCTCGATCCGGCCGCCACGGCGCCCCTGCTCTGCGCCGGGATCACGACCTACTCTCCGCTCCGCCACTGGAAGGTCGGCCAGGGACATCGCGTCGGCATCGTGGGTCTCGGCGGGCTCGGCCACATGGGCGTAAAGCTCGCGCACGCGATGGGCGCTGGGGTGTCGCTGTTCACCACCTCACCCGGCAAGGCGGCGGATGCGAAGCGGCTCGGCGCCGACGAGGTGATCATCTCCTCGAACGCGAAGGAGGTCGCGCAGCATGCCGGCCGGTTCGACTTCATCCTCGATACCGTCGCGGCGCCGCACAACCTCGACGCCTATCTCAACCTGCTCAAGCGCGACGGCACCCTCTGTCTCGTCGGCGTTCCCGACCAGCCGCATCCTTCACCGAGCGCATTCAGCCTGATCGCCAAGCGCCGGCAGCTGGCGGGGTCCCTCATCGGTGGCATTCGGGAAACCCAGGAGATGCTCGACTTCTGCGCCGAGCGAGGCATCGTGTCGGACATCGAACTGATTCCGATTCAGCAGATCAACGCGGCGTACGAGCGGATGCTCAAGAGCGACGTGAAGTACCGGTTCGTGATCGATCTGGCTTCGCTCTGAACGCACCAGGCACTAGGCACTAAGTGCCTAGTGCCTGGTGGCTGGTTTTACGGTGCGTTGGGCTTCGGCGTCGGTGAGGGCGGCAGCGACATCAGCCGGCGCCGGAAGTCCTGGAAGGCCTTCGTGTCCCGCGTGAGGCCCTTGAGACTCGCCGCGGGATAGGTCGCAATCTGCGCCTGGGTCGACGCGATGCGATCCTCCTCGAGCGGGTGTGAGGCGAAGAAGGCGTCCACTGCGGACGGGTTGGACTTTCGCTCGTCGAGCAGGATCCGGAACATCTCCGGGATGCCGTTCGGATCGATCCCCGCCTTGATGGTCGTCTTGACCCCTTCGGCATCCGCCTCCGCTTCATCACTCCGGCTGAACTTGGCGAAGAGCGCGCTCCCCGCGACGTTGACCGCGGCCTGTCCTGTGCTGCCGTTGCAGATCTTGGTGAGCGTGCAGAGCAGCACGGCGCCGCCGCCGACCTCCTGCGACTGCTGCATCTGCTGCACCGTATGGCGGCGCGTCACGTGCCCGATCTCATGCCCGATCACGCCGGCCACTTCGCTCATGTTCTGCGCCCGCTCGATCAGCCCGCGGTTGACGTAGATCCAGCCGCCCGGCAGGGCAAAGGCGTTCACCTCGCGGCTGTCCACGACCGTGAAGTGCCAGGCCAGGCCGCGGGTATCGGTGACCCTCGCGAGCTGGTTGCCGAGCGACGAGATGTAGCTGTTGACCGCCCCATCGTGAATGAGGGGCAGCGTGGTGTCGATCTCCGCCGCGGTGGAGGCGCCGAGCTGCACCTCCTGCTGCTGCGAGACCGCGCACGCGCTGAGCGCCGCGAGGCCGATGCCCGCGACGAGCGACAGGACGATGTTCGGCACCGCGGACCTGCGTTCCGACCTGGACATGATGACCCTTCCTCGAGACAGTCTGCGCTCCCGCCGGCGTTCGCCGGATGGTGCACATATAGGCTTGCGGCCGGGGGAGGACCATCGGTCGAACGATGCGACGAGGAGGTAGACCGCTCGAAGTAGATCGAAGAGTGGAGGCAAACCCGGCGGGTGGCACCCGGGGCCGAAGCCCCGGGTGACGAACGGCGGCTGCGGCTACTGCGGCCCTCCGCCTGCCTGCTGCACCCGCTGGCCCGCCGCCTTCCACGCCTCGATGCCTCCGCGATACCAGAGCACATTGCGGTAGCCGAGGTTGATGGCGCGGAGCGAGGCGTTGTAGGACATCCAGCAGTGACTCGAGAGGCAGTAGAAGACGAGGGGCGTTTCCATGTTCCCCCGGGTCAGCGACTGCAGGTACCGCCCGAAGTCCTGCTGGTTCTGGTCGTGAAAGGAGCCGGGCTGCGAGGCCGGCGCCGCGGGGTGCGCCCCGGGGATCATCTCCGCTCCCCCCAGGACATCGAACAGCAGCGCGCCGAGTTCAGTGTTGGCGAGCAGGGGGAGCAGCCCCTTCGTGGTGATCACCTGTCCACCGGGAATGGTCGATGGAGTGGGCGCATGCATCGGCCCGGTGTGCAGCTCGGCGGTGGGCTTCACGCCGAAGTCCTGACGCTCCTGCTGCATGAGCCGGTCGAGATCGGCCGCACCGCCCTGTGCGGGTCCGTAGGGTGACCCCGCCGCCGGGGGCTGTTCCGTGCGTGGAGGAGGCGTCACCGGCGCATTCCCGCCGAAGCTGTCCTGCGCGAACGCCGGACGGGCGATGGACGCGAGCACCACGAGGAGCAGGAACCGGGTCGACCGTGTCATGGAGGGCCTCATCATGGGGTGACCTTCAGGCGCTGGCCGGCGACACCGAAGGCGCGCTGCGGATCGAAGTTGACGTCATCGGTCAGGACGTAGGATCCGTCCGTGAGCTGCCAGGCGTGCGGGTACTGGTTCGAGAGCTGGACCGTCCCGCCGTACTTCGGATCGTTGTAGGTCTCGACACCGCGGATCGACTCGATCGACTCCCGCTGGGTGCGGTCCATCGACTCGTTCCGGCTCTGCCAGGTGCCCATCTGGATGTCGTTGACCTCGCGCCCGGTGCGGGCGATGATCTCCGATCGTTCGGCGGCCCCGCGGCGGTTCTGCTCCGCGATGACCCGGTTGCTTTCCGTCGCGATCCGCGACCGCTCGTCGGCCCCCTGCCGGATCCGGGCGTTCCACTCCGGGGCGACGTGGATCGCCTGACGCAGGGCAGCGACCTGCTTGAAGTCCAGGGCGCCGGCCGGCATCCGCATCGAGAAGGCGGACAGCGTCTCGCCCTGCAGCAGCTCCATCGACTGGCGCGGGTCCAGCGACGGCATCCGGGTATGCGTGAATGCGTTGATGCTCGTGATCGCCTCACGCACCTGGCGGCCCGCCACCTCGTAGGCAATGAGCAGTTCACCGGCATCCACCCAGGTGCGCATGCCGAGGTCCGGCCGCGACGTCTCGAGGCCCTTGAGCGTTTCGAGAAGTTGGGGGAGCGGGCGATAGTCGAGCACCCGGGCCCCCGGACGGTTCCGCCGGGTCCACCATTCCAGATAGGACCGGGTGGTGGAGACATCGGAGTGCAGACAGTTGTCGGGCTGCTGGCCGGGAATCGTCGAGGCGTTCCACTTCTCCCCGGGGATGACCTGCATGGCGCCGCCCCCGTCGGGCGCGACCGCCTTCCAGTTGACGACATACATCGGACCGCACTGGCCGATGGGCGTCCATTCAACGGCGCCCTGCGCCTTCCAGCCGGCCGGCATGAGCAGGGTGAACGCGACCAGCGGCTTCTCGAAGCCCTGTCGGTCCACGATTTCGGCGCGCTGCACCCGGAGCGGTACTGAACGCTGCTGCGCACGGCCGTCCGTCGGGTCGATGCAGAGCGCGCCAAGGGCGACTGCACCGGCGATGGCAGTTCGAAACACGGTTGTCCACGAGATTGAGGGTGCCAAACAATGGCACCGGATTGGCCGGAAGGGAAGCGAGAGACGCCCGGGGCGGACCCGGTTCGGGGCCGCCGGTGCGCCCGCGCCGACCGGCGAGCGTCTCCGGCGGTCGAGCAGAAAGCATCCGTCGTCATCAGCGGACGACCAGCGAGTGGGGAGGAAGAGTCGAATGCGGGTTGAATGGTCGCACGCGGTGCAAACACGCAGACTGATGCTGCTGTCTCTCCTGCTCGCCTGCGACGGTGCCAGCGGGCCCGGCAGCGGTTTCACCGGACTCGACCCGGTCAGCGGCCAGGTGGCCGCCGGCGCCAGCCACAACTGCCTGCTCGACGGCGCGGGCCATGCGATCTGCTGGGGCCGGGCCAGCGACGGGCAACTCGGCGGCGACTCGACACCCGTGACCGCGGGCCCGGCCCCGGTGAGTGGCGGTCGGAGCTTCACCAGCATCGCGGCGGGGGAGTCGCACACCTGCGGCCTCACACCACTGGGGGAAGCGTGGTGCTGGGGCTCGGACCGCAACGGGCAGCTCGGACTCGGCGCGCCCTCCAGCGGTGCCTGTCCCCTCGGTCCCTGCGCAACGGCACCGGCGAAGGTGGCCGGCAACCTGACCCTCACCCTGCTGGCGGCGAGCGGCGACGAGAGCTGCGGCCTCACCGCCACCGGTGTCGCCTGGTGCTGGGGACTGAACACCTTTGGCCAGTTAGGCGCCCCCGCCGCGGACTCCTGCCCCGACGGCGCCTGCAGCCGGACCCCGGTCATGGTGAGTGGCGGGCACCACTTCGACCGGCTCAGCGTGAGCAGCAACGGCCACGTCTGCGGCCTCACGACGGAGGGATCGGCCTGGTGCTGGGGCCTCAACCACCATGGCCAGCTCGGCGTCGACAGCGTCTTCGAATACACCGAACATCCCGGACCGGTGGCTGGTGGGCACCGATTCCGGCAGCTGAGCGCGGGCGGACTGCACACCTGCGCGCTCACGGGTGACGGCGTCACCTGGTGCTGGGGCATCGACGTCCTGCCACCGAGGAACGCCGGCGACCTCACCTACCATCATCCGAATCGCGTCGCCACCTCGCTCCGCTTCTCATCGATCGAGTCGGTCCGCTACGCCGAATGCGGGCTCGTCGACGATGGCTCGGCCTACTGCTGGGGCAGCAACAGTGCCGGTGAACTCGGCACCACTCCGGTCGGCAGCACCGTGCACTTCGACACCCCGGTCGCCGCGGCCCAGGGGCAGCTCTACGGTGTCATTGTCGGGGAGTCGCAGGGGTATTGTGGGGTCGCGCTGGCGGGCGGAGTCTACTGCTGGGGGGCGGGCACGAGTGGCCAGCTCGGGAGCGGCACATCGAACAGCACCGGGCCGCTGCGGGTCCCGGGCACCTGACCCGGCCATCACGAGACTCCTGCCCGGCCTTCAGGCAGCGGATCTCAACGGATGTCTGTTTCACCCCGTAGTTGAGGTGAGGCTTCGAACAGAGTCAGGCAACAGCAGAGGAGGGTAACGATATGCGGTCAGCGAGAGCCCGGATCGCCGGGGCGCTGCTTCTTTCACTGGCGGCGGCCGCCCCCGCGGTGGGGCAGGTCTCCCAGGAGAAGCCCAAGCAGGGGCAGGACGACCGCGGGCAGCGGAGACAGCCCGACGCGAAGCCGGTTCCCCCCGGCCTGACCTCCCGCGAACCCCAGGCGCAGCCCCAGCGCCAGAACGATGACCGGGATCAGCGCGAAGACTGGCAGCGGCGCCGGGCGCACACCTGGCGGTACGAGCATCATGACTGGCGCGAACGGGGAGGCTACGACGGATTCCGCATCCCGTCCGACCGCTTCCGCGACGCCTTCGGCCGGGACCACCCCTTCCGGGTGCATGGGCTTCCGCGAGTCGTCATCGGCGGCTTCCCCCGCTTCCAGTTCGGCGGCTACTGGTTCCGGCTCGTCGATCCCTGGCCCGAGAGCTGGGCTGACGACTGGTATGAGACCGACGACGTCTACATCGATCTCATCGACGACGGCTACTACCTGCACAATCTCCGCCACCCCGACGATCTGGTCGCGGTTCGCGTCTACGCCGAGTAGTTCGCCCCGCCGAGCCGTGGTCGGCACCGAGGGATCCCGAAAAGATGGCCCTGCCATCCCGCCGGGATCCCTCGCTGCTTTCCGCGAGGTGATGCACTCCGGCCGTTCAGGCTGTAGTATCAGCGCATGCCTCAGCGCACTCAGCCATGAGTCTCTGGTACTCCCGTCGTGACGCGCTTCGCGCCGGGCTCCTCGCCGGCGCGGCGCTCGGCCTGCCCCGTCCGCTCCTCGCGATGCTCCGGTTCGATCCGGACGAGGAGCGGCTCACGGCGTGGACCAGCCGGCTGAGCGCCGAGGGGCTCTCGCGCGGCGATGTCCCGCTGGGAAGGTGCGCGGTTCGGGTAGGTGAGCTGGCGGCCGGCACACCGTACGAACCGGGAACGCTCGAGGCCTACCTGCGCGCCGGCGGCAGCCCGACCCAGACCGAGCCGCTCACCCTCTCGCTCACCCACTTCGACTGCGTCACGCTGGTCGAGTCCTGCCTGGCCGTCGCGCGGGTGGCGGCAGTGGGGTGTCGGTCACCGGGCTCCGTGATCGAGCCGACCTGGCGCGAGTTCGGCGAGGAAATCCAGCGGATGCGCTACCGTGACGGCGTCCGCGCGGGGTACAGTTCGCGCCTTCATTACTTCAGCGAGTGGATCAGCGACGGCGCCTCCCGTGGGCTGGTGCATGATCTCGGTGTGGAACTGGGCGGCGTCGAGGATACCCGGCCGCTCCGCTTCATGTCGTCGCATCGCGCGAGCTATCCCGCGCTCACCGACGAACGCGTCTTCCAGGAGATCGGCGCGATGGAGCGCCGGCTCGACGGCACCACTCGGCATTTCGTCCCCGCGGCGCGCATCGCCGAGGTCGCGGACCGCATCGAGACTGGCGACGTGCTGGCCTTTGCCACCGCCATTCCCGGTCTCGACGTGACCCATGCGGCCATGGCGCACCGGAGCGAGGATGGCGTCCTCCGGGTCCTCCATGCGCCGCTCTCCGGCGGTGTGGTCGAGGTCACCCGCACCGCGCTGCCGGAGTACGTCGCCGCGATCCGGCGCGCCACTGGCGTGATGGTCGCGCGACCCCTGTGGGGCTGACGCACTGTATCCACGCCGAGATCCATCCGACACCAGCCACCCGCCGCCGATCCACCTGAGGAGCTCTCGATGAAGCCGGTCACCGCAGGCCTGATGCTCGCGCTCAGCCTGTCCGCAGGCCTGCACCCCCTCGCCGCACAATCCGACCGCCTCGAACTGCCCCGTGCACGATTCGCCACCGGCGATGACTCCGCGCGGAGCCGGCCCGACTTCGATGACCGCTCGTGGAAGGAGATCTCGACGCTCGCGAACTATGAGACCCAGGGGTTCGCGGGGTACGATGGCTGGTCCTGGTACCGGATCCACGTGGTCATTCCGACGTCACTCAGAGAGCACGCGCGTTGGCGGCAGCGGCTGACGGTCTATCTCTCGGGCATCGACGACGTGGATGAGACCTGGTTCAACGGCGTGAAGATCGGAAAGACGGGGCAGTTCCCGAGCGACTCCGGCGGGTACGATACCCGGTGGACGACCCCGCGCAGCTATCACGTGGACCTCGCGACCGGACTGATCCGCTGGGACCGCGACAACGTGATCGCCATCCGGGTCTACGACGGCGATGGTGGCGGCGGCTTCTACCGCGACATGCCCTACCTCCGCATGACGGAGATCGTCGATGGGGTGAGCCTCGATCCCTCAGGTATCCGGTATCGCTATGCCCCCGGCCAGGTGAGCGCCACGCTGCATCTCGCCAACAGCTTCCCGGTGCGGCTGCGCGGCCGCCTGAGCTACGAGGTCCGTGACGCGGCAACCGGCAGGACGCTCGCGCGCCGGAGTCTTCCGCTTGCCCTTCCCGCCAACGGCAGCGGAGACGCGACGATCACGACGCCTGCTCGCGCGGGCATCGAGGTGCGCTATCGCTACACCGAGGCGACCACTGGCGCGTCGCTGGCGGCCACGGCCTCGATGCCCTACTTCCTGACGCCACCCGAGGGGCCGCAGCCGCGGATCAATGGCGCCCGCATCGCGGGCGTGCGTCCCGGCTCGCCCTTCATCTTTCGCATCCCCGCGACGGGCGAACCGCCGCTCCGCTATTCCGCGACCCACCTGCCCACCGGCCTGGGACTCGACTCGGTGACGGGGGTGATCAGCGGCAGCATCTCAACCGCGGGCGACTACGGCGTCACGCTGCGTGCGACCAACTCGCGCGGGACCGCCGAACGGGCGCTCGCGATCCGGGTGGGCGAGACCATCGCCCTCACCCCGCCGATGGGGTGGAACAGCTGGAATGTCTACGGCCTCAGCGTCGACGAGGCGAAGGTCCGCGCGAGCGCGAACGCCCTGCTCGAGAGCGGACTCGCCGCGCACGGCTGGACCTACGTGAACATCGATGATGGCTGGGAGGCCGAGCAGCGCGCGCCGAATGGGGAGATCCTCACCAACGCGAAGTTCCCCGACATGAGCGGCCTGAGCGGCGAACTGCACGCTCACGGGCTCCGCTTCGGGATCTACTCCTCTCCCGGTCCGCGCACCTGCGGCGGTTTCCTGGGTTCCTACGAGCATGAACGGCAGGACGCGGAGAGCTACGCCCGCTGGGGGATCGACTACCTGAAGTACGATCTCTGCAGCTACATGCGGCTCATGACGAAGGAGCCGACCCTCGAGGAGCATCAGAAGCCCTACCTGCTCATGAACGAGGCGCTCCGCGCCCAGCCGCGCGACATCGTCTTCAGCCTCTGCCAGTACGGGCTCAAGGAGGTGTGGACCTGGGGACCGGTAGTCGGCGGCAACTCCTGGCGCACCACCGGCGACATCGAGGACGAATGGAAGAGTGTCCGCGACATCGCGAACTCGCAGGACGTCTCCGCCCCCTACGCGAAGCCGGGGCACTGGAACGACCCCGACATGCTGGTGGTCGGCGTCGTCGGCTGGGGCGGTACGCCACACCCGTCGCGCCTCACCCCGGACGAGCAGTACAGTCACATCACGCTCTGGAGTCTGCTCGCCGCCCCGCTCCTGCTCGGCAACGATCTCACCCAGCTCGACCCCTTCACGCTGAACCTCCTCACCAACGACGAGGTCATCGCCGTCGATCAGGACCCGCTTGGCACGGCTGCACGCCGAGTGCTGAATCGCGATGACTGGGAGGTCTGGGTCCGGCCGCTGGCCGATGGCCGCACGGCGATCGGCGTCTTCAACCTCGGCGCGGAGTTCAGGACCCTCACGATCGATCCCGCCGAACTCGGGCTCGAGGGAGGCGCGCCGCTTCGCGATCTCTGGAGGCAGCAGAGTGCGGGAACCCTCCAGGCGGGGTACTCGGCACACGTCCCCGCGCATGGGGTGCTCCTGCTCGCGGCGGGGGCCCCAACCGTACCCTGAAGCGGTCCCGGCACGGCCGAAGCGCTGCCGCAAGCGAGCGGAGCCGGGTGCGCCGCTCGGCGATGGGTCCGATCCTGTGCGGCCACCCGGCGACGCGAGAATGTGGTAGCGCGAGGCCACACCACCGTCCATTGCGCCAGCCTGCGGCAGCGCATCGGCCAGGTGGGACAGCCCTAGCCAGCCGCCCCGTTCCGCCGCATCTTCGGGCTCCCCTCACCCCGCTGCCACGTGACCGATCTGTACACCCGCCTCAAGGATGCCCTCGCCGACCGCTACCGGATCGAGCGGGAACTCGGCCACGGCGGCATGGCAACGGTCTACCTCGCCATGGATCTCCGGCACGATCGCCACGTCGCCGTGAAGGTCCTCCGGCCGGAGCTCGCCGCGGTGATCGGCGCGGAACGCTTCCTGGCGGAGATCAAGACCACCGCCGCGCTGCAGCATCCCCACATCCTGCCACTCTTCGACAGCGGCGAGGTGGCGGGCCAGCTCTTCTACGTGATGCCGCTCATCGAGGGGGAATCGCTGCGCGACCGGCTCACCCGGGAGAAGCAGCTCCCGATCGCCGACGCGGTGCGGATCGCAAGCGAAGTCGCCGGCGCACTCGACTACGCCCATCGCCGAGGCATCATCCATCGCGACATCAAGCCGGAGAACATCCTGCTGCACGATGGTCGCGCGCTGGTCGCCGACTTCGGCATCGCGCTGGCGGCAAGCAAGGCCGGCAGCACCCGCATGACCGAGACGGGGATGTCGCTCGGCACCCCGCATTACATGGCCCCCGAGCAGGCGATGGGCGAACGCGAGATCACGGCCCGGGCGGACATCTACGCGCTGGGCTGCGTCACCTACGAGATGCTGACGGCGGAACCGCCGTTCCAGGGCGCCACCGCGCAGGCGATCATCGCACGGGTGATGACCGAGACGCCCCGTGCGCTGACGCTGCAGCGGCACACGATTCCGCCGCACGTCGAGGCGGCCGTGCTCACCGCGATCGAGAAGCTCCCCGCAGATCGGTTCGCGACGGCGGCGGAGTTTGCAGCGGCACTCGCCAGCGAGACTTCCGCCACCAGGGCGCGGGCCGGTACGGCGCTCCGCCCGGGTGTAGCCCCCCCAGGCAGCCGCCGTCTGACCGCGGCACTGGGCGTGGCGCTCGTCGTGACGACCGCGTTCGCCGCCTGGGGGTGGATGCGCCCGCAATCGATGACAGGCCGAGCGGTGCGCCGCTACGCGGTCGAGCTGACGGGGGAAGGCACGCTTTCCACCGCCCAGGTCAGTGTCATGGCGCTCTCGGCGGACGGTGGACGGCTGGCCTACCTCGGCCGCTCCGCCGCCGGCGTCCTGCAGCTCTGGATCCGCGACCGGGACCAGCTCCACGCCCGGCCGCTCCCCGGCACGGAGCGGGCTTCGAGCCCCGCGTTTTCGCCGGATGGAAAGCAGATCGCCTTCTATTCCGACGCGAACGACGGCCTGATGACGATGCCGGTCGAGGGGGGGCCGCCCACCCTGGTAACCGACTCACTGCGCTCTTCTGGCGGATGCGCCTGGGGACGGGACGACTTCATCTACTGCAACGCCAGCTTCGGCGGAAGCAACGGGATCGTGCGCGTCCCTGCCCACGGCGGCCCGATCGAGATCATCACTTCGCTCGACACGGTGACACACGCCTTCGCGCATGTCTTCCCGGCGCTCCTGCCAGGCGGGCGGGGGCTCGTGTATGCGATCTTCTACGGCCCAACCCGAGCCACCGAGGGCGACATCGCGGTGGTCGACTTCAAGACCCGCACCTCACGCGTGCTGCTCCGTGGCATCCGGGCCCGCTACCTCCCCTCGGGGCACCTCCTCGTCGCACGCCCCGACGGCTCGGCCGTACTGGTCCCGTTCGACGAGAAGCGCCTGACAACAACCGGGCCGGCACTCCCGGTGCTCACCGGAATGACCGTGATCGGCGGCTATACCACCGAGTTCGATGTGTCGGAGCACGGCGACCTGGTCTACTACGCTGGGCAGCCGCAGCAGGTGCGTGAGCGGGTCGAGCCGGTCTGGGTCAGCCGGAGCGGCACCATGACCGCGATCGATTCGGGATGGATCTACAATCGTCCCTTCAACGGGGGAATGACGCTCTCGCCGGATGGCCGCTCGCTCGCGGTCGCGATCGGGGGCGAGGGCACCTCGGACATCTGGATCAAGAAGCTCGACCACGGACCGCTGTCGCGGCTCACGTTCGAGGACTTCCTCAAGTACCGTCCGACCTGGTCGCCGGATGGACGCGAGGTCACCTACATCGCCGATCCCGGCAACAACAACGCCTCCATCTATCGCAAACGATCCGATGGCAGCGGCACGCCGGAACGGCTCTACAGCTCCCGCCTGTCGGTCGCCGAGGCGCTCTGGTCGCACGACGGCAAGTGGCTGGTGGTGCGGAACACCCAGCCCACGCGCGACATCTCGGCGCTCCGACCGGGCGAGGACACCACCCTGCTCCCGATCGTGGCGACGGCCAAGTTCGAGGAGCGCGCCCCGACACTCTCGCCGGACGGGCGGTTCATTGCGTATCAGTCGGACGAATCGGGGCGGGATGAGATCTACGTGCGGCCATTTCCGAAGGCGGACGACGGGCGCTGGCAGCTCAGCGCCGCCGGCGGCTCGGAGCCGCTCTGGAGCCGGAGCGGCCGGGAGGTCTTCTACCGTGCCTCATCGGGAGAGATGATGACGGTGCCGGTGACGACGACGCCCTCATTCTCGCCCGGCTCGGCCCGGCCGATGTTCGATGCGAAGCGCTTCGCCAGGGCCCCTGCCTACCGCGCCTACGACGTGACACCGGACGATCAGCGCTTCGTCATGCTCCGCTCGCTCGATGACTCGTCCGGCCAGGGGACGTCCCAGCTGGTCTTCGTCGACAACTGGAGCGAGGAGCTCAAGAGCAAGCTGCAGCAGAAGTAGCGCCCGGGATCACTCCCGGGTCGCGGCTGCCATCAGCACGTCCCGCTCCCCGCGTACCTCGAACGCCGCCGGCTTGCCGCCCTTCCTCGAGAACTCGAAGACGAATTCGGGCATCAGGTCGGTGACCTCGCCATGTTCGATCGTCCCCACCATGAACCAGTCGTCGGCGATCTTCACCAGCACCACCTTCGCGGCCTCTTTCCAGGGCGCGGGGACCCAGTTGCCGACGAGCATCCCGTCCTCGTGGACGAAGGTCAGCTTCGACGGCGGCGAGGTATCGCCGGTCCAGCGGAAGAAGTAGCTGCCGAGATAGGGCTGGGCATCGGCGAGATCGGTCGAGAGCCGGTGCTTCGGCTCGACGGCGACCTTGGTGTCGAGCTGCGTGGTGCCCCAGCGGAGCCGGAGAATCGCGCCATTCGCGTGCACGTCGAGGAACTCGAAGGTGAGCATCTCCGTCGCCGGCCCTTCGGTCGGATGCACCACATAGCGGAGCTGCCCCGCGCTCGAGTCGGGTGGATCGGTGTGATAGAGACGAGCCTGCGGATCCAGGACCATGGTCCACTGCTCCGGCTCCACCACGATCCACATCGAGTACTTCCCCGGCCGCAGCAGGTGTCCGTCGAGATGGACGTTGCGGGTCACCTCGATCGTGGTGGCGTAGTTTGCGCCCGGCGTCCACACCTCCTTCCAGTGCACGAATCCGCCGAAGATCGGGCTCCGTCCGCGGAGCTGAGGCCGGGCGTAGTCCACCGTGATCACCGTCCCATCGATCGTCTGGGAGACGGCGCCCCGTTCGCTGGCGCGAATCTGAGCGTGTGCCGGCGCGGCGAGCGCGAGCGAGAGCGCCAGGGACGCAACAAACCCACGCGTGGCGAGAGCGGTCATCGTGACTCCGGGATGGTGAAACGGGAAGCGGTCAACCGAAACGGGCGTCGACCGCGGCGCGGATCTCGTCGAGCGACTTGCCCGCGGTATGCAGCCGGAACGCAAGCCGGCCCTGGCCCTGGCAGATCGGGCAGTAGCGGGCCATCGCCTCACTGCCTTCGTAACAGGAGAGGAGCGAGTAGAAGCTGGGATCGTCGGCGCAGCCGCAGTGACAGCGGATGCCATCGATGATCTCGGGGATCTGGCGGACGTCGTCGAAGGCCGGGATCGCCTCGGCCCACGCGCCGAGCTGCTCGGCGGTCGGCACCTTCTCGGCGGTGATGCCGGGACGGGGCTCCGGATGGACATGCGGCCCGCCGTGCCGCGGGGCATGGCACATCGTCATCCACGGCATGCGCCGCTTCGGGGCGGGAGGCAAGAACGCGACCAGCGCCGCGGCGCTGATCGACAGGAAGCTTCGCCGGGAAGTGAGGGCCACCGGGCGCGGGTTGGGCATGGAGGGAAGTTACGGGCAAGCGCCACGGCGGGCCAGAGTCGCGGTTACCTCAGCGACCCCGCCGCCGTGAGCCGGGTCGGCCCGGGATAGGGCGTGTCTCCCTTGATCGCGAGCCAGAGCACCCGATTGAACTGGTCGTCGTCGGCCAGATCCTCGATGCTGAAATCGAGTTTCGATGACTCGCGGGCCCCCGGCCCGTTCGCCAGGTTCTTCTCGGTCAGCGGCACACTCGGCGTGAGCGCGACATACG
The DNA here is from genome assembly GCA_044229445.1 of Gemmatimonadales bacterium. GTDB lineage: Bacteria > Gemmatimonadota > Gemmatimonadetes > Gemmatimonadales > GWC2-71-9 > JADJOM01. The sequence continues at coordinate 34,856 of JBGASX010000014.1, read as the reverse complement.
GCGTCGTGTCCGGCGCGTCGGCGAAGACCCCGCGGAGCGGCCGCGCGTAGGCGTCGAATTGCGACAGGTGCTCGAGCGAGAGGATCGACTCGATCGTCGCCAGCACATCGGTCGTATTGGTGAAGCGATGCCAGACGTGCGGCCGGTTCCAGGCGGAGATCAGCAGGAAGGGGGACCGGTGCGAGTCCACATGATCGGGACCGTCCTGCGCGTCATCCTCGACCACGAAGACGGCGGTGCTCTTCCAGAACCGGCTCTTCGACAGCGCCGCGATCACCCGCCCGAGCGCGAGGTCGTTGTCGGCGAGGTAGGCGCGCGGTGTCGGCATTCCGGCCCGTGCCCCGGCGGTGTGATCGTTGGGGAGCCGGAGGATCTGCAGCGCCGGCATCGCGCCGGTGCGCTCCCACTCGGCGAGCGACTCGAGCCAGCGATCGGCGCGCACCTGGTCGGGCACATTCACATCGAATCCCGGGAAGCCGCTGTCGGTGCTGGCCTCGAGGAAGGGCTTGAGCCCGCGATACCACGCCGGCACCGGCCCCTCCCGCTTCCCCTCCTCCAGCACGAACTCACCGAAGTTCCGGAAGGTGATCCCCTTCCGGTGCGCGAGATCCCAGAGATAGCCCGCCGCCGGCTCGGCGGCATCGTCGTCCACCCGCTGATCGCGATTGGTGCCCTCGTAGTCGTAACTCCGCCCCCGGCCGGAATAGGCCGACGGCAGCGTCTTCTCGGTATAGTCAGTCGCGTAGGCCGCCGTGGTCCAGTTGTGTCCGTCGGCACTCACCTCGGCGTTCACGAAGAAGCGATCGAAGATCCCGAACCGCTCGGCGAGCGCGTGATGATTCGGCGTCACGCTCCGGGGGAAGAAGAGAAGTGTCGTGTCGCCATCGGCGGCGGTCAGGTCACCGAAGAGCTGATCGTAGGTGCGGTTCTCCTTGATGAGGTAGATGACGTGCTCGAACGGCGGCCACGCTGCGCCCGCAGGCCGCAGATCCCACCCGTTCGCATGGGCAACCCGGTTCGAGAGCGCCGCCAGCTCCGTGGCGCCGAGTCCCGCGAGCGACACCACCGAGAGCGAGCCGGTGGTCTGATCGAGGGTGTAGCTGCGCGGGGCCTCCGCACGCCTGCCAGGCTGCTTGCCTCCCGGATTGGGGCCCGTCGCGCGGCCCTTGGCATTGACGACGAGAAGAGTGTCCCGCCGGACGAGAAGCGCCGAGGGATACCACTCGACCGGAATCCGGCCCGACAGGCGATCGGAAGCAGCCGCCGATGCGACACCCGAACTCGCCGGCGAGAGCGCAAAGATCGCGACGGCGTTGTTGTCCGCCTCGGCCACGTAGAGCCGAGTCTCATCCGCTGACAGCGCGAGGCCGTTCGGCGTGCTCCCCTCGCCCGGGCCCGACGGCGCGCTGTCGGAGAGCTGGGTGAGCACCCGATCGTGCTGCACATCGACGACCGCCACCCGGTCGGTGCTGGCCGAGGTGACGAAGAGCCGGGTACCGCTGTGGTTGAGCAGCAGGGTCGAGGGGTGCCGACCGACCGGGATCGTGGCGCGGAGGGAGAGGCGCGTGTCGCGCGGCGTGTAGGCGCGGACCTCGTACCCGCCCCAGGCGGAGACAAACACCGTTCCGTCAGGCGCCACCGCGACCCCGTAGGGGTAGCTTCCGGCGGCGACCCGCTCGACGACCGCACCGGTACCGAGATCGATCACCGCCAGCGAGTCGGCGAGGTTCTCCGCGACATAGAGGAAACGGTCGTCGGGTGAGAGCGCGAGCCCGGCCGGGTAGCGGGTGCCGTCCGACTTTGGTGCGTGCGGGGCGAGGATCAGGCTGTCGGCGAGCGTCGCCGCACCGGCGGACCAGTCGTAGCGATAGACGACGTCCTGATTGCCGCCCGAGACGTAGAGTCGCCGGCCCGCATGGTCGAAGCCGAGTCCGATGAAGGCCGCCGGCTGCGGGAGCGTCTGCGTCACTCGACCGCTTGCCGGATCGACAATCTGGATCCCCTGCTCTCGCGCGCCGTTGAGCAGCGCCACCACGCGGTCCCCCTCCGGCGCCTCGACCAGTGCGAGCGGGAACGACCCAAGCTCACTGCGGCGGCCGACCGGGTCGAGCCTGACCCCAGTGGGAAGCCGCCCGCGGTCGGCGGCGATCTCGTCACCGGCCGCAAGATCCTGATTCGGCGCGCCGTGGCAGGCGAGCAGCACGAAGAGACCTGCGGCGAGCGAGCACGAAGCGATGGCGCGACGGGACACGAGGCGGCTCCAGTGGGGATATGCGAAGCTAGGGCGCGCGGCGGGATTGGCAATGGCGCCGAATAGAACATCGAGGGAGAAGCTCGTACCTTTCCTCCAACCCCTCCAGAGGATTCAGATCTGAACAGTGGCCCGCTCAGACGGTCGCGGCTCGGCGCCGGCCCGCTGCTCTACTGCGCATGGGCAGTGCTCGCCATCGGCTTCTCGATCGCGCACGCCGGCCTCACCCCGGAGAGCATCACCCGGATCCTGGTCGTGCTCTTCCTTGGCGTGCAGATCGCGCTCCGGGAGCCCCTGGCGCGTGCACTCCCCGGACTCTCGCCTCGGCTCCGCTTCGTGGTGATGGGCACACTGCTCGCCGCCGTCGTCGAGGGGTTCCACATGATCTCGAAGCCGGTGCGGCCGAATCTCGTCGTCACGCCCGGGATGCCGGTTGGCACCGCCCTCCATCACTACGGCGTGGACCTGCTCCTCACCGTGCCCGCCTATCTGGTGATCTTCTCGGTGATCTACTGGTTCATCAGCCGCTATCAGTACTCTCTCTGGCAGTATGTGCTGGTGATGGGCGCGGCGCAGGCGCTGGGGGATGGGGGGATCTATTTCTTCGCCGCGGCGCCGGCGATGCTCGTCTTCCTGCCGTACCCGATGACGAACTATCACGCGGTGAACGTGCTGCCGTACCTGGCGGTACGCGACGAGCTGCCGGCAGCGCGACGGGAGAGCTGGGGAGCCTACCTCGCGCTGCCGGCAGTGATCGTCATCTACTTCGTCTGTGGCGCCGCCATCAAGCTGGTCGGGTAGCGGCGCCGATTCCCCTATTACGAGATCCGCTCGAACTTCGCCTGGAAGAAGCGGAGGTACTTCGGCTCGTACGTCATCCGGAGCCCCTTCGTCTCCATCCGCCGGTCGAAGATGATCTTCACCGACTCGGCGACGACATCCATGTGGGCCTGGGTGTAGACCCGGCGCGGAATCGTGAGCCGAGTGAGTTCGAGCTTCGGGTAGTAGTGATCGCCGGTGGCGGGGTTCCGCCCCGCGCTCACGACGCCGCGCTCCATCGCCCGGATCCCCGAATCGAGGTACAGCTCGGCCGCGAGGGTCTGCGCCGGGAACTCCTTCTGCGGGATGTGCGGGTAGAAGGCGCGCGCATCGAGGAACACGGCGTGGCCGCCGACCGGCTGCACGATCGGGATGTTCCAGTCGGTGAGCAGCTCGCCGAGATACATCACCTGCCCCACCCGGGAGCGGATGTAGTCGTCCTGGAGGCACTCCTCGATCCCGATCGCCATCGCCTCCATGTCCCGCCCCGCCATGCCGCCGTAGGTGTGCAGCCCCTCGTAGATGACGATCTGGTTGCGGAGTTCCTCGTAGAGGGTCCAGTCATTCACCGCGAGCCAGCCGCCGATGTTCACCAGGTTGTCCTTCTTGCCGCTCATCCACGCGCCATCGGTCTGGTCGCAGAACTCCCGGAGAATTGCCGCGACCGGGACGTTGGCGTAACCGGGCTCGCGCTGCTGGATGAAGTAGGCGTTCTCCGCCATCCGGGTCGCATCCAGGAAGAGCCGGATGCCGTGCTTCGCGGTCAGGGCACGGAGCGCCTTCACGTTGGCCATCGAGACCGGCTGGCCCCCGGCCATGTTCACCGTGCCGGCGAGGCTCACGTAGGCGATCTTCGCCGCCCCTTCCTTCTTGATCAGCGCCTCGAGCTTGTCGAGGTCCACGTTCCCCTTGAACGGTTCGAGGTTCGTGGTGTCGTGCGCGGCGTCGACGATGACGTCCACGAAATGGCCGCCGGCGAGTTCCTGATGCAGGCGAGTCGTCGTGAAGTACATGTTGCCGGGGATGAACTGGCCCGGCGTGATGGCGCAGCGGCTCAGCAGGTGCTCCGCGCCCCGTCCCTGGTGGGTCGGGAGGATGTGGGCGTAGCCGTAGCGGCGCTGAATGGCGGCTTCGAGCCGGTAGAAGTTGCGGCTGCCGGCGTAGGCCTCGTCGCCGAGCATCATCCCGGCCCACTGCCGGTCGCTCATGGCGCCGGTGCCGCTGTCGGTGAGGAGGTCGATGTAGACGTCCTCGGACTTGAGCAGGAAGGTGTTGTAGTCGGCGGCCTGGAGGGCGCGGATCCGCTCCTCGGCGGTGGTCTGGGTGAGCGGCTCGACCATCTTGATCTTCCACGGCTCGGCCCAGCTGCGGCGGCCAAACTGCTGACCCATGGTCTTCGGAGCGTCGTGCATGACAGCCTCGGGTAAACGGGGGTAACCAGCCTGTGATTCCTAGTCACCCCCGTCTGAGGAAATCCACAAGGTCCGGGGAAGCGCCGTTCATACGGTGATCGCAGGGGATCGATGGAGGTGCAGCGACGCTTTTCCGGTCAAGAGACTCCCCTTTTCCCGCATGTCGCGTGGCGTCGCTGGTGGCGCACCGAGTTGTGAGGCTGCACATTGGTGCCTGCTGCTCCGACAACGCTCACACCTCGTGCCCTCTCTGCCACTCGGCCTCACTCAGGCGCTCCAGGATCGCTATCACCTCGACCGTGAACTCGGTCAGGGCGGGATGGCCACGGTCTATCTCGCGCACGAGTTCCGCCACAACCGCAAGGAGATCGAGACCACCGCGAATCTCCAGCACCCGCACATCCTGCCACTGTTCGATTCCGGTGTCGCGGCCTCCGACTCTAGCGGCCACGGCGGGCCGCTCTATCACGTCATGCCGTATGTCGAGGGGGAGACGCGACGTTCAGGGAGCAGCATGAGGCAGAATGACGCAGACCCGGTCGGGTGACACCGCGCAGGGAAGCCCGGACGACCTCCGGCGCTTCGAACGTCGCTGCCTGCAGGCGCTCCTCCTGCTGCTGACGATCTCCGCCTGGTGGTCGATCGGGTTCCATCACAACGACGAGCATTTCCAGATCCTCGAGTTCGCGGACGTCAAGCTCGGCGTCATGCGCGCCGAGGCCATGCCGTGGGAGTTCCAGGACCGGATCCGCTCCTGGTTTCAGCCGGCGGTCGCGCTGCTGGTGGCTCGCGCCTTTCATGGAATCGGGGTCAGGGACCCTTTCATCATCGCCGCAGCACTTCGGCTTCTCTCCGGCCTGCTGTACGCCGCTGCGCTCTGGCGGCTGCTCGAGGTGAGTCGCCCCTGGTTCCGGACCGAAGCCGCGCGGCGGGCCACCGTGGCCGCCAGCTGCTTCCTCTGGTTCGTGCCCTACCTTGCGGTGCGTTTCTCGAGCGAATCCTGGGCGGGGTCGCTTTTTGCGTTAGGCATGGCCACCCTGATCCGCGATGCCCAGGAGGAAGGCGTGCGGCGCCGCGACCTGGTCATCGCGGGGGCCTGCCTCGGGCTCGCGTTCGCGGCCCGGTATCAGGCGGTGCTGCTCATCGCCGGAGGTGCGGGATGGTGGTGGTGGACCCGACGGCCCGGCCTAGGGCGCATCGGAGCGGTGGCAGGCGGACTGCTGCTGGTCGTCGCCGGGAGCCTGACCCTCGACGCCTGGGGCTACGGCGAATGGGGGCTGACGCCGTGGCGCTACGTGCATCAGCAGGTCGTGGCCGGGATCGCGGCCACTCGCTTCGGCGCCTACCCGTGGTGGTGGTACTTCCCGAAGCTGTTCGTCGCCGCCGGACCACCGGTCGGTCTGCTGATGTGGATGGCGTTGATCAGCACCTGGATCGCGCGTCCGCGGCATCCCCTGACCTGGGTGACGGTGGCGTTCCTCGGCGGGCACTGCCTGCTCGCCCACAAGGAACTCCGATTCCTCTTCCCGATCGCCCTGTTCGCCGCGTTTCTCTTCGGAATGCTGCTGGATGACCACCCGAACCTCCTGGCCTGGTTCCGGCGTGCCTCACTCGGCCGAGCGCTAGTGGTGCTGATCCTGCCGCTCAACCTGACCGGGCTCATGCTCCGTACCCTGCTTCCAGTCCGCCAGGAAATCGGCGTGCAGCGTGCCATCTACAGCATCTCCCCACAACGACTCCTGCTGGTCGGAGGCAAGGATCCGTTCCGGATCGGGGGCCGACCCAGTCACTTCTATCGTCCGGCGGCCATGGAGGTCGCCGACCTCGTCGACTCCACGGGCGCGGTGATGCTCTCCGCGTCGCACCCGCCCTCGCTGGTGGCCTGGCTGGCCCCCGACACGGTGGACACCGCTGCACTGCATTGTGAGGTGCTCTACCGCAGCCTTCCGGCCTGGACCGCGCGTGAACCGGTCTGGTCGTGGATCGCGTGGGCGGAGCCCCAGCTCTGGACGGTGGCACGGTGCGGCGGGGACTCCGACCCCGAAGGGTTTGGCCTCTAGCCTGCTTGCGTCCCGTGTCGTGCGGCGCGCGCGGACGGCAGCCGGACACCCTGGGCGCCCGCTTCCCACCGCGGGTGACGCCAGCTTCACCCACCTGACAGTCGTGATCCTGCCTGGGTCAGCGGTGTCACCCGAACTCCCTCACCGTCACACCCACACCACAGATTGAGCTCGGCCCCGGTCTCGAGCGACGCGGGGGGTGTTCTTCCGCTCGCTCGTGGCCCTCCGGCACCGGAGTTGGCGCACTCGGAGAGCCCCGAAACGAGGTGCACACCGATCGCACGGACGGAATGACGCTGAACTGACGGCCTCGCGGTAGACTATGCGCCTTCGCCACTCCGGGCACGGCCACCGGGATCCCGAACACATACCGCAAGGCAGGACGCCTGATTCGGCCCTGACGAGGGCCTGGGAGCACCGCATGCGCAAGCTGCTGCCGCTGGTCCTTCTCCTGCTGGCAACCTGCTCCTCCCCATCCGAACCTTCCAGGGTCAGCGATCCGGCCCGCGCCGCCGCGACCGCGGCGCGCCCCGACATCGTCGTGGTGATCAGCGACGACCAGCGCTTCGACCAGATGTCCTACATGCCGCTGACGACGGCCCTGCTGGAGGCCGAAGCGGTGCAGTTCGATGAGGCCTACACAACGACGCCGCAGTGCTGTCCCAGCCGCAGCACCTTCTTCACCGGGCTCTACTCGCACAATACCGGCGTGCTGACCTCCGGCAGCCCCAACGGCGGCGCCATCAAGTTCAAGCCTTCGTCTACCATCGCCACCTGGCTCAAGGGGGCCGGGTACCGGACGATCCTCGTGGGCAAGTACCTCAATGGCTTCAAGGCGCAAAAGGTCGGGCCGGCGGTGCCACCCGGGTGGACCCAGTTCGTCGCCAACTGGTGTTCCGACGACGATGCCTATTACTGCCAGCTCGACTCCAACGGTGTGGTCAAGACGCCCGCGGCCGGAACCTACTCGGTGACGCAGACCGCCAGCATCGCGACCAACTACATCAATTCCGCCCCTGCCACGACACCGCTCTTCCTGATGTGGACCCCGTTCGGGCCGCACTCTGCGCTGCAGAATGGTCACGTCTCGGCACCCAAGCCGGAGTTCCCCGCCGACCTTGCCCCCTTCCTGGGCGACCCGCCCTTCCGGCCGCTCGCCTTCGATTCCCTGCCGACGCCATCGCCGGCATGGATCGGGGGGATCGGACCATTCAGTCAGGCCGTGCGAGACAGCATCGACGACTTCCGGCGCAACGCGCAGGCGGCACTCCAGAGCGTGGACCGCGGCGTGGCCAAGCTCATCGCCGCCCTGAAGGCCAAGGGACGCTGGCAGAACACGATCTTCATCTTCTGGAGCGACAACGGGCTGAGCTACGGTGAACACCGGATTGCCGACAACAAGTTCTGCCCCTACGAGGACTGCCAGCGGGTCCCCATGTGGATCCGGCTGCCGGGCGGCATCGGGCGCCACGATTCGACCATCGTCGCGAATCTCGATCTCGCCCCCACCCTCGCGGCCTTTGCCGGTGTCACCCCGGCGAGCGCGGTGGACGGCCTGAGCCTGGTGCCGCTGCTCCAGGGCGGCGGCCTGCCACGGAGCTGCCTCCTCCTCGAGCAGCTCGGCACCGGGCTCGCCGCCAGCACGTTCCAGGCGATCCGCTGCAACCGCTGGAAGTACGTCGAATACGCCAACGGCGATGCCGAGCTGTACGATCTGAACGTCGACCGCGCCGAACTCGACAATCACGCCGCCGACCCGGCCTACGCGGGGACCGTCAGCACGCTGGCCGCGCAACTCGCGCAGTACAAGCCGGTCGCCGTCTTGATTGCGGCGGGAACCGGTACCGGAGGAGGTACCGTGTCCGGTCCCTTCGGCATCAGCTGCACCATCAGCAATGGCACGACCAGCGGCAGCTGCGGCTATCCGCTGATCACGGGGAGCATCCTCACCTTCACCGCTGCGCCGTCGAGCTATGGCACCTTCCTCGGCTGGGGCGGGGCGTGCAGCGGCGCAGCCCCGGCGTGTACCGTCACATTCAACGGCGCACAGACGGTCACCGCCGCCTTCGCACCGCCACCGAACGTTGCCCTGATCCTGCAGGCAGGACCGACAATGGGAGACGGTACCGTGACGGGGCCGAACGGCTTCAACTGCAGCATCAGCGGTGGGAAGACGAGCGGCCTCTGCACCCTGCAGCTCCCGCAGGGCAGCAGCGCCGTGCTGACCGCCGCGCCGACCGGCGGCGCCGGGTTCAGCGGATGGGGGGGCGCCTGCAGCGGCACCACGACGAATTGCACCGTGACGCTGACGGCGAGCCAGACGATCACCGCCGGCTTCAACAATCCTCCCGTCGCACTGTTTGCCGACACCTGCCTCCATCTCGCCTGCACCTTCGACGGGTCCGCCTCGAGCGACGACGCCGCAGTGGCGACCTGGTCCTGGAGCTTCGGTGACGGCAACACGGCGACCGGCGCCTCGGCACAGCACAGCTACGCCGCCGCCGGGGACTACACCGTGACCCTCTCCGTCCTCGACGCCGAGGGGCTCACCAGCTCCCAGGCCAGGAGCATCAGCGTCTCGGTGCCGGTGAATCAGCCGCCGGTCGCAGGATTGACCGACAGCTGCACCTACCTCGTGTGCACCGTCGACGGCGCCCCTTCGACGGATGACACTGCCGTCGTCGCGTGGGACTGGGATTTCGGCGACGGCGGCACCGCCACCGGCCTGACGGCCGTCCACGACTACGCGACCGCCGGCAGCTTCACGGTGAGCCTCACGGTGACCGATGGCATGGGGCTCACCGGCAGCACGACGCGGACCCTCACCGTGGCACCAAGGATCAACCAGGCGCCAGTGGCGAGCTTCACCGATCGTTGCACGCTGCTCGATTGCAGCTTCGACGCGGCGGGATCGAGCGATGATCTCGGCATCGCCAGCTATGACTGGACCTTCGGCGACGGGACGGCGGCCACCGGAACCAGCGTGAGCCACGCCTATGCGGCAGACGGCGACTACGTCGTGACCCTCACCACGACCGACGGCGAAGGCCTGGCCTCGACCACGACGAAGACCACGACCGTTTCCGCCACTCCGCCCCCGAACCAGCCCCCGGTCGCGGCGATGAGCGAGAGCTGCACCCGGCTCGATTGCGCCTTCACGGGCGCCGGTTCGACAGACGACATCGGCATCGTGAGTTACGACTGGAGTTTCGGGGATGGGGCGGGGGCAACGGGGGTCACGACCAGTCACGCCTACGCCATCGGCGGGAGTTACTCCGTCAGCCTCACCGTCACCGACGGAGGCGGGCTCGCGCACAGCGACTACCGCACCATCACGGTCGCACAACCGCCCACTGCGACGTTCACGGCCACCTGCACTCAGCTCGCCTGCAGCTTCGACGGCTCGGGCTCGAGCGACGATATCGGCGTCGTGAGCTACGACTGGGCATTCGGCGACGGGACGACCGCGGCGGGCATGACGACCACCCACGACTACGCCATCGGCGGCAGCTACATCGTCACCCTCACCGTCACGGACGGCAGCGGCCTCGTCAGTTCGCGCTCCATGGGGGTGACCGTCAACCTCCCGCCGGTCGCTTCCTTCACCGAGAACTGCAGCCTGCTCGCCTGCGGCTTCGATGGAGCCCCCTCGACCGACGACATCGGCATCGTCTCCTACGCCTGGGATCTTGGCGACGGCAGCGCAGGTTCCGGAATCGCTCCGAGCCACAGCTACCTGAGTGGCGGCAGCTACACGGTCACCCTCACCGTGACCGATGGCGGGGGGCTCAGCAGCACGCAGAGCCATCTCGTGACGGTGACCGCGCCGGTGAACCAGCCGCCGGTGGCCAGCTTCACCTCGGGCTGCACCCTGCTCGCCTGCGGGTTCAACGCCAGCGGATCCACGGACGACAACGGCATCGTCTCCTACGCCTGGGACTTTGGTGACGGCAGCGCGGGCACGGGCGTCTCACCGAGTCACGGTTATGCCTCGGGCGGCAGCTACACGGTCACGCTCACCGTGACCGATGGCGGGGGGTTGAGCAGCACGCAAAGCAGCGTGGTGACCGTGGCCGCGCCGGTGAACCAGCCGCCGGTGGCGAGCTTCACCTCGAGCTGCGCCCAGCTCACCTGCGGATTCAACGCCAGCGGGTCCACGGACGACAACGGGATCGTGAGCTACGCCTGGAGCTTTGGCGACGGCGGCAACGCCACCGGAGTGGCGCCCACCCACAGCTATGCCACGAGCGGCACCTTCACCGTCACCCTCACCGTGACGGACGCGGGAGGCCTCACCAGCAGCCAGACCACCTCGGTGACCGTGACGGCGGCCAATAAGGCGCCGGTCGCACGCTTCAGCTACAGCTGCAACGCGGCGCACAGTTGCACCCTCGATGGCGGCAGTTCGACGGACGACGTCGCTGTCGTCCTGTACACGTGGACCTTCGGCGCAACAGGAGCGGGGGGGACGGCGACCGGCGTGACCACGATCCGCCCCTACAGCAAGGCGGGCAGTTACGTGGTGAATCTTATCGTGACGGACGGTGGCGGTCTCAGCAACAAGATCAGCAAGACGATCGTGGTGCCGTGACGGGCTGCCGCGCCCGCTCTGGCCTCCCGCACCTCACACACGCAGATTGGAGGCGTCCCCTCGACCCGTAACCCGACCATCACGACCCTTCCCTCCGGCCTCGCCGCCGCGCTGCAGGATCGCTACCGCCTCGACCGCGAACTCGGTCAGGGCGGTATGGCGACCGTCTATCTCGCCCACGACCTGCGCCACAATCGCCCCGTCGCCATCAAGGTGCTGCGGCCCGAACTCGCCGCGATCCTCGGCGCCGAGCGATTCCTCCAGGAGATCGAGACCACCGCCGGACTCCAGCACCCCCACATCCTGCCGCTGTTCGATTCGGGGGTCGCCGCCTCCGACTCGAGCGGCCACGGCGGGCCGCTCTACTACGTCATGCCGTATGTCGAGGGTGAAAGCCTCCGTTCCCGGCTCGCGCGGGAGAAGCAGCTCTCCATCGCCGACGCGCTGCGCATCGCGACGGACGTCGCCGACGCCCTCGACTACGCCCACCGGCGCGGGATTCTCCATCGCGACATCAAGCCCGACAACATCCTCCTGCACGATGGTCAGGTGCTGGTGGCCGACTTCGGCATCGCGCTCGCGATGCGGAACGCCGGCGGCACCCGGCTCACCGAGACCGGCCTGAGCCTCGGGACTCCGCAGTACATGAGTCCCGAGCAGGCCACCGCCGAGCGCGACCTCGATCCCCGCACCGACATCTACGCCCTCGGCGCGGTCACCTACGAGATGCTGACGGGGGAGCCCCCCTTCAGCGGCGCGACGACGCAGGCCGTCATCGCGCGACTGATGACCGAGACACCCCGAGCGCCGTCGACGCTCCGCAAGTCAGTCCCGCCCGCGGTCGACGCCGCGGTCCTCACGGCGCTCGAGAAACTGCCGGCCGATCGTTTTGCGAAGGCCTCGGAGTTCGCCACCGCGCTCGCAGGAGAGGGACCCGTTCAGAGCCACTCGAGCGCGGCACCATCGGCTGCCCTGCGCGGGCAACCCGCCTTCACGCGCCTCAACATCGGGCTGCTTGCGATCGCGATCGCGGCCGCCGTCTTCGCGCTCCGCGGTGCGCGAGCGCCGCTCGGAGGCGGCACCGGCGCGCTGCCGACCCGAGTCACGATCCCGCTGGGGCAGAACCTGCTTCTCGCGCAGGACGGCTCGCCGTTCGACATCGCCGCCGACGGGAGCAGCATCGTCTATTCCGCGGTCACCGAGGGGAAGTCGCAACTGTATCTCCGTCCGGTCGGCAATTTCGAGGCGCGGCCGATCCCCGGGACGGAGGGGGCCCTTCAGCCCTTCTTCTCGCCTGACGGGAAGTGGGTCGGCTTCTTCGCCGGCGGCAGACTGCTCAAGGTCGCGCGGGAAGGGGGCGGCCCGACAACGATCGCGACGATCACCGAGGCCCCCAACGGCGCGGCCTGGGGAAGCGATGGAGCGATCTACTTCTTCCAGAGCGGAACCACGCTGTACCGGGTCCCGGCCAGCGGCGGAACGCCGGTGGCCATTCCGATGCGCCTCGCCGAGCCGGCGGCCACAGACAGCGAGCCGGGGTCACCGGCCGTCATCAGCATTCGCTGGCCGAGCCTGCTGCCTGATGGGAAGCATGCGCTCGTCTCCACCAACGGCGGCATCGCGGTGCTCGCGCTCGCGACGGGAGAGCTGCGCCGGCTGTTCCGAGGCAGCGTGGGCAACCGCGGCGGCCGGGCGCAGTACCTGCCGACCGGTCACCTGATCTACGATCAGGGCGAAGGCCGCATTCGGGTGGTTCCCTTCGATCTCGGGCGACTGGAGGTCACCGGCGACCCCATACCCGCGTTCGAGGCCTTCCGCGGACCCGCCGCCGGGACCGCGCAGTTCGCGGTCGCGCAGAACGGGACGCTGATTTATGTGGCCGGCGGCTTCAACCGGACCCTCGAGCTGGTGGATCGCAACGGCCGCGAGACGCCGGTGCCGGTCCCTCCCCGGGGCTATCGCTTCCCGCAGTTCTCGCCCGATGGCAAGCACCTGGCCGTCACGATCGATCCCCGCCCCTCGAACATCTGGGTCGTGGATCTGCCACGGGGCCAGCTCATCCGGGTGACGACGGAAGAACACAACCTCAAGCCGATCTGGGCGCCGGACGGGGAGCGACTCGTCTTCGCGAACAGCAAGGGACTGCTCTGGGTCCGCTGGCGGAGCGGCGACTCCCCGCAGGAGGTCCTGCGCCGACCCGGGGCTGTCCTGAAGGACCTCTACCCTGCCGACTGGGGCCGCGACGGGCGCATCCTCGCCCTCCGGGTCGAACAGAACAACCGGGACATCGTCGCGGTCTCCCTCGGCGACAGTGCCGCGACCCCGATCCTCAGCACCCGCGCCAACGAGTTCCAGGCGCGCGTCTCCCCCGATGGCCACTGGCTCGCCTTCACCTCCGACGTCAGCGGAGCGAACGAGATCTACGTCCGCCAGTACCCCGGCGGCGGGACCAATACCCTGGTCTCCACCAGCGGCGGCATCGATCCGCGCTGGTCGGCGGATGGACGGGAGCTGTACTACCGACAGGACTCCCGCATCATGGCCGCACCCGTCCGCACCCGTCCCGCGTTCGAGCTGCTGAGCACTCCGCAGATGCTCTTCGAGGGGGGATACGACTTCTCCCAGGAGGACAACTGGGATGTCGGTCCCGATGGAAAGTTCATGATGATCCGCGCCGACCCGGCGACCCGGGGTCAGTTCCTGGCGGTCTTCAACTGGTTCGACGAACTGAAACAGGCGTCAGGACCGCGGTAGCCCCCGCCCTCAGTAGTTCTGCGGACTCCCCTCCCGTACTCCCCCGAATACCGCAACGCGCTGCCGGATTGAACATTGGAGGTGCGTCCGCGCCGCTCCTCCAGCGGCGAAGAGCCACCCGGAGACCGAGCGCCGCGCATGCTGCATCACCACCTCTCCTCACGCGTTTCCCCTCAGGCCGGCGGCACCGGGATCGTCCTGCTCAACATGGGCGGTCCCGCCACGCTGGACGACGTCGAGCCCTTCCTCCTCCAGCTCTTCGCCGACCGCGAACTGCTCCGGCTCCCGATGCAGGACCTGCTCGGCCCTTTCATCGCGAGGCGGCGCGCCCCCAAGGTGCGGAAGCTCTACGAGGCGATCGGCGGCGGCTCCCCGATCCTCAAGTGGACGACGGCACAGGGCCGCGGCATGTGTGAACGCCTGGATGCGATCTCACCCGAGACCGCCCCCCACCATTTCTACGTGGCCTTCCGCTACGCGAAGCCCTCGGCGGAGGAGGCGCTCCGGCAGATGGCGGCCGACGGCGTCACCCGCGCCATCGCCTTCTCGCAGTACCCGCACTATTCCTGCACCACGACCGGCTCGTCGCTCAACGATCTCTGGCGCACGGTGGAGCGCCTCGGCCTGGGCGGCCGCTTCCACTGGAGCATCATCGACCGCTGGCCGACCCACCGCGGCTTCGTGCGTGCGATGGCGGAGGCGGTGCAGGACGGACTCGACGGCTACGACTCCCGTGAACGCGACAAGGTGCTGCTCATGTTCAGCGCCCACTCGCTGCCGCTGTCCGTGATCGAGCGGGGCGACTCCTATCCCCAGGAAGTCGGCGCCACGGTGCAGGCAGTGCTGGAGGAGCTGGCGCTCCCCAATCCCTCGCTGCTCTGCTATCAGTCGGAGGTCGGGCCGGTCCGCTGGCTCGGGCCGAGCACCCAGACCACGATCGAGCGGCTGGCGCGCGCCGGACGGCACAATGTGCTCGCCGTGCCGATCGCCTTCGTGAACGATCACATCGAGACGCTGTCGGAGCTGGATCGCGAATACGGCGAGCTGGCCCACCGCATGGGGCTCAGGGGGTTCCGCCGCGCGCCGGCGCTCAACGACCGCCCCACCTTCCTCGATGCGCTGGCCGACCTCGTCGACACCCACCTCCGCGACGGCGCACTGCACTCGGCCCGGTATCTCGAGCGCTGCCCCGGCTGCATCGGCGGCCCCGGCTGCCGCCGCCTGCCGGATCCGGCATCCGCCGCGGCACCGGCCAGCGCCGCACGGCTCCGGGCCATCGCGTAGCCGTGCCGCGGTGACTAGCTAGGCCCGCCATTCGGCGGCATCTTGGAGCGACGCCATGAGCCGCTCCACCCCCAACTACCTCCCCCGGTTACGCGCCGCGCTCGCCGACCGCTACCGCCTCGAGCGCGAGATCGGTCGCGGCGGCATGGCCACGGTCTATCTCGCCCACGACCTCAAGCATGACCGCGACGTCGCCCTGAAGCTGCTCCGGCCCGAACTCACCACCGAGGACGGGGCCGAGCGGTTCCAGCGGGAGATCACGATCGCGGCGCGGGTGCAGCATCCGCACATCCTCCCGGTGCACGACTCGGGTGCGGTGCGGGTGCCGGAGAGTTCGCCGGGCGCCCAGGACGAGCTGTCGTTCTACTGGTACACGATGCCCTTCGTGGAGGGGGAGAGTCTCCGGGCGCGGCTCACCCGCGAGCCGCAGCTCCCGGTGGCGGACGCGCTCCGCTTCACCCGTCAGGCGGCTGAGGCGCTGGAGGCGGCGCATCGGC
Organism: Gemmatimonadales bacterium; assembly: GCA_044229445.1. Lineage (GTDB taxonomy): Bacteria > Gemmatimonadota > Gemmatimonadetes > Gemmatimonadales > GWC2-71-9 > JADJOM01. The sequence continues at coordinate 19,188 of JBGASX010000014.1, read as the reverse complement.
AGGGCGTGATCCACCGGGACATCAAGCCGGAGAACCTGCTCATCACCCGGGATGGCGACATCCTCATCGCCGACTTCGGCATCGCCCGCTCGCTCACCGCCACCGGGCAGCGGCTCACCGGCACCGGGATGTCGGTCGGCACGCCGAGCTACATGAGCCCGGAGCAGTCGGCGGCGGATCCGAACGTCGATGCCCGGACCGACATCTATTCGCTCGGCGTCGCCCTTTATGAGATGCTGGCGGGCGAACCGCCGTTCACCGGCCCCACCGCGCAGGCGATCATCGCCAAGCGGCTGAGCGGCCCGGCACCCAGCATCCGCATCGTCCGCGCCTCGGTCCCTGCCGCCGTCGATCAGGCGATCCGCAAGGCGCTGCAGATGGTGCCGGCGGACCGCTTCGCCACGATGGCGGACTTCCGCGCTGCGCTCGATCCCGCAGCCGTCGTGACGGACGAGGCAGGTCGCCGGCCACAGCGCTGGCTCCCGATGGCGGCCGCGATTCTCCTCCTGAGCGCAGGCGCCGCCTTCCTGCTGCGATCCCGGAACGGCGCGACCCCTGACAATGCCCTGCCGACCTCGGCCGCGGTGCTCCCCTTCGCGGACCAGAGCCCGGCGCACGACCAGGCCTACTTCAGCGATGGCCTCGCCGAGGAGCTGACGACCGTCCTCGCGCGGATTCCGGGGCTCCGGGTCGCGGCGCGGTCGTCCGCCTTTCAGTTCCGCGGCGCGAACGTCAACGTGCGGGACGTCGGTCGCCAGCTCGATGTGGGCGCGGTGCTCGAGGGCTCGGTACAGCGCGACGGTTCGCGCCTTCGAGTGAGCGCGCAGCTCGTCGATGCCCGGAGCGGCTACGAACTCTGGTCGGAGATCTACGACCGTGAACTCGCCGACGTCTTCAAGGTGCAGGAGGAGATCGCGCGGGCGATCGGTACGGCGCTCAAGATCCGGCTCGCCGGCGGAACCGATACCGCGCTCCGCCAGCGCCCCACCCAGGACCTCGAGGCGTACGATCTCTATCTGAAGGGTCGCTTCGCCTGGAATCAGCGCACCGAGACCTCGCTCCCCGAGGCGGCGCGGTTCTTCGAGCAGGCCGTGGCGCGCGACTCGCAGATGAGCCGGGCCTGGGCCGGGATCGCCGACAGCTACGTGCTGCTTCCGGTCTACGCGGGCGTGGCGCCCGCCACGGCGTGGCCCCGCGCCAAGGCCGCCGCGCTCAGGGCGATCGCGCTCGACAGCAGCAGCGCCGAGGCCTGGACCTCGCTCGCCTATGGAACGGGACTCTACGACTGGGACCGCGCCGCGGCGGAGCGCGCCTTCCGCCGCGCGATCGCCGCGGATTCCTCGTACGCCACCGCGCATCACTGGTACGGCGACTTCCTCGCTGGCCGGGGAAGGATGGAGGAGGCGCTGGCCCAGATGCTTCTGGCGCAGCGCCTGGATCCGCTGTCGCGGATCATCGCGACCGAGGTCGGCTGGGCCCAGATGTCGCTCCATCGGCTGGATGACGCCGACTCCACCATGGCGCGACTGCTTCGGCTCGATCCGAACTACTCCCAGTCCCTGTTCATCGTCGCGATGCTCCGCACCGAGCAGAAGCGCTACCCCGAGGCGATCGCCGCAATGCAGCGTTCCCTCGAACTCGGCGGGGGGTGGGCCCATGGCCGCGGCGCCCTGGCGGCGATGTACGCTCGTGCCGGCGACCGGGCGCGCGCGACCGCGATCCTCGACTCCCTCACGGCAGGATCCCCGCAGGGCTACGTGCCGCCCTTCGTCCTGGTGCTCGGATACGCCAATCTCGGCGACTTCGACCGGGCCTACCGGGAGATCGAACGGGGATTCCGCGAGAAGGATGCGCTGCTATCGGAGAACTTCTTCGAGCCACTGCTGGATCCGCTCAAGCGTGACCCGCGGTACGCCCGGGTGGCGGCGAGGCTCAGGGGGGAGTGAGTTCCGAGTTCCGAGTTCCGAGTTCCGAGTTCCGAGTGCTCAGTGCTTAGTGCGTAGTGCTTAGTCTGAGGTCTCGCCGAGCTTCGTCACCACCTTCCCGATGTACAACGCCATCCCGTTCGGAAGCAGCGCGCTCACCGGCAGCGCGATCGGGCCGATGAGCTGACCCTCGGTGACGTGCGGTGTTGCCGGATCGAGCGAGGCCACGAAGGTGTCCAGGTCGGCCTGATTGGTGGCGAGCCGCATCGGGCCGGTGAGTGCGCTCTGGAATTCGTGGATCACCAGGATGGCGGCGGCGGAGCTGTCGATCTTTGCCTGCAGCGCGGTGCCGGCGGCGGCGGTGATGAGCTGATAGCGCAGCGCGCGCCACGGCGCGGCCTCCGGATTGTGCTCACCGCCGTAGAGCAGCGTCAGCAGTGCCCGCGCCCGCTCCGGTGCGCCGGTGTTCGCCTGCCGCTTGCGTGCGACCTGGAGCTGCTTGCCGAGCAAGTCGCCGAAGTTCTCCCCCGCCTTCGCCTCGACGCAGACCGTCACCCGCCCGATCGGCCCGTCCCCCTTGAGCCAGAGATCGTGGTTGCGTCCCTCACCCCGTTCGGGGAGCGGCGTGACGTACTCCGGCCGTCCCGTCTTGAGGGTGATGCCGCGGGTCGCGGGATGAGATTCGAGCAGTGCGGTGACTTCCGCGGGGCAGCTCGACTTCGGCGTGCGGAACCAGGCGCGCGCCAGCTCCATCGCACTGTGGCCCGCCTTCCATTGATAGCCGCGCTTCGGCTTGGTCCAGTCCTCCCACTTGGGAATGAACCGGCCGGCATCATCCATCAACGGTGTATGGGCCACGACGAACTCCCTGGAGGGCGATGAGTGCGCGGCGAGCGGCCGCGCACGGTGAAGGATAGTCGCTCGCACCCCAGTCGCTCACTCCCGAATCCCCCCTACGAGCGATTTCTCCCCTCGATCCGGACTGATAGCGTTCGTTCGTGAAGGGTCTCGGGCAGGCGGGGCGAGGATCGATCGGCGACGGCATCTCCCCCGGCGCACGCACTCGAAGGGAGGGCAGCATGCTCAGCCTGGTGAAGTCACTTCGGGGGTTCGCCCTCAAGGCACGCGACGGCTCGATCGGCAGCGTGCACGATTTCTACTTCGACGACCAGTTCTGGACGGTCCGCTACCTGGTCGCGGATACCGGAGACTGGATGCAGGGGCGCTCGGCGCTGATCTCGCCCTACGCACTCGAATCGGTGGACCTCGGCGCCAGAGAGATCGCCACCACGCTGACCCGGAAACAGATCGAGGAGAGTCCTCCCCTCGAGAGCGACAAGCCGGTGTCCCGCCAGTTCGAGCAGGACTACTACGGCTACTATGGCTGGCCCTCCTACTGGGGCGGCCCCTACATGTGGGGCACCTATCCCTCGATCAGCCGCAATCCGGAGTACTGGACCGCGGCGAGTCCGGACCACAAGCCGTGGGACCCGCACCTCCGCAGCGTGAACGCGGTGAAGGGCTATCACATCCAGGCCCCGGATGGCGAGATCGGCCACGTGGACGACTTCATCATCGACGACGAGACCTGGTCGATCCGCTACCTGGTGATCACGACCCGCAACTGGCTGCCCGGCAAACGGCTGCTCCTCTCGCCCCACTGGATCGGCAAGGTGAGCTGGGAAGAGTCGAAGGTGTTCGTCTACCAGAACCGCGACATCATCCGGCAGGCGCCGGAGTACAGCGAAGAAGCCCTGACCCGGGCCTATGAAACGAGCCTGCACAATCACTTCGAGAAGCCGGGCTACTGGATCGACGAGACGGCGGTGACCAAGCAGGGGTAACAGTTCCGAGTTCCGAGTTCCGAGTTCCGAGTTCGGAGTACAGCAGGACATCGGGTCCCCGTGACCCGGTGCAGCGAAGCGAATGAGCGAACGGGGGGCCTCGTGAGGCAGGCACGGATACCTGCCCCGCGAGGCCCCTCGCCTTTTCCCCCTCGGAAGGAGCCCCTCATGCCCGCCCACCACTTCAGGCCGCCACAGCCCTACCAGCCGAAGGCCCCACCCTCCGTCGTCACCCCACCCGTCCCGCACGCCAACGGCACCACCGCGCGACCGGAGACGCCATCCCTCGAGGGCCGCGAGCCGCTCCCCGCCGAGATCACCGGCCGAGCCAGCGGCACGAGTGACGACCTGCTGTCGCTCTTCAGCGATCGGTCAGACGAACACCTGAAGGATGGCTTTCGCGGCGGCAGCCAGGACGAGCCTGATGGCAGCGCGGTCCTGGGCGAGGATCCCGCCGCCGAAGTGAAGGTCCCGGACTGAGCCGGCAGGCACACCCTCACCGCTGCAGCTGGAGCGCCGCCCCCCACACGTCGTGGTAGACGTGCGCTCGGCCGTGGCCCTGCGCCTTCGCGACCGCCGACTTGAAGTTGTCGTAGTGCAGGTCGGTCACCACCTGCTGCGCCGCGCGGGCCACCGCAGCCCGCGGCGCCTGGGCGCGGAAGCGGTAGTCGGCGTCGTCGTCCTCGACGGTGGGGCCGAGCTCGGGGAGCACCGCGTCACGCAGCCGGTCGAGATCGGCATCCACCCGCGCACGGACGGTGAGGGTGCCGGTCTCCCGGTCCCACGGCTTCTCGACGATGCTGTAGAACCCTGACGTAGTGAAGAGCCACATGAGGCCGCCGATCGGTTGAGGTGCTGAAATATGGGCAGGGGGTGTGACAGTCGATCGGGCGTGGAGCGGTCCGGCTTCTAGCCGATACCGTCGCCGCACCCCATCTTCCCTGCCAGTCTCCTCTCGAACTGGATCGCCACCCCTCATGGTCGAATGGCTGCGTCAGGCCCATCCCGGAGGCACCCCCTGCGGCAGGCCGGATGACTGACCTGCTGCCGCGGCTGAACGCCGCGCTCGCTGGCCGCTACACGGTCGAGCGTCCGCTCGGCGAGGGTGGCATGGCGTCCGTCTTTCTCGCCCGCGATCTCCGGCACGATCGCAGCGTCGCCATCAAGGTCGTCCGCCCCGAACTCTCCGCCGTCCTGGGGCCCGAGCGCTTCCTGCGCGAGATCGAGACCACCGCGCGCCTGACCCATCCCGGCATCCTCCCCCTCCTCGCCTCGGGCGACGACGACGGCATCCTCTGGTACGCCATGCCCTACTTCGCCGGGCGCACCCTCAAGGACCGGCTCAACGAACAGGGCCCGCTGCCGCTGGCGGATGCGCTCGGGATCTTCCGCGATATCGCCGGCGCCCTCGAGCATGCCCACACCCACGGCGTCCTCCATCGCGACCTCAAGCCGGCGAACATCCTGCTGCAGGATGGCCGCGCAGTCCTCGCCGATTTCGGAATCGCGCTGCCGACCGGCGGCACCGCCGCGCGCCTGACGGAGAGCGGACTCTCCGTCGGCACGCCGGAGTACATGAGCCCCGAGCAGGCGCTCGGCGAGCGGAACCTCGACGCCCGGAGCGACATCTACGCGCTGGGATGCGTCCTCTACCAGATGCTCGCCGGCGAACCGCCCTTCACCGGCACCACCCCGCAGGCGGTGATCGCCAAGCGCCTGGTCGAACCGGTCCCCCGCATCAGCACGCTGCGCGAGGTCCCCCGCTCCGTCGAGGCCGCGATCACCCGCGCCCTCGACCGCCAGCCCGTTGACCGCTTCGCCTCGGTCGCGGACTTCGTGCGCGCGGTCGATGGCGGCGACGCCGCGAGTCCGTCGCGCCCCGCGGCGCCGCCATTCGCCGGCCGGTGGATCCAGCCACGGCTCATCGCCGCGCTCCTGCTCGTCGTGGCCGCGGGGGTGATCGCGTTCCGGGTCCGCCGGAGGCCCCCGGTGAATTTCTATCCCGGCGTCGTCGCGGTGATGCCGGCCCGGATCAACGCCCCAGGGCATTCGCTCGACTACCTGCGGGAGGGCATCCTCGACCTGGCCGCGACCCGCCTCACTGGCGAGGGCGGCCCCCGCGCCGCCGACTCGCGCGCGACCCTTGCGGCGCTGCGCATGATCGGCGAGGACGACCCCGACGCGCTGGCGAGGCACCTCGGCGTCGGCAAGGTGCTCGACGAGAGCATCGTGAGCGACGGCAAGCGCCTCACCATCACGGCGACGCTCATCACCTATCCCGGCGGCGCACGTCAGCAGCCGGTGAGCGTGGAGGGGCCGGAGGACAGTCTCGGCGCGCTGGTGGACCGTCTCATGATCCAGGTGCTTGCCCTGCACGCTGGCGAGCGCACCACCGCACTGACTCAGGTCGCGTCCCTGCCGGCGTGGCGCGCCTATCTGGATGGCAAGGCGGCGTATCGGGGAGGGCGATACAAGGATGCCGTGGACCACTTCCAGGAGGCGCTCTCGATCGACACCTCCTTCGCGCTGGCGGCGCTCGCCGAGATTCCTGCGCGGGCGCGTGCCGATGGCGATGCCGGCAAGCTCACGCGCCTGGTCTTCGACCATCTGCATCGGCTGAGCGGCGACGACTCGCTCTGGTTCTCCGCCCTCGCCGGGCCGCGGTACCCCGCCTCCACCCGGATGCGCGAGCAGATCGCCAACCTTGAATACGTGGCCAGCCGGCTCCCCGACCGCGCCGACGCATGGTTCGAACTGGCGGACCTGCAGCTGCACGCCGGGGCAGTCGCCGGCCTGGACAGCTTCCTCCTGTTCGCCAAGCGGAGACTGGGGCGCGCCCTGGCGCTCGACTCGTCGTTTGCCCTGCCGATCGACCACCTGCTCTACGTCGCGTATACCGAGCACGACACGGCTGCCGTCCGCCGCCTGACGACGCTCTACCTGGCCAGCGACAGCCTCGGCGACCGTGCCGGATTCTACCGGTGGCGAAGCGCGGTTGCGCTGGGGGACAGCGCCGGCGTCGCCCGCCTGAAGAGCCGGATGAGCGCCCTCCCCGACCAGGCGCTCCACCACGTCATCGCCTCCGCACAGGAGGACGGCATCGGGGTGGAGGAGGCGTTGCTGGCCGACTCCGTCCTCCGCTCTCGCGCCGTGACCGAAGAGGAGCGCCGCGCAGTCCAGTTGGTCCACGGCGTGCTGATGCTCAACCTGGGCCGGGCCACCGAGCCGCCTCTGGCCGGCATGCTGGTGCCGATCGACAACGCACTCTTCGCCGATGGCGACACGATGCGCGCCCTCCCAAGCGTCCAGGCCATCCGGGCTCGCCTCAACACGGCCCATCGGCCCCCGTGGTATGAGCTCTGGGAACTCGCCTGCTGGGATCTGTCACATGGTGACTTCAGTGGGGAGAAGCGCATGGCCGCGGCGATTCGGGCAGGAGTCCCGCCCGAACTCCGCCTCACCGACCAGGCCGACGACGCGACGCTCGTCCCCGACATCCTCGACGCCTGGGCCGCGGTCCACGCGGGCGACCCACACGCAGGGGCCCTGGTGCGCGGCCTCGACTCCCTCGTCGCGACAGGGCCGCGGAGCTTCAATCGCGAAGCGTACGCTCTCATCCTCGGCAGGCTCTTCTCGATCCTCGGTCAGCCCGACCGGGCGCTCAAGGCGCTTCGGCGCGTCGAGCACTTCGTCCAGGCCCCCTATGCGATCAACACGATTCGCCTCGCGCGCGCACGCGCCGCGGTCGCCGCCGGGGCCACGGAGGAGGCAATCAAGGACTATCGCATCTATCTGGCGCTCAGGAGCAACCCTGTGCCAAGGCTGGTGGCGCAGCGGGACAGTGCGCGGTCGGAGCTGGCGGCGTTGGCGGGAGGGAACTGAGCTCCTGGTGCCGAGCACGGGATGACAACTCGGCCTCTCGGCGTTCAATTGGATGCCATCCATCCCCTCACCGGACCGCACCGCATGCCGACCCTCTGGTCTTCATCCGACTCCGCCCGCTGGCGCGCGGCGCTCAAGCAGTACGATGCCGTGATCGCCGCGCAGGGCGTCACCAAGCTCGCCGATCGCGACACCTGGTTCCGCACCGAGCTGCCGGCGGCAATCGCTGCGCGGAAGCCGAGACACGTCACCCTGCCCGAACTGGTGAAGCTGACCGAGTGGAAGATGTCGCGCGGAAAGTGGCGGGCGCGGAACCTGGTGCTGGTGAAGGGGAACGCGCCTGACGCGGTGAAGGCGGCGACGACCGCCGGCCTCGCACTCGTGCCGCATCCGACGGCGCCGATCTCGAAGATTGCCGAACTCGAAGGGGTGGGCCCCGCGACCGCCTCCGCGGTGGTCTCCGCCGCCGAGCCGGACCGCTATCCCTTCTTCGACGAGCTGGTCGCCGCCCAGATCCCCGGACTCGGTCCGGTCGCCTTTACGCTCGGCTACTACGCCCGCTATGCGGAGAAGATCCGCGAGCGCGCCGCCGCCCTCGGCGGCAAGTGGACCCCGGCGACCGTCGAACGCGCCCTCTGGGCGGAGTCGGGTGGCAAGGTGGGACACCCCGGGGAGTAACCGGCCCACTTCCCCTTCGCCGAGTCCCGGATACATTCGCCCCGCACCCCAACCCAGGAGCCGTCGTGAACAAGCAGGCACTCGCGCCGATGTGGGATCAGACCCGGCAGAAGTACGGCATCTTCCTTCGTCTGCTCGAGGTGATTCCGGAGGACAAGTACCACACCCATCCCGTGCCCGGCATGCGGACCTTCGCCGAGATCGCGACCCACCTCGCGACGACGATCATCCGCGACATCTCCGTCGGCGTCGCCAAGGGCGCCATCACGGCCAAGGAACAGTCCGAGGCCGACATCGCCAAGGGGATCAAGACCCGGGCACAGCTGCTCACGCTGGCCCGCGAATGCTGGGACGCGGCGAATGCCGCGGTCGCCAAGGTCGGCGACGCGGAACTGCAGGCGATCGTGCCGACTCCGTGGGGGATGAGCATCCCGGGCTTTGTCGGCTTCAGCATCCAGACCGACGAGTTCCTGCATCATCGGGGACAGCTCTATACCTACGCCCGCGCCTTCGGCATCGAGCCGCCCTTCATGTGGAGCTTCGACCAGAACGCGCCGGGCTTCAAGCCGGCGGCGTGAGGCACCAGCATACGACGAGGGGCCGCGAGTGATCGCGGCCCCTCGTTGCGCTCCATCAGTTCGGACGCCAGGACAGCCTACTTGCGAAACTGGTCGAGCTTTCCCTGCTGTTCCGGCGTCAGCGTGTTCTTGATCTTGATCAGCAGGGTCAGCTGCGCACGCTTCACCTCCCGCTCCAGCGCAAGCACTTCATCGACCTGAGCAAGCGCCGCGGTCTCGTCCACCGAGGGCTTGCCGAGCAGCGCCGCCAGCCGGCCAGTCGCCTCCTGCATGCGCCACTGCACGTCGAGCGCCTTCCCCTGCAGCTCCCCGATCGCGCGGGTGATGGCGGTACGCTGTTCCGGACGGAGCCCGATGTCCCCCTGATGCTGCATGACGAGCTCCGGCGGAAAGAGCAGCCTGGCGAGTGGATCGTCCCCCGCCTGCTGCGCCACCAGGGGTGCGCTTCGCGTGAAGGCAAGCAGGAGTGCACACGCCACGAGAAGTCGCTTCACGGAGTCCTCCAGTTCAGATTGGTTTCGCCCAGGCGGGGTATCGTCCGCAGGGACGGGTCCTCGGGCAGCACGAGCAGGAAGTCGGTCGGCCCGTGCCAGCTCGTGCTCGAAAGGTCGATCGCGTATTCCGCCCCGAGCTTCGGGCGGACGAGCCGGCTCAGTCCGATCGCGACCACGGCGACCGCCGCGGCCGCGAGAACAAGCCGTGTCAGGCGCCTTCCGGACGCGGGCCGCGGTCTCGGTGGCCGGTGCAGCAGCTCCTGAAAGGCCGGCGCCGCACGCTGCTCCTCACCGCGCAACCGTTCGAAGCGTTCCCGCAGATCCCCCATCTCGTCGTTCATCGGCGCTCCTCCAGCATTCGTCTGAGCGCGGCCTTGCCTCGGGCATAGTGGGTCCGGGCCGTGCCCAGCCCGACTCCCGAGACCTCCGCCGCCTCCGCGATCGTCAGATCCTGATAGAACACGAGGTGCAGTATCTCCCGCTGTCGCGCAGGCAGGGAATTGAGGGCCTCGAGCAAGCGACTCGACTCCTCGGAACGCAGGATCCCGGCTTCCGCATCATCCCGTTCGCTGTCGCCGGCCGGATGCGACGCCACCGAAAGGAGCGAGTCCCAGCGCCACGCCCACCCCCGGCGGCGTTCCTCCGAGGCGGTCCGCTTCAGCACGCCGAACATCCAGGTGCGGAGACTCGAACGCCCTTCGAACCTGGCCCGTCCATCGAGAATCTTGAGATAGGTCGCCTGCAGCGCGTCCTCCGCCGCGAGCCGATCACCGCCACAACAGGTGAGCGCCCACCCGAATGCCGCCGGATGCAGCGCCTCCAGCTCCCGCTCAAGTTCCGCTCGCGCCATGGCCGCCCCGGTAGGTCCTGAAATGAGTGGCGCGGCGGGTGGATCCATATGACAGCCCTCTCCCGGAATCCCTGGCGGTCCTATGCCAGCCGACCGCACGCCACTCATGACGACCGCGGCACAGCATCGGCGTGCCGGTCATGACCCCAATGAGAGGAAAGTGTCCATGCGTCACTTCATGCGCGCAAGCACGGCCGCCGTCGTCCTGCTCAGCGGATGCGGCGAGGCGGGAGGGCCTGGAGTTCCGGGCACCGGCTTCGACGCCGAGGGTGTGAGAGGAAACATCGCCACCGTCCAGCAGGTGCTGGACGATGGCACCTGGCGGAGTCTTCAGATCCTCGGACCTCGGTTTGGTATCGCCGGTTCTGCCGCCGGGGTCGCCGGCCGACTCACCGCGGGGCTGGCCGGCTCCCACACTCCGAGCGGTACCGGGGTGCGGATCGCGAGAGCGATCCTCTCGGGTGGTGCCTCACTGGTCGCGCCGCAGATCCCGCCCGCCGTCCGGGGCACGACGTTCGTGCTGGATGCCACCACACTGCAATATGTCCCCGACTCGACTCGCACCGGCGCGCCGACGAACGGCGTCCGCTTCATTCTCTACGCGACGGACAGCAGTTCGGAGCAACCCCTCCCGGGACAGGAGACCGGCTATCTCGATCTCACCGACGAGGCCCCACCGGCCAGCCCGGCGATCGCGCTCCGCCTCCAGGCGATCGTCGCCGCGACCACCAGGCTCGACTATCGCATCCTGATCACCGGCGCCGACTCCGCCATCGCGCTGGAGGCCGCCGGCTACACCGACGATGGCGCGACCCGAGTCGCCTTCCAGACCCAGGTGCGCGCCGGACTTGCCGCCGATAACTCGGCCGCCGAGGTGGCATTCACGATCGGTATTCCGTCCCGCGCATTCGTGGCGACCGCCACACTGCAGCACTTCAGCCTCAATGGCGACTCCGCGGGGACGATCGCGATGACCGTCAGGCAGGGCCCCGATCAGGTCGGGATGCTCGTTCATGGCAGCCAGGGGACCATCACCGCCCTCTTCCAGGTGAACGGCATCCCGTTCGCGACGGCCCAGGGGGATCCCGAACACCCCACGATCCGGGGCACCGACGGACAGCCGCTCTCGCCCGGCGAAGTCGAGGCGCTGGTCGCCATCCACCGGCTCACCGGAACCGTCCTGGCGATGTTCGACTGCGTCATGCGCCCGGTGGGCGGCATCCTCGGACTCCAGGTGCCGGGGTGAAGAGGGACCACTGAAGCGCCACGACTCTCCGGTGCCCTGACACGGCGCTTGCCGTTCCGCCAGTTCCGGTGCACACTCCCTGCTCTGCTTCCCCTGGCAGAGCAACCCGAGAGGCTGGCTTCGTGCACGCGGACGTTCTGGAACTCGTACGGTCGGCCCTGGCCGACCGCTACGTGGTAGGCGAGGAGTTCGGGCGCGGTGGGATGGCCTGCGTCTACCGTGCCCGCGACCTCCGGAACGACCGCGACGTCGCGATCAAGCTCCTCCCGCCGGAGCTCACCCGCGTCCACGGCGGCGAGCGGTTCCTCCTCGAGATCCGGACCCTCGCCCGCCTCTCCCATCCGCACATCCTGCCGCTGCTCGATTCCGGCCTCGTGACGACCGCCACCGGGGAATCGGTGCCCTGGTACGCGATGCCGTTCGTGGCGGAGGAGACGCTCCGCACCAGGCTGACGCGCCAGGGACCGCTGCCACTGCCGGTCGCCCTGCGCTACACACGCGATCTCTGCGCCGCCCTCGGGTACGCGCATTCACAGGGCTGCATTCATCGCGACATCAAGCCCGAGAACATCCTGATCCGTGACGACCAGGTCCTGCTCGCCGACTTCGGGATCGCGCGAGTGGAGCGGGTCGCCGGCGACACGACACTCAGTTCGGCCGGCATCGCGATCGGCACCCCCGCCTACATGAGCCCCGAACAGTCGCTCGGCAGCGACAAGGTGGACGCCCGGAGCGATCTGTACAGTCTCGCGATCGTGCTGTACGAGATGCTCGCCGGCCATCCCCCTTTCAGCGGCAACTCACCGCAGGCGATCAGCGCCCGGCACCAGTTCGAGACCCCGCCCCCCATCGGCATCGTCCGCCCGGGCCTGCCGAGTGCGGTCGAGGCGTTGCTCAAGAAGGCGCTGGCGAAGGTGCCGGCCGACCGGTTCCAGGATGCGGCGGAGTTCGGGCGGGCGCTTGCACTCGCGGAGCAGGGCGCACCAGCCGCGTCCGCCTCACGCGCGATCCACCGCTCCCCCTGGTGGCGGGCGGTGGCCGTGCTCGGCATCGCCGCCGCAATCTGGGCCGGTGTGCGCCGTGAGACGACGGTCACCGGCCTCGATCCCGCGCGCTACATCGTGCTCCCTTTCCAGGCCGAGCGGAGCGGAGATGCGGCGCTGCTCTCCAGCGACGAGTGCCGGGAACTCGTGGCCGACGCGATCGAGCGCTGGACCGACCTCGAGCTGGTCAGTTCACTCACCGTGAACAGCATGCTGGAGCAGTCGCGGAACCCGCTCAATCTCGCCCGGGCGATCGACCTGACCCGCTCGCTCGGTGCGGGGCATCTCCTCTGGGGGGAGGTGAGTCAGACGGGTGACACCCTGCGCGTCCGCGGGGTGCTCTACGATGCGGCGACGGGACGCGAAGAGCGAAGTCACACGATCCGGTTCGCCGCCGCCTCACGCAACGCCCAGCTCCTGAGCACGCAGTTTGCCGACCTCGCCTATGCGCTGGTGCTCCCCGGCGCCGCGCATCCCGAGGCGACGGCGGATGCCATGGGCACCACCTCGCTGGCGGCGTACCGGCTCTACGTGAGTGGTGATTCCGCCCTCGCGCAGTGGGATCTCGCGTCAGCGAAGGCCAGCCTCCTCGCCTCACTCAAGCTCGACCCCAACTACCCGAACGCCAACCTGAAGCTGGCCCAGGTGGGACTCTGGACCGGCCAGCCGGCCGCGGAGTGGCGCGGCTATGCGGCACGGGCCGCGGCGGCAAGCGGCCGGCTGCGCGAGACCGACACGCCGATGGCAAATGGACTGCTGGCGCTCGCCGACGAGCACTACCCGGAGGCGTGTGAACAGTTCAGTGCGCTGATCGCGCGGGACTCGAGCGACTTCCGTGGCTGGTACGGGCTCGCGGAATGCACCGTGAAGGATCGCGCCGTCCTCAAGGATCCGAAGAGCCCCTCCGGCTGGCGCTTCCGTAGCAGCCGCGAGCTGGCGATGAACGCCTACGCCCGCGCCCTCGAGGGCGTCCCGCTTTCCCACCGTGCCTTCGGCGGTCTCGTGATCGACCGGCTGGCCGACCGGCTGGCCATCGAAGTCTCGCGTATCAGGCAGGGGCGCCTCCTGGGCGACACCGTGAGCTTTGCGGGATTTCCCACGCTGGATAACGACACCCTCGCATTTGTACCGTACCCATCCCGATCCGTCCTGACGGGCCACACGTCGTTCCCGACGAGTGCGCTCGCGGTCGCCCGCAATCGCGCCATCCTGCATCGCATCACCTCCGGCTGGCTCCGCAAGTTCCCTCAGAGCGTACCGGCCCTGGTAGCCGAAGCGCTGGTGCTCGAACTTGAGGGCGACCTGGTAAGCAAGTCGGGGCGCTCCGCGGCGGCACTGCTCCATGAAGCACGCGCCCTCAGCAGTGACTCAACCCGGTTCCAGCTCGCGGTGATCGAGGCGCGGATCCGGCTCAAGAGTGGGGACTTTCGCGGGACCAAGGCGATCGCCGACAGCCTGCTCGCGACGGTCACCAGCCCGACGCCCGCCCAGGCACTCCAGCTCACCGGGCTCGCGCTGCTCACCGGCCGGATCGACCGTGCCGCCGATCTCGGCGCCATCGCCGCCGAGGAGATCAACTTCCTGGATGAGGGTGGCGATGACATGCGAATCCCGCTCAACGTGCGGGAAAACGTCCAGCGCCTCCTCGTCTACGCCTCCTTCCGTGCGCCGGCCGATTCCGTCCGTGCGCTCCGTCAGCGCGTCATCGCAAGCGTCAAGGCGAGCGTGGGCCCGTCGCGGCAGCAGGAAGTGCTGCGCACCATCCTGGATCAGCCCTCCCTCGTGGGCTTCCCGGTAATTCCCCCGCCGGACTACGACCGCTGGGTCGATACCGTGCTGACCGTGGCTGCGCGGCACGATCGCGCCGCGATGCAATTCCACATGCAGCGGCTCGCGGAACTCCGGCGCGCGATGCCAGCTGCGTTGGTCACGATCGATGCAACCTATCTCGAGACGCGCATGCAGCTCATGGTCGACGATACCGCCAACGCCATCCGCAAGCTCGATGGGTCACTCGGCGGCCTCCAATTCGTGGGCTCCTACCTGATCGAAGAGCCCCAGCAGGCGGCGGCGATCGTCCAGGCGATGGCGCTCCGCTCGAAGCTCGCCGCCGCACAGGGCGATACCCTGACCGCGAAGAAGTGGGGTGATGCGGTGAAGACGCTGTGGGCGGATGGGGATGCAGCGGCGAAGGCGGAACTTCCCTAGACAGGCGCGGCTACTCCTCCCCGGCGCCGCCGATACCCGCACACCAGCCCGCGCTCTGATAGCCGCAGAACCGGCACTCGGTGGGAAAACGGCTCAGCGCAGGACTCCCTGACCCGATCGAGGCGATCGTCGCGCCGGAGCGCTGACTCGCTTCGGCGCGAAGCTCGGGCGTGATCGGCTCGGAGACCTGGACCCCCGCCTTCGAGAACTGGAAGGCGAAGCGCTCCACCGGCCGCAACGCGATGGCCTCCGCCGCGGTGACGTACACATCGCGCTGCGGCGCGTGGTGCGCCGCCCGCTCCTTCGCTGCCTCCGCCGTGATGCCGCTGGTCTTCACGTCGAGCACCACCATCCCGTCGCCCTCCGGCGCGACCAGATCGAAGACCCCCTCGGTGAACCCCGCGGCACCGGCGAGATGCACGAACTTGAGCTCCCGCCGAGCCTCGGGATGGGTGGCGACGGCACGATACGTCGGATTCTCCTTGACCCGCTCCACCTCTGCTCTGAGCGAGTCGCGATAGCTTCTCCCCTCCTCGGTCTCCGGCGCCGGCGCCTCCGGATCCCAGCGACCAATCGCGTCCTCCAGCAACCGATCCAGCTCACTCTCCTCGGCCATGACCTCGAGCACCGAGTGCACGATCTGCCCCCGCACGACCGCTCCGGTATAGCCCGGGCTGTCCCGGTCGACCTTCGGCTCCCGCACCCCGGCGACATACTTGAAGTGGTGCTTCACCCCGCAGCGGGCGTGCGCCAGGAACTCCGTGGCCGAGTGCCGGAGCCGCCCAACCGGCACCACGATCGGCGCCCACGGGAGCGCGAGCGTCGCGGCATCCGCAACCGGCAACTCCAGCGTGGTGTCCGCTTCGTCAGGCGGCGCGCCGATGCTCCGCACCACTCCGGTGAAGCGCCGGTCGTCCACGCCGTATCCGAAGCTCGCCCCGTCGGCAGCCACCATGCCCCCGAGCACCCGCCAGAGCGACTCGGCGGCGCTCCCCGCCGGCAACTTCGGCACGAGGGGGATCCCACTCAGGATGAGCCGGTCCTTCGCGCGCGTCGCTGCGACGTACCAGAGCCGCTTCCGTTCCGCCTGTTCTTCGAGCTTGTTTGCCTGCGTCGCGGCGGTCCACTCCGGCGCGTCCTCGACCTCCGGGTCCTCGATGACGATGCGCTCCCGTCCGAGCAGCATCGCATCGTTGCGATTGTTCGCCGCCTGGCGCGCGAGATCGGCCCAGAACACCACGCGCCACTCGAGTCCCTTGGCGCTGTGAATCGAGGTGAGGGTGACGACATCGTCGCTCTCGCCGTAGAGCCGCGCATCGCCTTCCCGATCGTCCCGGCCCCGCGCCTCACGCAGCATCCGGATGAACTCCCCCACCCCGACGCCGGCCATGCCACGCGCCATCCGGAGCAGCTTCCTGACGTTGGCGATGCGCTGCGGGCCGTCGCCTCGAAGCAGCGCCAGGTGGCCGAGATACCCCGACCGGCCGAGCAGCTTCTCGATCAGCTCCGCGGTGGAGATCCGGTCGCGGAAGAGCGCCAGTTCGCGGAGCAGCGCGATCCCCGACGCGAGCAGCGCCCGCTCCCCCGTGTCGATCGCATCGATGCCTTCCCAGTACGGTGGCTTCGACTGCCGCGCGATCTGCAGCAGCGTCTCGTCCCGCACCCCGACGAACGGCGAGCGGAGGAAGCCGAAGAGGGCGACATCGTCGTGCGGATCGCGGATGGCCTGCAGCGCCACCAGGATGTCCACGATCTCCTGGCGGGTGTAGAAGCCGCTCTGCGCCAGGGTGTAGGTCGGGATCCCGGCCGCGCCGAGCGCCGACTGATAGAGCGCGACATCGCTCCACGAGCCGAACAGGATCGCCATCTCGCCCCAGCGGTGGCCATCCTTCTGCAGCGCCAGCATCCGGCTCGCGATCGCCGCCGCTTCCCGCCGGCGCCGCTCCTCGGCCGACAGCTTCTCCTCTTCCGCGGGGAGGACGAGCAGCTCGACCGCGCGATCCCTCGGCTCGTCGTCCTTGCGCTTCGGTCGCGTCGCCTGGAAGCCGACCTCGAACGGCTGCGGACCACTCTCGTCGAGCGGAGTATCCAGAATCGGCCCGACGACCGACTCCACGAACTGCACCAGCGGCGCCACCGAGCGGTAGTTGACCTCGAGCGGGACGACGCTGCCGTGCGCCGGGTCCCGGAACTCCCGCTCGACGCTCGTCCACACCGTGACGTCGGCGCGACGGAAGCGATAGATGCTCTGCTTCGGATCGCCGACGAGCAGCAGGCGCGTCGTATCGCTACGACCCGTGGCCGGCTCGCCGAGCAGGAAGGCGATCTCCTTCTGCACCGGGTCGACGTCCTGGAACTCATCCACGATCAGGGTGTGAATCCGGCGCTGCACCACCTGGCGGATGGCGGGGATGCGGAGCAGGTCCCGCGCGGCGACCAGCATCCGGTCGAAGTCGGTGGCGCCATCCTCGTCGAGTCGCTCCTGCAGCCGCGCGAGGGCACGCTGGGCCAGCGCGATCAGCGCCCGCTCGCGGGGACCGTGCGACTCCAGCCGATTGGCGTACTCCTGCAGCCGGCCGCTGTCGGCGAGCAGCCGATGCACCCACTCCTGCACCGTCCCGAGCGACTGCTCGCCCAGCAGTAGATCGAGCCCCGCTACCGATCCCTCGTCGATCGCCGAGATCAAGGCGTCCCGCACCGCCTCACCGACCAGGATCTCGCTCTCCCCCTCCACCAGCACCGTGGTGCCGGGGGAGCGGTTGGCGCGGAGCGCGAACTCCCGGAGCAGGTCGCCGCAGAAGCCGTGGATGGTGCCGATGCGCGCGGTGTCCACCTGGGCCGCCAGCTCCCGCCGCCCCGCCTCACGGAGCGCGAGGCGGATCTTGGTCTTGAGGTCCGCGGCGGCGGCGTTGGTGAAGGTGATGGCGGAAATGGAATCGAGCCCGAGCGGCTCCGCGATCCGTTCCCCACGCAGCTCCACGCCGAGCAGGTAGAGCATCCGGCCGACGACGGTGCGAGTCTTCCCGGTGCCGGCGCCCGCGGCCACCAGCACGTGACGGTCGGCGGCACGCACCGCCTTCCACTGGCTGTCGTCGAGAGGATAGAACTCGCTCATCACCACCCCTCCCTCGGCCCGCCCGCCACGCGACAGATCTCGAGCCCATGACACCAGGAGGGACAGTTGCAGCTCGGCGGGGGATCCGCAGGGAACTCCCCGCGGCGCACCGCCACGACATGCTCGGTCACCGCGTCGAGCGCCGATTCCAGTCGCTCGAGCGACTTCGGATCTTCCTTGAGCTTCTCCGCCTTCCGGTCAACCGTCAGCGGCTGCAACTGGTGGACAGCTTCCCCCTTCTTGAGCTCGCGATACTCCACTCGGCACACCTCGGTGCCGGGCCGGAGCTGTCGCAGCGCGTGTACGTAGAGCGGGATCTGCAGGACGACCTTGTCCTCCCACGCCTTCGCCTTGCCCGCGCCCGGCGTCGCATACTCGGAACTCTTGTAGTCCACCGCAGCGATCATCCCGCGCGCATCCACCCGCTCGTCGATGCCCACCTCGATCCGGTCGATGCGGCCGCGGAAGCGGACGACGACACCGTTCCGCTCGAGCGTGACTGCGTCGAACCCCACCTCATGCTCGGTGACGCCGGTCCGCACCATGGCGGAGGCCTTGATCTGCCGATTGACGTACATGTTCTCGTGCAGCGTCATCTCCGCCGTGATATAGCCGAGCAGCTGCCGCTGGAACTCCGCCTCCCGGATCGCGACGAGGGTCGGATGTCCCAGGTGCTCGGTCTTCTCGGCCTCGCGGAGTGCCTCCTTGAGTGACTCGGCCAGCATCGGCTCCACCCAGGGCCGATCCTCCGGGCGGAGAAAGACGGGCCCGGCGACCCGCTCCCGGGCCCGATCGTAGAAGCGCCGCAGCGCATCGTGCAGGATGCTGCCGCGGATGGTGGCAGCGGGATCGTCGTCGGGCTCCTCGTGCTGCTCGAGCCGGAGGAGCCGAGCGGAGAAGAATGCCCACGGGCACTTGGCATACTGTTCGAGCTGTGATGCGCTCCAGAGGTAGCCATCGCCGCGGCTCCGCGCGAGCCACTCGAGCAGCGCGGGATCCTCGATCTTGCCGCTCCACGGACCGAGCGCCCCCGCTTGCCGGACCCGCTCGATCTTCGCGACCCGTGCCGCATGCACCACCGCCGCCGCATCGGCGACGAGCGGTGTGCCGGGAGTGAGCACCTGTGGGGTGGGAATGACGATGGGGTTCGTGGTCGCGGCGTCGCGGAGCTCCTCGAGGAAGATCGAGGTCACCGTCTCCTGCCCACCCTCGGAGAGCCGCGGCGCCGACACGGTGAGCGAGCTTCCCGAGACACTCACCAGGTCGCGGACGAGGGCGCGTTCCCGCTGATCCCAGGTCTCGCGCAGTTCGAGCGGTCGCCCGGC
>JBGASX010000118.1:0-9351 GCA_044229445.1 Gemmatimonadales bacterium | reverse complement strand
GGCTCGAAGACCACCGTCGGCGGCCAGTTCTTCCGCGACCTGACCGAGGGCACGCTCTCGACCGGCCGCGGGCTCGCGGTCGGCTCCTCCACGATTACCGGCGCCCGGGAGACCGAGGCGCTCAGCACCAGCATCGAGGCGCGCTCCCTCGGTCTCTTTGTGGACGAGGAGATCTCCTACAAGCAGCGGCTCTTCCTCGATGGCGCCCTCCGCTTCGACGGCAACAGCGCTTTCGGCCGGAATTTCAAGACGACGACCTATCCCAAGGCCAGCCTCTCCTGGCTGGTCTCGAACGAGCCGTTCTTCCACGTGAGCGCCCTCAACACCCTGCGCTTCCGCGCCGCACTCGGCGCCTCGGGGCGCCGGCCCGGAACCACCGACGCCGTCCGCTTCTTCTCGCCGGTCAGCGCGAAGAAGAACGGCCAGGGGATCGCGGGCCTGACGATCGGCGGGCTCGGCAATCCGAACCTCAAGCCGGAACGGTCGCGGGAGCTGGAGCTCGGCTTCGACACCGATCTCCTCTCGAGCCGGCTGTCGCTCGAATTCACCTACTTCAACAAGGTGACCAGCGACGCCCTGATCCTGAAGCCGGTGATCTCCTCCGCCGGTGAGGTCCAGAGCGAGTTCGACAACCTGGGCCGGGTCGGCAACAAGGGCGCCGAGGTGGCGGTCAACCTGCGGCTGCTGGACAAGCCGTCGCTCACCTGGGACATGCAGCTGAGCGGCTCGATCGTGCACAACAAGATTCTCAGGCTCGGCGTGCCACCCTTCTATGTGCCGGGCAGTTTCTACCAGCGGCACGTGCAGGGCTTCCCGGCGGGCGGATTCTGGGGCGGAAGCGTCAGCTACAGCGACGCCAACAACGACCACATCATCGACGCGAGCGAGATCACCGTCGATACCACACTCCGCTATCTCGGCCCTGCCCTGCCGACGCGGGAGGCTTCCCTCAACAGCAGCATCTCCTTCTTCCACAACCGGGTCCGTCTCGGGACCCAGTTCGACTATCGTGGCGGGCAGCGGGTGGACAACTCGATCGAGAACTATCGCTGCTACGTCGGCAACTGCCGCGGGCTGGTCGACAAGAAGGCGCCGCTCCGGGAGCAGGCGCTGGCGCAGGCGGCGTACACCGGGTACTCGAGCCTCATCGTGTTCGACGAGCCGGGGTGGTTCATCAAGCTCCGGGAGCTGTCGCTCACCTTCTACGCCCCCGAGCGCTGGGCCCGTGCGATCGGCGCGAGCACGGCGAGTCTGACGCTCTCCGGCCGCAACCTCTGGACGATCACCGATTACTCCGGCGTCGATCCCGAAGTCAACGCCTTCGGGCAGGACAACTTCTCGAGCAGCGACTTCGAATCCCAGCCGCAGGTCCAGTACTGGATCGCGCGCGTCAACGTCGGCTTCTGATGAGGCGAACGATGCATACCAGCCCTCGCAGCGCGTTCGGCGCGCTCTCGCTCCTCGGCATCCTGTCGCTGACGGGATGCGGCCTGCTGGATACCAACCAGCCGGACATCATCCAGCCCAACCAGCTCGACTCTCCCCAGGGCGCGGAAGCGCGCCGGGCCGGCGCGATCCACGACTTCGTCTTCGCCCGCGACGGCGATGGCAGCCAGGCCAGCACGGAGGGACTGCTGGTGCTGACCGGCGACATGTCGGATGAATTCCAGCACTCGGGGTTCATCCCGTCCACCGTGGAATTCGACCAGCGCCTGGTCGCCACCAACAACGGGAGCCTGGAGGACATCTTCTTCCGGCTCCACAAGGCGCGCTCGGGCGCGGAGGCGGCGGCGGCGGCGCTCCTCAAGTACGCCGAAGATCCGACGACCAACGCCGGCATCCCGGAGATGCTGAGCCTGGCCGGCTACACCTACGTGATGTTCGCCGAGGACTTCTGTTCCGGGATTCCGTACAGCAGCGTGCAGAACGGGGTCGTGACACCAGGCACCACCGATTCCACGGTGGGATCGCTGCGGCATGCGATCGCCCGGTTCGACTCGGCGCTCGCCTCACCGGCGATCTCGGTGGACCCGAACGTCCAGTATCTCGCACAGGTCGGGAAGGCGCGGGCGCTCCTCAATCTCGGCATCTACGATTCCGCCGCGATCGCGGTACAGGGCGTTCCCACCTCCTTCGCCTACTACACCGAGCACGATGCCTCGCCGCTGAGCCTAGCCAACGCCGTCTTCATCTACGGTGTCTCCGGCCCCTCGGGCGGCAGCATCTCGATGGCCGACAGCGAAGGCACCGTGGGGCTCCCCTTCCGCACGGCGAACGACCCGCGGGTGCCGTTCGTGGACACCGGCCACCTCGGACTGGATCAGACCACACCGCAGTTCGACATCCTGAAGTACGCCGACATCGGATCGTCGGTGGTGCTCGCCGACGGCATCGAAGCCCGGCTCATCGAGGCCGAAGCGGCGCTGCAGGCGAGCAACATCCCTGGAATGAGCGCGATCCTCGACGGACTTCGGAGCAGCATCAGCCTGCCGAGTCTCCCCACGCCGGCGACGGCCGCGGAGGCGCGGGACCAGCTCTTCAGCGAGCGCGCCTTCTGGATGTACGCAACCGGACACCGGCTCGGCGATCTTCGCCGGCTGGTGCGGCAGTATGGACTGAACGTGAGCGCGGTCTACCCGACGGGCAGCTATCTCCGCGGCGGATCGTACGGAACCCGGGTGGCCTTCCCGGTCCCGGCCTCAGAGGACCAGAACCGCAACTTCGATCGCAGCAAGTGCGATCCTGACGTGCCCTGATCTCGGGGGAATCACGCACGACGGCCGGCGCGGATCATCGATCCGCGCCGGCCGTTTCATTGGGAGGGTGCCTCAGTAGACGCCGGCGCTGGATTGCGACGGACTGCTCTCGATGGTCCAGACCACCAGTGCCCCCGGCCAGACGCTGAGCAGTTCGGTCCGGATGACGGTCGAGGCGCCGACGGGATCCGCCAGCAGTCGCACGGTGCCGTTGTTGGCGATCCGTCGCCAGGGCACGGAGAAGAGGGTGGTGTTCTCCCCGTTGGCGAGACCGAGACGATAGCGACGCCCGTTCTCCTCGAGATTGACCACCATGTCGGAGAAGTTGTGGTTGATCACCCGGACGGCGACCTCTCCCGTCTGTTCATCAACCGCGACCTCCGGCTGGGCCCGGTGATGACAGCCCACGGCACCAAGCAGCAGAGCGGAAAGCAGCAGCGACTTCACCATGGACCGCACCTCCTTCAGCGCAGCGCCTTGCCATCCTGCTTGATCACCTGCCCGCCCTTCATCACGAAGGGCACGTCGCTGAACCGGGCGAGATCCGCGAGAGCATCGCCCTTCACCGCGATGAGATCGGCGTACTTCCCAGGCGCCAGTGAACCGACCTCGCCGTCCCGGTACATCATCCGCGCGGCATTGATCGTCGCCGACTGGAGGGCCTGCATCGGCGTCATCCCGTACTTCACCATGTACGGAAGCTGCAGCGCGTTGAGTCCGTGCGGGTAGACGCCGCTGTCGGTGCCGTAGGCGATGTGCACGCCCATCGCCACCGCCTTGCGGAAGGCAGTGCGCTGGGTCTCGGTGGTCTCGCGGTTCTTGCGGAGGATCTCCTCCGACCAGTGATCGCGGGTGCCGACCGAGTCGATGTAGTCGCCGTTCCAGATGTCGGCGACGAGCCAGGTGCCGTGCTCCTTCATGATCTGCAGCGCCTCCTCGTCGGCGAGGGAGCCATGCTCGATCGACCGCACTCCCGCCCGGGCCGCCCGCTTGATCCCCTCGGCGCCGTGCGCGTGGGCCGCAACGAATGTCCCGTAGTTGGCGGCTTCCAGCACCGCGGCGTGGATCTCCTCTTCGGTGTACTCGGGTGCGCCCGGCTTGGTGCCGGGCGCGAGCACCGCACCCGTCGCAATGATCTTGATGAAGTCGGCGCCGGCGTTGAGGATCTCCCGCACCCGCTGGCGGACCTCGGGGACGGAGTTGGCGACGCCGCGGCGGAAGTCGGCCGGCACCACGACATCGGCGGCGAGTCCGGTGACTTCGCCGCCACCGCTGGAGACGGTGACGTAGGCGCCCGCCACCTTCATGCGGGGCCCGAGGACGGTGCCGTCGTTGATGGCGTTGCGGAGGGCGATATCGGTGAATCCGCGGTAGACGCCGACGTCACGCGTCGTCGTGAAGCCGGCGAGCAGCGTTGCCCGGGCGTTCCGCACGCCGAAGAACACGCTCTGCGCGGCCGAGACGGTGAGCGGATCGGCGGCGCTGTTCGACTCGATGGGATCGGCGATGTGGGTGTGGCAATCGATGAGCCCCGGCGACACCGTGTAGGCCGAGAGATCAATGACCGTGGCGCCCTTCGGAATCGGCGCCCCCGCGGCCTGCACCGCTTCGATCTTCTCGCCCCGCACCAGGATGACCTGATTGGTGCGCACCTCTCCACGCTCGACGTCGACGAACCGGCCGGCGCGGATCGCCGTGACGTCCTGGGCGAGAAGCGGACCGGCACTGAGGGAGAAGCCGAGCAGGAGCGTGACAAGGCGCATGATGAAACGTGCGGGGTTGAAGGGTGTCGAACGGTGGAGACCGTCGTCCCTCCAAGACTACCGCCGAGTCGGCGCTCCCACTAGGGAGGCATGACGGCGGATTTCTGCCAGGAGTTCCCGGGCCCGTTCGGTGTCGGCATGCGTCGGGCCGAGGACTGCCTCACGCAGCGCGACGGCCTCCGTCGCGAACGGGATCGCGGCCGCCGCGGAATCGGCCTTGAGCAGCATCCCAGCCAGGTTGTACCGGTGCGTGGCCCGGCGCACCCGGTCCTCGGGATAGAGCCGGTCGAGCCGCGCGACGACATCACGCTGGAGGGCGATCGCGCCAGGGAGGTCGCCTCGCTGGCTCCGTACGTTCGCGATGCCACCCTGGGAGAGGATCGTCCGGAGCTGATCGGGGCCCAGCACCTTGCGACGGATCGCCTCCGACGCGGTGTAGGCGGATTCGGCATCGGCGAGTTTCTTTTCCGCAACAAGCACCACGGCAAGATCGTTGAGCTGATCGGCGACGAGACGGTCGCCGGGACCGTGGGTGGCGACGTGATAGGCCAGCAGCTCGCGGTAGAGCTTCTCCGCTCCCGCGAGATCTCCCGTGCGACGGCGGACGGCACCGAGCGCGTTGAGACTCTCGTAATAGTTGGAGTCGTGCGGCTCCGGCGCGATCGCAATGGCCTCGGTGAGCAGCGATTCCGCCCGGGCGTACTGGGTGAGGTAGATGAGCGGCCAGGCCTGTCTCGTCAGGCGGAGCGCCAGCACCCCGGGGACCGGCGGCACGATCCCGCGCGAGAGCGCCACGGAGCGGCCAAGCAGCGAATCGGCGCGGGCGTATTCGCCGCGATCAGTGTGGATCTCGCCGAGGATCTCGAGCATCTCGGCGCGAAGGGCGGCATCGCCGGCCAGGGCGGAATCCACCCGTCTGGTGCCGAGATCGAGAAGCTGGCGCGCGGTGAGATCGCTGCCGTTGCTGCCGGAGGGGTCGGCCTCGTCGAAGATCGAGATCAGGAAGTCCTTCACCTGCTCCGCGCGCGCCGCCTGGCGCGTCGCCTCCCGCCCGCGCGCCAGCACTTCAGTCGCGCCTCCGACGAGGATCGCCGCGAGCAGCACCACGAATCCGACCGCGGTGCGGTTCCGGCGCACGAACTTCGCCGTCCGGTAGCCGAGGGTATCGGCGCGGGCGGTGACGGGAAGGCCATCGAGGTGACGACGAATGTCGCCCGCGAACTGCTCCACGGAGGCGTAGCGTCGCTCCGGCTCCTTGCGGAGGGCCATCAGAATGATGGTATCGAGATCGCCACGAAGGCCGCGGGTCCCGGGTCCGATCGAGGATGGGGCGGCCGGCGTCCGTTCCGCGGCGATCCGGCCCCAGTCGGTCTGCGGCTGATCGGTGAAGCGGAGCGGACGGGTACCGGTGAGCAGTTCGTAGAGCACCACGCCCAGACTGTAGACATCCACCGCCGTCGAGACTGGAAGGCCGAGCAGCTGCTCCGGGCTGGCGTATTCGGGGGTGAGGGGCTGGGCGGCGCCCGTGAGGGTTGCGCTCCCGCCCGGACTCGCCGGGTCGAGGAGCTTGGCGATACCGAAGTCCAGCAGCTTCACCACGCCGTCATCGGTGACGAGGATGTTGGTCGGCTTGAGATCGCGGTGGATGACGAGGTTGCGGTGCGCGTACTGCACCGCGTCGCATACCGAGAGGAAGAGTCGCAGCCGCTCCTCGGTGCTCGCGCCGTGCGCGGCGCACCAGCGATCGAGGGGAAGGCCCTCGATGAACTCCATCGCGAACCAGGGTTCCCCCTCGGGGGTCACCCCCCCTTCGAGCAGCCGGGCGATATGGGGATGCTCGAGCGAGGCGAGAATCTGCCGCTCCTCGACGAAGCGCTGGCGCAGATGGGCATCGTGGCGAAGCCCGGAGCGGACCAGCTTGAGTGCGACCGCCTTCCGGTACTGGTCGTCGTCCCGCTCGGCGATGAAGACGACCCCCATGCCGCCGTGGCCGAGTGGCCGCACGATCCGGTAGGGGCCGACGCGAGTGCCGACCGGCGTCTGCATGGCATCCGCCTCGATGGCGGCCAGCACCGGGGCGGCCCACGCGGCCGCGCCGAGATCGACAGGGCCGGAGGGCGTGTCGGCGCTTGCCAGCAGCCGCTCCACCGACTGCCGGAGCGCGGGATCATTGCCGCAGGCCTCGTCCAGATAGGCGGCTCGAGCTGCCGGTTCAAGATCGAGGGCGCGATCGAGGATCGGCTCGACCCTGGGCCAGAGATCACCGAGCGAAGGGCGGGTCATCCCGCGTCCCGCTCGAGCGCGGCGGCCAGCCAGATGCGGGCCTTGATCCAATCCCGACGAATGGTCCGCTCGGTAACTCCGAGCGCGGCAGCGGTCTCCTCCTCGGTCATCCCGCCGAAGAAGCGGAAGCTCACGACCTGGGCGAGCCGGGGATTCTCGCGCGCCAGGGCATCGAGCGCTTCATCGAGCGCGACGAGCACCTCGGCCCGTTCGTCTGCCGCGACCTGCACGTCGGAGAGTGCGATCATGCGAAACTCGCCCCCGCGCTTCTGGGCGCGGTGCTGGCGCGCGGAATCGATGAGCACCCGCCGCATCGCGACCGAGGCCGCCGCGAGAAAGCGGGCCCGGTCGGTGGCATCGAGGCTGCTCGGCCCGGCGAGCCGGAGATAGGCCTCATGGACGAGGGCGGTCGTGGTGAGGGTGTGGCCGTCGCGCTCGTGCGCCAGCTGGCGCCGCGCAATCCGGCGGAGTTCGGCGTAGAGGAGCGGCACCAAGGCGTCCGCCGCGGCCGTTCCCGGCTCGGGGAGCGGCGCAGAGAGTGGCGCGGGCTCGGGTGCGTCCTCGGCGTCTGGTATCAGGTCCGGATCCGGTCGGGCGGGGAGGAGGGCGGTCAGGCTGACCCGCGTCCGATAACCTAACGCCGCTCCCCGCACCGACCAACCCGGCTACTTCTGGATCGTGATCGTCGGTCCGCTGATCGAGACGCCGGGGAGATCCACCCCGGAGACGTTCACCCCGGTGAGCTGCGCCGAGTAGGTGGCGGTGCCGACGTTACCACCGGGACCGGCGGCATCGGAGCCACCACAAGCGGCGACGCCGGCACCCGCGATCATGACCAGGAGCAGGACCGTCACTGTCGACCGCCGACGGCGCACCATCGGCAGGAAGAAGAAGGGGATGACGGCGAGGGCCGCACCGCCCCCGAGCTTCTGCGCGATCGTCAGATTGAAGCTGTACGTCACCAGGAAGTCGGTCGGGCCGGAGAGTGCAAAGGCCGGTGCCACGGGCAGCGTAACGGTGCCGCCGTTGCTGGCGTAGGTGCCGGTCGCAAGCAGCGAGTCGCCTGCATCGAGCGCCCCATCGCTGTTGAGGTCGGCGTAGAGTTTGACCGCCATCGAGCGCCCCATCGCTGTTGAGGTCGGCGTAGAGTTTGACCGCGGTGATGTCGAGCTGGCTATTGCCGGTGCCGGCCGCATTGAGGTGAATGCTGTTGAGCGTCTGCGCCGCCACCGTCGGCGTGAGCGTGAAGGCGAGCACCGGCACGTCGGCAGCGCCCTTGGTGACTGTCGCGCCGCCCGGCATGTGACCACTCGCACCGACTGAGACGGTGACGCTGTCCTGGGTGCAGGCAGCGGTGTTGTTCGCGGGGTTGGGGTCGGTCACGTTGGTAAGCTGGAAGTCGACCGCCACCGCGGTGCAGAAGAAACTCCCGGTAGGTGTCGGCGTGTTGCTCGTCGGGACGGCGGTGGGGACGGCCGCGAGCGAGACGCGGAGACTCACCGACTGGCCCGGGTCGAGGTTCACGACGCAGGAGTAGTACAGCTCAGGCAGGGGACCGCACCCCGCCACGCCGAGGTCCCATCCAACCACGTTCGACCCTATTCCCGGAGTGGCCACCGGCGGAAAGAGTTTGAACCGGATGGCGCTGGCGCGGTGGGCGCCGTGGTTCGTCACGGTAAAGGTGGTGTAGTTGAAGAACGGTCCGCTCTGCCCTCCGGTCCGTACCAGACCGATGTCAGCCGTGTCGGTCTCGGTCACGAAACTCTGGTTGGGACCCTGATAGACCCCTCCCAGCCAGAAACTGAACCCGTCGGTGACCTGGATGACCGTGTCCGCAACCACCGGGTTGAACGGCGTGAGGGGGAGATTGATTGACCCTGAGTCGGGCACCTGGGTTACGCGGATCGAATCGCCGTAGGCGAAGGTCGTGTCGCAGCGCGACTGCCCGGTCAGTCGAAAGTGGCCGGGATAGCCGATGTGGTCCACGAGATGGCACTCCATGACGGAAGTGGTGAACGGATTGCCGGGGCCCTTGGTGTAGACCCAGACCGTTCCTTGGCCTTCCCATTGGCGGCTCCGCGGACTGGCCATGGCCCGGCAGATCGTCGCCACGGGAGTCACCGTCACCGGCGTGACCTTTCCGGCCACGATGGTGAAGGTGACGTTCGTGACCATGTAGCGGCATTCGGTGCCATGCACCACTTCCATGCTGTCGAGCACATAGCTGCCGGCCGGGAAGCCCAGCTGGGCGATCTCCGTGCTGCCGCCGTTGGGCTGATGCAGGAAGAGCCTGGAGGGAACCAGCGGGTAGTTGTTGTTACCGATGTGCTGCTGGAAGTAGACGTACCCCTGCTGGGCCACCGCCGGGGAGACGGCTCCGAAGAAGGACAACACAAGGGCCGATGTTGCCGCGAGCAGGCGCGGCGCTCGAAGAGGTGACATTCCGGCGGGTCCTCACTGAGGGGGTCGGGAACTGGAGACGCTCCCTCAGATGGCGCAGGACCCGGCCGGAACCGGACATCCGCCTCGGCGGCCCGGTGCTAGCCTGA
>JBGASX010000117.1:0-9600 GCA_044229445.1 Gemmatimonadales bacterium | reverse complement strand
GAGGGGCGACCGGTCGGTCGCCCGTACTGTCAGCGGGTCGTTGCGTCCCATAATCCCTCATCCCTCAGAGCCCATGCTCCCAGTCCTACTCCTCGCGCTGGTCCAGCAGCCACAACAGCAGGCGCCGTCGCCGATCGCCAGGGTCGAAGTCTCGCCCGCCACCGCCTCGCTGCAGGTCGGCCAGAAGCTGCAGTTCTCCGCCCGCGCGCTCGACGCTGCGGGGCAGCCGGTGCCCGACGTGCGCATCAACTGGTTCGATGGCGGCGGACAGGGCGACATCGATTCGACCGGCCTCCTCACCGCCGGCTATCGCGGCACGGTGCTGGTGACCGCGGTGGCCTCCACCAAGGACACCAAGCCGGTCATCGGCCGCGCGACGGCGGAAGTGGCTCCCGAGGCGGCGGCGCGGATCGACCTCACGCCGATCAACGGCAACATCCTCGTCGGCAGCCGGATCACCGTGTCGGGCTCCGCGTTCAGCGTGCACAACGATCCCCGCGATGACGCGATCAGCTACACCTCGAGCAATCCCCGTGTCGCGACGATCACCAGCGACGGTCGGCTCCGGGCGCTCACGCCCGGCAAGGTGACCATCACCGGCACGGCCGGCCCCGCGAAGAGCACCCTCTCGCTCCAGGTGGTGCCGAACACTCTCACCGGGCTCGACATCGAGCCGGCGGCGCAGGGGATCAAGACCGGTGACGTGGTCCGCTTCACCGCGGTCGGCCGCGCGCCGACGGGGAAGAAGGTCTCCGGCTTCGCCGCACGCTGGTCGGTCGCCGGCGGCGACGGCGTCGCGCAGATCGACAACGACGGCGCCTTCGTCGCCGAGAAGCCGGGGCGCTACACCATCACCGCCGAGGCCGGCAAGCAGAGCGCCGACCTCGTCGTGACCGTGACGCTCCGCCGCGTCACCCGCGGCATGGAGGTGCTCGGCCGGCTGCCGATCAAGGATCTCGCCGCCGAGGTGTGGGTGCATCCGTCGGGCCAGTGCGCGTACATGACCACGATCGCCGACCGGGCGTACGTGATCGACATCAAGGACCCGTCGAACCCGGCCATCGTCGACTCGATGATGGCCGATGCCCGCATCCTCAACGACATCATGACCACGGAAGACGGCAAGTACGGCGTCTTCTCCCGTGAGGGCGCCTCCAACCGGAAGAACGGCATCAAGGTCTTCGACGCCAGCGATCCCTGCCATCCGAAGGTGATCGCCGACTACAACGAGACCGTCACCGGCGGCGTGCACTCGAGCTACGTCTACAAGGGCCACGCCTACATCACCGACGACGCCACGGGCTCCATGCGGGTCATCAGCATCGAGGATCCGTATCATCCGAAGGAAGTCGGCCGCTGGCAGACCGAGCAGACCGAGGCGGGCCGCTACCTGCACGACATCATGGTGGTCGACGGTCTCGCCTATCTGGCCTACTGGAACGACGGCCTGATCATCCTCGATGTCGGCAACGGCATGAAGGGGGGCACGCCGGAGAAGCCGGTGCTGGTCTCGCAGTACAAGTACAACCTCTCGGAGACCTACGCCCGGGTGGACCAGCTCTACGGGCTCGGCTTCCGCGGCACCCACACCGCCTGGCGGGCCGGCAAGTACGTCTTCGCCGGCGACGAAGTGTACGCCTCGCGGGAGTCGAAGGGCCTCAAGGACGGCAACAACCTGACCTGGGGCCGGCTGCACGTGATCGACGTCTCGAACATCGAGCACCCGAAGGAGGTCGCCTGGTACGAACCGACCGACGGCGGCGTCCACAACGTCTGGGTGGTGGGGGATACGCTCTATCTCGGCAACTACCAGGGCGGGGCCCGGGTGCTCGACATCTCCGGCGAGCTCAAGGGCGACCTGCTGCGTCAGGGCCGCGAGATCAGCTGGATCTTCACCGCCGACTCCATGGGCCACAAGCCGCACGTGCCCTTCGCCTGGGGCGTGGTGGTCAAGAATGGCATCATGTACGTGCCTGACATCAACAGCGGTCTCTGGGTGATGCGGGTTGAACCGAAGAAGACGCAATTCACGCCATAATTCCTGCCCGGCGATCATGGATTGCCTGACCATGATCGCCTGACACTGGCGGCCGGAGCGGGGAGGCGTAGATTGGTTGCCATCCCTTCTCCGGCCGTGTTCCATGCACCTCCAGCGCTCGCTCGCCGGGCTCTTGCTCGGCGCGCTCCTCATCTCCTGCGGCGGTGACAACGGCACCGGCCCGCACGTTCCTGCCGGCATCGTCATCTCGCCCAATCATCCCGTGGTCGCGCAGGGGGATACCCTCCGGCTGACCGCGACGGTGGTGGACGCCAACGGGGCGGCCATCCCCGGCGAGCACGCGCACTTCACGTCGGCCGACCTCACCCTCGCGACGGTGGACAGCGCCACCGGGCTGGTGACCTCGGTCGGCGCGGCCGACACGGTGCGGATCACCGCGGCGCTCGGTCAGATCACCAGCTTCGTGGACCTGGTGGTGACGCCGCACGCGGTGTCGTTCTTCGTCGCGCCGGACTCGATCCTCATCAACGTCACCGACTTCGATCAGATCCAGGCCGAACTGCGCGATTTCATCGGCCAGCCGGTGCAACCCGTCAGCCCGATCTCGTTCGCCTCCTCGGATACCAGCGTCGCGAAGGTGGACCAGACGGGTCTGGTCTACTCCACCAGCCAGAAGACCGGCACGGCGACGATCACGATCACCGCTGACACCTTCGTGGTACAGCGCACGGTCCACGTGGTGCACTTCCCGGCGAGCGTCGCGACGTCGCCGCAGGTCGTGGTGCTGGCCTCCGGCGGCACCCGGCAGCTCACGGTGCAGGTGATCGACGTGAAGGGCTTCGTGATCCCCTCGCCCACGGTGAGCTACCAGTCAGGCACGCCGGCCCTCATCAGTGTGAGCCCCACCGGCCTCGTCACCAGTCTCGGGCCGACCGGCACCGGCACGGTGGTCGTGACGGCCGACTCCATCGTCCACAACGTGTCGATCTATGTGGGCACGGCGCCTCCCGGAACGCTGGCCAACCGGGTCGCCGTTCCCGGGCCCGCCTACGCCTCGGCCCTGACGGCGACGGGCGAGATGCTCGTGACCGTGCCGACGACCCCCTATGGCATGCGTGGCAACGTCCTGTCGCTCCTGTTCAGTGATACGCTGAGCACGCTGCCCGACCCGCTCGGCGTCGCAGTCAACCCGGCCGGCACCACGGCGTACGTCGCGCTCCGCGGCACCTCGAAGGTGGCGGTCGTGGACCTCGCGACGAGGGCGGTGAGCTACACCGGCGTCCTTGGTGGCGGCGGTACGGTCTTCTCCACCGCCGTCTCCTCCGACGGGGCCTATCTCTTCGTCGGGACCGCGAACTGGCTCTACCGGCTCAATGCGTCGTCACTCGCGGTCATCGACTCGCTCGCGGCCAGCACCCCGATCCACTTCGCGATCCACCCGACGCAGAACCTGCTCTACGTCAGCAACAACGGGTCCGGCCTGGTGGACGAGGTGGACTGGACCACGATGACGGTGGTCCGCAGCTTCAACGATGGTGGCGGCTGTCAGGCGCTCGCCATCGCGCCGGACGGGTCCACGCTCTACGTCGCCAACGAGTCGGGCGGAGCGGTCGATCCCTGGAATCTCGGTACCGGGGTGAAGGGCACCCCGATCTCCATCCCGGGTGCCTACGGCCTCGCGCTCAGCGGGAACACCCTCTACATCAGTGCCTCGGGTTCCGGGACGGTCTACGCGATCAACCGTACCAATGGCGCGTCGGTGTTCACGCTGAGCGTCGGTGGAATTCCGCGGCGCATGTCGATCAGCAGCGACGGGGTCCTGATCGTGCCGAACGAGGGCGGCTGGGTGGACTTCATTCAGTAGCGCGCACCCGGCATGCCGGATCCGTTATCCTGGAATGCGAAGCGGCAGGGCCAAGGCACGCCTCGGCCCTGCCGCAAGCCTCGGCCCTGCAGTTTAAGCCGATCTTCATTTTCGACGTCATAGCCGGACGCGCCGATTCGCCTTACCTTGGGCAAGTCGACCCCAGGAAAAGGCCGCTCTGCTCCCGCATCCACCATACGCCAACCAGTTGAGCCTCGAAGCGGAGCTGGCCGCCTTCGAGCGGCTCAAGCCACGCCTGGCCGACGTGTGGCGCCAGCTCAACTCGGAGGCCTCCACTCCGACGACGACGGTGGTGGTGCCGTCCCTTACGCTCGATCAGGAGGAGCTCACCAAGCTCGAGGGGGCGCCCTTCTACGAGGAACGGCTGCTCTTCCTCCTGATCCGCCTCCGGGATCCGCGGGCCCGGGTGATCTACGTGACCTCGCAGCCGGTCCACCCGATGATCCTGGACTATCTGCTCCAGCTGATGCTCGGGATTCCGGCGAGCCACGCGCGGGCGCGCCTGACGATGCTCTGCGCCCACGACGACTCGCCCCGCTCGCTCACCGAGAAGATCCTGGAGCGGCCCCGGCTGATCGAGCGGATCCGCGCCTCGATCCCCAACACGAGCCAGGCCTACCTCAGCGTCTTCAATTCCACCCCGCTCGAGCGGAAGCTCTCGGTGCTGCTCGACATCCCGCTCAACGGCGTGGACCCGCAGCTCGCCGCCCTCGGCACCAAGTCGGGGAGCCGGCGGATCTTCCGTGAGGCGGGGGTCGATCTCCCCCTCGGCTTCGAGGACCTGCGCGATGAACACGACGTGCTCGACGGCCTCGTGGATCTCCGCCAGCAGCGCCCCGGCATCCGTCGCGCGGTCGTGAAGCTGAACGACAGCTTCTCCGGCGAGGGGAACGCCGTGATGACCTACCCCGAGGCGACCAGCCGCGCGGCGGTGGAGCGGGCCTTCCGGCGGCTCAACTTCGTGGCGAAGAGCGAGGACCGGGAGGATTACTTCCAGAAGTTTGCGCGGGGCGGCGGGATCGTGGAGGAGTTCATCGAGGGCAAGGAGAGCCGCTCACCGAGCGCACAACTCCGCACCAGTCCGACCGGCGGGGTGCAGGCGCTCTCGACCCACGACCAGATTCTCGGCGGCGAGACGGGGCAGATCTTCCTCGGCTGCCGCTTCCCCGCCGACGACGGCTACCGGATGGCGGTGCAGGAGGCGGGGATCCGGATTGGCGAGGTGCTGGAGCGCTATGGCGCGATCTCCCGCTACGGCGTGGACTTCATGGCGACCCGCAACGATCCGAACGAGGCGTGGAAGATCCACGCGATCGAGATCAACCTCCGGCTGGGCGGAACGACCCACCCCTTCCTGGCGCTCCGCTTCCTCTGCGGCGGCGACGTGGACCCCCAGAGCGGGCTCTACCACTCGACCAGCGGCCGGCTCAAGTACTACCGGGCCACCGACAACCTGCAGTCGCCCCGGTACCACGGCCTCCTCCCCGAGGATCTGATCGAGCTGGTCACCATCAACCAGCTCAACTTCAGCCATCGCGAGGAGACCGGCGTGCTCTTCCACATGATCGGCGCGCTCTCGCAGTACGGCAAACTCGGACTCACCGCCATCGGCAACAGCCATGAAGAGGCCGATGCGCTCTGCCAGCGTGCCCTCGAAGTCCTCGAAGCCGAGACCGAGTACGGCCGCTAGCCGTCGGTCCTCGGCAGGACTCCTTCGTAGCCCGCCCGTCGCACGATCGCCCAGCCGATGATCGCTCCGCTCGCCGCCACGAGGAAGTCGGTCACGTCCGGCTGACGCTCCCGCACCACCAACTGCATCGTCTCGAGAAAGAGGGCGAGCAGCACGCCCGGCACCGGCCCCGCGAAGGGGCCGCGGCGCCGGAATGGCCACGCCGCGAGCAGGGCACCCAGCGGCAGATAGAGGAAAAAGGGCGCGCAGACCAGCACCACGCTGAGGAGATCGAGCTGATACTCGGACGAGGCCAGCGGGATGTACCAGGGCTGCGTCAGCTTGTAGTGGATCGATGCCCCGGAGAAGTCCGGCAGGAAGGGCCGCCAGGCCCAGGCCGCGAGCAGGAGCGCATAGCCGACCAGGAAGCGCCGGGCGCGCTCGGGCGTCGCGGGCGTGCCGATGATGGGCGGCAGCAGGCGCATCCCCAGCCAGGCGCCGGTCACGATCGCGGCGGAGCGGAGCACCACCGAGCCGGCCAGCATCTCCATGCCCAGGCAGCCGTGCAGCAGCTCGATGCCGGTGACGAGGGCGACGCCGACCGGTGCCACGCGGCGGAAGGCGGTGCGAGGATCGAGGCCCAGCTCGGTTGCGGCTGCGACGGCGAAGAGGCCGGCGGGGAGGAAGATCGGAAAGTCGCTCACCGTCGAACTCAGCAGCGAACTCCAGTGGAACGCGGCGAGACTCACCCGGAAGCGCTCGAGAGGCCAGCCGTACGCGCCGGGCAGCGTCTGGTGCCAGAAGAGGGGGATCAGCGCCTCGAGGCAGACCGTGATGACGTAACTCCCCGCGAAGACCAGCGCGGGGACGCCAAGCAGCGTCTTCCCCTCGCGCTGCTGCCGGGTGAAGGCGATCAGCATGATCAGCGCGAGCGAGCCGCCGAGCGCGCCGAGGGTGTTGGTGGTGACGTCGAGGAGGCTGGTGTTCCGGTTCCAGGAGAAGAGCTGGAGCGTCTCGACGAAGACGCTGATGCAGAAGCCGGTGCCGGTGGCGCGGAGGATGGTGCGCCGACCGCTACCCGCGGCGGTGAGCGCCCAGATCACGCCCCAGCCGCCGAAGAGGAGGAGGTTCCGCGCGGCATCCACCACGTCGGCGCCACCGAACTCGGGGTGCAGTGCCCGCTCGATCCGCGCCACGATGTTGGCGGTGGTCGTGTCGGGGTAGAACGGCTGCAGGGTGGCGAAGAGCAGGACCAGGACGTAGGCGAGCCGCGCCGGCCAGCGGAAGCGCGCCCGCCAGCTTCCCGGGGTATACGGCCCGGTCACGACCGGCCGGAGGTCCGGATCTCGATCCGCGCTTCGCCGACCGTCACCGGCCAGAGCGGCGTCACCGCGCGGCCCTGAATCGTCGTCTCGATGTCCTTCTCCGACTTCGCCACCGTCGCGATGTCGTAGCTCCACACGCCGGTCGCGGGGGTGCAGGTGATCTCCATCGGGCCGGAGTAACTCACCTCCGGAGCGAAGATGCCCTGTCCGCCGAGTGCGGCGGCGTTCCAGAGGTATTCGGCGACGAGCCCGCCGCCGGAGATGAAGTGATACCGCTTCTCGAAGACCGTCACCCCCGCCTCCACCGCGCGGAAGCTCACGCCGACGCCGTTCGCCTCCCGGGTCACGTGCATCTCGAGCCGCTTGCCTGACACGCTCCAGATCGGGTCGAAGTCGCTCCGGTAGTTCATCCCCTCATCCACTTCGGCGCCGATCAGCCGCTCGCGGATCAGGGCGCGCGGCTCCGGGTCGATCGGGGGCAGTTCGTTCCGCTGCTTGAGATCCTCGTAGTCGCGCACACTCGCGGTGCCGGTCTCATCGTGATGACTCACGCGGGCCCCGTGCGCGGTGTCGGGCTCGTGGTACGCCTCGCGGCGGCGGGTGAGGGTGTTGGCGTAGTTGATCCGGTGCTCGAACACCGTCCACTCCTCGATCACGCCGCCCCGCGCCGGGCTCAGGATGGCGGAGAAGGTCTCGTCGTGGATCCAGAGCTCCTCGTGGCCGTCGCAGTCGATATCGCGCATCTCCCACGCCGGCTCCTCCCCCTCGCGGAGAATCGCCTCCGCGCCGGCGAGTTCATACCAGACGTGATCGCGGAGATGGGGGAGATAGAGCCCGCCGAAGACGCCATGCCAGTAAGCATCGTTGCACTGCGCCCGGCCGATCGCGCGGCGCGCCTCGGCGGGATCGCCAGCGGCGCGACAGAGCGCGGAGAGCGCCGCCATCTTCTTGTGCATCCGGTTTGCTTCGGCGTATTTCACCATGAAGTTGCGCCAGTGCGCCCCGCGGATCAGCGCGCCCTCCGGGCTCGCGAGCCGCTCCTCCCCGAGTTCCTTCTCCAGTGCGATCAGCCGCCGCGCCGGCTCCGGCGGCAGCGCCCAGCCTTCCATCTCGCGGTAGGACGCGGTCGGGAGATAGGCGATGCCGCCCGATGGCACCGAGGCGAGCGACTCGCTCAGCGTGGTGAGCAGCACCTCGCCGCCATCCACCAGGGCGGAGATGGCGGTGATGAACTGGTCGAGCCATCCCTCCTCGTAGACCCACTTCTTGGTGCCGGGCCAGCCGCCGAACTTCTCGCCGTCGTCGGCGAGGACGGCGAGCGCCTTGCCGCGGGCGCGGAGCTCGCGGAGGTAGGCGGCCGATTCCGCGGGCGGGCGGAAGGGGGTCAGGTAGCGGAGCTTCTCGTCGATCGGGAAGAGCGCGAGCTGGCGGCCGTCGCTCTCGGTGATGTAGGGGACGTGCAGGTCGTCGCGGCGGAAGCCGGTGACCAGGAAGTGGCGGTCGTCGACGAGGGCGTAGCGGACGCCGGCATCCACCAGGTCCGCGGCGAGTTCCGGTTCCCACACCCGTTCGGTGAGCCAGAGCCCGTTCGCGTTGACGCCGAAGCGGCGGGCGATCGCGTCGCGGAGCCAGCCGATCTGCTCCACCCGGTCGCGCCGGGGAAGGGCGGCGAGCACCGGCTCGTACATCCCGGCGCAGAGCAGTTCCACCTTGCCGTCGGTCGCCAGCCGGCCGAGCAGGTCGAGGTACGCGCCGTCGTGCTGCTCCAGCCATTCGAGCAGCGGGCCGGAGAGGTGGAGCACGATCGGCAGGAAGTCGCGCTCGTCCACCTTCTCGAGGAGGGGACGGTACACGTCGTCCAGATGCTGCTGGAAGACGGAGTCGAAGTTGCCCACCGGCTGGTGCAGGTGGACGCCGAAGACGAAGCGGATGGGATTAGGCATGGCGGGAAAGGTACGCGAAGGCAACGCGGCGGGGGAGAAGGAGTCGGGGTCTCCCGGTCGCTGGACCGGGGGGAGACAGGGATGCTCCGGCATTCGCGGAGCGTGGTCACGCCTTCCCGGAGCGTAGTCAGCGGTTCACGGGCGGTGCGCCGCCGCCGGAAATGGCTGCGCCCCCGCTCGACATGCGTTCGCCGCCGTTCGCAACGAGTCCGCCAGCATTTCCGCGGGGTGCGCCGGCGTTCGAGATGAGTCCGCCGGGGTTTGACGTGAGTGCGCCGCCCTTCACAGCGAGTCCGCCGTCATTCGAGCGGAGTTCGCCAACATTTCCGCGGAGTGCACCGGCGTTTGAGATGAGTGCGCATGGGTTCGAGATGAGTCCGCATGGGTTCAAAACGACTGCGCACGGCTTCGCACTGAGAACTCCGGTCCTTGAGATGAGTGCGCCGGCATTTGCGCGGCGTGCACCGGTCCTGGTTTCGGGTGATCTACGGGTCGGGGCGGGTGGCATGCTATTCCCCGGGAGCTGCCGCCTCAGACCACCATGCCGAGCAACAAGAAGATCAGGAAGCCCACGAAGAACATGCCGGTGGCGAACGGCGTCTCGGCGTTCTCGTGCGCTTCCACCATCAGCTCCTCCACGACGAGGTAGAGCAGCGCGGCGCAGCCGAAGGAGAGTACCCCGGCGATGGTGTGGATGGAGGCGCCGCGGAGGATCGTGCCGCCGGCGAGGGCCCCGACCAGCAACAGCAGCGCGATCGCCGTGGGAATGGCGACGATCT
>JBGASX010000013.1:0-74357 GCA_044229445.1 Gemmatimonadales bacterium | reverse complement strand
GGTGCGGTGTACGGTACGGCGGTGATTCAGCAGAAGGTCACCGACCTGCTCGATGTGCGGGCATTGATTGAAGGCGCGGACGTCCTGCTCTTCGCAGGCGCCGAAGCTGAAACCGTCGGCGCGGGAGTCTGAACCCCATGTCCATCGAACGCCAGTTCTGCACCTTCCATCTCGGCGCGCTGTTCATCGGGATCGAGGTCCAGCAGGTCCAGGAAGTGATCCGTCGCCAGACGATGACCCGGGTACCGCTCGCCCCGCGGGCGGTCCGGGGCCTCATCAACCTGCGGGGACAGATCGTCACGGCGATCGATCTGCGCGAGCGGCTGGGACTGCCGCCGCGCTCGGACGAGCATGAGCCGATGAACGTGGTCGTGCGCACCGACGAAGGCGCGGTGAGCCTGCTGGTCGACGAGATCGGCGACGTGCTCGAGACGGAAGAGGACCAGTACGAGTCCCTTCCGGAGACCCTCTCCCCGGAGTCGCGGGAGCTGATGCGCGGCGTGTACAAGCTGCCGGACCGGCTGCTGCTGATTCTCGATACCGAGAAGGCCCTGGCGACGGAGCCGGCGGGACGGTGACGAAGGCGCGCCGGGACATGCGCCCCGGTGCGCGGATGATGGGCCACGCGCCCGCACGACTGACGCTGGCGCCCCGGCGCCCGGCGGGAGAAGGCGCCCACGACGGGCGCCTGTAACGGCGTTGCTGCTGCATCGAACCGACCGGCGGCCGCATTCACGGCCGCGACCGGCACCGGGTCCCGATGCTGTCCGACACACACTGGTATCGCAGGGAGAGCGTATCCATGACGGCTCCGACCGGTAATTCACCGCGCAGCATGCCCCACCCGGCGCCACCGAGCGACCCGCTCGCCACGCCCAGACTGCTCGATGGCCTCGTCCGGCTGAACGCGATCGTGTTCCTCGCGGACCGGAGCCAGCGCATTCTCGCCGCCAGCCAGGCCGCGGCCGAGGCCGTCCGGAAGCTCGGCTTCGCCAGTGGCCCGCTGGAGGGGACCGACCTGGCGACGGTGCACGGGAATCCCCCGGGTTTCCGGGAGGCGATCGCCGATGCGGCGGCGCTTCCGTTCGAGCACAAGATCAAGACCGAGCAGGCCGTCTACAAGTGCATCGTCTCCGCGGTGCCTGACGAGACTGGCGCGCTGAACAGCTATGCCGTGGCGTGGGAAGACCAGACCAAGCGCCAGCGGGTGGAGGTTGAGCTCGGCCGAGTGCTCTCCATGATCGAGAGCTGCCCGACCCACATCATCTGTGGCGATCCCGATCTGACCATGCAGTACGTGAATCCCGCGGGGCGCCGCTCGCTCGAGGCGCTCGATCGGGTGCTTCCCGTCCGGGCGTCCGAAGTGACCGGGAAGCCGATGACGGTGTTCTTCGACCGGCCGAGGGAGGTCGAGCGCATCCTGCTCGATCCCGCCAATCTGCCGTACCGGAGCCGGATGACCTTCGGCGGCGAGACCGTCGAGTTCCTGGTCTCCGCCACCTACGACCATCAGAAGCGGTACATCGGCCCGATGCTGACCTGGGATGTGCTCACCCAGCAGGTCACCGCCGAGCGGACCATCGCCGAGGCCCGGGAGCGGGAGCAGCGCGAGGCGGCGGAACTGCGAGCCAAGGTGGACGCCATTCTCACGTCGGTGCATGCCGCTGCCGCCGGCGACCTGACCCGCGAGGTGACCGTGCGGGGGCAGGATGCCATCGGCCAGCTGGGTACCGAGCTGGCGACCTTCTTCAGCGACCTTCGCGGCAGCATCGGCGAGATCGCGGGGTACGCCGACACGCTGGCCGCCGCCGCGGAGGAGCTGTCCGCGGTGAACAAGACGGTGAGCACCGGGGCCGCGGATACCAGCGCGCAGGCTCAGGTCGTCGCCTCGGCATCGGAAGAGGTGACCCGAAACGTGCAGACGGTCGCCGCCGGCACCGAGGAGATGGGGGCGAGCATCCGCGAGATCGCCAAGAATGCAGGGGATGCCGCGAAGGTCGCGGGCGAGGCGGTGGCGCTCGCGGAGACGACGAATGGCAAGATGACGAAGCTGGGCGATTCCAGTCAGGAGATCGGCAAGGTGCTCAAGCTGATCACCTCCGTGGCCCAGCAGACCAACCTGCTCGCGCTCAACGCGACGATCGAAGCGGCCCGGGCCGGGGAGGCCGGCAAGGGCTTCGCGGTGGTCGCAAAGGAAGTGAAGGAGCTCGCCAAGGAGACGGCGCGCGCGACCGAGGAGATCGGCCAGCGGATTGACGCCATTCAGAGCGACACTGCGGGTGCCGCCGGCGCGATCCGTGAGATCGGCCAGATCATCACCAGGATCAACGACATCCAGACGGTGATCGCCGGGGCGGTGGAAGAGCAGACCGCCACCACCAACGAGATGAGCCGGAACATCAGCGATGCCGCGCGGGGGTCCAGCGAGATCAGCGACACCATCGCCGGCGTGGCGCGCTCGGCGCAGTCCACCAGCGAAAGCACGGGGAACAGCCAGAAGGCCACGCAGGAACTCGCCACCATGGCCGCCGATCTGCGGCGCCTGGTGGGCCGCTTCCGGCACTAGGGGGCCAGGGTGATCCGCACGCAGGACACCGAGGGCTCGCTGGCGCTGGCCGAGGCGACCAGCCCGGACCGGGGCGAGGGCGACGCGCACGAGACGGTGATTCGCGTCATCGATGCGGTGGCGCGGGCCGCGACCGTGAAGGGCGCGATCTCCGCCACACTGCAGGTGGTCCGGGAGCGGCAGGGCTGGGCGTACGCGGCGTTCTTCCGGCGCGATCCGGTCGATGGCCTTCTCAAGTGTGCCATGGACTCGGGCAGGATCGCCGACGAGTTCCGCGAGAAGACTCGTGCCGCGCGTTTCGGCGAGGGGCAGGCCCTCTCTGGCCGGGCCTGGCGCTCGGGTGACCTCGAGTTTGTCGAGGACTTCGGCGCGGTCACCGAATTCGCCCGCGCTCCCGTCGCGCGGAGTGCGGGCGTCCGCTCGTCCGCCTGCGTCCCGATGTTCGTCAACGGGGAGATCGTCGGCACCCTCGAGTTCTACTCCACCGGGATCCGCTCCCTCGGCGCCGCCGAGGCCGACACGCTGCGCAAGGTGGCCCACCAGGTCGCGGGAGGGATCGCCCGGGTGGAGCTGTCCCGCTTCACCTCGATGATCCGCAACTCGCCGGTCAACACCGTC
This sequence comes from Gemmatimonadales bacterium, assembly GCA_044229445.1. Lineage (GTDB taxonomy): Bacteria > Gemmatimonadota > Gemmatimonadetes > Gemmatimonadales > GWC2-71-9 > JADJOM01. The sequence continues at coordinate 71,173 of JBGASX010000013.1, read as the reverse complement.
TCCGCCGACAAGGAGCTGGTGATCCAGTACGTGAATCCCGCCGCACACGCCTGCCTGGTGCAGCTCGAGGAATACCTCAGCATCTCTCCGGACTCTCTGCTCGGGCAGCCGATCGATGTGCTGCATCCGGCGCTCCGTGACATTCGCGGGCGCCTGCTCGATCCCGCGCAGCTGCCGCATTCGATGCAGGTGCTGCTCGGTCCCGAGACGCTCGAGATCCAGGTGAGCCCCACGTTCGACGCGGCCGAACAGTATCTCGGCCCGATGATCACGTGGGAGGTCACCACGCAGCGGCTGGAATCGGAACGCGTGGTCCGCGAGGCCGCCGAGCGGGAGCACCGCCTCGCCGTCGAGCTGCAGGACAAGGTCGATCAGATCCTCGCCGTGGTGCGCGAGGCCGCCCGCGGTGATCTCCGCTGTGCCGTGCCGGTGCGCGGCAGCGACGCGATCGGGCAGCTGGGAGAGGGGCTCGCGGGACTGCTCGAGGGGTTCCGGGCCGAAGTCGCCCGCATCGGCGAGCATGCGGGAACGCTGGCGTCCTCCGCCGAGGAGCTGACGGCCGTCAATCGAAGCCTCGGCTCCTCTGCCGACGCGACGCTCGCCCGGGCCGAAACGGCGTCGAGCGCGGCCGGGGAAGTCTCCCGGAACGTCGAGACGGTGGCGTCAGGGACGGAGGCGATGTCGGGGGCGATCCGCGAGATCGCCCGCCATGCGCTGAGCGCTGCCCAGGTTGCCGGCGTGGCGGTCCAGGTGACCGAGCGTGCCAATGGCACGGTGAGCAGACTGGGCCAGTCGAGCGCCGAAATCGGCAAGGTGATCAAGGTGATCACGTCAATCGCGCAGCAGACCAACCTGCTGGCCCTCAACGCCACGATCGAGGCCGCCCGAGCCGGCGAGGCGGGGAAGGGCTTCGCCGTAGTCGCCGGTGAGGTGAAGGAGCTCGCCAAGGCGACCGCCAGGGCGACGGAGGAGATCGGCGGCAAGATCGAGGCGATCCAGACCGACAGCGGTGACGCGGTCAGTGCCATTCGCGAGATCGCCGAAATCGTCGCGCAGATCCACGGCATTCAGGCCACGATCGCGGGGGCGGTCGAGGCACAGACCTCCACGACGGCAGCGATGGGACAGAGTGCGGCGGAGGCCGCCCGCGGCGCGGGGTCGATTGCCGCCACGATGACCGGTCTCGCGCAGGCCGCCGCGGGGACGCGTCAGGGGGTGAGCGACAGCCAGCAGGCGACCGAGGCCATGGCCCGGCTCGCGGAGCAGCTCCATGCGATGGTGGGCAGGTTCCAGTGTTAGGTAGGCAATTCCAGGACGAGCTCTCATGACGATCAGGACCAGCGCTCCGCGCAACGCGATGTTCGACCGCCTCGGCGGGTTCGACGGGGTGGATCACGCCGTCCAGCGCCTGTTCGCCCGCATGGCCGCGGACCCGACCCTGTCGGGACTGATGCCCACGAAGGGCGCCGCCGACGCGCGGTGGCAGGTCCAGATGCTGCTGACCGACCGGCTCGGTGGCCCGATGGCCTATGATGGCCCGGATCCTCTCGGGCTTCGCGGTGACCTCGGCATCGACGGGGAGAAGGCGAGCCGGATCGAGGCACACCTGCTCGCGTCGTTCCAGGAAGGAGGAGCGAGCCCCGAGCTGATGGAAGACCTGCGCTCCCTCCTCGCCGACGAGCTCGCGAAGCTCGGACTGCACACACCGTCGGTGGCACCGCGTCCCGATCCGCGCCAGGCGCTCATCGCCCAGGCGCTGGAGGACGCCACTCAGGCGGGATTCGCCGACCGCCCGCTCTTCGTGCTCGACCCGGACCTCACCCTGGTGTACCTGAATCCCGACGCGGAGCGGGGTCTCGAGGCGGCGCGGGCCGACCTGCGCCGGGCCTTCGGCCTCGCCCCTGAAGACCTCGCGGGGCACTCGATCCTGCGATTCCACCCCGCACCCTCCCAGTTCCAGGGATTGCTCCAGGACGTCACCCGGCTGCCTAAGGAGACGACCTGGTGCTTCGGGCACATGGTCTGGAAGGCGCGCGTCAGCGCGGTGCGAAGCCGGGAGGGCGCGCTACTCGGCTACGGAATCAGCTGGCGTGACGAAACCGATCTGCACCGCGCTGAAGCGGTGTTCCAGCGGCTGCGGAACCAGGCCGAGGACCTGCCGGTGCCGATCATGTATCCCGATCCGATGCTCGAGAAGTGGTTCGGGAACGCCGCCTGTGAGCACGCGCTCGAGCGCCTCGCGGGCTACCTGCCGTTCCCGGTGAATCCGCTCGATGGCGTGCCGGTCCAGCTCTTCCTGCCTGACGAAGGCGAGCGCCGTGCCCTGTTTCGTGATCCGGCCCGGCTGCCGTACAAGTCGCAGATCCGGATGGGTCCGGAGACGATCGCGATCCTGGTCTCGCCGATCCGCGACGAGGATCAGCGCTACCTGGGCCCGCAGATCACCTGGGAGATCGTCCATTTCACCCGGAAGGAAGACCGGGCACCCACGGCACCGAAGGCCGCAACCTCCGTGGCGGCACCGGCCCAAGCGCCGACTCCAGCGGTCCCACCCGCCGCGAACCCGTCGCCGGCGCCGGTGATGACCGCGCCCGCTCCAGTGGCGGCGCCGAGCCCGGCATCCGCTCCCGTCGGGGGGCTCCGCGGTGAGGCACGTGCACTCGAGGCGGCCGCGACCGAGCTCCAGACACTGGTGCATCTGCTGGATCTCGTCGCTGATCAGGCCGAGGGGCAGGGCACGGATGCGATGATCGCGGAAACACCGGTCCCGGACGCCGGTGCCACTGGTCAGGCTGACGCCGCGATTGCCGCCGCGCTGGTTGCGGTGCGTCGGGCCGCGGCGGAAGCCGCGGCGGCGCTGGCCCTCGAGGCACGGGACTTCACCGTCGACCTGCAGCATCGCGTCCGCGATACCGTGCAGCGGACTCAGGGGTCGGCCGAGGCGCTCGGAAAGATCATGACCGCCGCCCAGGGACTCGGCGAATTGCGCGCGAGCCTGGGCGGCGCGGAGGCGGGCGCGCTGAACACGGCGCCGGCCGCGGAAGTCGTCCCAGGATGAGTGCCCCGATCCGGGTGCTCGTCGTGGATGACGCCGTCATCGTGCGGCGGCTGGTCGCGACGGCGCTCGCCAAGGATCCCGAGATCGAGGTCGTCGGGTCCGCGTCGGACGGGGACATCGCCATCGCGCAGCTCGGGAAGCTTGCCGTCGATGTGATGGTGCTCGACATCGACATGCCCACCATGAACGGGCTGGCGGCTCTGCGCGAGATCCGGAAGCGCTGGCCGGCCCTGCCCGTCGTCGTGTTCACCGGGATGTCGGAGCCCGGCCCCACCGAACTCGAGGCGCTCTCGCTCGGCGCGGGCGACATCGTGCAGAAGCTGCCCCATGAGGGCAACATGCTGAACGCGATCGAGTGGGTCGTGGAGCGACTGGCCCCGCGCCTTAAGGCCGTGGTCAGCGAATGGCGCGTGAAGCTGCCCGCGCCCGTGGTGCAGCCGGTCCGGCGGAAAGAGACGCCACCGGTGGCCGCGCCTCCCGGCCGCCGGGTGCGACCGCAGGTGCTCCTGATCGGGAGCTCCACCGGCGGCCCCGATGCGCTCGAGAAGGTCCTTCGTCAGCTCCCTGCCGATTTCCCGCTCCCGATTCTGATCGTTCAGCACATGCCGGTGGGGTTCACCCGCCTGCTTGCGGACCGGCTCACGGCGAGCACGCCATTTCCGGCTTCGGAAGCGGCGAATGGGGATCTGGTCCAGCCGGGACGCATCTGGGTCGCCCCCGGGGACCATCATCTCACGGTCCAGAAGACCGGATCGAACTTCGTACTTCAGACAAACCGGGAAGCACCCGAGAATTCCTGCAGGCCCGCCGTGGACGTGCTGTTCCGGTCCGCGGCGAAGGCGTACGGCGCCGGGGTGCTGGGGGTGGTGCTGACCGGCATGGGCTCCGATGGCCACAAGGGATCCGAGGCGGTGGTCGGCGCGGGAGGCAGCGTGCTGGCGCAGGACGAGGCAACGAGCGTGGTGTGGGGGATGCCGGGCGCCGTGGCACGAGCGGGGCTCGCGAGCGCCATTCTGCCGCTGACGGCGCTCGGCGATGAGATCGTACAGCGTACCCGCGGCGGCCAGGTCCTGGCCGCCCAGCCCTGAACCGGGGAGACCGGGCGATGGCCCTGAGTCCCACAGACTTCCAGTACGTCAGCACGCTGGTTCGCCAGAAGTCGGCGATCGTGCTGGAGGTCGAGAAGAGTTACCTGCTCGAGGCGCGGCTCACGCCGCTGGCCCGGGCGGAGGGCTTTGCCTCGCTCGATGCGATGATCGCGCTGATGCGCGCCCAGCCGCTCAACGGGCTGCACCGCAAGGTCGTGGAGGCGATGACGACCAATGAAACGAGCTTCTACCGCGATCTGCACCCGTTCGAGGCGCTCAAGTCGGTCGTCATTCCCGAGGTGATGAAGCGCCGGGCGACCGAGCGCCGGCTCAACATCTGGTGTGCCGCCTGCTCCAGTGGCCAGGAGCCGTACACGGTGGCCATGACGCTGATGGAGCATTTCCCGCAGCTCGCGTCCTGGACGGTGAAGATCACGGCGACCGATCTCTCCGGTGAGATGGTGGCGAAGTCCCGGGCAGGCAAGTACGGGCAGATCGAAGTCAACCGCGGGCTGCCGGCGCACCTGCTCGTGAAGTATTTCGAGAAGAAGGGCATGGAGTGGCAGGTGAAGCCGGAGGTCCAGCGGTGGTGCGAGTTCCGGGAGCTCAACCTGATCGAGCCCTGGGGACCGCTGCCCGCGATGGATGTCGTCTTCCTGCGCAACGTGCTCATCTACTTCGACGTGGAGACCAAGCGGGCCATCCTGGGCAATGTCCGGAAGGTCCTGCAGCCGTGGGGCTATCTCTTCCTCGGCGGGGCGGAGACGACGATCAATCTGGGCGATGTGTTCGAGCGGGTGCAGTTCGACAAGGCCGGCTGCTACCGGCTCAAAGGAAGTTAGGGGGACAGAATGCAGTTTCTCGAGGAGGAAATCCGCCAGGTCGCGGAGACCGTGTGGGAATCGGTCCTGGGCGTGAATCTCGTCCGGCAGACCGCGATTCCCCCGGCGCCGGCGCGCGTGGTTTCCGGCTGCGTGCAGTTCACCGGCGCATGGGAAGGGGCGGTGACGATCGAATGCTCCGCCGAGTTCGCGCGGCAGGCGGCGGCGACGATGTTCGGGGTCGACCTCAGCGCGGCGTCGGTGTCCGATACCCAGGATGCGATCGGGGAACTCGCCAACATGACCGGTGGCAATGTGAAGGCGCTGCTCCCGGAGCCGTGCCGGTTGTCGCTGCCGACCGTGGTGGAAGGCAACGATGTCACCACGCGAGTCCCGGGCGGGGAACTGATCACCTCGGTGGCGTTCGAATGCCAGGGTACGCCGCTCGTGGTGCGTTTGCTCAAGAAGGCCGACAGCAGGAACTAGGAGGCAGCCATGCAGGACGTCCCATTTCCCCATCGCCGCGAGTTCAGCCGGGTTCCGGTGCATCTCATCGCCGAGGTCACGGTGGACGGCGTACGGTACTCCGGCGGCACGATGGAGAATCTGAGCCTCAAGGGCGGCTTCTTCCGGATCGCCAACGGACCGGCGGAGGGGGCGGCATGCGACGTCCGGATGCACCTCGACGGCACCGAAGTGGTGGTGCACGCGCAGGGCACCGTCGTCCGCATGGGACCGGCCGGGTGCGCGATCCAGTTCACCGAGATCGTCGGGCTCGACAGCCTCGAGCACCTGCGCAATCTGATCCTGTTCAACTCGCACGATCCGGCGCAGATCGAGCACGAATTCCATGCGCACCTCGGGCTGAAGCGGGAGACCTAACCGCCTCGCCCCGCTCCACTTCCGGCGTGCCATCCCGGCGGGGAGGCACGCCGCCCGACGGCCACCGTCATCCGCTCCGCCCGCCGCCCGCCGTGGTCAAGATCCCCAGCCCATCTGCCGATACCTAGAGGGACACCGGGGGGTCCCTTTCGCACCCTCCGCACCTGAGATGACAGAGGCCTCGGCACCCATGACACTCTCGATCCGGCAGAAGCTGCTCCTGGTGAGCTGCACGGCTGTGGTCACCACCGCCGCCGTCGGGCTGCTGGGAGTCTGGGGACTGCGGGAGATCAATGCCCGGGTCGAGGCCCTCAACGTCTCCGGCCAGTCGATCCAGAATCACATGAACGGGGACATGATGCACGATGCGGTGCGCGCCGACGTCCTCGTCCTGCTGCGGGCGCGGACGGCCGCGGAGGCCGAGGCCGGCCGCCGCGACCTCGACGAACACCTGAAGGCGTTCAGCGATGCACTGGAGCGCAATGCAAAGCTCCCGCTGTCTCCGGAGATCGCGGCCGCCATCACAGAGGTGAAGCCACTGCTTCAGGCCTATCAGGCGCGGGCCCGCGAGCTGGCCGAGACGGCGGGGCGGGATCGTGCCGGCGCCGAGGCGAAGCTGGGTGCCTTCATGGCCGCGTTCTCGGATCTCGAGACCCGCCAGGAAGCGGTGAGCGATCTGATTCTCCGCGCCAACGAGGCCACCACCGAGGCGGCGCGCCTGACGGAGGCTCGCGCCCGGATGCTGCTCCTCGTGGTCACGCTGGGCGCCGGGGCACTCCTGACCGGACTCGCGGTCGTCATGACGCTGTCGATCGTGCGTCCGCTCGCCCAGGTGACGGCGCGGCTCCGCGAGGTGTCGAGCGGGGATGGCGACCTGACCGCCCGCGTGGAGTACGACCGGGATGACGAGCTGGGGGATCTTGCCCGCAGCTTCAACACCTTCGTCGGCAAACTCGAGGAGACCATCGCCCAGGTGACCGACAGCGCGACGGCCCTCGCCGCCGCGGCCGAGCAGATGTCCTCGATCAGCGTGCAGATCACCAATGGCAGCGAAGCCGGACGGTCCCAGGCGGCGGAGGCTTCGGCCGCGACCAGTGAGGTCTCGACGAGCGTCCAGAGTGTGGCCGCGGGTGTCGAGCAGCTGTCCGCAGCGATTCGGGAGATCGCCCGCAACGCGAGCGAGGCCGCCGGGGTCGCCAGTGAGGCGGCGGAGCTGGCGCGGACCGCCCATCAGACCGTCGACCGGCTGGGGACGGGCAGCGCGGAGATCGGGCAGGTGCTGCAGTCGATCACCGCCATTGCACAGAAGACGAACCTGCTGGCCCTGAACGCGACGATCGAGGCCGCCCGTGCCGGTGAGGCGGGGAAGGGCTTCGCGGTCGTGGCGACCGAAGTGAAGGAGCTCGCGAACCAGGCGGGCGCGTCGGCCGAAGATGTCGGCGGCCGCATTCAGAACGTGCAGGCTCAGGTGCAGGACGTGGTCGTCGCCATCCGGCGCATCTCCGACGTGGTCGCGCAGATCAACGCGCGCCAGGGCGGGATTGCGAGCGCCGTGGAGGAGCAGAGCGCCGTCGCCACGGAGATGGGGCGCGCCGTGGAGCACGCCGCGGAAGGCAGCGGGCAGATCGCGCGGCTCATGAGCGCCACGGCGGGCATCACGGAGGCGTCGACCGCCGCCGCGGGCGAGGCCTCGCATGCGGCCCAGGAACTGGCCCGCATGGCGGCGGCACTGCAGGGGCTGGTCGGCCAGTTCCGCACCGGCCGGCGGGCCGCGGCGGGGCGCGCGGGTGTCCTCTCCCATCCGGGCGCCCCGCGCCTCGCGGAGGTCTGAGTGCGGATCCTGATCGTGGAAGACGACGACGTCTCGCTGCGGGTGCTGGCCCGCACGCTGGAGAAGCTGGGCTACGACACCGTGACGGCCACCGATGGCGCCGAGGGGTGGGCCCGGTTCAACGAGCACCACCCGCGGGTGGTGATCACGGACTGGATGATGCCGCGGGTGGATGGTCTCGAGCTGTGCCGCCGGATTCGCGGCGACGCGGCGAACGATGGGTACACCTACCTGATCGTGCTGACCGCGCTGGGCGGCAAGAAGAACTACCTCGAGGCGATGAACGCCGGGGCCGACGACTTCCTGACCAAGCCGTTCGATGCGGATGAACTGGTGACCCGTTTGCGGGTGGCCGAACGGATTCTCGGGATGGAGGCCTCGCTCCGCTACCTCGGGGCGATTCACGAGTGCTGCCCCGATTGCCGCCGGGTGCGGCAGCCGGATGGGCGCTGGGCCGGATTGAAGCAGGTCGCGAGCAGCCTGGCGGCGAAGGTCCGGCCGCCGGCGAGATGTCCAGAATGTCAACGGAAGCAGCAGGCCGCTTCGGTCCCCCAGGAGCCGGCGGCAGGGATTCTCACCTTGAAGCAAGGAGGGCGCAGTGCGAGCTCTGGTCGTGGATGACTCGCGGGCGATCCGCAGCATTATCGGGAAGACGGTCCGGGAGCTCGGGTTCGAGGTCCTCGAGGCTGGCCACGGAGTCGAGGCGCTCGCGCGGCTGGCGGAGCACGGGAAGGTCGACCTGATCCTGGTCGACTGGAACATGCCCGAGATGAACGGCTTCGACTTCCTGTGCAAGGCACGGGAAAATCTGGACTGGAAGGATACCGTCATCATGATGGTCACCACCGAGACCGAGATGGCCCAGATGCAGCGGGCGCTCGACGCGGGGGCGAACGAGTACGTGATGAAGCCGTTCACCAAGGAAGTGCTGCGCGAAAAGCTGCAGCTGGTGGGTCTGGCCACCGCCTGAACCATGCGCAAGATCCGCGTGATGGTCGTCGATGATGCGGTCGTGGTGCGGCGGATCGTCACCGACGTGCTGGCCGCCGATCCCGACATCGAGGTCGTGGGCACGGCCCCCAATGGCCGGCTGGCCCTGGCCAAGCTGGCGCAACTCGCGCCCGACCTGATCACGCTCGATATCGAGATGCCCGAGCTGGACGGGCTCGAGACGCTGGTGGAGCTCCGCAAGAGCCATCCCCGTCTCCCCGTCATCATGTTCAGCACGCTCACCGAGCGGGGGGCGTCGGCCACGCTCGAGGCGCTGGCCCGTGGCGCCTCGGACTACGTGACCAAGCCTGCCAATGTCGGCAGTGTCACACTGGCGAAGGAACGGATCCGCGACGAGCTGATTCCGAAGATCCGGGCGCTCTGCGGCCGCATGGCGCTGCCGCCGAAGCCCGTGGTCCCCGTGGTGCCCGCGGCCCCGCGTCAGGCGAACCCGGTCGTGACCCCGCGTCCGGCGCTGCCGCAGCGGATGGATGTCCTCGTGATCGGCGTTTCCACGGGCGGGCCGAATGCCCTCGCGGAGCTCATTCCGAAGCTGCCGGCCGAGTTCCCGATGCCCATCGCCATCGTGCAGCACATGCCGCCGGTGTTCACGAAGTTCCTGGCCGACCGGCTGGCGAGCAGCTCGAAGCTCGCGGTGCGCGAAGGCGAGGAGGGGGGCGTGCTCGAACCCGGCGTCGTCTGGGTGGCACCGGGCAACTATCACATGGTGCTGCGGCGCGACGGCGACCAGGTGCGGATCGCCCTGAATCAGGCGCCGCCGGAGAACTCCTGCCGCCCGGCGGTGGATCCGCTCTTCCGGAGCGCCGTCGAGCTGTTCGGCAACCGGACGCTCGGCCTCATCCTCACCGGCATGGGCCAGGATGGATTGATCGGGGCGGGCGCCATCCGGACCGCCGGGGGCCAGGTGCTGGCGCAGGATGAAGCAACCTCGGTCGTGTGGGGGATGCCCGGTGCGGTCGCCGGTGCGGGCCTCGCCGACCTGATTCTCCCGCTCGACAGGATCGTTGGCGAACTCGTGCAGCGTGCCGGAGTGGGACGGCTCCCGCGCATGCCCGGAACGGTGAAGCCGGCGATCTCAACACACTGAGCGAAAGGACGCGCTCGTGCTTGGTCAGGCAGAATTCGACTTCCTCCGGGGGCTCGTGCGCGAGCGCTCCGCCATCGTGCTCGAACCGGGTAAGGAATACCTGGTCGACAGCCGGATGATTCCGCTGCTGCGCGAGGGGGGCTTTGCGTCGGCCGTCGAGCTGTGTGCCGCGCTGCGGGCCGCCCCGCGCGGGGAGCTCGAGCGCCGGGTGGTCGAGGCGATGACCACCAACGAGACCAGCTTCTTCCGCGATGTCCATCCGTTCGACGCGCTCCGCACCCGTCTGCTTCCCGACCTGATCGCCGCGCGGGCCGCCGAGCGCCGGCTCCGCATCTGGAGCAACGCCTGCTCGAGCGGGCAGGAGGCCTACAGTCTCACGATGCTGCTCGCCGAGCACTTCCCGCAGCTCCAGGACTGGGACGTGAGCATCCTGGCCACCGACATCTCGCGCGAGATGGTGCAGCGCACCGGCGAGGGCGTCTACGGCCAGCTGGAGGTGAACCGGGGCCTGCCGGCCGCGATGCTCGTCAAGTACTTCCAGCGCTCCGGCACGCACTGGCAGGTCAAGCCGGAGCTGCGCCGCCGGGTCCAGGCCCGGGAGATGAACCTGGTGACGACCTGGCCGCCGATGCCGCGCTTCGACGTCATCATGCTCCGGAACGTCCTGATCTATTTCGACCTCGAGACCAAGCGGAGCATCCTCCGGCGTGCCCGTCAGGCGCTGCGTCCCGACGGCTGTCTCTTTCTGGGCAGCGCCGAGACCACGGTCATGGTCGACGATTCCTGGGCCCGCGTGTCCTGCGGGGCCTCCGTCGCATACCGTCCCGCCGAGAGCGGGACCCCGGCGAACCGGCCGGCAGGAGTGGGCGCATGAGAATCCTCGCCGTGGAAGACGATCCGGTGTCCCGCCGCATCCTGTCGGCGACCCTCGAACGGCTCGGCCACGACGTGACGGTCGTCCCGGACGGCCAGGAGGCCTGGCTGCAGTTCGCCACGCTGCCGCCGGAGGTCGTCATCACCGACTGGATGATGCCGCGCATGGACGGGATCGAACTCACCCGGCGGATTCGGGCCCGGGATGGCGATCGCTACACCTACGTCATCATGCTGACCGCGTTGCGCGGGCGCACCAGCTATCTCGACGGCATGGCCGCCGGGGCCGACGACTTCCTGACCAAGCCGTTCGACAAGGACGAACTGCAGGCCCGTCTCCGCGTCGCCGAACGGCTCCTGGGACTCCAGCGCGAGGTGAAGCAGCTCGAGGGACTGCTGCCGATCTGCACCTACTGCAAGCGCATCCGCGACGAGGCGGACGCCTGGTCGCAGGTCGAGGAATATGTCGGTCGCCGTACCGAGGCGCAGTTCTCCCACGGGATCTGTCCCGACTGCTACGACCGGCACCTCAAGCCGCAGCTCGAGAGCGTGCAGAACGATCATCCCCGGACCTCGTGAGACGATCATGACGCCTTCCTCCGTTCCCTGCGCCTCCGGCGCTCCGCAGCCGGCCCTCGATCTCCAGGTCATCGAGAACCTGCGTGCCCTGGATGACGGCGGTGATGAGTTCCTGCGCGAAGTCGTCGGCGTCTTTCGTGCGGAGTCGCCGGCCCGGCTCGAGGCGATCCGGCGTGCGGTCGCCGGCGGCGCCGCCCGCGACCTGGTGAGTGTCGCCCACGCTCTCAAGGGCAGCGCCCGGACGCTGGGCCTGGTCCGTCTCGCCGCGGTCTGCCAGGCGATCGAGTCCCAGGCGAAGGCGGGCGCCTGTCCGGGCGCGGGCACCCTGCGCCAGCTCGACGACGAGTACGCGGCCGTCACCGGAGCGCTCGCCGACGCCGGCGTGCGCGAGGCGGACTGAATCATGGCGGCGGCGCCGTTCTCCTCCCCCCATGGCGGCCGGCAGGCCGTCGGCGTCGACGATCTCGAAGCCGGGATGATCCTCGCCGAGGACGTGCACGACCAGCAGGGGCGCCTGCTCCTGCCGAGCGGCAGCGAGCTCACCGAGCGCCACCTGCGGGCGTTCCAGATGTGGGGCATCCTGACGGTGAAGATCCGTGGGGCCGGGGAGGAGGAGCCGCCGGAGCTGGTGATTTCGCCCGAGGTGCTCGCCGCCGCCGACGCGAAGGTACGCGAGCGCCTGCGGTCACAGGATCTCGAGTCGCCCGTGATCGCGGAAATCTTCCAGTTCGCGGTGCAGCGCGAGGCGCGGCTGCTCGCCGCCGGGGAGCGTCCCCATGCGTAGGGCCTCCGACCTGCTCAAGGGTGTCGTCAGCATCTCGACGCTGCCGGGCGTGTACCTGCGGCTGTCGTCGGTGGTGAGCGATCCGCGGAGTTCCGCCGCGGACGTCGGCCGGGTGATCGCCGACGATCCCGGCCTGACGGCCCGCCTGCTCAAGCTGGTGAACAGCGCGATGTACGGCTTCCCCTCGAAGATCGAGACGGTGAGCCACGCCATCAGCATCGTCGGCACCGCGCAGCTGCAGGATCTTGCCCTCGCTACCTCGGTCATCCGGCTCTTCGCGAGCGTGCCGGAAAACCTGGTCACGATGGAATCGTTCTGGCGCCACAGCGTGGCCTGCGGGGTCACCGCGCGGGCGCTCGCCGCCCGGCGCCGGGAGTCCAATGTCGAGCGCTACTTCGTGGCGGGCCTGCTGCACGACATCGGCCGCCCGATCATGTACATGCAGGTTCCGGAAGAGGCGCGTGTCGCGGTGATGCGCAGCCGGGAAACGGGCCGGCCCCTCTTCGAGGTCGAACACGAGGTCCTCGGCTTCGACCATTCTCATGTGGGCGCGGCCCTGCTCGAACAATGGAAACTGCCGCCGAGCCTGCGGGAGCCCGTCGCGCACCACCACCATCCGGAGCGGTCGCAGCGCTTCCCGGTCGAAGCGTCCGTGGTGCATGTGGCGGACTTCATCACCAACGCGCTCAAGTTCGGCACCAGCGGCGAACCGGGGGTACCGCCCTTCGCCGCCGGGGCGTGGGAGGCGATCGGGCTCGCCCCGAACGTCCTGCCCGACGTCATGGAAGAGGCCGAGAGCCACTACGAGGCCGCGGTGCAGGTCATCGCGCTGGACCGGGCATGACCGGCGACGCACTCCCCGGCGCCGATCCCCAGTGGGTGCTCGACGCCCTCGATCTGGTCGCCTCGCTCGGCGGCTTCCGCGCGGGTGAGCCGCGCGACGTCACGCCCGCGGTCGTTCTCGGTGCCGCGCGCCCGGTGCTCCGTCGGCTGCTCGAGTTCGAGCAGTCGGCCTTCCTCCTGCTCGAGGCGGACGGACTCGGGTTCCACATCGTCGATGCCGAGCCGCGTGAGGCGGGCGACCTGCTGGCCCGCGAAGTCGACGAGCAGGTCCGTGCCGGGGTGTTCGCGTGGGCCGCGCAGCGCAATTCGGCGGTGCAGGTCCCGTCCGTCACCCGGCCCGAATGCACGGTGCTGCTGCATGCGCTGGCCACCCGCTCCCGGGTCATCGGCATGTTCCTCGGGATCGCGGGCGACGCGCTGCAGCACACGCCGGAAGCGAACCAGAAGCTGCTCTCCATCCTGCTCGGGAATGTGGCGGGCGCGCTCGAGAGCGCACAGCTGTACCACGCCCTCTCGGCCTACAGCGAAGGGCTCGAGCGCCTGGTCGAGGAGCGGACCCGCGAGCTGGTGCAATCGAACGAGCGCGCCCAGGCGGCCAATCGCGCCAAGAGCGAGTTCCTCGCCAACATGAGCCACGAACTCCGCACGCCGATGAACGGCGTCATGGGCATGGCGAGCCTCCTGCTCGACACGCCCCTGACCGACGAGCAGCGGGACTTCGCGGAGACGATCAATCATTCGGCCAACAACCTGCTGACGCTTCTCAACGACATCCTCGATCTCTCGAAGATCGAGGCCGGCAAGCTCACCCTCGAGCCGGTGGCGATGAGCCTGCGTGAGGCGGTGGAAGAGGTGGCCACCCTGCTGGGCGTGCGCGCCAGCGAGAAGGGGCTGAACTTCTCGGCCCGGGTGGCTCCGGGACTCCCGGACAAGGTGTACGGCGATCCGGGCCGCTTCCGCCAGGTGCTCACCAACCTGCTCGGCAACGCCGTCAAGTTCACCGAGACGGGGCACGTGCGCCTGACGCTCCTCCCGGAGCGGCGCGCCGGCGACCAGCTCACGGTGTCCCTGCGGATCGAGGACACCGGCATCGGCATTCCCGCCGCGAAGCTCGACCACATCTTCGACAAGTTCACCCAGGCGGATGCCTCGACGACGCGGCGCTACGGCGGGACGGGGCTCGGCCTCGCGATCTGTCGCGAGCTGATCGAACTCATGGGCGGCCGGGTGGGCGTGGAGAGCACCGTCGGTCGCGGGAGCACCTTCTGGTGCACCCTGCCGTTCGCCGTGGTGACGCCGGAATCCCCCCTGCCGAGGCGGCTCCCCGGCCAGCGGATCCTGCTGGTCACCTCGGAAGCGACGGAGCGGGTGATCCTGGAGGAACTCCTCACGAGCGAAGGCGCGATCGTGGTTGCGGTCGAATCGCCTGCCGACGGGATGCGCCAGCTCGATGCCGCGAGCCCGACGCTGGAGCCGTTCCAGTGCGTCGTCGTGGATGCCGCCGATGTGGATGCGCTCATCACGCCGCTGTACCGCCGGCCGGAATACCAGCGCGTCCGGCTGGTCGTCGTCGGCGCGGTCAGCCAGCGCCCCGATCCCCGGGTCATCGCCCTGGGCAGCCGGGCGTCGACGATCACCCGACCGCTCCGGCAGCGGGACCTCCTCGATGCGGTCGGGCCGCGGGCTCCACGCGTCGAACGCGTGCCGGAGCGTGCCGAGGCCAGCCAGGGCGCGCTCGGTCCCGCCCGGATTCTGCTGGTCGAGGACAGTCTGGTGAACCAGAAGGTGGCGCTCAGCATGCTGCGCCGGATCGGGTGTCGCGCGGAGATCGCGAACGATGGCGTGGAGGCGCTCGAGCGTCTCGAGCAGCACGCCTACGATCTGGTGCTGATGGATGGCCAGATGCCGCGCATGGACGGCTTCAGCGCCACGCGGGCCCTGCGGGAACGCGAGCTCCGGAGCGGAGGCCACGTGCCGGTCGTGGCGATGACGGCGCACGCCATGCAGGGCGATCGGGAACGCTGTTTCGCCGCCGGCATGGACGACTACCTGACCAAGCCGGTGAACCGCGACGCCCTGACCGCCGTGCTCTCCCGCTGGATTCCCGGGCGCTTCATGCCCTCGCGCGCGCGCCCCGCGACCGAGGAACACCCTGCACCGACGGCGGTGCTCGATGCCGACGTCGTGGCCGGGCTGCGCGCCATCGAGACCGCGGGGGAGGTCGGCTTCTTCGCCGAGGTCGTGTCGCTCTTTGCCTACCAGGGCCAGGCCATGCTCGACGAACTGCGCGAGGCCGCGAATCAGGGCGATGCCAACGCGTGGCAGCAGAGCCTGCACGGCTTCAAGGGTACCTCGGGGTCGGTTGGCGCCGTCCGCCTGTCCGAGCGCTGCCGTGCCCTCGAGCAGGCGCACGCGGGGGTGCCCGCCGATCCCGCCCCGATCCTGGCCGAACTGGAAGCCGAGTTCTCCGAGGCCCGGGCCGAACTCGATCAGGTGAGGTTGGCCCATGCGTAGGGGACTGGTCCTGGTCGTCGTCGCGATCTTCTGCGCCGAGCTCCTGACGATGCTGGCGCTGCCGCTGGTGGTGCCGGCCGACTCGTTCTGGCTCGAGGCCTTCCTCGACGCGACGATCCAGTGCGTGGTGGGGGCGATCTCGCTGTGGTGGTTCATCGCCGAGCCGCTCCGCCAGCGCGCGGACGAGGCCGTCCGGGCGAGCGCCGACACGCTGCAGTCGGTGGTGAACGCGATCGACGAAGTGCTGTTCCGCGCCGACGCCGAGGGCCGCTGGAGCTATCTCAATCCCGCCTGGGAACGGATCACGGGCGTCGAGGTCACCGCGGCGCTCGGTACCCTGGTGGTCGACAGCATCCATGCCGAAGACCGGGGCCGCTATGCCGATCTCGTCGGGACGCTCCAGCGGCAGGAGCGGACCGAGAGCCGGCAGGAGCTCCGGTTGCTGACCCGGGATGGGGGCTTCCGCTGGATCGATTGTCAGGCAAGGACGATGCGTGGCCCGCAAGGCGCCGTGCTCGGGATGTCCGGCACGCTGCACGACGTCACCGAACGGCGCGAGGCGGAGCAGGCGCTGGAAGCCCAGACGCGGCTGCTCGAGGCCCAGGCGCACGAGCTGGCGGAGGCCCGCGACGCGGCCCTCGGCTCGGCTCGTGCCAAGTCGGAGTTCCTGGCGAGCATGAGCCACGAAATCCGGACGCCGATGAATGGGGTGATCGGCATGTCGGGGCTGCTCGCGGATACCGAACTCGACTCCGAACAGCGTGGCTACGTCGCGGCCATCCAGCGGTCGGCCGACGGCCTGCTCGACATCATCAACGACATCCTGGACTTCTCCAAGATCGAGGCGGGGAAGCTCGCCATCGAGCCGGTCTCGTTCGATCTCCGGATGGCGGTCGAGGAGGTCGCGGACCTGCTCGCCCAGCGCGCCCGGGAGAAGGGACTCGAGCTGGTGGTGCGCACGGCGCCGGAACTGCCGCGCTACGTGATTGGTGACGCGGGCCGGATCCGGCAGATCCTCACCAATCTCGCCAGCAACGCGGTCAAGTTCACCGCGCGCGGCCATGTCCTGATCAACGCCGAAGTGGAGACCGGCCCCGGGTCCGCTCCCTGGGTGCGGCTCGCCGTGGAGGACACCGGCATCGGGATTCCCGCCGACAAGCGCGAGATCATCTTCGACAAGTTCTCCCAGGCCGACGCGAGCACGACGCGGAAGTTCGGGGGAACCGGGCTCGGCCTGTCCATCTGCCGCCAGCTGGCCGAGCTGATGCACGGGCGGATCGGCGTGGACAGCATCGAGGGCCAGGGCTCGACGTTCTGGGTGACGCTGCCACTGCCGGTGGACACCGATGCGCGGCCCCGGGGCGCGCCCGACGTCGTTCTTACCGGGACCCGCGTCCTGATCGTCGAACCCGACCCGACGAGCTGCCACGTCCTGACGGAACAGCTCGACGGTCGTGGCCTCCGGGCGACGGCGGTGGCCTCGGGCGAGGAAGCGCTAGCCGAGTTGAGCAACGCCGAGTGGTCGGGGGATGCCTACGCGATCGTGCTGCTCACGAACGAACTGCCTGACATGGAGGGCGAGACGCTCGGCCGGCTGGTCAAGGCCGACGCCCGGCTCCACGACACCGTGCTCCTCTATTTCACCGCACAGGGACGCCCGGGCGACGCGCGCCGGATCCACGATGCGGGCTTCGCGGCTTACCTGCTCAAGCCGTGTCGCGAGGAGGATCTGCATGATGCGCTGGCGCTGGCCTGGGAGGGGCGGAACGCCGCCGAACCGATCCCGCTGATCACGCGGCACTCGCTGGCGGAAGGCCGGGCAGCCCAGCAGGGTGCACCGCCAGCGACCGTCCCGTCGCGGGCCGCGCCCGCCCGGATCCTCCTGGTCGAAGACAACGCGGTCAATCAGAAGCTCGCGATCCGGCTGCTCGAGAAGCTCGGGTGCCGCGTCGATGTCGCCGCCAATGGCCGGGAAGGGGTGGAGATGCTCACCCTGCTGCCGTACGACCTGGTCTTCATGGACTGCCAGATGCCGGAGCTCGATGGCTACGATGCCACTCGGCAGATCCGGGCCTCGGAGACGCGGATGGCGCGTGTGCCCATCATCGCGATGACGGCGAATGCCATGCGCGGGGACCGGGAGAAGTGTCTCGAGGCCGGCATGGACGACTATATCACCAAGCCGATCCGCACCGACGATCTCGCCGCGATGCTGCAGCGGTGGCTCGATCCAGACCGGGAAGTGGAGGGTACGGGGGCGCGCCGCACCGGCGAGTATGACGCCGTGGAGATGAGCCCGCTCGATCAGCTCCGGATCTACGATCTCAGCGGCGGGTCCACCCTCGTCTCGGAGCTGTGCCGTCTCTTCCTCACCGACACGCCGGCACGGATCGCGGCACTCGGCGAGGCCGTCGCGCGGGAGGACACAGAGGAAGTTCACCTGATCGCGCACACGGTGAAGGGCGCGGCGTGGCTGGTGGGCGCGCGGCAACTGGGTGCGGTGGCCGAGGGCCTGGAGCAGCAGTCAGGCACCGGGGTCCTGCGGCGAGGGGCGGAGCAGGCGGTGCGCCTGCAACGGGAGTTCGACCGGATCCGCCCGTTCTACGAACGGGCCCTCGCCGCCGCCTCGCGCGGGGAGGCCCTTCCCGCTGACCTGGATCCCGTGGGATGACGCCATCCTCCACCGCCGCGGCACGCCGCCTCTGGAGCGTGCGAACCCAGATCAGCCTGCTCGGTCTGGCCACGGCGCTCATGCTCGTCGTCGGAGTCACGGGCACGGCGCTCGTGCTGCACACGTCGCGGTCCCGGTTCGATCAGGAGGACGCCCTCCTCTCCGTGGGACGGGCCCGGGTCGCGATCCGGCAGAGCCTCGAGGCCGATCGAGGGCGGGTCACCGACTTCGCGTGGTGGGACGAATTGTACGGCTGGGTGGATCGCCCGCACCCGGCGGCCATCGACGCCTTCCTGCGCGACAATTTCATCAACACGCTGCCGGCCAAGTACGGGGACCAGTACATCGGGATCTGGCGAGCGGATCGTACGCCGGTCGCGCTCTGGCACGATTCGGTGGCCGCAACCTTTGCGCATGCGGCGCCGATCAGTTCGATCTTCGACGACCTCGACCAGAAACGGGCCGCCGCTGGGTACCTGACCCTCGGTGGCGCGATCTACCGGGTCTCCGGCGCCGTCATCCTGCCGAGCGACCTCACCCGTCCCGCCCCGTCCCATGGGTACCTGATCACCGCGCAAAAGCTGGATGACAGCACCACCGCCCGGCTCTCGGTGAGCCTGCAGCAGCGGGTGGGGATCCGGCCGGTCATCCTGCACGCCGACTCGACCAACCGCATCGTGTTTGCCGGCGGGGACAGCGTCGCCACCAGCTTCGGCATGACCGACATGTTCGGTGCGCCGAAGGTTCGCGTGGAGCTGCGCGCATCCCGCGCCTTCCTCCGCGGCGTCGAGGGATGGATGCAGCGGCTCCTGGCCGGCGCCATCCTGCTCGGCGGCCTCTTTCTGATCCTCCTGGTCTTCGTGGTCTCGCGCTACCTGATGCGGCCGTTCGAGCGCATCGGGGCGCAGTTCGCCAGAATGCGTGCCGAAGGGCGGATCTTCCGGCTCGAGGATGTCCCGACGGCGCGGGAATGGGCCCATTTCACCGCGGCGTTCAATCATCTTGCCGACGCCCGGGAGCGGGCCGAGCGCCAGCTCGCCGACGCGCGGGACGAGGCGCTGGCCTCGACCCGCGCCAAGAGCGACTTCCTGGCCAACATGAGCCATGAGATCCGCACCCCGATGAATGCGATTCTCGGGCTCTCCGACCTCCTGCGGCGGACGCCGCTCGCGCCGGAGCAGCTCCGGTATGTCGAGGCGGTGCATGGCTCGGGTGAGGCGCTCCTCACCCTGGTGAACGACATCCTCGACCTCTCCAAGGTCGAGGCCGGCAAGCTCACGATCGAGACGGTGCCGTTCGACCTGCGGCGCGCGATCGAGGAGACGGTGGCCATCTTCACGCATCGCGCGGCCGAGCGCGGCGTACGCCTCGAGCAGGAAATTTCCACCGACGTCCCGCAGCGGGTGCTCGGCGATCCCGGGCGGCTCCGCCAGGTGCTCACCAATCTCGTCGGGAATGCGCTCAAGTTCACCAAGGACGGCCGGGTGCTGGTCCGCGTGGCGGTGGATGACGCGAGTGATGATGCCGTCATCCGGTTCGAGATCGAGGATACCGGCATCGGCATTCCCGCTGATAAGCTCGAGCGCATCTTCGAGAAGTTCGCGCAGGCCGATGCGAGTACGACGCGCAAGTTCGGCGGGACCGGACTGGGGCTGTCGATCAGCCGCCAGCTGGTGGAGCTCATGGGCGGCTCGGTCACCGTCCGGAGCGAAGTGAACCGTGGCAGCACCTTCGCCTTCACGGTGCCCCTCCCGGTGTGCACCGGAGTCCCCGCACACCTGCCGCGCGACCTGCCCCTGACCGGGTTCCGTCTGCTGCATGTCTCGGCCGATGGCGTGCCCGATCCGGCACTCACCACCCCGCTCGTGGCCGCAGGCGTCCGCGTCACCGAATCGCCGGCCTACCTCCGTCCCGAGGAGGCACTCCTCGCGGCGGCGGAGACCCGGGAACCCTTCCAGTTCGTGCTCATCGAGGGCGAGCAGATGTCGCCCGCCGTCCAGCACGCCATCGCCGCCTGCCGCCGGGAGTTGTGGCCCGCCGTCGCCATCGTCACGATGGTGCGGCGGGGCTTCCGCGGCATGGCAAGTCACGCGCGCATGGCCGGCGCCCACGCCTGTCTCGTGCACCCGGTGAGTGCCCAGGATCTCCGTGAGGCGCTGGCGATCGCCCGTCAGGTGGTGCAGGGCGGGCTCTCCTGGCCGCTCATCACCCGCCAGTGGCTGCTCGAGGCGCGCGCGGCGGAGACGAACGATGATGAGCTGGCCGCGGCCGGCGCGAATGCCTCGCAGGGGGCGCGAGTGCTCGTGACCGATGACAATGAACTCAACCGCCTGGTGGCCAGCGAATATCTGAAGCGGCAGGGGGCGGAGGTGGTCACCGCGGCCAGCGGGGCTGAGGCGCTCGGCCAGCTCGCCGAAGGCGGATTCGATCTGGTCTTCATGGACTGCCAGATGCCGGAGCTCGACGGCTACGAGACCACCGCCCGGATTCGCCAGCTCCCCGGCGAGTTCGGCCAGGTGCCGATCGTGGCGATGACCGCGAACGCGATGCAGGGCGACCGCGACCGCTGTCTCGCCGCCGGCATGAACGACTACGTGAGCAAACCGATTCGCGAGTCGGACATCAGTCGCAGCCTCCGCCGCTGGGCCAGTACTTCTCGCGCGCCTCGCACCGGGCTGCCACAGGCTGCGGCACCCATGCTCCCCGCGGCGACGGCGCTGGCGATCAATCCGGGCGCACTGAGCGCGCTGATCGGCTCCGGGCCGGGAGGCGCCGGCCTCGCGGCGCGGCTGACCACGCTCTATCTCCGTGATACGCCGGCCCAGCTCAGGGCACTGCGTCTGGCAGTGGATGGGACGGACTGGGGCGACGTGGCGAGGATTGCCCACACCCTGCGCGGCGCCTCGGGCGTGATGGGCGCGAGCATCGTGGTGGATCTGTGCGCACGACTCGAGGATGCGGCCGGGACCGAATCGGAGGATGCCGCCCGGCAGACGCTGGCGCTGCTGGAGCGGGAGGCCGCGCGCGCGCTGCAGGCCCTGGGAGGCACCGCAGCCGACGCGCCGGCCATCGATCCCGTCAAGCTGGCGGAATACCGGAGGATGGATGCCGAATCCCCGGGCCTCTCACAGACGCTCTTCCAGCTCTTCCTGCGCGATGCGCCAGGGAGGATGACGCGGATCGAGGAGGCCCTTGCCCTCGACGACGCGACGGAACTGCAGGCGGCGGCGCACCTCCTGAAAGGCGCCGCGCTGCAGCTCGGGGCGGCGGCCCTCGGCACCCTCGTGGGCGAGATCGAATCGGATGCGAAACGGGGCGATGTCGCCTCGGCCCGCGGTCGCTTCCCGCAGGCGGTACGCGAGTGGGAACGCGCGCGCGACGCGCTGTCCGGCGAGCTCGACCCCGAATCCGCTCAGGTCGCCGGCGTCGCCTGATCCGGGGCGGGAGGAAGCTCCGGCGCCGCGGCGAGCAGCGCCTGCGTGTAGGGGTGCCTGGGGGAAGAGAGCACCTCGTCGGTCGGCCCCATCTCGACAACCTTGCCCAGGTACATCACCGCGACCCGGTGTGCCACCTGCCGGACCACCGCGAGATCGTGGGCGACGAAGAGATACGAGAGGCCGCGCTTCTGCTGCAGCGCGAGCAGGAGATTGAGCACCTGCGCCTGGACCGAGACGTCCAGGGCCGAGACCGGCTCGTCGAGGACGAGAAACGTGGGATCGACCGCGAGTGCCCGCGCGATGCCCACCCGCTGCCGCTGACCTCCCGAGAAGGAGCGGGGATAGCGTCCCGCCGCGTCGGGGTCCAGGCCCACCTCCACCATCAGGCTCCCTACTCTGGCCGGAATCTCGGCACGCGGGATCAGGCGATGAATCTCGAGCCCCTCCGCGATCGCGGCACCGACGGTCATACGCGGATTGAGCGCGCTCGACGGGTCCTGAAACACGATCTGCATGCGCCGCCGGAGCAGCCGCAGCGCCTCGGCACCCAGCGAGAAGACCTCCTCTCCCTCGAAGCTGACCCGCCCCGCGGTAGCCGGCTGGAGGCGCAGGATCGTGCGTGCGACCGAGGACTTCCCCGAGCCCGATTCGCCCACCAGCGCCAGCGTCTCGCCCCGGTGGATCTCGAAGGAGACGCCGTCCACCGCACGAGTCCGGGTGCCCGACTTCCACAGGCCACTCGCCGCGTACTCGACCACCAGGTTCTCGACCGTCAGCAGCGGGGTCTGGTCGCTCATCGGCCCGCCTCGCTGGATGATGGTGCCGAGAGCCAGCAGCGGGAGGCACGGTCCCCGTTGAGGGGGAGGAGCGGCGGTTCCGTAGTGCACTTCGCCATCGCGAGGGGACACCGCGGCCGGAAGCGGCAGCCGTCGGGCCAGGCCCCGGGCACCGGAACGGTCCCCGGGATGGCCACGAGCGGGCGCTTCGGCCCGCGGAGTCGCGGCAGCGAGGCGAGCAGTCCGCGGGTGTAGGGATGGGCGGGCTCGCTGAACAGCCGTGCCGTCGGGGCCTCTTCGACGATCTGCCCTGCATACATCACGGCGACCCGGTCCGCGCGGCCCGCGACGACCCCGAGGTCGTGGGTGATGAGCAGCATGGCCATGCCGCGTGCCACCTTGAGGCGATCCAGCAGCGCGAGAATCTGTGCCTGCACCGTGACGTCGAGCGCCGACGTCGGTTCGTCGGCGATGAGCAGCTCCGGCTCCGCGGCGAGGGCGATCGCGATCATGACGCGCTGGCGCATGCCGCCGCTGAGCTGATGCGGATAGCTGTCATACTTCGCCGTCCCGTCCGCGAGCCCCACCTCTTCCAGCAGCCGCATGGCCCGCGTTCTCGCCTCCGCCGCCGACACCGGCAGGTGGGCCCGGATCGTTTCACTGATCTGTGCGCCGATGGTCAGCACGGGGTTGAGGCTCGAGGCCGGGTCCTGGAAGACCATGCCGATGCGCCGTCCGCGCACCTGGCGCAGCGCCTCGCCGCGCAGCGAAAGCAGGTCGAGTTCGCCGAGCCGGGCCGCCGACCCGGTCTCGCTGCATCCCGGGGCGGGGATGAGCTGCAGCAGGGCGAGACTCGAGAGGCTCTTCCCCGAACCGGATTCCCCGACCAGGGCGAGCGTTTCGCCGCGCGCGATCCGGAAGCTGACGCCATCCACGGGTGCGATCCGCCGTCCGGCCGAGGGGAACGTCACCCGCAGGCTGGAGACCTCGAGCAGCGCCGTCACGCCTCGACCGCCTGACTCGGCCGCTGCAGCGCCTCACCGACGAGGTTCACCGAGAGCACCGCAATGACGATCGCCAGCCCTGGTGCGAGACTCGCCCATGGAGCATCGAGAAGATAGGACTTGCCGTCGAGGATCATGCCGCCCCAGGACGGAGTCGGCAGCTGCACACCGAGGCCCAGGAAGGACAGTCCCGCCTCGAGCAGGATGACGTCCCCGACCGCGAGCGTCGTGGCCGCCGCGAGGGGTCCGGTGACGTTGGGCAGCAGGTGACGCAGGATGATCCGGCCCCGTCCCGCGCCCAGCGCCTCCGCCGAGCGCACGAAGTCGAGGGTCCGGAGCCGGAGCACCTCCGCCCGCACCAGGCGGCTGGTGCCGAACCACCCGGTCGCGCCGATCGCGAGGATGAGGACGCTGAGCGGAATGTGCTCCATGATCGCCACGATGAGCAGCAGCAGGAAGAGCCGCGGAATCGCGATGGCCGCATCCACCAAGCGCATCAGCGCCGCGTCCACGAAGCCCCCGGCATAACCGGCGACGATGCCGACCATCGCGCCGATCGTCAGGGAGAGGGCGACCGCGCCGACGGCCACCGCGAGCGACACCCGGCCGCCGCTGGCGAGGCGGGCGAGCACGTCCCGCCGTTCGGAGTCGGTTCCGAGCGGATGCGCGCGGCTCGGCGCCTCGAGCGCCGGGCCGTTGAGATCGCCCATCGCGCGCGGATCGGGGAGGATGAGCGGTCCGGCGAGCGCCCCGCAACTCAGCAGCAGCAGCGCGATGGCTCCCCAGCGCCCCATGCGGTCGTTCCAGATCCGCCGCCAGGTGCTCACGCGGCCCGCAGCCTCGGGTCGGCCAGGCGGTGGAGCAGGTCGGCCGCGAAGCTGCCGGCAATCACGGTGGCGGAGACGAGGAGTGTCGTTCCCATGATGACGGGATAGTCGCGGCTCATGATGGCATCGTAGGCCAGCGAGCCGAGCCCCGGCCACGCGAAGACCGCCTCGACGAAGACCGAGCCTGCCACCAGCAGCGGGAGCCAGAGTCCGAACAGCGCCAGCATCGGCCCGAGCGCGTTCCGCCAGGCGTGCCGCCAGAGCACCGTCCGCTGCGTGAGGCCTTTGCTCCGGGCGGTGCGCACGAAGTCGGCATCGAGTGCGTCGGCCATCGTGGCGCGCTGATAGCGGGCGGTGGCGCCCAGGGTGGTGATCGACAGCGTCAGCGCGGGGAGCAGCAGGTGCTTCGCGACATCGGCCGCGACCGTCAGGCGCGGGGCACCCGGCGCGATCAGCGGATTGTGCATGAACGCGACCGGCAACCAGTGCAGTTCGGTGCCGAAGACCCAGGCCAGCACGAGACCGAGCCAGAACGAGGGCGTGGCGTAGGCGGTGAGCGTGAGTCCGGTCATCAGATGGTCGGCCGCGCTGCCCCGGCGGGTCGCCTGCCACACGCCGAGCCCGATGCCGACCGAGAAATTGATCAGCAGCACCGTGGTGCCGAGGAGCAGGGTGGCCGGCAGCCGTTCGCGGATCAGGCCGACGACGTCGCTCCCCTGGTGCTCGATCGAGCGCCCGAGATCGCCCCGCAGGGCGCCGTTGAGAAAGGTCGCGTACTGCCTGACGATCGGCTGGTCGAGCTGGTAGCGGGCGCGGAGTGCGGCGATGGCATCGGGCGGGAGGGGACGGTCTTCTGTCAGGCGGGCGAGGGGATCACCCGGGGTCAAACGCATCACGACGAAGGCGAGCGTGGCAGCGAGGAGGTAGGTGACCACCGCCTGCAGCGCCCGGCGCGCCAGCCATCCGCTCACTGGCGGTCCCGGTCGATCTGTTGTCCCGGGCGAACCGACCACTGCCAGACCTGCGACCAGGTCGACTCCGGCCGGAGGGTGACGTTGGTGAACCGCCGGTGCACTGCCGGCGAGGCGACCGGCGAGGCGATGAAGATCGCCGGCATATCGGCGGCGAGGAGCCGTACCGCCTCGCGCCAGGCCCGCTCCGGTCCGTTCTTCGCCGTCGGCGCGAGCGCGAGCAGCGAGTCCACCTTCGGATCGCAGTAGTGCGCGACGTTGGAGCCGCCGATGCCGGCGCAGGTCCAGCTCTGGGTGAGGCCGGAGGGCGTCGGATCCTGGCTCACACCATCCATGACGAGGTCGAATCGTCCGGCGCTGCGCCGCACCGAGAAGACGCCCCGCTCCTGGATGTCGATCTGCGCCTGAATCCCGAGCCGGCGCCAGGCCTCCTGCATCTGGGTGGCCAGCGTCCGGCGCGTCATGCTCGGCGCCGGAACCAGAATGGCGAAGGACAGCGGCTGCCCGTTCTTGTCGAGGACGCCGTCGCCGTCGTGGTCGACCCAGCCGGCGGCGGCGAGCGTCTTCCGCGCCGCCACCGTGTCGTAGGCCAGCGCCGCGGGTGCGTCGACGTTCCGCCCGACGATCGCCGAGACGGGCGCACTCGGTGAGGTGCTCATGGCGCCGTAGGCCTGGTGCGCGAGCGCCAGCCGGTCGATCGACTGGACCAGCGCGCGGCGCACGGCCGGGTCGGAGAAGACCGGATGCGGGCGCGTCGTGTCGGCCGGATCGCGCGCGTTGAAGAGACTGTAGAAGACGGTGAGGCCCGGCACAGGGTAGTAGAGAAACTGCGGCAGATGCTCGAGCCGGGCCGGATTCGGGAGCGCGTAGATGTTGTCGATCGCATCCGCGTCGCCGGAGAGCATCAGGTTGGCGCGAGCCTCCGCGTCGCTCGCGATCAGGAACAGCACCCGACGGATCTTCGGCGCGCCGAGGAAGAAGCCCGGGTTCGCCGCCAGCTCGATGACCTGACCTGCCGTTCGCCTGACAATCCGGTACGGGCCGTTGCCCACCGGCTGCGTCAGGAACGGGGAGGTCGCGAGGGACTCCGGCGGGATGCCCGCGAGCAGGTGCGCCGGGAGTGGCGCCACGTGGTAGACGGCGTCATACAGCTGCTCGGCGTACGGCTCGGTGTAGTGCACCACGACGCGCCGATCCCCCTCGGCCGTGACCGACTGGATCCGTCGCAGCAGGCCAGCGAGCTGGGCGGAGAGCTTCGGGTCGCGGCCGCGCTCGAAGCCCAGCAGCACATCCCGGCTGGTGACCGGCGTCCCGTCCTGCCACCGGGCCCGCGGATCGAGCTCGAACACCAGTGTGGTCGCGTCGCGGCGGGACCACGATCTGGCCAGCCGCGGGAGGAAGCTCTTCTCCTTCGCCGTGTTGAGCTCGGGGCTCAGGTCGGCGAGGTGCAGGAAGAGCAGGTCGCTGAGCTCGCGGTTCGCCTGATCGTTCTGCCAGAGCGTCGGGACCGGGCTCCGCGCTTCGACGGGGGTGGCGATGACGAGCGTGCCGGCGTCGGCGGGAACCTGGGCGGCGGCCGGGGCAAGCGGGACCAGCGCGATGACGAGCGCGGAGAGCAGCAGGTGTGTGCGCATAGTGAGCTTCATAGTACTGCAGGCCTCGGCACCTGCGCCACTGGAACGCACTCCGTTTCCCGATGCCGGAGGCTACCGCCTCCAGGTCCATGCGGGATCGCGGAATCGGGGCTCGGCCCTCGCGGCGAATGCCTCGAGGTCCGCGGGTTCCTCCCCCTGGTGCCACGTCCCCTTCCACGCGCTGGCCTGCGTCGAGATGGCCCGGGCCACTTCCGCGAACATGACCGCTCTCCCCGCGGCTTCCCGGAGTGTGATCTCGTGACTTGGTGCCGCCGGACCGAGGGTGAGTTCCGCGACCATGCGCTGATCATCCTCCAGCAGCAGGCTGCCATGCTGGAGGAAGGCGGCGCCCTGACGGAGCTGGGCGCTGCCGAGCAGCTTGCGACCGCACGACAGGATTTCGCCGCCGGCCGGGGAGGCGAAGCAGGCCCCGGTGCCTACGCCGAGCGCCGGGCCGTGTCCGGCGAGTGACGCGTCGACTCCCAGGGAGCGCAGGGCGGCGGCGAGCGTTTCATGGATGAGGTGGTACGACTCGGTGAGCGAGCCGAAGGACGCGCCCGGCGCAGCGACGGCATAGGTGAGTTCCCTGGCGTGCCACACCGCGCGTCCGCCCGTGGGCCGGCGCACGGTGTCGAGGCCCAGACGCTCGATCGCGTCGCGATCGTAGCGCCGGAGCGCGGGCTCGTGGCGCCCGAAGGAGAGGCACCACGGTTCCCACCGGTACAGGCGCAGAAACCCTTCGCCGGTGCGCTCGGCCAGGTCGAGCAGGGCCTGGTCGAGCGCCATCTGCCGCCAGCCGGGGTGGCCGACGGGATCCGTGAGGAGGGTCCAGCGCACGCGGCGCTGCGCCTACGAGCCGTACTCCGCCATCGGCGGACAGGTGCAGACCAGGTTGCGGTCGCCGTACGCGCCGTCGATCCGTCCCACCGTGGGCCAGGTCTTGTGCTCCCGAAGCCCCGGGGCGGGGAAGGCGGCCCGCTCGCGCGAATAGGGGCGGTCCCACTGATCGGCGATCACCTGCACCAGCGTGTGCGGCGAGTTGGTGAGCAGGTTGTTCTCGCGCGGCGCCTTCCCCTCTTCGATCTCGCGAATCTCGTCCCGGATGCCGATCAGCGCATTGATGAAGCGGTCGAGCTCCTCCCGCGGCTCGCTCTCGGTCGGCTCGATCATGAGGGTGCCGGGGACCGGGAAGGAGACCGTCGGCGGATGGAACCCGTAGTCGATGATCCGCTTGGCGATGTCCTCGACCTCGATGCCGGCTGACTGCTTGAACGGGCGCATGTCGATGATGCACTCATGCGCGACCAGTCCGTGGGCGCCGGTGTACAGCACCTCGAAGTGTCCCTTGAGCCGCCGGGCGATGTAGTTCGCATTGAGGATCGCGACCTTGGTTGCCTCGGCCAGCCCGTCGGTCCCCATCAGTGCGATGTAGGCGTAGGAGATCGGCAGCACGGACGGGCTGCCCCACGGAGCGGCGGAGATCGTCCCGCAGCTCTGGGCGAAGCCCTGCGGCACCACCGGATGGTCGGGCAGGTGCTGGGCCAGGTGCTCGGCGACGCAGATCGGACCCATCCCGGGACCGCCGCCACCATGCGGGATGCAGAAGGTCTTGTGGAGGTTCAGGTGGCAGACATCGGCGCCGAAATCGCCGGGGCGGCAGAGGCCGACCTGCGCGTTCATGTTGGCGCCGTCCATGTAGACCTGGCCGCCCTGTTCGTGGACGATCGCACAGATCTCGCGGATCCCCGACTCGAAGACGCCATGGGTCGAGGGATAGGTCACCATCAGGCAGGCGAGGGTGTCACGGTGCTTCGTTGCCTTGGCCCGGAGGTCGGCGATGTCGATGTTGCCCTGCGCGTCGGTGGCGACCGGCACGACCTCGAGCCCGGCCATCACCGCACTCGCCGGGTTCGTGCCGTGCGCCGACATCGGGATGAGACAGGTGCGACGGTGGCCCTGGCCGCGGCACTCATGGTACTTCCGGATGACCAGCAGGCCGGCGTACTCCCCCTGGCTCCCGGCGTTGGGCTGCAACGACACCCGGCTGAAACCGGTGATCTCCGCCAGCGACGTCTCCAGCTGCGAGAAGAGCTGCAGGTAGCCCTGCGTCTGGGACGGCGGCTGGAACGGATGCAGCCGGTTGAACTCGCGCCAGCCGACCGGCATCATCTCGGTCGTGGCGTTGAGCTTCATCGTGCAGGAGCCCAGCGGGATCATGGCCGAGGTGAGCGAGAGGTCCTTCGCCTCGAGCCGCTTGATGTAGCGGAGCATCTCCGTCTCGCTGTGGCAGCGATGGAAGACCCGGTGGGTGAGGTAGGGGGAGGTCCGCGTGAGCGACTCGGGGATCGCCGGCTCGAGGTGCGCCCCGCTGTCGCCGAGCATGTGCGGGAGTGCCACGTCCAGCGAGAACACCGAGATCAGGTCGGAGAGGTCGGCGACGGACACCGTCTCGTCGAGCGCGACCGACACATGGTGCGAGTCGAGCACCCGCAGGTTGATCTTGCGCGAGCGGGCGGCGTCGAGAATTCTCGGCAGGTTGGCGGACTTCACCTCGACGCAGACCGTGTCGAAGAAGTGCTGATGCACGATGTGATAGCGCAGCCGGCGCAGCGCCGCCGCGAGCAGCGTCGCCTGGGTGTGCACTCGCTCCGCGATGCGCCGGAGGCCCTCCGGGCCGTGGTAGACGGCGTACATGCTGGCCATCACCGCGAGCAGCACTTGCGAGGTGCAGACGTTGCTGGTCGCCTTGTCCCGGCGGATGTGCTGTTCGCGGGTCTGCAGCGCCATGCGGAGCGCCATCCGGCCGCTCGAGTCCTTCGACACACCGATGATGCGCCCCGGCATGTGCCGCTTGAATTCGTCGCGGGTGGCGAAGAACGCCGCGTGCGGACCGCCGAAGCCCATCGGCACGCCGAAGCGCTGCGAATTCCCGACCGCGATGTCCGCGCCCCATTCCCCGGGCGGGGTGAGCATCGTGAGCGCCAGCAGGTCGGTCGCGGCCGTAACCAGCGCCCCGGCCTTGTGGGCCTTCTCGCACAGCGGACGGAAGTCGTGGATGCCGCCGTCGGTGGCGGGATACTGCACCAGGCAGCCGACCACGCCCGGGCCGAATTCCATCGCGTCGACCGACCCGACCCGGATCTCGATCCCGCGCGCCCAGGCGCGCGTCTTCACCACGGCGATGGTCTGCGGGTGACAGCCGCTGTCGACCAGATAGACCGGCGGACCCGAGGCCTTGCTCACCGCGAGGGTGAGGTTCATCGCCTCCGCCGCCGCGGTGGCCTCGTCGAGCAATGAGGCATTCGCGATCGGGAGCGCGGTGAGGTCGGCGATGAGGGTCTGGAAGTTGAGCAGCGCCTCGAGCCGTCCCTGCGAGATCTCCGCCTGGTACGGGGTGTAGGCGGTGTACCAGCCCGGATTCTCGAGGATGTTCCGCTGAATGACCTGCGGCGTGAAGGTGCCGTAATAGCCCATGCCGATGTAGTTCCGGCAGAGCCGGTTCTGCCCGGCGATGCCGCGGAGCGCCACCAGCACCTCGCGCTCGCTGCGGTTGGGCGGCAGATCGAGGGGCTGCCGGAGCCGGATCCCCTCGGGCACCACCGCATCAATGAAGGCGTCGAGCGTGTCGTAGCCGAGGCTGGTGAGCATCGCCTGGATGTCTTCGTGGCGCGGGCCGATGTGGCGCTGGACGAAGCGATCGGTGCGAAGCAGCGTGTAGGCGGGCTTGGTGTGGGTCATGGCACGAGATGGAAATTGTCCGGGCGACCGTTGTGGCCGCCCGCTGGGAAGGCAAACGCCCCGCGGTCCAGCCGCGGGGCGTTCGGTACATGCGGGAACTCAGGAATCGCGAGGCGGTTCATCCGCCGATCTTCGCCTCGTACGCCGCCGCGTTCAGCAGCGTGGAGAGCTCGGCAGGGTCGGAGATCTTGAGCCGTACCATCCAGCCCGAACCGTAGGGATCGCGGTTGATCGTGCCCGGATCGCCATCGATGGCGGGGTTGGATTCGACGACCGTGCCGGACACCGGACAGAAGAGCTCCGAGACCGCCTTCACGGCTTCGACCGTGCCGAAGACGCCCATGCGGCTGAAGGTGGCGCCGGCCTTGGGCAGCTCCACGAAGACGATGTCGCCGAGCTCACCCTGGGCGTAGTCGGTGATGCCGACCTCGACGATGGATGGGTCCGAGGTGCGGCGGACGTATTCGTGCTCGGGGGTGTACAGCAGATCGGCGGGAACGTTGGCCACGACAGGCTCCGGAGGAAGGCGTGCGGCAACGATAGACAGCGACGCGACGCATATCAAGTAGGGACGGCGATTGCCCGCCTCCCTTCATCTTTATGCACTCGAGTCCTTCAGCAAATGGTCCCAGACCGCGCGGGCGCGTGCCTCCAGCGTCGCGAGATCGGCGTCATTGTCGATGACGAGGGCGCCCCGATTTCCCGGTCCGCCGCGCCAGGCCCGCTTCACCGCACTCGGCAGCTGGGCCGCCACCATCTGCCGCGCCTCCGCCTCCGAGAGACCGCGGTCCCGGACCAGCCGCGCGATCCGTGTGGTCTCGGGCGCATCGACCAGCACCACCGCATCGAAGCCGCCCGGATCCATCGCGCCGGTGCCGCGCTCCGCCACTTCGAAGAGCAGCGGAATATCGCTCACGACGATCCGGTCGCCGGCGGCGCGCGCCATCGCCAGCCGGCCCAGCCGGAGCGCCTGGACCGCCGGATGCACGATGGCCTCGAGGGCGCGCCGGGCGATCGGGTCGTCCATCACGATGGCGCGGAGTTTCGGGCGATCGAGTTCGCCATCGGGACGCACCACCTCCGCGCCGAAGCGCTCGGCGATGGCGCGCAGAACCGGCGAGCCGGGGGACTGCGCCTCGCGCGTCAGCCGGTCCGCGTCGATGACGGTCGCGCCCCAGCCGCGGAAGAGATTCGCGACCGTGGACTTGCCAGCGGCGATGTTTCCGGTGAGGGCGACGTGGAGCATGGTGGGTGGACCAGACGGCGCCCCGTAGCCGCGCACGGCCGTGCGCGGCTACAGCAGCGCCGTCTGGTCCTCGTCCTTGCGCGGCACCCGGTGGCAGTGCCGGCAGCGGGCCTCGTAGGTCTCCCGTCCGCCAACCAGGATCGTCGGCGAGTCGTAGCGCGCCGGCTTGCCGTCCACCAGCCGCTGATTGCGGGTGGCGAGGTCGCCGCAGATGACGCAGATGGCCTGGAGCTTGTCGACCGATTCGGCGATCGCGAGCAGGTCGCCCATCGCCCCGAAGGGCTCGGCGCGGAAGTCGGTGTCGGTCCCGGCGAGCACCACGCGGACGCCGCGCGCGGCAAGCGCGCTCGCCACCGTCACGATCTCGGGATCGAGGAACTGCGCCTCGTCGATGGCGACCAGCTCGGTGTCGGGACGGACCAGGCGGAAGATCTCGCCCGCCTGATCCACCGGCGTGGCCTCGATCTCTCGGCCGTCATGGGTCGCGACGCTGAAGAGGCCGGCGTAGCGCGCGTCGAGATGGGATTTGAAGACCTGCACCTTGCGGCGCGCGATGATGGCCCGCCGGACCCGGCGGATCAGCTCCTCGCTCTTGCCGCTGAACATCACGCCGGTGATCACCTCGATCCATCCGGGACGCGATCCGTGGTACATCCGCCGGCCTTTCTGGGGGTAGCGTGGGGACGATACGGCGTGAAGGGGATGCGGTCAAGCGAGCCCGTGCGGCGGCTTGCGGCGGTTCGGAATGCGTTGCTATACTCCGCGCCCCGAATTCCCCTCAGCGCCTGGAGGCTCGCGTGAACAAGCAGCAGCTCGTGGGAGCGCTTGCCGCCAAGCTCGGCCACTCGAAGGCCGAAGCGGGTCGGATCGTCGATGCCCTCTTCGGCGCCGAGGGACTGCTCACCGGCGAACTACGCCGGGGCCGCAAGGTCCAGATCAGCGGATTCGGCAACTTCGAGACGCGCCGCCGCAAGGCGCGCACCGGGCGCAACCCGCGCACCGGCCGCGCCATGACGATCAAGGCCTCGGTCGCGCCGGTCTTCCGCGCGGGGAAGAGCCTGAAGGACCTCGTGAATCGCCGGTAGGCCGCACCCGGTCGACCTTCGCGACCACCTTCTGCCGCCGGATCGTCTTCCCGTTCAGCCCGCGCGCGATCTCATCGGCCTCCGCCGCGGGGACCTCCACCAGCGAATACGCCTCCTTCAGCTCGATCCGGCCGATCTTCCCGCCGCCAAGGCCGACTTCCTTGGTCAGAGAACCGACCAGATCGTTCGCCGTCGCCCCGTCCTTCTTGCCGACGCTGACCCAGATCTTCGCCACCGCCGGCAGCGCCGAACTGCTCGGCGCGCTCACCGGAGCGGCGACCGGCTCGAGCGCGCGGCTGCTCCAGAGCCGGTGCAGGGCGGCGGCCACCTTCGCCGGATCGAACCGCTCGAACAGCGGCGCCAGCGCGAGCAGGTCTCCCTCCAGGCCGTCGCGAGTCAGCTCCGCCTCGATGACCGAGCGGCGCCGGGCCGCGGCCTCCCGGGCGTCGTCCGCCGCCCCGCGCACCCGCACCATGAGCTGCCGCGAGCTCGACTGGGCCACATAGGCGCTGGCATGGGAAGGAACGAGCAGAATCAGGTCACCGGCCTCGCGGAGTTCGGCCATCGCGGCGGGGCTGGGCAGGTCCCACGCGACAATCTGCGCGGCCGACTGCGCCTTGCCTGTGATGACCTTCACGCTCTGGTCGCCGACCGGGAGGGCGGCGCGGGCCTCCGCCGCGCTGGCGAGGTCGGCGCACCAGACGACCACGGAGGCGGGATCCTCCGACTCGAGCACCGCGGCGAGGGCCGAGGCTCGCTGGCTCCACGAGACCGGCGCCACCCGGACGATCGGCTTCTGGGTGATCCCATCCTCGGGATTCGCGAGCGAGCCCACGACCAGCGCCCGGCGGCAGTAGCGCTCCATCAGCGGCTGTCCGCTGCGCGGCGCGGCGAGGATCAGGATGCGCTGCGCATCCGCCGGGAGATCCTGCATCAGGGCGGTCAGGGCATCATCGTGCTCGAAGAGCTCGGGCCAGGCCAGGACGATATGGCCCAGCTGATCGGCCTTGAGGGCGCTCCGCTCGAGCAGCACGAGCGCGGTGCCGGGTGTGGTGATGAGGAGACGGAGCTTGCCATCCTTGAGGGCGCGAGCGGCCCGGGACGGCATGGCGGCGGCGAGGGCGGAGACGCCGGCGCTCTGGGCGAAGGGGAGGAGGACGGCGGCCCACTCCGCGAGGGCGTGGGGCGGGACCAGCACGAGGGCGCGGGACTCGCTGGCGGCGAGGGCGCTCACCAGTCCCGCGAGCGCGGGCGCGGCGTAGCGCGCGGCCGGCGGGATCGCCAGGGCGAGGTTGGTCCCCCGCGCGGCGGCGGGTACCTGATCGCGTACCGCCTGATCCTCAGCGGTATAGCCGAACGATTCCAGGGCGCCCGCCACAGCGGGGGCCAGATGCAGCTCCACAAGTCCCGACATGCCACCCTCGATTGTCAAACAGCGCGGGTCATTCCGCGGGCGTGCAACCTAATCACCGGCCGGGGTTTGGGCCAGTTGACATCGCCCCGCACTCCGAGGACTTTTCCGGCTCCGCAACACAGTCGCTGATGGTCTCCCGCGTGGGCCCGCACAGGCGAGCCTTGCGGGCCCTCATCGCCCTGGTCTCCACCCCGATCCGGACCCATCATGTCGGACAGCCTCTCCTCGAACCTCGCGTATCTGAAGCCCTCCGAGACGGTCGCGATCAGCAACGAGACGAAGCGCCGCCGGGCCGCGGGGGAGGACATCGTCGACCTGAGCGTGGGCGAACCCGACTTCGACACGCCGAAGGCCGCGAGCGATGCCGGTATCGCCGCCATCCAGAAGGGCTACACCCGCTATCCGCCCAACATCGGCATCCCTGAGCTGCGCACCGCCATCGCCCGGAACATGTCGCTCATGTCAGGCGGGCGGGCGATCAATCCGGACCAGATCGTCATCAGCTCCGGCTCGAAGCAGTCGATCTTCAACGCCTGCTTCACGCTGTTCGGCCCCAAGGACAAGGTGCTCATTCCCTCGCCGGCCTGGGTGTCGTACCCCCAGATCATCCATCTCTGCCGGGCCGAGCCGGTGGCTGTTCCCGGCGATCCGGAGTGGGGGCTCAAGGTCAGCGTGAGGGATCTCGAGCAGCGCTACGACAAGCTGGTGAAGGGGCTCATTCTCTGCTCCCCATGCAACCCGACCGGCGCCACCTACAGCGCGACCGAGATCAAGGCGATCGCCGAATGGGCCCGGAAGCACGGGGTCTGGATCATCGCCGACGAGATCTACCGCCGCATCTACTATGGCAACGGCCCCGCGCCCTCGTTCCTCGACCTCCCCGACGAGTACCTCGAGCGGGTCGTGCTGATCTACGGTGCCGCGAAGGCCTATGCCATGACCGGCTGGCGGATCGGGTCGGCCTACGCCCCGATGCCCGTGGCGAAGGCGATGGCCGCCCTCCAGTCGCAGACAACCACGGGCGCGAATCATCCCGCGCAGTGGGCCGCGGCGACCGCTTTCTCGGACGAGCGGGTCGAGGCGGACGTGGTGAAGATGGTGAACGCCTTCCGCCGCCGCCGCGATCGCGTGGTCGCGCGCTTCCGGAATGATGCGCCAGGCGTGGAGTTCGTCGAGCCGACCGGCGCGTTCTACTTCTTCTTCCGGGTCGACGGCGTCACCCCGACTCACGACTACACCGGCACCGCCTTCTGTGAGGCGGCGATGGCCGCCGGGGTCGCGATGGTGCCCGGCGCCGCCTTCGGCGACGATCGCTGGGTGCGCATGAGTTACGCGACCTCCGACAAGGATCTCGACCTGGCGCTCGACCGGCTCATGGCCCTCATCAAGCAGCTCGGCGCGAAGGCCGCCTGACGTGCCCACCCGGAACTGGACCCGGCTTCGCCGCGCCGTCGCGGCCCGCGGGTTCACCCCGGCCACCTGGATTCCGGCCGCCAGCGAGGGTCGCGCCGAGGAGGCGACGATCCGGCTCGCGCGCGTGCTCGAGGATCTTCCCATCGCCGGCCACCCGGTGGGGGCGCCCGAGGCGTGGCCGGAGACCGTGGGCTTCCTCGACGGCACCCAGCGCTACGAAGTGATGGCGTATGCCGGAGCGAGTCCCGTCGTCGTCGCCGAGATCGCGGCGGCGGTCCTGGTGCGACGGGACCGGCAGCTGCATGTCGCCGAGGTGCAGCGGCGGCGGCTGGTGATCGCGCGGCCCGAAGTCCTCGCTCAGCTCGAGGACGCGATCACCGGCCACGAGGCAATTGCGCTGCCGGAGGACGGGCCGGTGCACCCGGTGCTCGACTTCCAGCTCGCGCGCCGCGAGGTCGACAGCGCCCGCGGCCGCCTCGAGGTCGAGACCGGCAACCGGTTTCGCGCGGGGAGCGAAGCCTGGCTCATCATCGATGGCTCCCTCGCCGAGAGTCCCCAGTGGGCGCTCGATCCCCGGATGATCGGCGTCGCCAAGAGTCATGCGACCCTGCCATTCTCCGGCACCGAGCTCGAGGACTACCTCCATCTTCCGGCCGGCTCCCGTTCGCCGGTGTTTCAGCCGGCGGGCCGAGAAGTGGCGCCGGTGTATTCCTGGGCGCTCCGGCTCTGGCCCTGGGAAGGGAAGGACCTGCTCCACGGCCTGATCCGGGTCGAGGCCGCGGCGACGCTCGGCACCCTCGCACAGGCCGATCAGCTCTCGCGCTGGCTGCTGGCGGAGCGGGCCCCGGTGAGCACGCCCGACCCGCGCTGGGACCGGCTGCTCTACGGCATCCGCGCGGTGGAGGAATAC
Source organism: Gemmatimonadales bacterium (assembly GCA_044229445.1). GTDB lineage: Bacteria > Gemmatimonadota > Gemmatimonadetes > Gemmatimonadales > GWC2-71-9 > JADJOM01. The sequence goes on along the minus strand of JBGASX010000013.1, from coordinate 34,676 downwards.
CTGCGCGCCAGCGGGGAGCGGTGAACCAGCCCCTCGCCATCGGTCGCGTCGTCGCGACCGAGATGAAGCCCTCGACGCCGCACCAGTTCCACTTCTGGACCGCGCGTGAGTCCCCCGTCGGCATCGGCGCCATCGTGCGCGTGGACGCGCCGGGGCGCACCGTGCTCGGCATCGTCACTGACGGCTTCGCCTACTCCGATCTCCTCACGCCGATCCACGACGTGATCGGCGCCGATGGCGATCCGGCCCTCGCCGGCCTCGCGCCCACCGAGCGGGCCGAGATCCGGCTCTACACCGCGGCCGTGCTCCGCCAGGTCCCCGAGGAACCGCTGCAGCCGGTGCCGCTCGGCGCGGTCCACATGGCCAACGATGCCGACGTGGTCTCCGGTCTCCGGATGGATGCGTTCATGACGGGGGAGAAGACGACGGGGGTCCCGGCCGGCGTCTACGCGGCCGGTGGCCTCGAGTCGCCCATCTATCTCGATGCCGATTTCCTCCTTGGTCCCGAAGCCGCCCACCTCAACATCACCGGCGTCTCCGGCCTTGCGACCAAGACCAGCGCGGTGGAGTTCCTGCTCTCGAGCATCTTCCAGACCTTTCCCGCGCACAAGGGCAGTGTCGCCGCGATCTGCTTCAACGTGAAGGGCCCCGATCTCTGCTTCCTCGATCAGCCCGCCGAGCTGCAGGACGAGGATCTGCGCCTGTACGACCGGCTTGGTCTCCGCGCCGAGCCGTTCGCCGATGTGCGCTACTACGCACCGTACAAGGGCGACGGGGTCAACCTCAACACCCTCCGGACCAACGAGGCGCTCGCCGCGAACACCGTCCCGCTGGTCTGGGGTCTGCGGGAAGTGCTCGACTACGCCGAGGTGCTGCTCAACAAGGATGACGTCGATGCGAAGGCGGGCGGCTTCATCGACTTCCTCAAGGAGCGGGTGATCGGACGCCCCTTCCAGGATGCGACCCTGAGCGATCAGCCGCTCGAGGTGAAGAGCTTCGCCGACCTCGAGGACTTCTTCCGGCGGATCTTCGAGTTCATGGAGGTCCAGTCGAAGACCAGCGAGGTCTGGCGCAACCATCATCTCGCCACCATTCGCAAGGTCCGCAACCGTCTCGGCAACATCAGCGTGCGCGCACGCGGGCTGGTCACCGACGACGGCCAGGCGAGCGATCTCCCCTGGGGCAAGATCGCCGACCGCAGCGTGCATGTGGTCGATGTGGCGGGGCTCGAGCCGGTGGTGCAGGACCTGGTCTTCGCGCGGATCGTCTCCAAGCTCCGCGAACATCTCGAGCGCCGCGATCTCGGCGTGGACCATGTCGTGGTCTTCGTGGACGAGCTCAACAAGTACGCGCCGACCGACGGCCCCGAGACCTTCGTCCGCCGCATGCTGCTCGATCTCTCCGAACGGGGCCGCTATCTCGGGCTGGTGCTCTTCTCGGCGCAGCAGTTCCGCTCCCAGGTGCTCCGGCGGGTGGTGGGCAACGCGGGCACGTCCCTCTTCGGGCGGATGGACATGGACGAGATTTCCTCGCCGGGCTACGCGACGCTGAGTCCCGCCACCAAGGCGAAGCTCGCGGCACTCCCCAAGGGCGAGCTGATGGTCCGCCACCCGCACTTCACCCAGCCGCTCTTCGTGCGCTTTCCCCGGCCGGCGGTGCTGCCCGGGCGGCTCGGCGTCGAGCGGTTTCCGCCGGCACCCGAGCTTCCCTTCGGGCAGGCCGTCGCACGGCAGCTCCGCGCACTCGACCCCGCACTGAGCTTCGCGAAGCTGGAACCGCTGATCGATGGCCGGCGAGAGGAGGACGTGCGCCGCGCCCTGCATGCCACCCGGCGCACCCGGCCGGACAACGTGCTCGCGTTCTTCACGGCGCAATTGGGGAAGCGGGTCGAACGGGAGGTCGCCCCGGCACGGGGTGTACCCGGCCTCAAGAAGAGCGCGGACCCTTACGCCTGAGCCAGCCGCCGCGTGAGCGGCTGGAGGGCGGGGTTACCTGAACTCGACGATGAGGCCCGTGGTGATCGAGCGATCGGAGCGGGAGGTGACTCCCGGAGCCGGCGTGGAATCGAAGTTGTAGAGGTAGCTCGTCTGCAGCGCGAGCCCGCCCGTCAGCAGGACGCGGAGCGAGGTCTGCGACGTGAAGAGGTAATCCCCGAGATCGCCCGCCACCGGCTCGAACTGGGTGCGGTGCTCCGCCGTCAGTCCCTTCCGCAGCGCCGGCTTCGCGACGACCTGCAAATTGAATCGGGTCGAGGTGATCGAGCGGGGGTCGGTGTTGCCTGCCGGGATCAGCCGCCGCTCGTAGTCTCGCAGGACTGCGAGGCCGAGCGAGACCCGGTTGTCGGTCGGACGCACCAGATTCACTTCGGCGCCCGCCGCGGCCGAGACCCGGACATCGATGTTCTTGATCCGGTCCCGGGTCGCCTTGGTATAGAAGAAGGGCGACACCCAGGACGCGGGCCGGAACCGGGTGTTCACCTCCGCCTCGTAATTCTCCGCCGCCACGCTGCCGTTGCTCTTGCCGTAGCGCATCCCGGCCAGCGCCGACATCTCGAAGCTCCGCCCACCCCGCCTGCGGAATCCGAGGCCGGAGCTCAGCAGCGACAGCGCCTTATTCCCGCTCACGTCAGTGTAGGAGAGCTCCGCCGTGGCCGACCAGTGGGCCGTGGAGTCGCTGGCCTCGGCCCGCATGACGGCAGGGAAGAGCAGGCCGAGCGCGGTGAAGCCGGTGGAGAGAAGGACCGAAGGGCGCATGACACTCTCTGGAGGGGAACAGGACGGCACCAAGATAATGAGACGGTCGGTGGACGTCAGGGATCGGAGCCGGACCGCCGTGCCTGGATGTCGCGCGCCTAGGAATTGGCGGCCGGCCCGCCCTTGACCGTCTTCAGCGCGCGGGCCAGATCCGCGGGGAGGAACGGCTTGGCGAGCGCGGCGGCGAATCCCGCCTCGTGGAAGTGGGCGATGGTGGGATCATCGGAGTACCCGCTCGCGACGATGGCACGGGCCCGTGGATCGTGTGTCAGGATCTCCGCCATCGCCTGGCGTCCTCCCATGCCACCTGGGATCGTCAGATCCATGATGAGGCAGTCGAACCGGTCGCCCGCCCGCAGCTGCTCGACGTAGCGCGTCACCGCCAGTCGGCCATCGGCGACGACCTCCACGTCATACCCCCATTGCGAGAGCATTCGCCGGAGAAAGTTCTGGACCAGCGGCTCATCCTCCAGCACGAGAATCCGCCCGCCGCCCTGCGGTCGAGCGCTCTCCTGTGGTGCTGCAGCGGCCGCGACGGGTTCGCTCGACGCGGGGAACCAGGCGGTGAACGTCGTGCCTTCTCCCTCGCGTGAGTCGCAGGTGAGTCGGCCGCCATGATTCCGGCAGATCGCATACGCTGTGGCGAGCCCCAGGCCGCTGCCGCCGATCTTGGTGGTGAAATACGGCTCGAAGACTCGCTCCCGGATTGCGGCCGGGATTCCCGCACCGTTGTCGGTGAAGTCGATCCGGACCATGCGCTCGACCCCCGCGGTTCCGTTGCCGCCAGCCTGGTCGTGCACATTGGAGGCCCGGATCATGAGTCTCCCGCCCTCGCCGGTCGCCTGCTTGGCGTTGATGACCAGGTTGCTCACCATCTGACTGAATTGCCCGGCATCGACGGAGGCTGGCCAGAGATCGGTGGCGATCTCGAAGTCGATGCCGAGATGCGACCCCGCGGATGCGAGCGCCACGTCATCGCGAAGCAACTTCGCGATGTCGGTCGGCCGCCGGAGCGGCTGCCCGCCCTTGGCGAAGGCGAGCAGCTGAACCGTCAGTCGGCTGGCGCCGACCGCGGCCTGTTCCGCGAACTCGAGCAGTTCGGGCTGCTCGCTCACCTCGGCTTCCTTCGCGAGCGCGACATGCCCCAGAATCGACGTGAGCGCGTTGTTGAAGTCGTGCGCGATGCCGCCGGCGAGAACCCCGAGCGAGCGGAGTTTGTCGTCCCGCTGGCGCGCCTCCTCTTCGGCGCGTGCCTCGGTCGCATCCCTCACACTGATGAGCCGGCAGCGCCGGCCGCCGAGCGCGACGGCGCTGCTGCGAATCTCCGTGCGGTGGGGCTTCCCATCGGGCCCGGTCCAGTCGTCATCCAGCGCCAGTTGGTCGCTCTTGCCGCTCTCCAGCGCGCGGCCGAGCGCCTGCCGGACCCACGCCGGCTCCAGGGTGTCGATGGCCCGGGGTGTCGGAGCAGCCGGCTCGCCGGAGATCGCTCTGGCCGGTTCGTTGAGGTCGAGCACGGCCCGTGCTTCGTCATCGACCAGGAAGGTGGGGATGACGGATGTCTGAAAGAGCGCTCGGTATCGCTGCTCCGACTCGGCCAGGGCGCGCTGGGCCCGACCTCGCATCAGGTAGAAGACGCTGAGCAGGACGAGGCAGGTGGCGAGCAGGCCGCTTCCGGCGAGGAGCCACCCTACCTCCCGGCGGTGCGCCTGGGCGAGCGCCTCGGCGGAGGCCTGTTCGCGGGCCTGCTGCTCGGTCCGATATCGGGTCTCGAGATCGGTGACCCGTTGTTCGGTGAGGCTGTCCGAGAGGGAATTCTTGAGTTCGTGGAATTCGCGATACGCTTTGAAGGCGCCGGCGCTGTCCCCGAGCATGGCCCGCGCGTTGGAGAGCACCTCGAGCTGCTCGACGAGGTCGAGGCGGTCACTGATCGTGCGGGCGAGCGCCGTGGACTGCTCGAGCAGTTGGACAGCCGTCCGGGCATCGCCCTTGGCCAGCGCCAGCTCCGCCAGCGCGCCGCGGGAACGGATGATCCCGTCCTTGTCGCCGATGGCTTCCCGGATTGCGAGGGCCTGATGGTGAAACTCGGCTGACTTGGCGCTCTCCTTGAGGTCCCTGTAGGCCCAGCCAAGGTTGCTCAGCGACTTGGCCTGTCCATAGCGGTCGCCGCGCGCCCGGTCCATCGCCAGGGTCCGCTCGAGGTACGGGATCGCCTCATGGGTTCGCTTGAGTTCGATGAGTACCAGCCCGATGTTGTTCAGCGTGTTCGCGAGATTGGACGGTGGACCGAGCCGCTCATGAATGGCCAGCGCGCGCTTGAGGGCGGCGAGCGCGTCGTCGTGCCGCTTCAGGTCCCAGTAGACGAGGCCGATGTTGTTGTGAGAGCGTGCCGCGGACTGTTCGTCGCCGATCGCCTCGCTGACGTGCAGCGCCGCGAGGTATTGCTCGAGGGCGAGCCAGAGATTGCCCTGGGCGTACTGGATGCCGCCGATCAGGTTGAGCGTCCGCGCGAGCGCGGTTGAATTCCCCCGTGGGGCCTGCCGCGCATAGAGGCTCTCGGCCTTGGCGAGGGCGGTGGGGTAACGGGACATCCGCCACTCCGCCCGCGCCACGGCGTAGCCGGACTCGATGAGGAGTGAGTCGGCGTTCACACTCCGGGCCAGCGCCTCCGCACGCTGCGCCTCGGCGAGCGCGTCGGGATAACTGCTCTGGGCTTCGAGCGCACGACTCCGCTGCGTCCGCGCCCGGGCTTCGAGCAACACCGCCGGGTGGACAGCGAGCAGTGCCAACGCCGAATCGGCCAGCCGCAGCGCGACGGCCGGCTCCTCCTGGCGCAACTCCGCGAGCTCGAGCAGCAGCGGGATCTGTGCGGCGCCCCGAGCCGTGCCGAGTTCCTGTGTGACCACGGTGCTGTCGCGCTGGGAGCGCGCCTGCGCCGTCGCGATGGACACGACGGAACAGTGCACCAGGATGCAGGCGAAGAGACGGGCGCGTCGGATGGCGAGCATGTGCCCCAATAGTACGCCCCGGGCGACCCGGTGCCAGTCCTCGGGATCCTCATGAAGTTTGTCGAGGTGCGGGACGCCGGCTCGAGGCGGGAGGCGGAGAATCTGCGAACTGATTCGGCGACGTCAGGACGGGTCGTGCTCAGCGGCGACGCGCCTCGGCGGGGACCTCAGCCCACCGGGAAGGACAGCGCGTACGTCGGTTCGGCGGGGCGCCCCGCCTCCAGTCGGCGTTCATGCGCGGCGAGGAGGTCGCTGCGGCTCAGGATGCCGACCACCGTCCGGCTGCCGTCGGCCGCGATCAGCGGAACCCGACCGACTTTCTCGTGCACCATCAGATCGGCGACCTCCCGCATGCTGTTCGACTCGAAGGCGACGACCGGTGCCCGATGAATCAGGTCGCGGAGTCGCGTCGCTTCTGGCAGGGCCGGCGCGAGCAGATCGCGGCGGGTGAGCAGCCCCAGGATCGCTCCTGCGGGATCGACGACCGGGAATCCCTGGTGGGTCGCGATTGCGCCGGCGCCGGCGAGCCACGCGCGGGTGTCGGCCAGGGTCTGATCCCCATGCAGCGCCACGACCGACCGGCTCGCAAACTCTCCGGCCGGCACCTGCGAGAGATGGTCGACCGAGTATTCGGTGATGACGGCCACGCCTCGACGGGAGAGGCGCTCGGTCATGATGGTCGTCCGCATGCGCACCAGCGAGATCAGGTAGGCGCCGGTGCAGCCGGCGAGCAGCGGCAGCAGGCCGAGCGGCTGGTGGGTGGTTTCGAAGGCGAAGACCACGGAGGCGAGCAGCGCGCGTGAGGCCCCGGTGAACATCGCCGCCATGCCGACCAGCGCCCCGATGCGCACGTCGAGGCCGAGCCCGGGAAAGAGCAGGATGCCGACGCCTGCGAGCAGCGAGCCGGCGGCGCCGCCGATCGTGAACAGTGGTGCCAGGGTCCCGCCGGCGGTCCCGCTCCCGAGCGCGATGGCCCACGCCACGCACTTGAGGAGGGCCAGCATCAGGAGCGCCCGCCCGATCAGAGACCCGCCGAGAATCGCGGTGATGTTGTCGTAGCCCACACCCAGGATGTGCGGCTCGATCCAGCCGGCGACCCCCACCACCACGGCGCCGATCGCAGGCCACCACATCCAGTGCACGGGCAGGCGTTCGAACAGGTCCTCGATGGCATAGAGACTCTGCGTCACCAGCACGGCCAGAAAGCCTACGAGGCCACCGAGCAGCACATATGCCGCCAGCGCCGGGCCGCTCGGCTCGGCGATGATGTCGGGGACCGGGAACACCGGGCCAATGCCGTGGAAGAGGTAGTGCACCGCCGTCGCGGTGGCGGTTGCAAGCGCAACCGGCGCGAGGGAGCGGGGCCGGTACTCGAAGAGCAGGAGCTCGATGGCGAGCAGTGTGGCGGAGACGGGCGCGCCGAAGGTCGCGGCCATGCCTGCCGCCGCACCCGCGGCCAGCAGCGTCTTTCGTTCATCCGCGGTGACCCGGAGCATCTGCCCCGCCAGCGAGCCGAGCGCACCACCGGAGGCGATGATCGGCCCTTCGGCACCGAAGGGGCCGCCGCTCCCGATGGAGACGGCCGTCGAGATCGGCTTGAGCGCCGTGATCCCCGGTGCGATCCGGCTCTCGTGCAGGAGAATGCGCTCCATCACTTCCGGAATGCCATGCCCGCGGATCGCCGGCGACCCGTAGCGCGCCATCACGCCGACGATGATTGCTCCGAGGACCGGGACCACGATGACCCAGGCGCCCAGGTGGTTGTCCGCCGGAGAGACCGCGGCCACGGAGAATCGCCCGTAGAACGAGAGGTTCGTGAACAGCGCGATGAGTGCAAGCAGCGCTTCGGCGAGGAGGCCGGCGCCGATCGCGAGCAGGACGGAGGCGAGCGAGATGAACAGCAGCCGGCGGCCGGCGGGGGGCTGCGCCGGTGGAGTGATCAGTGGCGGCGGGACAGTGGAGTCGTCGTTCGGCATCTCGTCAGGCAGCGTCGAGTGTCATGGCCCTGAGGCAGGCGTGGCACTTCATGCTGCGGGGGAGCCGGTAGGCCGATCCGCTGAGGCCGAGGGACTGCTCGGTGCCGCAGAAGGGGCAGCGCCCCCGGGCGGAGGTGAAGAGCTCGCGCTGACCGATGCGGCGGGCACCGATGACCACGCCCGCGATCAGTGCCAGCGGCGGGACGGCGAAGTGCACGACCGGAATCGGCAGCACGAGGATCGCCACCCCCAGGCCGGCGAGCGGTGCCATGCCGGCCCGGCGGAGCCGCTGTCCCGCCGAAAGGGTGCGGGTCTCCACCTCCGCCGGTGAGGGTGCGACACCGAAACCGCTCAGCACGACCGGAGGGCTCGGCGGCGTCATCGATGCAGACCGCGAGCGGGCGCCGCGGCATGCCGGGCGGCATGGGCCGGGACGAGCTGCCGTTCGATGGCCAGCTCCGCCTCCAGGCTGGCATGGTCACGGTTGATCGTCGCGACGGCCACGAGGCGATGCGCGAGGTAGTAGTGCTGCTCCCACTGGTCCGGGGGGAGTCCGGCACGGACCTCGATCCGGTCGTAGCGCTCGGTACTGCCGCTGCAATTGATGCGAACGTCGTAGTGCTCGCTCCAGAAGAAAGGGACCGCATCGAACGCGGTCAGCGCCCCGAGCATGTTCCGCGCGGCGGTTTCTCCCATGCGCATGGCCAGACTCCAGTGGCCGCACCCGGCGTATTCACCACTCCGCGGGTCGGGCCAGCGAACCGCATCACCAGCGGCGAAGATCCCGGGCTGGCTGGTCTCGAGGTAGCGATCCACACGAATCCCGCGGTCGAGCACCAGTCCGGCCCGCTCCGCCAGCCGGGTGTCGGGGTTCACGCCGGTGGCCACAATCACCAGGTCGGCGCGCAGCGCGGTGCCGTCATCGAGTGCCACGACCCGATCTCCGATGGCCGTCACCGCGCGCCCGAGGTGCAGGCGGACCCCGTGCCCCTCGTGAAGCTGTTGCACTCGCCGGCCGAGTTCGGGGCCGAGGACTCGCTGAAGTGGAGTGGCGTCGGGCGCCACGACGTCGACCTCGAGGCCCCTCGCGCGAAGCGAGGCCGCGGCCTCGAGTCCGAGGAATCCCGCGCCGATGACCACGGCATGCGTCGCCGTCGCTGCGAGCTCGCGAAGCTCGTCGAGATCGGCCTTGCTTCTGAGTGTCCGGACTCTCGTCTGTTCGGCGCCGAGAATGGGGGGACGGATTGGGATCGCACCCGGGGCGAGCAGCAGCCGATCGTAGGGGAACGCGCGACCGTCCTCGAGCCAGACCGCGCTCGCGGCTGGGTCGATGCGCCTGACCGAAGTGCCGAGGATGAGCCGGATCTCCCTCTCCGCATAGGCCTGGTCCGGCTGGAGCGGGAGCCAGTCTGCTGGGGCGGTCCCGGCCAGGTACCCCTTGGAGAGGGTCGGTCGGTCGTAGGGCGCAGCGGTCTCGCTCCCGATGAGCGTGAGCTGACCCTGATACCCTGCCGCCCGGAGTGCGAAGGCTCCGCCGATTCCCGCGGCGCCCGTACCGACGACGACGATACGTGCCGGAGGGCGACGCCCCTCCGCAACACAGGGGGGCTCCGGGATGTGCTCGGCGAGCGGCTCGCCCGTGACGCTGACGGTGTCGAGGTGACGCTCCACCCGAAAGCGAGGCAGCGAGGTCAGGGCAGGGCCCCGCTGCGGCTTCCCCGTGCGCACGTCGAAGCAGGCGTGATGGTGCGGGCAATGCAGGGTATCGCCGCTCAGCACGCCTTCCGCGAGCGGGGCGCCATAATGCGGACAGCTGCCGCCCACTGCGAAGAAGAGCGCGCCACGCCTGATGAGCAGGGCAGGTGCGCCATCGACCTGGCCCGCGAGCATGCCGCCCTCGGGGATCAGATCGATTGGTGTCGGGCGCCGGAAGTCATGGCTTCGGCCTGCTGCGTTCGAATCGGGCATGTCAGCCATCCGCGAAGAAGAACCGAGCCTCGACGCCCTCGGCCTCCATCGCGGCCACCAGGTCGTCGATGGCGCGGCGAATCTCCCGGACTCGGCGTGCCGGCATGCGGCCGAGGCCATGCAGCAGGCGGCCCTGGGCCGGCTCCGGGGCTTCGGAGGCGAGCGCCAGACCCCGCTCCGTCAGTTCGATCCGGACGAACCGCCGGTCGTCCTTCGGCCGGGTCTTGCGTACCAGGCCGCGGCGCTCGAGGCGCAGCACGAGCAGCGACGTACTGCTCTGATGCACCATGAGCTCCAGGGCGAGCTGGCCGGTCGTGAGGGGGCCGGTCCGGGCAAGCGTCTTGAGGGCCCAGAGCTGGGGAGCGGTCAGGCCGTAATTCCGTCGGACATCGACGGAATAGAGCTCGAGCGCGCGGACGATGCGCCGGAGCCCCACGACGATCGCGGTGGCCTCGGCGGCGGGGGCCGGGGCAGGCCGGCGGGCGGGGGAACGGGTGAGCGCAGGCATCGTGACGAATAGTGTATTGACATCAATATATTCGCAATGGCGCGTGCCCGCCTCTTACCCTTGCGCCGTCCCCCCTTAGAATTCCCCGAGTGAAACTCGCGCATCTCGCCGACCTCCATCTCGGCTTCCGCCAGTACCATCGCCAGACCGCGAACGGCCTCAACCAGCGTGAGGCGGACGTCGCGCAGGCGTTCCGGCGCGCGGTCGACCAGGTCATCGCCGCCCGGCCCGACGCGATCATCGTGGCCGGGGACATCTTCCATTCGGTCCGGCCCACCAATCCCGCGATTCTCTTCGCGTTCCATCAGTTCCAGCGGCTGCGTGAGGCGCTGCCCGATGCACCGCTGATCATCATCTCCGGCAATCACGACACCCCACGTTCCACCGAGACCGGCTCGCTGCTCGAGCTCTTCGAGACGCTCGGCGCGGAGGTCGTCGCCGCCGAGTCCCGCCGGCTGGCCTATCCCGCGCTGGGACTCTCGGTGCTCGCCGTGCCGCACACGGCGCTCGTGAGCACCGAACGGCCCGCCCTCCGGCCGGAGGGCGCGGAGCCGCACCAGGTGCTCGTGCTGCATGGTGAGGTCGAAGGCATCTTCCCGGCCGATCGCTCCGCGGTGGAATACGGCGGTGCCACCCTGTCGCCCGCGGAGCTTGCCGGCGGGGGATGGAGCTATGTCGCGCTCGGTCACTATCACGTCCAGCGCGAGGTCTCTCCCCGAGTCTGGTACAGTGGCGCGCTCGACTACGTGAGCCCCAACCCGTGGGGTGAACTCGCCGACGAACGCACCCACGGGATTCACGGCAAGGGGTGGCTCCTGGTGGACCTGCCTGCGGGCACCGTGCAGCGGCAGCCGGTGGTGCCGGCGCGTCGGGTCATCGATCTGCCGGTGATCGACGGCGAAGGTCGTTCCGCGGTCGAACTCGATCAGGCGCTGGCGGCCGCGCTTGGCGGTGTCGAGGGGGGCTTCGCCGATCAGGTGGTGCGCCAGGTGATGCGGAACGTACCGCGCCATGTCGGTCGCGAGATGAATCACGCGGCGATTCGCGGGTTCAAGGCCGAAGCGCTGCACTTCCAGCTCGATCTCCGGAGACCGGAGTCACATCGCGAGGTCGGGGTGGGCTCGCCCGGGCGGCGTCAGACCCTGCCTGAGCTGGTGCAGGACTATTTCTCGCGTCGCCTGCTGCCCGGCGACATCGACCGCGAGGAGTTCGTGCGGACCGGCGCCGAACTGATGGCGGCGGTCGAGCGTGAGTGGGCGGAGGGCTGATGCAGATCGAACGCATCCGCCTGGTGAACTTCCGTCAGCACGAGGACACCGACCTGGTGCTGGGCGCCGGCCTCACCGGCATCATCGGCCCGAACGGGGCGGGGAAGACCACCCTGCTCGAGGCGATCGCATGGGCGCTGTATGGTGCGGATGCGGCGCGCGGCACCAGGGACACGATCCGGCGGCGCGGGGCCGGCGCCCGGGCCACCGTCCGGGTCGAGCTCGAGTTCGTGCTCGGGCCCCATCGCTACCGGGCCGTGCGCACCCTCAATGGCGCCGAGCTCTATCAGGATGCCGATCCGGCGCCGATCGCCAACAGCCTCGCCACCGTGACCGACAAGGTCGGCCGCCTGCTCGGCATGACCCGCGAGGAGTTCTTCAACACCTACTTCACCGGTCAGAAGCAGCTCGCCGTGATGTCGGCGATGAAGCCGGTGGAGCGGGCGCAGTTCCTCTCGCGGGTCCTCGGCTATGACCGGCTGCAGACGGCGCAGGAGCGGCTGCGTGAGCAGCGGGTGGTGATTCGCGCGCGGATGCAGGCGCTCGAGGCATCGCTGCCAGATCCGCGGGAATTGGAGGCCGAAGAGCTGCGGGCCCAGGCGCGGCTCGCGTCCGCAAGAGAACTCGAGGCTGGCGCGCGTGCGGCATTCGAGACGGCCGAACGGCGCCGGGAGGAATCGGGGCCGCGCTGGCAGGAGCTGCAACAGCAGAAGGAGCGGGTGGCCGCGCTCGACGCCGACCTGCGCCTCGCCGAGCACCGGGTGCAGGCGGCCCGCGAGGCGTTCAGCACTCTCGACCGGCAGCTCGTCGCGGCGAACGAGGCCCGCAGCCGGCTGGAGGGACTGCGGACCCAGCTCGAGCCAATCGTCCAGCTTCGGCTCGAGCGGCAGCGCCTCGACGAATTGGCCGGTCTCTTCGCCAAGCGGCAGGTTGCGCAGGCTCAGCTCGACGAGGCGCGGATGGGGCTGCAGGCGGTGCGGAGTCGCGCCGCAAAGCTGCCGCCCGCCGATGCGATCGAGCAGGCCCGTGCCCGGATCACCGAACTGCGTACCAGCCTCGAGACCATCGACGAGTCGCGCCAGGAGCGGCGGTCGGGATGGGACCGGGACCTCCAGGATGCCAAGACCAAGCTGGTGGCGCTCCGGGACCAGTACAAGGACCTCAAGGAGCAGCTGGACCGGATCACGAAGGCGGGTGCCGACGGCATCTGTCCCACCTGCGCCCGCCCGCTGGGGGCCGAATACGAGAATGTCGTCGGCATCCTCGATCGCCAGCTCGAGGACGTGAAGTTCAACGGGAATTACTTCAAGTCCCGCGTGGAGCAGCTGCAGGTGGAGCCGAACGAACTGCGCGATTTCGATCGCCAGCGCGAGGAGGCGGAGAAGCTCCTCACCGAGGCGACGGGCCAGCTCGGGCGATTGCAGGCGCAGGCCCAGGAGGGACCGACGCTGCGTGCTGAACAGCTCCGGCTCGAGGCGCGGATCGCCGAGCTGGAACTGACGGCCGCGCAGGGGCCGCGCGACTACGACCCGAATCGGCACGCCGAGGTCCGGCGGCAGCTCACCGAGCTGGATCCGCTCGCGCTGCAGGCGGAGCGGCTCAAGGCGGCGGCCGAGCGCGCCGAGGCGCTGGTGGGGGAGGCGGAGCTCGCCGAACGGACGCTGAGCGAGCGCGAGGCCCAGGTCGCCGCGCTGCGCGAACAGCTCGCGCTGCTGGGGTACAGCGAGGCCGCGTTCCACTCCGCGCGTGAGGCCTGGGAAGCGGCCGACCGCGCCAAGCGGGAAGCGGAGATGACCATCGTGCGGGCCCGCGCCGAGTGCCGGTCGGCCGAGGAAGGCGTGCAGGCCGTGGCGAAGCGGCGGGAGGAACGGGCCCGCCGAGAGGAGGAGGCGCGGAAGACGGCGAGAGAGCTGGCGCTGTACAACGAACTCGATCGCGCCTTCACCGATCTGCGCACCGATCTCAATCTTCAGCTCCGTCCCGACCTCTCGGAGATCGCCAGCGGTTTCCTGCGCGATCTCACCAACGGCCGCTATCCGGAACTCGAGCTCGACGAGGACTACGTCGCCACCATCATCGAGGCGGGGGAGCCGAAGCCGGTGATCTCTGGCGGCGAGGAGGATGTGGCGAACCTCGCCCTCCGCCTGGCGATCAGCCAGATGATCGCCGATCGTGCCGGACAGCCGCTCTCACTGCTGGTGCTCGACGAGATCTTCGGCTCGCTCGACGAGGAACGGCGTGCCTCGGTGATGGATCTGCTGCGAAGCCTCGCCGACCGGTTCCCGCAGGTCATCCTCATCACCCACATCGACAGCGTGCGCGAGGGGTTCGACCGGGTGATCCGGGTGGACTTCGATGTCGAGAAGGGCGCCGCGCGGGTGCGCGACGAGGCGCCGGGGGTGGCCGATGGCCTGGCTGCCTGACCGCGAGGTGTACGGTCCCGAGCGACCGACCGTCCGCGACGTCGAGCCGCTGAACCGGATCTTCTCGGAAGCGTTCACCGATCGCTATCGCCGCGACGGAATGAGCGGCGTGCGGGTCCCGCACCTGAATCCGGCGATCTGGCGCTATGCGCTGGAGGACGCGGGCGAAGGCGCGATGGTGTGGCGTGACGCCGACGGCGAGCTCTGCGGATTCAACATCGTGCATCTCTCGGGGCGGGAGGGATGGATGGGGCCGCTCGCCGTGCGGCCCGACCGTCAGGGGGCCGGGCTCGGCAAGACCATGCTCAACGCCGGCATCAGCTGGCTCCGGGATCGCGGGGCCCGCACGATCGGCCTCGAGACGATGCCGCGCACGATCGAGAACATCGGCTTCTACAGCCGGCTCGGCTTCGTGCCCGGGCACCTGACGATCACCCTGGTGCGCGACCTCGCCCGCCGGCCGGCATTGCACCCCGAGGTGCTGTCCACGGCCGGTCCCGCGCGCGCCGAGCGGCTGCGGGCCTGCCGTGAACTCACCCAGCGGCTGCTCCCGGGCACCGACTTCACCCGCGAACTCGCCACCACCGCCGATCTGCGGATCGGGGACACGCTGGTACTGCGCGACGAGGGCAGTGAACTGACCGGCTTCGCGCTCTATCACACCGCCGCACTCGCCGCGGGACGGCCCCAGGACGAACTCCGGATCCTCAAGCTGGTCGCGCGTGACGCGGAGGTCTTCGAACGTCTGGTCGTGGCGGCGGAGGCGGCGGCACTCGCGGCGGACATCCGGCGGGTGAGTGTGCGGTGCCAGACGGCATTCGGGGATGCCTATCTCAAGCTCATCACCCTCGGATACCGCGCCCACTGGACCGATCTGCGGATGACGCTCGCCGGGGCGGGGGAACCGCCGGTCGCCCCGGGCGCGGTCGTCTGGTCGAACTGGGAGATCTGATCCGGGGCGGCGTCATGCCGCCCCCGGTGCCCCCGCGTAGATCGTCGAGGCGCGGTACCGCGTCAGCAATCGCGTACCGAGCATTTTGAAGAGCACCGCGAGGGGCACGGCGAGCAGCAGCCCCGCGAAGCCCAGGACCGCCCCGCCGAACGCCAGTGCCAGCATCGTCACGACCGGGTGCAGCCCCACCGATCCCCCGACGATGCGTGGCCCCGTCACCGACCCATCGATGAACTGCACCACGAGATAGACTCCGGCGACCCGGAGCAGCCCGTCGATCGGAGCCGGCATCGTGAGCGCGACCACGAGAGCCGGCAGGATCGAGATCACGATGCCGATGTACGGCACCAGGTTGCAGAGGCCGCCGATCACGCCGAGCAGGAGTGCGCTCGGAACGCCCAGGATCGCGAGCCCGCCGCCGGTCAGCACGCCCACCAGCACCGCTTCGATGAGCTGTCCGCGGAAGAACTTGCCCAGCGACTCGTCATACTCTGCAATGAACGCTACGACGGGTGGGCGGCGCGCCGGTGGGATCAGGCCCTCGAGGAACTGTAGCAGCGGCTGCCAGTCGCGCAGCAGGTAGAACGCCACGACCGGCGTGACGACGAGATAGCCGAGGAAGCCGACCAGTGTGCCGAGCTGGCGGAGGAAGGCGAGTCCCCACTCGGCGAGACCGCGCAGCAGCCCGTCCGCATTCTCCTGCAGCAGTGCCGAGAGCTGCGCCGCATCGAGGTCGTGGAGCCAGCTCCGCTGCGCGCTGCTCAGGAAGGCGAGCGACTCGAGCCGGCCGCGGAGGGTGTCGAGGAACTCGAGCAGGGTCGTGGCGAAGCGGGGCATCGCGCTGACCACGGCGCCGGCCTGGGCCCAGAGCTGCGGGCCCGCGAGCAGGATCAGCGCGACGCACGCCGCGACTGGCGGCAGGGCGACGAGCAGAATCGCGACGCCGCGGGGGATACGGCGGCGTTCGAGCGCGGCAACCAGCGGCGAAAGCAGATAGGCGACCGCGAGCGCGAGGAGGAATGGCCCGAGCAGTCCGCCGTAGAGCTTGAGCGCCCAGAAGAGCGTGAGGAGCACGGCGATGCCGATGGCGGTCTGCATGCCGGCGCGGGCCCGGAGCGGCCAGAGGGCGACGAGCACCAGGGGCAGCACGAGCGGCGGCACGAGAATGTCGCGAAGGGTGACGAGCAGGAGCAGGTACAGCATTCCCGCCAGGAGGGCGGGGAGCAGATCCCGGTTCGGTGTGCTCTCCGTCACGAGCGGCCGATCCCGGCGGGCGCGGTCCTTCGGCCACGCTCACGCATTGCCGTTCCCCGGCTTGAGGGCCCACCAGCGCACGAACAGGGCACCGGCGACCCCGAGGAGCAGGTGCACCACCGCCCCGGCGGGGCCCAGGGGGAAGATGAAGACGAGAACGATCCACAGAACCAGGGCGACGATCGCGCCGAGCAGCGGCAGTGGCATGCGAGTCCCGGATGTTGCGCGTTGACGGTGACGGAACGAGGTCCTATCTTCGAAATCGAAAGCGGTGTCGAGGAACTCCGTTATTGAGCCAACAGGTCCGTTGAAGGGCCCAGATACTGCGACTGATGTCACGCCCCACGGGGGTAGGCAGATGTTGCGGTGAGGGCGCCGCAATTTCTTCTTCGGGCTTCAATAAACCTCTTCGGCGCCGCCCTGCCATTCCCGGGGGCACCGGCCAGCGGGCCGGTGCCCCTTTTGTTCAAGGCTGGCTTACTCATCCTTGACGGAGCGACGGCTCCGGTCATCTTCCATTCAACCGAACCCTGGAATGGAATGTCGGCATGCCGACCATGAGTGTCACCCGCCGGATGCACTTCAATGCGGCGCACCGGCTCTTCAACCCGGCGCGCTCCGATGAATGGAACACCCGGGTCTTCGGGGTGTGTGCCAACCCGAACTACCACGGTCACAACTACGAGATGGACATCTCGGTCGAGGGGGAGATCGATCCCGAGACCGGGTACGTCATCGACATCAACGTACTGAAGCGGCTGGCCGAGGAGAAGTTGCTGGCCCACCTCGATCATCGCAACCTCAATCTGGACGTACCGCACTTCCGCGACGTCATCCCCACCGCGGAGAATATCGCCGTGTACTGCTGGAGCGTGCTCGCCCCGTCCATCCCGGCCGGTCGCCTGCTGCGCATTCGTCTCTGGGAGACCCCGCGGAACTATGTCGACTATGACGGCCGCTGACATCGCCAAGGCACGCACCATCTCCTTCCAGGCGGAGGTGCGTCACATGCTCGGCGCCCTCGGCGAGGATCCCGATCGCGAGGGGCTTTCCAAGACCCCGGAGCGGGTCGAAAAGGCCCTCCGCTGGCTGACGCGCGGGTATGGGCTCTCGGTGATGGATGCCGTGGGTGACGCGCTGTTCGAGGAGCAGCACAACAGCATGATCCTGGTGCGTGACATCGAACTCTACTCGATGTGCGAGCACCACATCCTGCCGTTCTTCGGCCGCGCCCACGTGGCCTACATTCCCAACGGCAAGATCGTGGGCCTCTCCAAGCTGCCGCGGATCGTCGAGGTATTCGCCCGTCGGCTGCAGGTGCAGGAGCGGCTCACCGACCAGATTGCCGATGCGATCATGGATGTCCTCGAGCCGCACGGCGTCGGTGTCCTCATCGAGGCGACCCATCTCTGCATGGCGATGCGCGGCGTCGAGAAGCAGAATTCGCGGACGGTCACCAGCGCCGTGCGCGGGATCTTCCGGAGCGACATCCGCACCCGGGAGGAGTTCCTGCGGCTGGTCTACGGGCGCGGTGGCGAATGAAGACGCTGGAAGGGAAGCTGGCCGTCGTCACGGGCGCGTCACGCGGCATCGGTCAGGCGGTTGCCCGTGGGCTTGCCGACGAAGGGGCGACGGTGGTGCGCCTCGCCAGGAGCCTGGCCGACCGGACCGACGGCCCGTTCCGCGATCTGCGCTGCGACCTCGCCGACGTCTCCGAGATCGTCCGCTGTTCCACCCGGATCCTCGGGGAGTGGGGGACGCCCACCATCGTGGTGCAGAACGCCGGCATCTTCCTGCTGCAGCCCTTTGAAAGCACGCAGCCCGCCGATCTCGATCAGCACTACGCCCTGAATCTCCGCGCCCCGTTCGTCCTCGCACAGGGACTGCTTCCCGCCATGCGCGCCGCGGGCAGTGGAGTCCACATCACGATCGGCAGCACCTGCGACCACGTCGGCTATGCCGACAACAGCGCCTACACGGCGACCAAGTTCGGGGTCCGGGGCCTGCACGAGTCCCTCGCCGCCGAATATCGCGGCACGGGAGTCCGGTTCTCGCTGGTCTCGCCCGGGTCGGTGGACACGCCGATCTGGGATCCGTTCGACCCCGACGCCCGCCCGGGTTTTCTCCGCCGCGCACTCATGCTCCAGCCCGCCGACGTGGCGGACGCGGTGCGCTTCGTGGCCACCCGGCCCGCTCATGCGACCGTGGAGTGGCTCCGCCTCTCTCCCAATCCCATCGACGGCCAACCGTGAGCGGTAAGGAATAGCCGTGATCGTCATGCTCTCCGTCCAACACCGCTGGTTTCGCCCCGCTCTCGCGCTGCTGCTCCTGGCGCTCTCGACCCTCAGTCCGCTCCATCGTCTCCAGGCGCAATCGCTCCCCGCGCTCCCCGATTCCTCCGGCTGGGGCGTCCACGTGCTCTCGGTCTCGCGCGATCCCGAGGGAAGCCTGTGGGTCGGGACCTACGGACAGGGAATCTTCCGTCTCAAGCCGAAGGCGACGGCCTGGGAACGGATCCGCCACGATTCCACCGCGACCAGCATCTCGTGGGACTTCGTCCACGCTTTCGGCTTCGGCAGTCGCGGCGAGATCTGGTACGGGACGGTGGGCAACGGCTGGGGGCTCTCGCTGGATGGTGGCGCGACCTGGAAGAACTGGACTTTCACCCAGCTCGGACCGGAGTGGCAGTACGTCGCGCCCGATGGCATCGTGACGCGGGGCGACACGACCTGGGTCGCGACCGCCGACGGCATCCAGATGACCACCGATGATGGCGCCCACTGGGTCGCCATCGAAGACGGCACCGGCCCCGCCGCCAAGGGACCGGCCGACACGGTCCTCACGCTGCTCCAGAACGAATATGTGCGACGCATCGGCCTCGATCGGCGCGGCGTGCTCGTCACCACCCTCAAGGGCAATGAGCGCCTGGTGAACACCGCCGGCACCTGGTCCTCGGAACCGGTGGCGTCGGCCGCCTTCGTGCCGCGGAACCGGTTCCTGCTCGACGGCCGACCCTGGCGCGGGACGCCCTGCGGGCTGCATCCGCTGAGCGACACGCTGCCCTGCCTGCGGCGCGCCGTGAAGTCCGGCGAAGAGCCGAAGGCGCTCCGGACGACCTGGTTCCATCGGCCCATCGACCGGCTCGACAATCCGTACATCGATCAGACCTATCGCTACGGCTCGACGATGGGCGGCAACTTCCAGCAGCACCAGGGTGTCGAGTTCAACAATCCGGATGGCACCGCCGTCATGGCCATTGGCGCCGGGAAGGTGGTCTATGCGGGGCCGGCCGAACAGGGGGCGCTGACGGTCGCGATCCGGCACGACAGCATCGTGACCGGTCCCGCCGGTCCGCTCCACGTCTTCAGCGTCTACTACCACAACTCCTCGCTCAAGGTGAAGGTCGGCGACCGGGTGGCCGCCGGCGACGTCATCTCGCGGGTGGGCAACACCGGCCGGGCGACCAACGATCACCTGCATCTCGAAGTCCACACCGCGCCGGGGGACGACGTGAGTCAGATCGTCGACTCGCTGCAGAAGTTCCCGGCCTACACCACCAATCCGGAGCTGTGGATCGAGCCGCTGCCCGGCACCGGTGTCCTCGCCGGTCAGGTCTTCGACGCTGCCGGCAAACCGGTTCCGCAGGCCCGCATCTATGGGATCCTCAAGACCGAGCCGGTGGAGACCCCCCTCTCCTACGCCGAGACCTACGGAGACAAGGCGCACCCGCATCCGCTCTATGGGGAGCATTTCGCGGTCGGCGATGTGCCACCGGGGACCTATGTGATCGGCACCGAAATCGCCGGCAAGAAGGTGTTCCGCCGGGTGACCATCGAGGCCGGGAAGCTCACCTGGGTCGTGTTCCGGCCGTAGCGCGAGGCCCCGGGCGGGATTCCGCCCGGGAGCCGATCCCATGTTCATCGAGCTCACCGACCATCTGCGCTGCGTCGCCGACCACGACGAATCCTTCCTGGTGCTGCTCCCGAGCCAGATGGATGGGCGCCGGGTGCTCTTCGGAACGCTCGGCTGCCCTGTCTGTCAGGCGGAATACCAGATCGAGAATGGGATCCTCGATCTCGGCCCCGCTCCTGCCGCGTTGTCCGAACCGCCCCCCGGCGGGGTCCCGGCTCCCGCGCTGCTCGCCTTCCTCGGTCTTGAAGGGCCCGGCGGCTACGTCGGCCTGATCGGCGAAGCGGCGCGCGCCGCCGCCGATCTCGCCGGGATGCTCCCCGGCGTCCACCTGATCGCGATCAACCCCACGGAGCCGATGGCTCCGTCACCCTCGATCAGTGTGGTGGAGGCGCGACGGATGCCGCTCAAGGCACGTTCGCTCCGCGGGGTGGTGGTCGGGGAACTCGCCGACCGGGAGCCGCACTGGCAGGCAGACGCCGTGCGAGCGGTGCTGCCCGGATTGCGCGCGACGGGGCGGGGGCCTGCGCCGGTGATGGAGGGATTCGAGCTGCTGGGGGAAGCCGATGGGTGGTGGGTCGGGGTGCGGCGCTAGGGGCGGCCCTCGGACCGCCCCGCCGCGGCCACGCTACATGTCGTGCCCGCCGCCCTTCGGCTCGGCGTACACGGCCTCGATCTGACTCTGATAGTTCTTCTCCACGATCCGCCGCTTGACCTTGAGAGTCGGCGTGAGCTCGCCCGTCTCGATCGAGAAGTCCCGCTGGATCAGCACGACCTTCTTCGGCATCTCGAACTGGGCCAGGTCGCGCAGCGCTTTCTTCACTTCGCGCTCGATCTTGTCGCACGCCTCCGGACTGGCGCAGAGCGCGGCGTCGCTGGGGAACGACAGCTGCTGGGACGCCGCCCATTCCTTGAGCGTCTCCACGTTCGGCACGACCAGCATGACCGGGAACTTCCGCTTGTCGCCGATCATCACCGCATTCAGGATGAAGGGGTTGGTCTTCACCCGGTTCTCGATCGGCTGCGGCGCGATGTTCTTGCCGCCCGCCGTGACGATGATGTCCTTCTTGCGGTCGGTGATGCGCAGGAAGCCGTCGGCATCGACCAGCCCGATGTCCCCGGTGTGGAACCACCCTTCGGCATCGATCACTTCCGCGGTGGATTCGGGCTTCCGGTAGTAGCCCTTCATCACGTTCGGTCCCTTGGTGAGGATCTCGCCGTCCGCTGCGATCTTCACCGTCACCCCCTCGATCGGCCGGCCCACCGTGCCCATGCGGACGGCCTGGCGACAGTTGACGGTGATCACCGGCGAGGTCTCGGTCAGGCCGTAGCCCTCGTAGATCGGCAGGCCGGCCGCAAAGAAGAACTTCGCGATCTCGGCCGACAGCGGGGCGCCCCCCGAGACGAAGAAGCGGATCTGTCCGCCGGTCTTTGCCTGCAGCTTGCTGAAGACCAGCGAATCCGCGACCGACTTCTTCACGCCGAGCAGGGCGGGGACCGGCTTGTTCGCCAGCACGTAGTCCGCCCAGCTCTCGCCCACCGCGCGCGCCCAGTCGAAGATCTTCCGCTTCACCGGCGAGGAGGCGGCGCCTTCGAGCGTCTTGGCGAAGATCTTCTCGTAGAGGCGCGGCACCGAGAGGAGCACCGTGGGGTGCCGCTCGAGCATGTCGCTCGGAACGGTGTCGATCCCCTGGGCATAATTGACGAGGGCGCCCGCCTGCCACATGCAGTAGTGCCCCGCCATCCGCTCGAAGACGTGCGAGAGCGGGAGGAACGACAGGCACTCATCGTCCTGCCGCAGGTCGAGCGACTTGAGCCCGCCGATGACGTTCGAGCAGAGGTTCCCGTGGGTGAGCATCACGCCCTTCGGGTCGCCCGTCGTGCCCGAGGTGTAGATCAGGGTCGCCAGATCGTCCGGGCCCGCTTCGAGCGCCTCCTCGCGCCAGCGCGGGTAGCGATCGAGCGCGCGACGCCCGCGCTCCAGCAGGTCCGCGAAGGGCATGACCCCCGGACCGGTGGCGTCGTCGTCGATGGCGATGATGTGCCGGAGCGCCGGCGTGACGTCCGGGTCGCGGATCGAGAGGATCTTGGCGAGCTGCTCCTTGGTGGAGACCACGATGGCGACCGAGCCGGAGTCGCGGAGGATGTAGGAGATCTGGCCGGCGGGGAGCGTGGGGTAGATCGGGACGTCGGCACAGCGAATCGTCAGGCAGGCGAAGTCGGTCCACGCCCACTCCGGCCGGTTTTCGGCGAGGATCGCGACGTTGCTGCCGGCCGCGACCCCGAGTTCCCTGAGCCCGGCCGCGATGCAGCGGACCCGGTCTTCCACCTCGGGATAGCTGTACTCCTTCCACGCGGACGCGCCACGCGGCTTGCCGCGCATGGCGATCGGCCGCCGGTCGGCGCGATCGAGCCCGCCGAAGAACATTTCGTTGAGCGTACGCGGAACGGGCATGCTGCCTCCGGAATGGGAGGGGCCGGCAGGGCCGGGAAGCGGCCTGCGGGGCTACTGAAACAGGATCGTGTAGATCTGCCCCGAGCCGGGCACTGGCGTCCCGCTCGGGCGAGTGGCACTGACGCGGACCTGCACGGTGTCAGGCGGCGTGGCGCCCGGCACCTTCCGGAGCGAGACCGTCGTGGGCACGGCCCCGCTGGAGAGTGTCGCAATGCGCTGGGAGAGACCTCCCCCCGCGAACCGCACCGTGCCGAGCGCGGCGACGGTGTCGACGACTTCGTAGAGCACCCGGTTGTCGAGGACGCCCCCGGCCGGATTGAACGACAGGATCGAACTGCCCAGGAACGCGCTCGCGGTGTCCGTCGCGGGCACCGTATCCGTCAGCGCCGACGTCAGCGCCAGCGTATCCGAGCGCGGGCGGATCGTGAGCTGGGTCAGCGTCGAATACAGCGTGCCGGTGACGGCCTGCACCCGTCCGGTGCCGGAGGAAAGGTCCGAGGTGATCAGGCCGGCCGAGTCCACCACGATGAGGGTGGTGTCCGCGGACCGCCACACGATCGTGGCCGCGACGCTATCGCCATTCACGTCCAGCGCGCGGGCCCGCAATCGCAGCGTGTCGTGCTGCTCCACCACCGGCGGCACGGGGATCTCGAGTTCCAGCGTGACCGGCTCACCCTTCGGCGCCGAGGCATTGCTGCACCCGGCGAGCAGGGCCAGCACGGTGCACCAGGCGGTCGGCCTCACTCGGGGTCCGTTGCGGTGCCATCCTCCAGCTCGCGCAGCGTGGCCTCCGCGTGCCGTATCCAGCGCTCGGCATCGGGGCCCTTGGGCGGGCGAGCCAGGAACGACCGCAGGTGCTCGGCCGCCTCGCCGTCCTCTCCCTTTTCCTTGAGACGGAAGGCCAGCCCGTAATGCGCGCCCACCAGGGAGTCGTCAAGCGCGAGGGCCCGGCGGTAGTGCCGGATCGCCTCGTCCTGCTGACCCGTCTTGGTGAACGCGATCGCCATGTTCTGCAGGATCCGCGGATCGTTCGGGTTGTCGCGCATCGCGAGGCGGTACGAGGTGAGGGCCGCCTCGTAGTCACCCTGACGCTCGAGCGCCAGGGCTTCATTCAGATAGTCGAGGCGCTGCGGCTGGAGTTTTTCCGACTTGGCGCCGCCGAACAAGGACCGCCAGAAACTCATTGCGGGACAACATCCTCGCGGATCAGAGGGGGGAGTTGACGCTAAGATAGCCCCGCCCTCAGGGGCCCGCAACGTGGTTGAAGGGGGGCCCGCGAGCCGGTAGCTTTCGTCACAGCGGCAATCATCTCACCCGCCGCGAGCCCCAGCAGACAGGCATCACATGAAGCGCGCACAGCCCTCTTCGCAGCCCCGCGGCGTCCTCGAGGTCGATTGGCCCTTCTTCGGAGAGATCTGCCGTGCCCTCGCGCTCAAGGTGGCGCGTGCCTACGAGCCGGAGGTCGTGCTGGGGATCGCCAAGGCAGGAGTCATCCCCGGGGTGGTCGTGGCCTCGATTCTCCAGGCGGAATTCTCCTCGATGGCGGTGACCCGGCGCGATGACGGGGGGGAGCCGATCCTCGTGACCGGACCTCCGCCGAGCATCAAGGGACGCCGGGTACTGCTGGTTGACGAGACCTGCGATACCGGCTCGACCTTCAAGCTGGCCCTCAACGAGGTCCGGGCGCTCAAGCCGAAGGAGGTACGGACGGCCGTCTCCTTCAAAACGGGACCATACATCCCGGACTTCCACGCCTTCGAAACCGAGAACCTGATCATTCTTCCCTGGGATCGGGAAATCATCGAGAACGGCGAGCTGGTCATGCGGCCGGACTACGTCCAGTGGCTTAAGGGGAACGGTTAAGGCTTGCAGAACCTTCTCAGCGACGCGCTTCGCACCTCGCGCGCCGACCATACCGAGATCCGGCTCGAACGGAACTGGGCCACCGCCATCGCCTTCCGGGGCAGCCGGCTGGAGGGGGCGACCACGGGGCGCGACGTCGGGGGCATCGTCCGCTGCCTCAACCGGGGCCGGGGCTGGGGTGTCGCGAGCTTTACCGGACTCGAGGCGCTGCGCCCCATGGTGGCGCGCGCCCACGAGCTCTCGCTCGCCGTCCACGTCGAGCAGCCGGTGCGGCTCGCGGACATTCCCGTCCGCACCGCGGAGCACCTCGCGGATACCGATGGAGATGTCCGCGAGATTCCCCTGGCCGAGAAGCGGCAACTCCTCGAGCGCCTCAACCAGGAGATGCTCGCGACCGATCGGCGGATCGTCGATTCGCATGCGTCCTATGAGGATCGGGTCTCGGAGCGCTGGATCGCGACCTCCGAGGGCCTGATGGTCTACGACGTCCGCCCGGAAGTGCGTCTGGCCGCGGGCGCCGTCGCGCGGGAGGAGAGCTTCCTCGAGCGGGCGTTCGAATCCTGGGCCGTGCGGGGTGGCTGGCGTTCGGTGCAGGAGGCCGATCACCTCTTCCGTACCGCCGCGCGCCGCGCCATCAGCCTGCTGAGTGCGCCCCGGGTCAAGGCGGGCGTGATGCCCGTGATCCTCGATCCCCGTGCGGTCGGCGCGCTGATCCACCAGACCATCGGGCATCTCAGCGCCGCCGACGGCTCCGACTTCCTGCGCCTGGGGCAGCGGGTGGGGTCGGATCTCCTGACCGTCGGGGACGACGGCAGCGCCTCGAGTCTCACCGGGTCGCAGGCATTCGACGACGAGGGGGCGCCGACCCAGAACACCCTGCTGGTACAGCACGGGGTCCTGATCGGACGGCTCCACACCCGCGAAACCGCCGGCCGCGCCGGCACCCGACCGACCGGCAACGCCCGCGCGGGATCGTTCCGCCGCGTGCCGGGAGCCCGCCTGACAAATACCTACGTCGCCAACGGTCGCGGGACCCTCGAAGACCTGATCCGCGGCATCCGCTACGGTGTGTATGTGAGTGATGCCATGGCCGGCGAGTCGCAGTTCGGCCGGTTCTCCCTCACGACCGGCTGGGGCCAGCTGATCCGCGACGGGCACCTCGCCGAGATGGTGAAGCCGCTGGTCATCGCCGGAGACGTGGTGGAGACGCTGTCGCGCGTGGATGCCGTGGCCGGCGACTTCCGCTGGAACCACCTCGCGAGCGGCTGCAGCCGCGGGGACGGCGGCCGGCTCCCCGTATCCGAGGGGGCCCCGCACATCCGGATCGATGGGGTCTCCGTCGGTGGAGACGTGGCATGATCCAGACGCTGATCGAGCAGGCCGATCGCCGCGCGACGATGGCGGATGCCGCGCTGAGCACCGATGAGACCACGACGCTCGAGTTCACCGGCGGGCGCCTCTCGGGCGCGACGACCGCGACCAGCCACGGCGTCAACCTCCGCGTCGTCTCGGAAGGGAAGGTCGGGATCGCGGGGACGACGACCGAGGACGGCGGGGAACTCCTCGATCGTGCCCTGGAGTCGTCGCGGGTGGGCGAGCTCGCGGTGCTCACGATGCCGCGCCCCGCCCAGCTTCCCGAAGTGGTGACGCACTACCCCCGGGCCGCCTCCGCGACGGTGCCGGAGCTGGTGGCGCTCGGGACCCTGGTCCGCGACCGGCTCGGCGCCGAGCGCGCCGACCTCTCCCTGACGATCTCCCGTTCGCTCGGCTCCATCCGGGTGGCGAACACGCTCGGCGTCGATGCGAGTTACGACGTCTCACTCGTGATGCTTCGTCTCAACGCCCGGCGCAGCCGTGAGGCGCGGCAGCTCGCCATCGAGGGAACCCTCGCCGGTGCCGACCTGCCGGCCCTCGCCGACCTCGAACAGCTGGTCACCATGGTCCGGCAGCGGCTGGTCTGGGCCGAACGGGAGGCGGAGATCGCTCCCGGCCGCCAGCGGGCCGCTTTCCTCCCGACCGCGATGCCGGTCCTGCTCACCCCGGTCGAGCAGGCATTGATCGGCAAGGCGGCGCTGCATGGCGGTTCGCCGCTGGCGCGCCGCCGCGGTGCGCGTGCCTTCAGCGAACTGATCACGCTGCACGATGACCCGCTGATCGATGGGCGCCCGGGCTCGCGGCCGATCGACGATGAGGGCGTGGTGAGCCGCCATTTGCCCCTGGTGGTCGACGGGGAAATTGACGCGATGATCTACGATCTCGAGACCGCGGGCAGGGTGGGGGCCTCCCCCTCCGGTCACGGCCGCCGCTCCACCTTCGGCAAACCGCAGGCGGCCTACTCCAACCTCCTGCTGCAGCCTGGCCACTCGAGCTGGGAGGAACTGCTGGCCGCGGTCGGGGACGGGGTGCTGATCGAGCGCCTGAGGCCGTCGGGGCAGGCCAACCTGATCGGGGGAACCTTCGCGCTGCGTGCCGCCCTCGCGTGGCGCGTGGAGGGCGGGGAGATCACCGGCCTGCTGCCCGAGGTGACGATCGCCGGCAACGCCCACGACTTGCTCGGCCGGGTGCTGGCGGTGGGACGCGATCCGATGTGGGTGGGGAGCCGGTCGACCCCGACAGTGGTGGTCGACGGCGTCTCGGTCTTCTAGAAGAGGAAGCGTCGCACCAGCCAGTAGACGCAGTACATCAGGGCGGCGCCGAAGAGCAGGACGCCAACTTCCCGAAACCGGTTCAGGGTCCGGTCGGTGCCTGTCGCGGGATCGTAATCGACCTTCCCGCTCTTGCGGACGTTATACGCGCACATGTCAGGCGCGAACGCCGAGCGCCTCGAGATAGCTGGATCCCTGGGCCATGCGGTCGTACAGGATCTGCAGGGTCTCCGACGCCCCGGCCAGGAAACGGCACTGCGCATCGCCCCGCGAGCGGCACTCGACTTCCATGACGCCAAGTGTCGTCTCCGAGATGCGGGAGAGCAGCTCCGCGAGCAGGCCGGAGGAGAGGTGGCACGACGGGTACGCGGCGCCCGAAGTGGGGTCGGATTCCCACCAGTCCGTCGAATCGATCGCGATGACTGCGGGGGTCAGTGGCGTCACGCGTACCGACCCCCAGCCATTCTCCTGGAAGAAGCCCGACAGCGTCTCGCCCAGGTGCCGCACATCCAGCGCCGACGGGCGATTGACCGCGAACCGTCCCGAAAGCCATTCCGCATAGATCCCGTAGAGCGCCTCGCCACCGGCGAAACCTGCTTCCTGCATCCAGGTGGCGGCCTGCCCGCCCGCTTCCCGTTCGAGTACCTGCCGCAGATGGCGGATGCTCTGCCGGCTGAGGAGGACGGTCTCTGGTGGTGCGGCGGATGTCACGGTCGGCATAGGATCGCTCCGGAGGGACGGCCGAAGGTTAGGGGGCGGCGGCGGATGGGGCAAGCGGGGGGACGGAACTACCCCCGCACTCGCTCGAGCAGCGCCGCCTCATCGAGGATCTCGATGCCGAGTTCCTTCGCCTTGTCCAGCTTGCTGCCCGCTTCCTCTCC
Organism: Gemmatimonadales bacterium; assembly: GCA_044229445.1. Lineage (GTDB taxonomy): Bacteria > Gemmatimonadota > Gemmatimonadetes > Gemmatimonadales > GWC2-71-9 > JADJOM01. Next base: position 6,816 of record JBGASX010000013.1, on the reverse strand, counting down.
CGCGACGACGGCCGTCGTCTTCTTGCTCACGCTGCCGGAGACGCGGCCGCCCGCCTGTTCGATCAGCTCCGTGGCCTGCTGCCGGCTGAGTGTCGGAAGGGTCCCGGTCAGCACGAACGTCTGACCGGCGAGCCGGCCGCCGGTGGCAACGGCACGGGGCTCGACCATCGTGAGGCCGCTCTCGCTGAGTCGTTCGAGCAGCCGCCGGTTGCTCGCCGTCTGGAAGAACTCGACGACCGCCGCGGCGATGATGCCACCCACGCCCGGGACGTGCTCGATCTCCTCGGCCGTGGCCTCCGCCAGCTTCGCCATGGTGCCGAAGTGCCGGGCCAGCACCTGCGCTACCGTCTTCCCGACATGCCGGATGCCGAGCCCGAAGAGCACCACGCTGAGGGGACGAGCTTTCGAGGCCTCGATGGCCGCCACCAGTTGCGACGCGGACTGCTCGCCGAAGCGCTCCAGTTCGACCAGCTGCTCCACCGTGAGCTGATACAGGTCGGCGACATTTTCGATGAGCTTCTCGGCGAGGAGCTGACGCACCCGTTCGTAGCCCAGCCCCCGGATGTCCATCGCATCACGGGAGGCGTAGTGGACGATGCCCTCGAGCATCCGCCCCGGGCAGGAGGCGTTGGGGCAGTAGCGGATCGCCTCTTCCGGATCGCGCACGGCCGGGGTGTCGCAGCGGGGACAGCGATCGGGCATCACGAACCGCCGCTCGCTGCCGCCGCGTCGCTCCGGCAGCGGCCGCACGACCTGGGGGATCACCTCGCCGGCGCGGATCACCTCGACCCAGTCCCCGATCCGCAGGTCCTTGGCCTCGATGAGGTCCTCGTTGTGCAGCGTCGCACTCGAGATCGTGACGCCACCGAGTTCCACCGGCTGCAGCACCGCCCAGGGGTTGAGCGCCCCGGTGCGTCCGACGTTGATCTGGATGTCGAGCAACCGGGTCACCGCCACGTCCGGCGCGAACTTCCGCGCGATCGCCCAGCGCGGCTCCCGTTCGCTGATGTCTCCCAGCTCCCGGTGCAGGGCCAGCCGGTCGATCTTCACGACGACACCGTCCGCATCGAACGGGAGCTGCTTGAGCTTCTTCTCGAGTTGCGCCGCTTCGTGCTGCACCGCGGCGAGGTCGTCGTGCCGCTTGCGATGCGGCTCGACCGGGAACCCCCAGGCCTCCAGGTGGTCGAGCACCTCCCACTGACTCCTCGCGGTCAGCGCACCCTCGATCACTTCGACGTGAAAGGCGTACATCCGTAGCCGGCGGTGCTTCGTGAGCTTCGGGTCGAGCAGCTTGAGGCTGCCCGCGGCGGTGTTCCGCGGGTTGGCATACAGCGGCTCTCCCGCGGCCTCACGCTCCCGGTTCAGCCGCTCGAACGCCGAGCGCGGCATGTAGACCTCGCCGCGGATCTCCATGAGCGCCGGGTGCTCTGAGCCGGCAAGGCGGAGCGGCACATCCGGCAGGGTCTTCAGATTCTCGGTGATGAGCTCGCCGACCCGGCCGTTGCCGCGCGTCGCTCCGCTCACCAGGACGCCATCACGATAGGTGAGGCTGACCGCCGAGCCGTCGATCTTGATCTCGGTGGTGTAGCCCCCGGTGCGCGCCTCCGCCGTCAGGCGCGCGTTCCGGTCCTCCCACTCCACGAGTTCCTCGGGAGTGAAGGCGTTGGCGAGCGACATCATCGGGCGGAGGTGGGTGTGCTTCTGAAGGCTGGAGGCCGGCTCCGCGCCGACCCGCTGGGTCGGGCTGTCGGCGCTCCGCAGTGCGGGATGCTCCGCCTCGAGCGCCTGCAGCCGCTGCATGAGGCGATCGTACTCGGCGTCCGACATCGTCGGCGCGTCGAGCACGTAATAGGCGTGGTTCGCCTCGTCGATCAGCGCGCGGAGCCGCGCGACCTCCTTCTTGGGTGATTCGGGCACGGCCGTGCGCGCCTACCGCGCCGCCGCTTCCTGCTGCAGCACCGTGAGGGCCACGCCCACCAGCCGCTCGATCTCCTCGGCGCTCGCCCGGGCGAGCACGCCTTCGCTCCACGGGCCCTCGCGCGCCGCGAAGTCGTCGAGCAGCCGGCGAAGGAAGCCGATCAATGCGACCCGCTCCCGTTCCACCGCCCGGCTGCTGCTGTTGTCGCCCACCCGCTGCCGGAGCTTCTCGAAACGATGCGCATTGCGCAGCGCCTTCGCGGTGAGACTCGCGATCACCTGACAGAAGCGCACGTCCGACTCCGAGAAGGCGGGGCCGTCGCGGAAGGTGCGCAGCAGGATCGCGCCGATGGCCGCCCCGCGCCAGGTGATCGGCAGCACCGTGATCGAGCGGACCTTGCGGCTGTCGAAGGAGCCCTTGAGATGGGCCATGGTCGAGTCGGTCTCGACGTCCGGGATGTAGACCGTCTCGCCCTGCTGCAGGGCCCGGCGCAGCTCCGGGTAGCGGTCGAGGTCGACCACGTAGTTCCGGATGCTCGGATCCTCGAAGCTCGCCACGAGCCGGGCGGTCTTCCCGTCGCGCTCGGCGAGGAAGATCGAGCAGCGATCCAGCCCGAAGGCCTCGCCGAGGCGCCGGGCGATCGACTGCATGATGTCGACGAAGTGCAGCGAACCCGAGATCTCCTGCAGGATCTCGATGACTGCCAGCAGGTGCTTCCGCTCGTGCTCCAGCTCGCGGACGCGGGACTGGAGGCGCTCGATCTCGTCTGTCGTGAGGGCCGTGGTGCTCATGGGATGCCTGTGGAGGTTGCCGAATTGTCGCGGCGTGGCGAAGGGGGGTCAAGCGGGGGTACCTTACCGGCAGACAGGGGGTGGAACCATGCATGAAGAAGATCTCGAAGACGACCTGCCCACCGGCAGCGAGTTCGATACGACCAGCTTCCTGACCGGTGTGCTGGTCGGTGCCGCGGTGGGCGCCGGACTCGCGCTCCTCTTTGCTCCGGCGTCCGGAGACGATACCCGGCGCCTGATCCGGCGCCGCGCGAAGGCAATAGAGAAGGAAGCCTCGCGCGGCTGGGCCTCCGCGCGGGACGAGGCGCGCCGCCAGTTCAAGGACAAGAAAGAGGCCCTGCGCGAACGGCTCGCCCAGGGCCTGGATCGGGTCGAAGACGCGCTGGACGTCTAGCTGTTCTTGTCCTTCTTCCCTTCGATCTTCCGGGTCAGCGAAGCCGCCCGCTCCTTGTAGACCGGGTCCATTACGTCGTAGACCGGCAGGCCGGCGACCTGATTGAGGTGGATTCTCGCCTCCGCATAGTGGCCGCGGTCGATCAGCACCTCGGCCAGGTCGAGCTGGTGATAGATGTTCTCCGGTGACTGCGCCACCGCCCGGTCCAGGTAGACCGTGGCACTATCCCAGGACGCTGCGCCGAAGATCTTGCCGCCGAGGAAGGCCTTGGCGAAGAATCGGGTGAACCCCGAGAGCCGCATGATCTCGGCATTCCAGCGGCCGAGGACGTGATTGGCCTTGTGCTGATTGGGGTCGAGTTCCAGCGCGCGCAGGGCTTCCGCACGAATCTCGGCCGCGCGATGCACCCGCTCCTTGCTGCTCTTCGTCAGGGAGGCCCGGCCGATCGCGGCCGCGAGCACGTAGTGGCCGTCGGCACCCTCCGGGTTCAGCTCCGTCGCTGTGCGTCCGAACGTCTCAGCCCGTGCGTAGATCGAGTCCCGCGCGGGGCTTTTCACGGAGTCAGGTGTCTGCTTGCCGATGTCCATGAGGACTTCCGACGCCCGCCAGTTGGCCTCGTAGCTCTTCGGGTCGAGGGTGAGTGCCGCCTCCAGATGCGTGAGCGCCGCGGCCGGGTCACGAGCAAGCTGCGCCTCCACGCCGAGGCGGATGTGATCTTCCGCCGACTGTGCCGCCAACGAAGGGGCAAGCCCGGTGGCCAGCAGAACCATCAGCAATCCCGACGCTCGACGCATGGTGCTCTCCCGCATAAGTTGACCCGCTCGGCAGTCCGTCTCCGGCCCCAATAATACCAGACAAACCTCATGCTGTTCCCTCCGCTCATCGAGCGCAAGCGTGACGGCGGTGTCCTGACCCCCGCCGAGTGGCGCGAGATCGTGGCCGAGTATCTGGGCCAGGCGATTCCCGATTACCAGATGTCCGCCCTGCTGATGGCGATCGTCTGGCGGGGCCTGGAACCGGACGAGCTGGTGGCGCTGACGGAGGCGATGCTCTCCTCCGGCGCGACGCTCGACTGGAGCGGCATGGCCACCCCACGCGTCGACAAGCACTCCACCGGCGGGGTCGGCGACAAGGTCTCGCTCGTGCTCGCGCCACTGGTCGCGAGCTGCGGAGTGGCCGTCCCGATGATGTCCGGAAGAGGTCTCGGACACACCGGCGGCACCACCGACAAGCTCGAGGCGATCCCGGGATTCCGGACGACGCTGAGCCTCGAGGAAGTTCGTGCCCAGGTCGAGCGCATCGGCGTGGCGATGTTCGGCCAGAGCGAGGCGATCGCCCCGGCGGATCGCCGGCTGTATGCCCTGCGCGACGTCACTGGTACCGTCCCGTCGATTCCGCTGATTGCCGCGAGCATCATGTCGAAGAAGCTCGCGGAGGGCCTCTCCGGGCTGGTGCTGGATGTGAAGGCGGGCAGCGGCGCCTTCCTGCCCGATCCCGCCGCCGCGGTCACCCTCGCCCAGACCATGGTGGCTCTCGGTGACGCGCACGGCTGTCGAACCTCGGCGCTGGTGACCGCCATGGATCGGCCGCTGGGGCGGGCCATTGGCAATGCGCTGGAGATCGAGGAGACCCTGCTTGCCCTCGAAGGGAGAGGGCCCGAGGATCTGATGCTCGTCACGCGCGCCCTCGCGGTGGAAATGCTCGTCCTGGCCGGGACCGATCCCGACCGCGCGGCCGCCAACAAGCGTGTCACGCAGGCGCTCGAATCGGGCCGGGCGATGGAGAAGTTCCGCCAACTGGTTGCGGCGCAGGGCGGGGACCCCGCGATCATCGACGACCCGGGCCTCCTGCCCCAGGCGAACGAGGTCGAGCTCTTCGAGGCGCCCGCCGCCGGAACGATCGCGGCCATCGATCCCCGGCCCCTGGGCCTGGCCGTGGTGGCGATGGGCGGCGGGCGGCAGGCGCTCGGCGACACGATCGACACGAGCGTGGGCTTCGTCGTTTCGGGCCGGCCTGGCGCGAAGGTCGCCCGGGGGGAGCCGATCGCGTCGGTCTTCGCACGGGATGCGGCCGGTGCGGCGATCGGTCTGCGCGCCCTCGAGGAAGCGATCCGGTTCGGCAGCCCCGTTCCGCAGCGGCCGCTCATCTCCCACCGCGTCACCGTCACCGGCGTGGAGAGCTTCTGATGCGGGGTGAGACTGGAGGCGCTGCCATGCCATGTCGGTGATCCTCACCCTGATCGTCGTGGCCGCGCTGCTGCTCTGGGTGATTGTGCCGCGCAAACGCGAAGCGCCAGACCAGGACGATGTGATTGAGCCGGTCGATCTGGACGAGCTCGAAGCGGCGGAGCGGGAGGTGCGTGACCTCGGTGTGGAGCAGCGACCCGAGGATGGCTTCGAGGGCGACGACTGGGGACCCGGAGCCGGAACGCCACGAGGGGGTCGCGACTGATCGCGACCCCCTCGCTCCGATGGCGGTGTCTTGCCGCTTCGGTCAGACGTCCAGGTTGCTCACGTACTTCGCGTTCTTCTCGATGAAGAGCCGGCGCGGCTCGACCTCGTCGCCCATCAACTCCTCGAAGAGCTTCGAGGCTTCGACCGCATCGGACATCGTCACCCGCAGCACGGTCCGCTTCGCGGGGTCCATCGTGGTATTCCAGAGCTGCCCGGGGTTCATCTCGCCCAGGCCCTTGTAGCGCTGGATGTTGACGTTCCCCTTGCCCTCCGGTCCGGTCAGGCGCTTCACGTACTCGTCGCGCTCCTTCTCGTCATAGGCGTAGAACTCCTCCTTGGCCCGGGCGACGCGGTAGAGCGGCGGCTGCGCGATGAAGATGTAGCCCGCGTCGATCAGCTCCGGCATCTGGCGGAAGAAGAAGGTGAGCAGCAGGGTCCGGATGTGGGCGCCGTCCACATCGGCGTCGGTCATGATGACGATCTTGTGATAGCGCACGTCATCCAGCTTGAAGTCGTCCTTCACGCCCGCACCGATCGCCGTGATGATCGCCCGGATCTCCTCGTTCGAGAGGATCTTGTCGATGCGCGCCTTCTCGACGTTCAGGATCTTGCCGCGGAGCGGCAGGATCGCCTGGAACTGCCGGTCCCGGCCCTGCTTGGCGCTGCCGCCGGCCGAGTCGCCCTCGACGAGATAGATCTCGCAGAGCGCCGGATCGTCGAGCGAGCAGTCCGCCAGCTTGCCCGGAAGGACGGCGCCCTCGAGACCGGACTTCTTGCGCACCAGGTCCCGGGCCTTGCGGGCCGCCTCGCGGGCCCGCGCCGCGCTGACCGCCTTCTCGATCACCGCACGGCCCACCGCCGGCTTCTCGTCGAGGAAGGTGCGGATCTGCTCGTAGACGACCTGCTTGACGACGCCCTCCACCTCGGAGTTGCCCAGCTTGGTCTTCGTCTGCCCCTCGAACTGCGGTTCGCGCACCTTGCAGTGCAGGACGCAGGTCAGGCCCTCGCGGATGTCCTCGCCGGTGAGCGAGAAGTCCTCCTTCTTCAGCGAGCCCTGCTGCTTGGCGAACTCGTTGATCGCCCGGGTGAGCGCGGCGCGGAAGCCGGTGAGGTGCGTGCCGCCTTCGTGCGTGTTGATGTTGTTGACGAAGGTGAAGATGTTCTCGTTGTAGCCTTCCTCGTACTGGATGGCGACGTCGACCTCGACGTCGTCCTTGGTGACGGTGAAGGCGATCGGCTTGGGATGGAGCGGCTTCTTGT
>JBGASX010000116.1:0-9947 GCA_044229445.1 Gemmatimonadales bacterium | reverse complement strand
ACACGGCCGCGGGCCTACGCCCCGTGCGCGCCTACGGCCGTGTGCGCCCACGCGCCTGTGCGGGCCCACGCGCCCGCGCCCTACGAATCCCCCTCCACAAACGCCTTGAGTCGGGCCGCCGCATCGTCCCACTGCGCGGCGATCTGATCGAGGTACTGCCGCGCCTTCTCGAGGCGCTTGAGCTCCAGCGAGAAGACCCGCTCCCTTCCCTGCTTCGCGTCGCGCACCAGTCCGGCCTCCTCGAGGGCATCCAGGTGCCGGGTGATCGCCTGACGCGTCACGCCGGTGCCCTCGCTCAGGCGGGTGATGGAGAGCGGGCCCTCCGTCGAAAGCCGCCGGAGGAGCCGGAGCCGCGTGGCATCGCCGAGGGCGGCGAAGACCGGCGCGGCCGCCGGATCCTGCAGCGCGAGCGCGCCGCGGCTAGCCGACATACTTCGCCAGCTTCACCGACTGCGACTTCCACCCTCGCTGTTCTTGCTGAACGCCTCGCCCGGCGGAAGAGCGGGATGCCGTCGAAGCCCGACTCGGCGATATGGATGAGGGTGCCGGTCGCGATCTCCTCGAGGCGGAACTCCACCAGCGTCATCGGCTCGGCCGAGTAGTCGATCTTCGGGTCGAAGGCGTACGGCCGCCAGCGATAGGAGAAGTAGTGCTCCGGCTGGATCTGGTCGATCACGAAGTTCGCGATCAGCTGTTCGCCGTTGGGCCGGGTCATCACGCCGCGCACCTTGGCGCCAGGGGAGAAGCCCCCGTCGAACGCGATGCCGAACCAGGTCCCGAACTCCGTCGCATCCGAAATGGCGCGCCAGACCCGGGCGCGGGAGGCCTTCACTTCGATGCGGGTGTCGATCCGGTCGGTGCTGCTGGGTGACTGGGCCTTGCTGGTCGTGGCGCTCATACCGTGCTCTCTCCCCGGAGGGGGCGGTGGAGTGTGGCGTGGAATCATGCAACATTTCTGTTGCGTATTATAGGGCGGCGTTCGGAGATATGCACTAGGAAGGTTGCATATGCGATCGCAGTCCCCAGGCCCGCACGGCCCGTGCGGGCCTACGGGGCCCCCACCCTACCGCACCGTCACCAGCGCCGGCGCGGTAATGAGCGCCACGCCGTTGAGGGTCGCCGAGATGGTCCCGTTGCCGGCCGTGCCGGCGGTGAAGAGCGCGGTATAGTGGTTGCCTGACAGATAGGCCGCCGGGCTCACGCTGCCGAGCGTTCCGGGCGCCACCGTGAAGACCACCGCGGCACCTGGGTCGTCCACCGGATTGCCGAAGGCGTCGTACAGATCCAGCGCCACCATCGTGGCGTCACCCGATGCCAGGGTGTCGACCGCGGTGCTCACCACCGAGGTACCGATCGACGCCGGCCCCGGAATGACCGTCACGGTCGGCAGTGTCGTCGTCACCGGCACCCCGTCGATCGTTGCACCGATCGTGGCCGGCGCTCCGGCAGCCATCCCGACAAACCAGGCGCGATAGCTCCCGTCATCGGCATTCACCACCGGCCGGAACACTCCGCTGCTCGCGCCCGACTGGGTGAAGGCGATGACCGCCGGCCGCTGGCCGGTGACGAGCGACCGCCCGGCGGCGTCCTTCCCTACCAGCGTGATCAGCACCGAGTCACCCGCCGTCACGTTCCCGTTGGAGACCGTCACCAGCGACTGGCTCGCCGCGATCGTCCCCGCCACGACTTCGACGGTGGGAAGCGGTGTCACGACCGGCGTGCCCTCGATGGCGGCGGTGATCGTGTCGAATGCGCCGGGCCCGACGACTGTCCCGACATAGCTCGTGAGGTAGGTCCCGTCATGATGATCGACGGTGAGCCCCACATGGCCATGCGCGCCCCGCACTCCGAAGCCGATGGTGCGGCCGCCGGTGAGCAGGCGGTTGCCGGCCGAGTCACGGGCCTCGAGCGTCACGATCGTATACGCGCCCGAGTCGACCTGGGAGCGGGAGACCGTCACGATCGAGGCGTGGGGCGAGATGTCGCCCGGCACCACGGTGATCGTGGCCGGGGTCGAGGTCACCGGGACGCCGTCCACCGTCGCGTCGATGGTGGCCGCACTGCCGGCGATGAGCCCGGTGAAGGTGGCGATGTAGGAGCCGTCGCCCTGGTCCACCGTCGAGCCGATGTGGCCGGTGCTGCTGCCGCCGCTCGTCGCAAAGGCGATGGTGTGCGGCGCGCTGACGGGGCAGCCGCGCTGGTCGCGCGCGAGCAGCGTGATCGTGGTGCTGACCCCCGAGGGAAGGGTGGCGTGATGCACCGGGTTGTGGGCCGCGGTGGTGTCGTTCACCGTGACGACCGTGACCGACGGCGACGGCGCCCCGGCGCTGCAGACCACCGTGACGGCGGGGAGCGCGGATGTGACCGCGATGCCATCGAGCGCCGCGGTGATGGTATCGGCGGCGCCGGCGGAGTCGGCGACGTACCAGGCGGTGTAGCGGCCGTCGCTGTGATCGACGAAGCCGCGGATGATGCCGACGCCGGTGCCCGGCCGGCCGCGCCGCGCAAATGCGACGGTGTGCCCGCCCTTCGCCAGCCCATTCCCGAAGCTGTCGCGCGTGGCGAGCGTGATCATGGCCGAATCGCCCAGCGGGAGCAGCCGGCTCGCGACCGTGAGCCAGGAGGAGTCGGGCGCAAAGGGGCCGGGGATGACGGTGATATGCGGCAGGTGCGAGACGCCGGCGGTATCGAGCATCTCGATCGCGCTGCTGTCGTTGATCCGGGCGCCCAGCTGCGTCGGCGTGCCGGCGCGGATGCCGGTGAAGCTGGCGCTGTAGCTCCCGTTCGGCTGCAGGGTGGCGGCGCCGATGATGCCGTTGCTGGTGCCGCCGCTCGCGAGGTTGAAGGTGACGGTCACCCCGGTGATGATCGGGTTGCCGAGCTGGTCCACGACCATCGCGATGAAGCTGGTCGTCTCGCCGGCGGCGACGGTGTCGCGGCCGACACTCACGGTGGACTGCTGCGGCGTCGGCGGCAGCGCCCGGATCACGACCGTGGGATACGGCCCGCCGACCGGTACACCATTGAGCGTGGCACCGATCGCGACCGCACTCCCCGCCGCGGTCGAGGTGAACTGCGCGGTGTAGCTGCCGTCGCCATGATCGACCGTGCTGTCGATCGTCCCCGTGCCCGTCCCCGGCCCGCTCAGCACCTGGAACAGCACCGTCTCCCCGCCACTGGTGCGCGGGATGCCCAGCGAATCGAGCACCCGGAGCGTGGCCTGCACCCCGTCCCCGATGGCGATGCTGTCGGTGGAGAGCCGGAGGTACGACAGGTGCGCCGCGACGCCATGCGCCACCGTGAGCACCGGGAGCGCGCCCGCCACCGTCGCGCGGTCCACCGTGGCAGCAAACGTCAGCGGCGTCCCGATGGTGCCGGCGGTGAAGGTCGCGGTGTAGCGGCCGTCCCGATGATCGGTCACGGCGCTCATCGTCCCGGTGCTGGTCCCGCTGGTGACGACGAACTGCACTCGGCTCCCGCCCCTGCCGAGCGGGTTGCCGGCGGCGTCGCGGGTGACGAGCTCCAGCGTCGCCACGCCCCCCACCAGGATGGTGGCGGGCCGGACGTCGATCGTGGTCGAGGCGATCGCGATCGGGCCCGGCACCACCGTGATCGTGGGCAGCGGCTGAGTGACCGCCTGACCATCGAGCGTGGCGGTGATGGTCGTCGCGGTCCCCGCACCCTGGCCGGTGAAGGTGGCGGTGTAGGTCCCGTCGCCCTGATCGGTGACGGAACTCAGGGTGCCGGCGCTGGAGCCGCCGCTGGTGCTGAACACCACCGTGTGTCCGCCGACCCAGATCCGCACGCCCTTCTGGTTCCGGCTCTCAAGCGTGACATCCGCCAGGGTGCCGGAGACCAGGGTGTCGCGGGAGATCGTCACCACCGACTTGAGTGCCGACGGCACCGGAGTCGGACCGGTGGAGTCCTCCTCACAGGCGAGACCGGCGACGAGTGTCAGGCCGACGGCCAGAAGCCGGCGACGCGCTTCATGCGATGAGAACAGAGGCAGGGTGAACATGGTCACCTACCGGCAGCTGACCGGGAACGTGGTCGTCGCCACTGCACCGGCACTGACCACCACGGTTCTCGGATTCGGTCCACTCACCTGGCAGTTGCCCGGGACAGTGCGCAACCGCACGACGTAGCTCTGCGGCAGGAGACTGCTGAAGCTGGCGCTGCCGCTCGCCGCGATCGGCTGATTCAGCCCGATGCTCCCTGCCTCGATCTGCACGGTGTAGCCGGCGGGGATGTTGCTCCCCGTCGTCGCAGTGGTCACGACCAGGTCACCGGTCGTCGGCAGCCAGGTGGTCGCGGTGGCCGGCTGACTGCGCGGCCCCTCGAGCCCGGCCCCATTCACCGCCGACACCTCGTAGCTGTAGGTCGTGGCCGGGGTGAGACCAGCATCCGCAAAGGCGAGCCCGGTGGTGCTGTCCACCAGCGCGCCATCCCGATAGATCCGGTACAGCGCGATGCCGCTCTCCGCATCACCAGCGGCGCTCCATGCCAGATCGACCTGCGTCCCGCTCACCGCCGTGGCACTCAACCCACTCGGCGCGCTCGGTGGGGTCTGATCCTGGAGCGTGCTCACCGTGACCGCCTGACTCGGCGGCCCCTCGATCCCCGCGCCATTCACCGCAGTCACGGTGTAGACGTAGGCGGTGTTCGGAGCGAGCCCCGGATCACTGAATCCGGCCGTGACGCTCTGACCCACGAGCGCCCCACTCCGGTAGATGTTGTAGCCCTGGATGCCGCTCTCCGGATCGGTCGCGGGGGTCCAGCCGAGATCGACCTGATGATCACTCACCGCCGTGCCGCTGAGCCCGTTCGGCGCGCTCGGCGGGGTCTGATCCGGCAGCGTGCTCACCGTGACCGCCTGACTCGGCGGCCCCTCGATCCCCGCGCCGTTCACCGCGGTGACCGTGTAGACATACGCGGTATTCGGAGCGAGTCCTGGATCACTGAACCCGGTCGTGACGCTGTGGCCGGCGAGCGTGCCGTTCCGGTAGATGTTGTAGCCCTGGATGCCGCTTTCCGGATCGGTCGCAGGCGCCCAGTCGAGATCGATCTGGTGATCGCTCACCGCCCTCCCGCTCAGTCCACTCGGCGCCGACGGCGGGGTGAGATCGCCCGACGTCTGCACCGTCACCGGCTGACTCCGCGGTCCCTCGAGCCCGGCGCCATTCAGCGCCGAGACCTCGTAGGTGTAGGTCGTGCCGGGGGTGAGGCCGACATCGGCGTAGCCGAGTCCGGTGGTGCTGTCGGTCAGCACACCGTTCCGGTAGATCCGGTAGCGCAGGATGCCGCTCTCCGGATCACCGGCGGCGGTCCAGTTGAGATTGACCTGGGTGCCGCTCACCGGCGTCGCCCGGAGCCCGCCCGGTGCGCCGGGCGGCGTCTGGTCCGGCAGCGTCGTCACGACGAGTGCCTGACTCGGCGCCCCCTCGAGGCCGGCGCCGTTCACCGCCGTCACCGTGTAGCTGTAGCTGGTGTTCGGGGTCCGGCCCGGATCGCTGAAGCTCGTCGTCAGCGCGGTCGCGACGCGGACACCGTTCCGGTAGACGTTGTAGCCCTGGATCCCGCTCTCTGGATCCGACGCGGCATTCCAGCCCAGATCGATCTGGGTGCTGCTCACCGCCGTTGCGGCGAGGCCACTCGGCGCGCTCGGCGGCGTCACGTCGAGCGTCGTGGCTGTCACCGGCCCGGCCTTCGGTCCGACGAGCCCCTGCCCGTTCAGCGCCGCCACCTCATACGAATACGCCGTGCTCGGCGTGAGCCCGGTATCGGCGAAGCTCGCGATCGGCGTGCGGCCAATCTCGACGCCCTCGCGATAGACCAGATACTGCGTCACACCGGTCTCCGGATCGGTGGCCGGCTGCCAGGCGAGGTTGATCCGGCTGCCGCTCACCGGTGTTGCGCTGAGCGCGACCGGTGCGCTGGGCGGCGTGGCGTCGAGCGTGCGAACCTGCAGGGCCGCGCTCTTCGCGCCCTCGAGTCCGGCGCTGTTCACCGGCGACACCTGGTAGCTGAAGAGGGTGAAGGCCGGGAGCCCGAGATCGCTGAAGCTCGGGGTCGTGCTCGAGTCGCGGAGCAGGCCGTCCCGATAGATCCGGTAGAGCACCACGCCCGTGCCGGAGGCGGCGGGGTTCCAGGCGATGTCCACCCGGTTGGTGTCGACGCGGGTCGCGGCGAGACCGGTCACCGGGGCCGGCGCCGGGCAGCTCACCTGGAAGGTGGCGAGCGTCGAGTCGCGGCCGCTCATGAAGCGGTTCACCGGGAGCGGCGCGATGCAGCTCGGTTCGACGTCGGCGAGCGAGACGGTGATGTCGCCCGCGGGCACACCGGCGATGCCGACGGTGTCGTTCACCGTCGCGTGCACCGTATCGGGGATGCCGATGGCGGGGGTCACCACGATGTCGTAGCCGCTCGGGTCGGTGCCCGGCCCGGTGGTACGGGTGATCACCTGCAGCCGCTCGACGCAGCGCAGCGCGAAATCGGCGCGGGCGGTGTCACCGGGGAAGACGGTGACCAGCCGCGAGAAGCTCGAGATGTCGCTGCAGCGGTTGGGCACGCTGCCGAGCGTCACCGTGTAGCGCCCTGTGGCACCACTCGCGTTGTAGAGCGGGACGAGTCCGCTCACCAGCGCGCTGTCACCGGCGAGCGTCGGCGCCGGCTGCGCCGGCACCGTGTCGACCGCGACGGCGGGCGCGAGGAGCGGCGTGTAGCGGATCGTGTCGGAGATCGGCGCCGGGTCGAGATCGATCGTGCCGGCGCGAAGCGTCAGGTGGCCGAGCGGCACGCAGGTCACCATGTACTGGGAGACCACCGTGTCGCCCGAGAGAATCACCATCTGGTTGGTCGCCGGCCGGGCGACCGCGCAGTTCCGCCGCACCCCGTTCAGTGTCGCATCGAGCCGGCCGTTGCCGCCTCGGCGCGGATTGAGCGGGATGAAGTCCTCGAGCACCGTGTCGGCGGCGGCGAGGCCGCCCGGGATCACCACTAGCTCCGGCTGGTCGGCGCGGCCGACGCCGGTGGTGTCCTGACGCTTCACCGTCACCGCGTAGCGTGGCGGCTGGTCGGGGCCGGTCGTCGTGGTGCGGATCAGCAGATCGCCGAGCGGGATGCAGTGGGTGTGGAAGAGCGTGTCGGCCGCGGTGCCGCCGAGGGCGATCAGCTCGCTCGAGGCGATGGCGAGGGTGTCCGGGTTGGGGAGGCTGTCGTAGCAGTTCCCGGCCAGGCTGGTCAGCATCACCTGGTGCGGGAAGCTGGTGCCGGAGCGGATCAGCGTCAGTGTCTGCGTTCCGTTAGGCGCTATCACAGCATCCACATTGTCATGGCTCAGGTCGCGGATCTTGAGCAGCGGCAGGGTGTCCAGGAACGCCGGCCGGAGCCGGAGCCCGATCGTCGGCGGCAGGTCGGCGCCAGTCGTGATGGTGCGGACCGTGAGCGGGCCGTCGCTGAAGTTCCGGATCAGGCTCCGGGGCCGGATGAGCGGGATGGTGAAGCCGGTCTGCAGCAGGTCCTTCTTGCCGAACAATGAGAACTTGGCGCCGATATTCAGGTTGAGGCCGAGGACGACCTTGGTCTCCCAGTCGAATGAGGTGGGGGTGCCGCCGGTGAAGCCCAGCGCGGCGGTAGCATCCGCCTCGGCGTAGGGGTCCAGGTTCACGTACGGTCCGGCGACGCCGTAGACCAGCACATTGAGTTCCGGCACCACCGCGATCCGGATCGAGGCGGCGCCTTCCACGCCCTGGAACTGCGGGGCGGTCGCATCGAAGAGCGAGGTGGCGCCGGAGACCGGCTGCCAGCCGCTGCCGCGGATCCACTGCACCCCGGCCGCGACGCCGACACCGGCCTTGAACCTTCCGGAGAAGACCGTGCTGGCGGTGACGGTCGGGGTCAGCTCGAGCGAGATCTTCTTGGTGAAGATGAACAGCACCGGCATCGGCCCGATGAACGTCACATAGGGGCGCTGCTGCTCGATGAACTTCTGGCTCTCCTTGCTGTACTTCTCGGTCACGTTGCCGCTGCCGGTGACGGCGAGCTTCATCTCGTAGTTGTCGAGGTAGAGGCCGAGGTCGCCGCGGAGGATCGCGTGCAGCTCCTTGAGGCTGAACCAGCGGATGCGGGCGCCGACATCGATGCGGGGGAGGAAGTCGATGCGGCCCTGCTTCACGGTGAAGTCGAGGATGCCGGCGACCTTGCCGCCGAGCTTCAGGTTGAAGTTGAGACCGTCGAGGGTGCAGCAGAAGCCGGCGTTGGTGAGGTGGACGCCGGGCGCCATGTAGACCGTGGTCCACGGCCCGACCCAGCCTCCCTGTCCTTCGCGGAGTGCACCGGCGCTGGCGGCGTCGGTGAAGGCGGTGTTCTCGAAGCCGCCGTCCTGGACCGCTTCCTCGACGTAGGCCTCGGTCGTCTTGAGGGTGAGCTGGCTGCCGGCGAGGTCCTTGTGCAGCACGCGGCGCAGGTAGCCCTGGCCCTGGGCGCCGACGATGATCGTGCCGGAGTCGATGTCGGGGGCGGGGCCGCGGATGATCTGGAAGATGTAGATCCCGGTCGTGTCGTTGAACGAGATGAGCTGCACGCTGGTCGAGTCGAGGATCCGGGTGCAGGCGCAGAGGGTGGTGACCTGCACCGTCACGTCGGTGTGGCCCGACTTGCCGCCGGCGGTCGCGGTGATCGTGGTGGCGCCGACCGAGTCGGCGGTCACGAGCCCGGTCGCGTCGATGTGCGCGACCAGGGGCGAGCTGCTCGACCAGGTGATCGGTTCGGTCTGCAGGTCGCGGCCCGCGGAGTCGAGCACCTGCGCGATCATCCGGACGGTATCGCCTGGGGCGAGGTAGAGGGACGTGGCTGTGACCACGACCTGATCGACGCGGATGGCTTGGCGTGGGCCGGTGGAGTTATCGAGGAAGCATGCGGCGAGGCTCGTGCCCACGAGGAGCAGGGAGCGGAGTGAGCGATTCGCCTTACGATCGGCGGAGACTGACATGGCGCTTCATCCGGCAAGCGCCCGTGCGGATCAGTCGGGGTAAGCCGCTATAGGCAGGCCTGCCGGGACGGGTTCGGGGACGGGCTCGCGAGAGCTGGGTGACGAGAATGCGAGTTCATGAACACCAGGCATCACATCATTGCGTTTCATGAGCCGGGATCGCCATTCTGTTGATTGAGTCATCTGATGCTGATTCCGGCTTTCGCTGCACAGTATGGTGGGCGGGTGTAAGACTTCGGGTAGATGTGGTGAATGTATTGATAGGGACGGCGACGGCCGAGATTTGCGATATGGCAGCACCGTACGGCACACTCCCTCGCGGAGGTCCGCATGCATCGCGTGATTGTCTTCTCCTTCGCTTCGTTTCTGGCTGTCGGGTGCAGCGACGTCTGGAATGCGCCCACGACGCCGATCGTCGGCGATGCACCAGCGATTGTCAGTGTCGGCGCCCCGACGGATCTGGGCGCCTTTCCCGGCACGACGTACAGTCAGGCCACTGCGCTGAACAACCGAGGGCAGGCAGCGGGAGTCGGGATCGGTCCCTCTGGTTTGGCCGTCGCCACGACGTGGCTTGTCGCTGGTGCGCCGGTCTCTCTCGCCACGCTCGAGGGGCATGACTACAGCCAGGCGTGGGACATAAACAGCCGCGGCCAGATCGTCGGGCTGAGCGGAAACACCCAGACCGGGGAGATGCGCGCCGCCCTCTGGCGCGTCGATGGCAGTGCGGTGAAGGCCGTGAACCTCGGAGGCACCAACAGTCAGGCCTTCGCGATCAACGACGCGGGTGTGATTGTCGGGGTCAGCGACTTTGGTGACGTCTCATTGCACGCCGCGCTCTGGACCCCGAGACGGTCGGGCTATGCGATCCGTGACCTGGGCACGTTGTCGGGGGATGTGAGCAGCTCCGCGGCGGGGCTCAACGAGCGGGGCCAGATCGTGGGGGTCAGCTTCTCCAGCA
>JBGASX010000012.1:0-74667 GCA_044229445.1 Gemmatimonadales bacterium | reverse complement strand
CTGTATGTCTTCGGGGCGATCTTCACGGCGGCGGACACGATCTTCCTCCTGTTCCTGCTGCTCTTTCTCGCCTTCTCGCTGTTCTTCTTCACCTCGCTGTTCGGCCGTCTGTGGTGCGGGTTCGCCTGCCCGCAGACGGTATTCCTGGACACCTGGATCCGGCCGTTCGAGGAGTGGATCGAGGGAGACTGGGTTCACCGCCGCAAGCGTGACGAGGGGGGCTGGACGTTCGATCGCCTGTGGCGGAAGGCCGTGAAATGGGCCGGCTATCTCGCAATCGCGTTCATCATCTCGATGTCGTTCGCGAGCTACTTTTCGCCCGCGCGGGCCGTGTGGAGCGGCCAGTCCGGCTCGGTCGTCTACACGATCGTCGCCATCTTCACCGCGGTCTGGTTCCTCGACCTCGCGTGGTTCCGCGAGCAGTTCTGCAACTACCTCTGCCCGTACGCCCGTTTCCAGAGCGCGCTCACCGACGCCGAGACCCTCCTCGTGCAGTACGAGGTCCCGCGCGGCGAACCGCGCGGTGGCGCGGATGCCAAGACGGCCGGGCGCTGCATCGAATGCAACAAGTGCGTGTTCGTCTGTCCCCAGGGGATCGACATCAGAAACGGATTCCAGCTGGAGTGCATCGCCTGCGCACGCTGCATCGATGCCTGTGACATCGTCATGGACAAGATCGGCCACGAGTCTCTGATCACCTGGAGCTCGATGGCCGAGAGCCAGGGGAAGAAGCCACGCCGCCTGCGCCCACGGACCGTCGCCTACGGCGGCATCCTGACCGGCATTGCCGCCGCCGTCACCGTGCTGCTGGTCGCCCGGGCTCCCTTCGACGCCACGGTCCAGCGTGCCCCCGGGTCCCTGTTCGTCATGGACGCGGATGGGTACGTGCGCAATACGTTCCTGGTGCGGGTGACCAACAAGGAAGCCTCGGCCGGTCCGGTGACGTTCCATGTCCGGGTCGAGGGCCTGCCCCCGGAGGACGTGACCGTACAGGACTTCACCCTGGGAACCACCGAGAACGCGACCATCCCGATGGTGATCCGGATGAAGGCGGACGCGGCGCTGCCAAGGACCATCCCCATCGAGGTCCATGTCAGCTCCCCCTCCCATGAGGTCAAGCTGGCCGCCACCTTCAAGACGGAGGGGAAGATTGGAACCGACAGCCAATAGTGGCGAGAGCCGCTGGCCCCGGATGATCGCCCTCGGGCTGGCGTTCGTCATCGTCGTCAACATCGTGTTCGCCTACCTGGCCATCCACGGCGCCGACTCGATTGTCAGCTCCTACAGCACCGAGGCCCGGTAGCGACCCCGGCAGCGCGTCGCTCCCGCGAGGCGCTGCCGGTCCCGCGCACTGCCCCCACTGCGGCACGGCCGTGGAGGGGGCAGCCGATATCTACTGCTGTCGCGGCTGCGAGATGGCGGCCGCCATCATCCGCGGGGCCGGTCTCGAACGCTACTACACTGAACGGAGCGAGTTCGCCCCCCGGCCCGTCGGCGACAAGAGTCTCGACTGGTCCGCGGTCGCCGTCACCAGCACCCCTGAAGGTCAGTGTGAGGCGAGGCTCGTGGTGGACGGCCTCCGTTGCGCCTCCTGCGTCTGGGTGACCGAGCGGGTCCTCGAACGCACGCCGGGCGTCGCTCGCGCCACCGTAAGCTATGCCACGGGGCGCGCGATCCTCCGCTGGAACCCCGGCCAGACCGATCTCTCCACCCTCGCCCGCCGGATCGCGGCCCTCGGCTATCGGCCACGCCCGCTCGGCGCGGAGCGAGCTCCCGATCGCTCCCTGATGACGCGGATGGGCGTGGCCACGATCGCCGCGCTCGCGATCATGGGGCTGTACGAGGGGCTGTACGCGGGCTGGTGGTATGGCTCGATGGATCCCCGGTACGCGGCGCTCTTCCGCTGGCTCAGCCTCGCATTCGCCACCCCGGTGACCTTCTGGTGCGCCGAGCCGTTCTTCACCGGTGCCTGGGGCGCCCTGCGTCATCGGGTGCTCCATATGGATCTCCCGATCGCCCTCGGCGTCGCCATCCTCTATGTCCATGGACTGGTCGAGACGCTTCGCGGTGCCGACAGCTACCTCGATTCCCTCTCCATGCTGGTCGCCCTGCTGCTGGTCGGGCGGGTACTGGAATCGCGGGGGCGGCGCCGTGCGACCGAAGCCGCCTCCGCGCTGGTCGGCACGGTGCCCCAGACGGCGCGCCGGGTAAAGGACGAGCAGATCGAACGCGTCCCGGTCAGCGAGCTCCGGCCCGGTGACCACATCGACATCGGCGCCGGCGAGGAGCTGGCGGCGGATGGCCGGGTGCTCGAGGGATCGGGACAGGTTCGGATGGCGCTGATCACCGGCGAGGCCGCCCCGGTCCTCGTCGGCCCGGGCGACGCCGTGGTTGCCGGGACGCTGCTTGCCGACGGCGCGATCACCGTCGTCGTCGAGGCCACCGGCCAGGGAACGGTCGTCCACCGGATGGCCGCCGAGTTGCTCGCGGCGCAGGATCGGGAGATGGCACCCACCTCCGCCGATCGGATCGCCCCGTGGTTCACTGCGGCAACCCTCGTCGCTGCACTCGGGACGTTCCTGGGCTGGTGGCTCACGCGGGGGACGGATGTCGCCGTGGCACGGACGGTCGCCGTGCTCGTCGTGGCCTGTCCCTGTGCGCTCGCCCTCTCACAGCCGCTGGCCGCGGCGGCCGGCCTCGGGGCCGCGGCCCGTCGAGGACTGCTGCTTCGCTCCGCGGACGCGCTGCTGCAGTTGGCGGAGATCGACGAGGCTGCACTGGACAAGACCGGCACGGTGACGGCCGGTGCGGTCGCGGTGATCGACGCCAGCGACACCACACTCCGCATCGCCGCCGGGCTCGAACGATACAGTACCCACCCCATCGCGAACGCCATCACGGCGGAGGCGAGCCGCCGCGGCATCCCGCTGCCGCAGGCCGCCGATGTCCGGGAGACCGCCGGCCAGGGAATCGAAGGCATCGTCGATGGAGTGCGGTGGACGCTGCGCTCCGGTGAGGCGGGGACGGTCCATCTCAGGCGGATGGATGACGCCGCGGCCATCGCCGAAGGCGTGATCCGGCTCGGGGACGTGATTCGGGATGATGCACGGAATGCAGTCGCCGGCTTGCGAGGCCTCGGTGTCCATGCAACTCTTCTCACCGGCGACCACAAGGCGGTCGCCGACGAAATCGCCAAGGCGGCCGGTATCGAGGCCGTGGTTGCCAGGGTCGATCCCGCCGCCAAGGCAGTGTGGATCAGGGATAGGCAGGCGGAAGGGCGTCGGGTGCTGTTCGCCGGCGACGGCCTGAATGACGGTCCCGCCCTCGCCAGCGCCGACGTGGGAATCGCGATGGCCTCCGGAGCCGCCAGCAGTCTGCTCGTCGCCGACGGCATCATCGCCGCTCCGTCGATCGCACCGATCGCGGCAGGGATCCGGGCCGCCCGTGCGGCACGGCGGATGGTTCGGAGGAGTCAGCTGCAGTCGATTGGCTACAACATCGTCTCGGTGGGTGCCGCGATTGCGGGCCTGGTCAATCCCCTCGTCGCGGCCATCCTCATGCCGATCTCCAGCGCGGTCGTCATCTGGAACGCCGCCTGGGTGGAACGCCTGGTACGGAGAGGCGACTGATGCAGGGACTTCTGATTCTTCTTCCGGCGGTCCTCCTGCTCGGCGGGGTCTTCGCCTGGCTCTTCATGGCCGCGGTGAAGGATGGCCAGTTCGACGACCTCGACGATCCGCCGACCCGGATACTGCACGACGACGAGTGAAGGGAATCACGGCACGACGCCGCTGACCGGCACCACCTCCCCACCAGACGTATCGTCCTCCCCAGTCACCGCGCCGAGCGCGGTATCCTCCGCTGGTGCAACGGTGAGCCGGTCGAACCGGTGCGCCGTGTAGGCCAGCCGCAGGACGCCGATGCCGATCACCAGGAGCACGACGAAGTAGATCAGCAGGCCCCACTGGAGCCGCCGCGCGTGGCGATGCAGCAGGGCGTCGACCTCGGCGTCGGTGCCGGGAGTCATGCGGCGCACCACGTCAGCTTGCCTGCCGGACGTCCGCCGGGGTACGGAGCCGGAGGAACTGGGCCTGAACGGCGAACGAGAGTAGTCGCTGCTCGTCGACCCCGCTCTCGCGGGAGAGCAGCCTGAGCCGGGCGTGGGTCGTCAACCGGTCGAGCAGGTCGTCGGCGCTTCGAATCCCGGCAGCGCCGAGTCGCTCAGCGTCTCTGGGGCGCACATGAGCAAACGCATCGAGCCACATCGAATCGCTCCATTGGAGGGTGCTCCGATGCAAAGCAAGTGGAGTGCCGCGCGGCCGAGGACGCGGTACGTCCTCGTACCGGTTCCTTCCGGCCGGAATCCCACCTGTTTGGGCGGGCCGGGAGGGGACGACTCTTGTGGGCCGAGTCGAACCGTCGCACCAAGCTGTCCAGTCCGGACAAAGTGGCTGATGGTCGCTTCAGACCTGCTTGCACCGAGCTTCATCCCATACCGAGCAACTTTCTCCCCAACGGCCGACCTCCGGAGGCCATCATGACGAACCGCTCCGCTCCTCTCCTGTTTCTCGCGCTGGTCCTGCCGGGAGGCCTCGCTGCTCAGGATACGCTGCTGACTGTTCCGCGACCGGCGCAGGTGAACGATTCCGCGGTCGCCCGCGGCCGAGAGCTCTTCCACGGCTCCGCCAATTGCGTGGCCTGCCACGGCCCGGCAGGCGTGGGCACGGACAGCGGCGCGGCGCTGGCCCAGGGCATCTGGATGCATGGCGAGGACAGCTACGAAGGGATTCTCTCGCGGGTCGTGCACGGGATCCCGAAGGACCTGTCGACCCGGGGGACCGCGATGCCCATGCGCGGCTGGACCACCCTGACCGATGCCGAGGCGCGCGATGTCGCAGCGTATGTCTGGACGATCAGCCATGCCTGGCATCCGTCGCCGAAGCCACGTACCCATTCATGATCCAAGTTTCGTGACCGGTTCAGCCCTGGTTCAAGCAGGGGTCGCTACGTTGAGGATTACGGTAGTCGGAGTGAGTTGAGAGCAGCTTTCTCGAGGAGGACGTATGAAACTCACCAAGACGCAGACGGGTGTACCGACGCTGGTCCGTGACATCGACGAAGTGTTTGACCGGGTCTTCAATGCACCGATCGGATTCCCCACATTCAATTTCGAGCCGATCAAGAAGGCGATGGAGAGCACCTGGATGCCTCCGATCGACCTCACCGAGACCGAGAAGGAGTTCATCCTCCGGATTGAAGTGCCGGGTGTCCCACGGGAGAATCTCGATGTGCATCTCGAGGGCGACCTGCTCACGCTGACCGGACACCGCGAGAAGAAGGTGCACGAGGCCAACGAGAACATGCTGTGGGAGGAAAGAGAGACCGGGAAGTTCCTTCGCACCATTCGCCTTCCGAAGGCGGTGGAGGCCAACAAGGTCGAGGCGGTCTACAATGAGGGGATCCTGACGGTGCGCCTGCCCAAGACCGAGCTCACCGTGAAGAACAAGATCCTCATCAAGAGCTGAAGCCCGACCAGCACCGCTTGCCACCCCGGCCCGCCTCGGCCGGGGCGGCTTTTTTCCGGGACCCCTTGCCAGTCACCGGACGAGGACCGGGACCGACGTGGACAGGGCCGTGCCCTGCGGCCGGACGCCGCCGCCCCGCTGGGCGGATCCGAGCACACCGAGCAGTGCGTCCGGCTCCGCGGGCAGCACGCTGGCCGGGATGCCTCGAGCCATCAATGCGCCGGCGAGTGCCGCGTCAGTTGCGCCAATCTCCGCCACCCCAGCGAGGGACTCCCAGTCGATCAGATCCCAGCCAGTCACGGAACCCGTGCGCCAGAAGAGGCGCGCCTGACCAGTGGCACCGAGGCGCTGCAATTCCGACCCCAAGGCGATGAGAGTCGGGGCGGTCTGCCACTCCTCCGCAATGATGATCGGCTCGAAGCCCGCCTTCAGGGCAGGCCGCACCAGGGTCTCGCACAGGAATGAAGGAAGCGAATCCGCCATCTCCCGGACTTTCGCCCACTCGCCATCGTAGACACCGCCGGGATGGCTGGCGCTGAGCCACTGCGCCCAGCGGTGCAGGGTGAGTCGGGACGCACGGATCCGCTCGTTCGGGGGCAGCCCGGGTGCGCCGAGGAAGAAGAGGTGAGTCTCGAATCCGTGGCTCGCGAGTCGCGCCGCAAGGCGAGTAACTCGTTCTGCCAGACCACCGCAGGTCGAGTAACCGTCCGGTCCCTCGAAGGAGACCAGGGTGAAGAACTCCTCTTGCGGCGATTGGATCGAGTGCACGCGATCCGCCTTCCCGGCAGCGACGAGGTCTGCAAAGAATGTCCGACGTACTGAAGAGGGTATGAAGGACCGGTGACAGCGCTTCAATTGGGGTTCAGGTCGATTTCAGGACAGACCGGGCATCTTCGCGTAGCTCCTCGCAGGAGCCGCACCAAGGAGGATCTGATGAAAAAATCGAAGGCGCCAGCGCGCGTCACCGCGCTGCCGGAGCCCGCCCCCGCGCCGCAGCCGATGGCGTTCGAGGTGAAACTGCCGCTGACCACGGATCAGGCACTTGCCCGCGTCATGGACGGACTCAAGGCGGAAGGATTCGGTGTGATCACCCGGATCGACGCACACACCGTCTTCCATGAGAAACTCGGGATCAGTTTTCGCCCTTACACCATTCTCGGAGCCTGCCATCCGCAGCTGGCGCACGAAGCATTGTCCAGCAGGCCGGAGGTGGGACTGCTGCTCCCGTGCAATGTGACGGTGGAACGAGTGGATGAGCAGCATTCCATGGTGCGGATCCTCAATCCGGTCTCGATGGTGCACCTCGCGGGGCTCAGGACCGATTCGAAGATTCTCGCATTGATGACCCGCGCCAGCGAACGCCTCCGCCGGGTCGCGGACGAACTGCAGGCTCACGCGCATACCCTCCCACTTTGACTCCGGGGTTAGATACCGGGGAGTGGGGCTGGCGTCGATGCGCGCCGGCGACGCAGCGCCTGCGTGTCCCTGCGCCGCGCTTCGCCGGGTACTGCATCCAGGCTGCCCGGCGGACACCCGCCCAGCAGGTGACGGAATCCGGCGCGGACCTCGGGATCGAGATAGCGGAGCCGCCATGCCGGCCACGGAGCCAGTGCCGCCCGAGCGCGGGCGAGGAAGACCGGACGAAGCGATGAGGATGCTTCGTGATCCTTGAGCCGCTCGAGCAGCAGACCCGCGTCGTGCCACTCCCCCAGCGCATCCTGCATCGCGTGCAGTTCGTCGAGCCAGGATTCCACCGGAGCTCCGTACCAGTCGGTGACGCACTCGATGGCGTAGCGCAACTGCTTGAGTCGACGCCGAATCGCATGCAGGGGAGCCGCGGTGCGGGCATCAGGATCCGGTGGCTCTGCCACCTGCCACCCCGGTTCGAGCAGCGTGCGCGACAGCAACGGCAACAGGAGATCCGGCACCAGGAGCGCGATGGGCAGCGTCGCCACCGGCGTAAAGGCGGGATCCTCGAGCCAGGAACGCAGGTCGCTCGTCAGACGGCGGAGCCTCTGGCGAGCAAGTTCGGCCTTGGCCCGCTTCCGTGCCTCGCTCCTCGCCGCGTCAACCGTCGCGCCAAGATCTGCGTAGCCGGCCGTGCGAGCGGGGGACACCTCGGCCGTGGCTGCCGAGCGCAGCGAAGCGCCCACGACGTCAAGATCCCGGACACGGCCGAAGCGTCGTTCGACCCGCCGGAGCACCCGGGGAGCGACGCCGTCAGGGAGGATCAGTAATGGATCGAAAAGGGTGAGGGCGGCACGCAGGCGCCTGGTCGCAATCCGGACCTCGTGCACCGCCTCAGGGGATGGGTCCTCGGCGCAGTCGTCCCGCGAGCGCCGAAATGCATCGAGGCGCTCGTCGAGCGATCGCTCGACCAGCGCCTCGGTGTCCTGCCCTGCTCCGTACCGCGTCATGCTCACGCCTCGCCCGCAGCCAGCGGAGCCCGTAGATTCTCAGGCTCAGGGACCGACCACGGCGGCAAAATCGGGCCGGCTCTTCCGCACCATCGAGCGCACGTCGAATCGGGTGGTCTGACTGAAATCCGGATCGCACATGAAGGCCGATGCGGGCGCGCCGTCATCGAAGAGCAGGAGGCAATCGTCGCACTCCGCGCGAATGGCGTCGTAGAGTGCCCGCCCGGCCGTCGGGCCCGCATACAGGACGCGGGCCGCTCCCTGCTCCCGGAGCCCGTGTGCGGCGGCCGCGATCGCGACGGCATCACTGAGACCGTCGTCCACCAGCACCGCCGTGCGGCCGCTGAGGTTCACCGGTGGAGCGCCGCCCCGCCACGCCGACGCGAGCAGATCGATCTCCCGGTGCGCCAGATCGGCCATCGCGCTCACGTAGTCGTCCGGCAGCCCGAGCTGGGCGACTCGCTCCGAGAGGATCAGCGTGGTGCCTTCGGCCACCGCACCGAAGGTGGAGCGGGGCCGACCCGAGACTTCGAGTCGTCGCACCGGACTGACATCGAGAGGGGCTTCGAAGGACTTCGCAATCTCGCTCGCCACCCGTGCGCCGCCCGGAGAGAGTGCGAGAACGACGGGGACTTCCTTGATCATGGCGCTCAGGCCCATCGCAAGTCGGCGCCCGGCTTCTGCTCGTGTCAGCGTTACCATGGGGTCCTCCTAGGGGCCTTCGACATAAATGTTGCTTCAGATGCATGAGTGAACCGTGAAGGAGCGGTGACAGAAATGCCCGAGATTCACCCGATCTTCGTCTTCGAGGTCGCGCAGGCCATCGATCTCGACCAGGCGGAGCGGTCGATGGGAGGAGGATCCGAACGGCAGACCTTTCGGCACCGGGGGCGAGCCACACTGTTCTTTCAGTACCGCCCCGCTCCGCTCCGCGTCTCGCAGGAACGCACGCCGATCGTGATTGAAAGCTGGAAGACCGAGCCGTCGGTGGAGCTGGTCCTGTACGACTTCGGCGCCGCGTCGGTGACATACCACATTCCCGTCCACGGCGGTCTCGAGGAACTCTCTGCCGCCAGCCGGTCGCTCCGCGGCTCAGACCTCCTGAAGCTCGATGCCCGCGGCCGGGTCGAGGCGCTCCTCCGTTCCCTTGGAACGGCCGTCCAGAAACCGAGCGTGGCGGAGTTCAGCGAAGACTATCTGATCTACGGGATGCGCCAGCTGCCGACCGGGGCAAGTGCGTCGGCCTTCTGCGAGGCGCACGCGGAAGCGATCACCCGCATTCTTCGGCCCGACGCGGGACGCCCTTCCGCCGAGGAGATCCGGAATGCGACCGAAGTCCAGATCTCCTTCGGACCGACCGATGTGACGATCGTGGACTGGGACGCCGCGTTCGTGCTCGACCCCGATCCGGAGGATGTGCGAGCGGTGCTGGAGTTCGCGAACGTGCAGCTGCTCGAGA
Source organism: Gemmatimonadales bacterium (assembly GCA_044229445.1). GTDB lineage: Bacteria > Gemmatimonadota > Gemmatimonadetes > Gemmatimonadales > GWC2-71-9 > JADJOM01. Next base: position 65,266 of record JBGASX010000012.1, on the reverse strand, counting down.
TGCGCTGGCTGGACCTGCAGCTGGACGATGCCATCGAGCGATCGTACCTGCTCCTGGCGCGGCGGCAGGGGTGGCGGATGGTGCTGCCCAGTGCCGTGAGTGCCGACATGCACCAGGTGGCCGAGTTGCAGCTCGAAAGTGCGGTCATGCTGGAGCGGGTGTCCAACGCCCTCAAGGTGTTCGGCGAAGAGTACCTGGCCCGGATCTACCGGCTGGCAGCGGGACGATTCCACCTCGTCGAACTCGAAGCGACCATCACGCGGAAGCTGTCGACGATCGAGAGCATCTACCAGAAGCTCTCCGACAAGGCCGCGGCCATCCGCATGGAGGCCCTGGAGTGGATCGTGATCGTCCTGATCGCGCTGGAGATCGTCCTCGGGCTACTCAAATAGGAGCCGCGCCCTGCCTCCCCTCTCCCGCTGGCTCGTGAAATCGGGCTTCATCTCCCTCGCGCTCGCGCTGCTCCTCGAGGCCCTGCTCGCCCGCCCGGCGGACGTCCTCCCGGACCTTCCCGACACCGCACTGCATCTTGGCGCGATCCACCTGCTCACTGTCGGGTGGCTGCTGCAGCTCATCAGCGGGGTCGCCTTCTGGATGTTTCCCCGGCATCCGACCCGCCCCCCCCGCGGCGACGAGCGCCTCGGCTGGGCCGGACTCACGCTGCTCAATGGCGGACTCGCCTTGCGCCTGATCGGCGAGCTCTGGCGGCTGGGGATGGGTGGCCCTTCGTGGCCGCTCCTGGCGTCGGCACTGCTCCAGTTCGTCGCGGTGGCCCTCCTCGTCTTGCTGCTCTGGCCCCGCATCCGCGAACTCCGAAGCTGATGCCCAAGCTGACCGTCTGGATGCTGCGGAGCGCCTTCGTCGCGCTGCTGGCCGGCACGGCCCTGGGCGCACTGCTCCTCGCCACCGAGCCAGGTTACGACGCGGTGCGCGCCTCCCTCAGAGAGGTCCACCTCACGCTGCTGCTCTTCGGGTGGCTGGTGCAGTTCGTGCTCGGCGTGGCGTACTGGATGCTGCCGCGCTTCCCGCGTGCCCCCGACCGTGGTCCTGGATGGGCCGGGTGGGTGGCCTTCGGCGCATTCCTCGGCGGCCTCGGGCTCGCGCTCCTCGGGCTGGTTCTGTCCATCAACGGACTCGCGCCCGCGGGGATGCTGCTCCTCGCGGGCGCGTCATTCGGCTTCGTCCTGCTGCTCTGGGGGCGGGCGAAACCCTTTGGTGGCGCTCCGAGCTGATCAGCTCGTCCGCTTCGGCCGCATCAGGTCTGCCACCGTCGTTTCCCGGAAAAACCCCGCCATCTTCTCACCGACACTCTTCCACCGGGAGTGCGCGGCACACGGTGTGTGGTCACTGCACAGCGTACGCCCCATCAAACAGGTCTGCTGCCCGACGATCTCATCGAACTCGGTGACGATGTCGAGGAGGAGGATCTTGCCAGCGGGGCGGGCGAGCTGGAACCCCCCGAACTTCCCCCGCGATGACTCGAGGACGCCGGCCCGTGCCAGCTGGTGCAGGGTCTTGGAGAGGTAGTTCTGGGGAATTCCGAGGCTGCTGGCGAGCTTTCCCGCCCCGATCGGTCGCCCATCGGGCTGTTCGGCGATCGTGACGACGGCCCGGAGCGCGTATTCGGCTGTCTGGTTGAGCATGGCTGCATTTTACCTGACAATCGGCTGTAAATCTCATCGAAATCTCTGAATTTCCTTTCATCAAATCATATATCACCATTTCATGTGAATAGCCTATAATCGCTGCGTGAGCGTGGGGATTACCCGCCCACCCCGACTTTCAAGCCAAGGACCGTTGCCATGCCTCGCTCGTTCGCCCCTCGCCTCAGTCTGGCCGTTACGGCACTGCTGTTCTGCTCGGCCTGCGGCGGCTCCGAAACCCCAGCCCCCCCCGCCACCAGCGCGGCGGCATCCGCCGCGACTCCCGGATCGGACCTGACGCCATTCCAGCTCGAGAACGGGATCGGCCCCGTGACCGAGGCCATCACACTCGGGCCGGTCGACAAGGGCATGGCGGACGCGGGCAAACAGATCTTCGACTCGAAGTGTGGCGCCTGCCACAAGATGACCGACAAGTACGTCGGCCCGCCGCTCGGTGCGGTCACCGTGCGCCGGACGCCGGCCTTCATCATGAATCAGGTGCTCAACCCCGAGGGGATGTACTCGAAGCACCCGGTCGTGAAGCAACTCCTCGGCGAGTACATGACCCAGATGCCGAATCTCGGGCTCACGCAGGAGCAGGCCCGCCAGGTCGTCGAATACCTCCGTACCCAGGCTCCCAGCACGACTGCCCAGTGAGTGGCAGGATCACCATTCAGGAGAGGCTGACATGATGCGCGCGAGTACGTTGTCCCGGATCGGCCGGATAAGCGCCGCCGTTGGAGCGGTGCTGCTGGCGGCTGGCTGCGGCAAGACCAACACCCAGGCGGGAGGCACCGGCGATGCGGCGTCGAAGGTGTATGTCGCGCCGGGACAGTACGACGAGTACTACATGTTCGCCTCAGGCGGATTCTCGGGACAGGTCAGCGTCTACGGGCTGCCGTCCGGCCGCCTCTTTCGCGTGATCCCGGTCTTCTCCCAGGATGCGGAGAAGTCCTACGGGTACAGCGAGCAGAGCAAGCCGATGCTGGAGACCAGCTACGGCTTCATCCCCTGGGACGATGCCCACCACCCGTCGCTCTCCAAGACCGATGCGATGAACGACGGACGCTGGCTGTTCATCAACGGCAACAACACGCCGCGGGTGGCCCGGATCGACCTGGCCGAGATGAACACCAAGGAGATCATCGAGATCCCGAACGCCGCTGGCAACCATGCGTCGCCGTTCGTGACCCAGGGAACCGAGTACGTGGTGACGGCCACGCGCTTCAGCGTGCCGATGCCGCAGAAGGATGTGCCGATCTCGACCTACAAGGAAAACTTCGGCGGGCAGATCGGCTTCGTGGCGGTCGACCCGAAGAGCGGCAAGATGTCGCTGGCCTTCCAGATCCATATGCCAGGCTTCGACTACGACCTCGCCCGCCCCGGCAAAGGCGTCTCGCACGGCTGGGCCTTCTTCACCTCCTACAACACGGAGCAGGCCAGCACACTGCTCGAGCGCAACGCCTCGCAGAACGACAAGGACTTCATCACGGCGGTGAACTGGAAGGTGGCCGAGCAGTGCGTGGCGGCGGGCAAGGCCAAGACGTGGAGCACGAAGTACGCGCACAACTGGGTGGATGACGCCGATATCGCGCACTCGGAGATGCTGACCAGCGAGAAGGTGCTGGAGCCGGCCGACTGTCCGGACATGGTCTACTTCCTCCCCACGCCGAAGTCACCCCACGGCGTCGACGTCGATCCGTCGGGCGAGTTCATCGCGGCGGGCGGCAAGCTGGCCGCGGTCATTCCGGTCGCCTCGTTCACCAAGATCCAGAAGGCGATCGCGGACAAGGCCATCGACCGCATGGTCGACGGGATCCCGGTCCTCAAGTACGAGGCCATCAGCGCCTGCGAAGTGCCCCAGCCCGGCCTTGGCCCCTTGCACACCGAGTTCGATGCGAAGGGCAACGCCTACACGTCGATGTTCCTCTCCTCCGAAATCGTCAAGTGGAGCGTGAAGGACTGCAAGGTGCTCGACCGGATCCCGACCTACTATTCGATCGGGCATCTCATGGTCATCGGCGGCGACACCCGGGAGCCGGATGGGAAGTACGTCGTGGCGCTCAACAAGATCACGAAGGACCGGTACCTGCCCACGGGTCCCGAACTCACCCAGTCGGCGCAGCTGATCGACATCTCGGGCGACAAGATGAAGCTGCTGCTCGACTTCCCGACCATCGGCGAGCCGCACTACGCCCAGGCGATTCTCGCCTCGAAGATCAAGGATGCGCAGATCAAGACCTTCAACCTGGCCGACAACAAGGACCCGAACGCGACCAAGGCCGAGAAGGACGCCCGGGTCGTGCGGAAGGGGAACGTGGTACACATCTACATGACCGCGATCCGCAGTCACTTCGTGCCGGACAACATCGAGGGCGTGCAGGTCGGCGACAGCGTCTATCTCCATGTAACGAACGTCGAGCAGGACTGGGACGTTCCGCACGGCTTCGCGGTGACCGGCATGCACAACTCCGAGCTGCTGGTCATGCCCGGCCAGACCCGCACGATCGTCTGGACGCCCGACCGCCCCGGTGTCTTCCCCTTCTACTGCACCGACTTCTGCTCGGCGCTGCACCAGGAGATGCAGGGATACATCCGGGTCTCCCCGAAGGGATCGAACGTGACGGTGTCCTACAACACCCCGAAGTGAACTGACTCACGGAGGGGGAGGCCGGCGAACCGCCGTCCTCCCCCGATTCCGCCTGGTATCTCTATGTCGCGCTCGACTCGCCTGGTCCTGGCCGCCGCCTCGCTCTCGCTGGCCCTGGTGTACCTGCTTCCGCTCTGGCACATCGGCCTGGAGGCACCCCAGTATCCGGAAGGCCTCGGCCTCTATATCGGGATCAACAAGATCGTCGGCGAGAAGCCGCAGGACCTCACCAGCATCAACAATCTGAATCACTACATCGGCATGAAGCGGATCATCCCGGAGTCGATCCCGGAGCTCCGCTTCATGCCCATCTTCGTCGGCGGGCTGATCGGCCTCGGACTGCTGGCGGCCGCCAGCGGAAAGCGTGGCCTGCTCTACGCCTGGGTGGGCCTCTTCGTGGCCGGGGCGGTCGCGGGGCTCGCCGACTTCTACCGCTGGGGCTACGACTACGGTCACAATCTCGATCCCGAGGCCATCATCAAGATCACGGGGATGAGCTACCAGCCTCCGCTGATCGGCGACAAACAGCTGCTCAACTTCCATGCAACCAGCTGGCCTGCCTCGGGCGGCTGGGTACTCGTGGCCGCAGTGCTGGTGGGCCTGATGCTGGTCCTGCGGGAGTATCGGGCCACCCGGCATCCCGCCGTCACCGCCTGATCGCCGTGCCCCGCCTGCTCCCCGCGCTGCTTGGCGCTATCCTGCTGGTGGCCTGCGGGCCGGGCGGGCCGCGGCCGATCGCCCTCGGCACGGAGTCGTGCGCTCACTGCCACATGACCGTCGCCGACGCCCGCTTCACGGCGGAGGCCATTTCCACGACGGGCAAGATCACCGTCTTCGACGACGTGGGCTGTCTCGCGGCCTGGCTTGACGAGAACAGCGCGCCGGTCGCTTCGTCCTGGGTCACGAGTTTCGTCGACCGGCGGACCTGGTTGCCGGCGGATTCCGCCGTGTATTTGCAGACCGACAGCCTGCGCACCCCGATGGCCAGCGGGTTGATCGCCCTCCGGGCGGGCCGCGAAGCGGACAGCGTGCGGGCGGCGATGGGCGGAGCGCTGCACTCGTGGCGGGAGGTGCTCTCCGCGCCGCACCAACACCAGCCTTCGCCTTCCCCGTGATCGGCGCCCTGCTCCTGGCGGTCTGGTCGGGCACGGCAGGGACGGGCTCCGTGCCAGCTCGATGGACGGTCGCCCCGGGCTCTCCCATTCCTACGCTGACGGCGGCGCTGGCACACGCAGGCGATGGGGACACGATCGTGGTCGAGACGGGTGACTACCATGAAGCGGAGCTCCTCGTCAGCCGACGCGTCACGATCGTCGGCCGGGGCTGGCCGGTTTTTTACGGGGGCGACCACCAGATTCTCCGGATCACGGCGGACAGTGTGACGATCACCGGCCTGGTGCTCCGCGACGTCTCACCGAGCGCCACGGACGACCGGGCCGCGATCAAGGTGATCGACGCACGGGGATGCCACCTCGAGGACAACACCCTTCTCGACACGTTCTTCGGCATCTACCTCTCGAAGGTGGACGGCTGCCTCATCCGGAACAACCGCGTCCGCGGCTCCGGCACGACGGAATCGCTCGCCGGCAACGCCATCCATTCCTGGAGTTCGAGTCACCTGGTGATCGAGGACAATGTGGTCCGCGGGCATCGCGACGGCATCTACTTCGAGTTTACCACCGGGGCCGTCGTCCGCCGCAATCTCAGCACGCGCGCGCTTCGCTACGGGCTGCACTTCATGTTCTCGAACGACTGCACGTACACCGACAATACCTTCACCGGGAACCGGGCCGGCGTCGCCGTGATGTACAGCCACGGCGTCGACATGGAGCGCAACCGCTTTGAACACAGCTGGGGCAGCGGCTCATACGGGCTGCTGCTCAAGGAGATCACCGACAGCCACCTCCTGCACAACAGCTTCCGCAGCAACTCGGTCGGCCTGTATGCGGAGGGCACCAACCGGGTTGAGGTCAGCGGGAACGAGTTCCTGACCAACGGATGGGGTGTGGAGGTCATGGCCGATGCGCAGGGGACGGTCTTCCACGGCAATCGCTTCGAGGGCAATTCTTTTGATGTCACCACCAACAGCGCCAGCGCGAACAGCGGGTTCGACGGGAACTACTGGGACCGGTACACCGGCTACGACCTCGACCGCGATGGCTTCGGTGATATCCCCTTCCCGCCGGTACGGCTCTTCGCGCTCGTGGTGCAACAAAGCGAGCCGGCCCTGATCCTCATGCGGAGCTTCTTCGTGTCGCTTCTGGATGCCGCGGAGCGGGTGGCGCCGGTGCTGACCCCGCAGACGATGGTCGACCGCCGGCCCCTCATGCACTGGAGCGCGCAATGAACGCCGGGCGCCCCGTGATCGAGGCCGCGAAGCTGACGAAGCGCTTCGGACGCCTGGAGGTGCTCAAGGGAATCGATCTGGCGATCCAGCCGGGCCGGATCACCGGTCTCGTCGGGCCGAACGCGGCGGGCAAGTCGACATTCATCAAGTCTCTGCTTGGCCTGGTCCGGCCGGACACCGGCCTGCTCACCGTGCTCGGCCACACCGTGAATGGCGACGAGCGCTACCGGCACGGCATCGGCTACATGCCGCAGGCGGCGCGCTTCCCGGACAACCTCACCGGCGCCGAGGTGCTGGCGATGATCGGCGACCTGCGCGGACCGGGGCCGGCACGGGACCTGGAGTTGCTCGAGCGCTTCCGCCTCGAGGGAGAACTCGGCAAGCCGGTGCGGGCGCTCTCAGGCGGCACCCGGCAGAAACTCTCCGCCGTCGTCGCATTCCTGTTCAGCCCGGAGTTGCTGATCCTCGACGAGCCGACGGCCGGCCTGGATCCGGTCGCCAGCGGCATCTTCAAGGACAAGCTGCTCGCCACCCGGGAGCGTGGCGCCTCAGTGCTGCTGGCCTCCCACACCCTGAGCGAACTCGAGGAACTCGCCGACGACATCGTCTTCCTGCTCGATGGGCAGATCCGCTTCCACGGCCCGGTCGCCCGGCTGATGCAGATGACCGGCTTCGCCAACCTCGAGCGGGCCATCGCGGCCCTCATGCAGCAGGGGACCGGATGAGAAACGCGGGGAAGATCCTGGGCTATCAGCTGCGGGATGTGCTGCGCAACAAGTGGGTGATCGCCTACACCCTCGTGCTGCTGGTCCTCACCGAGGCGCTCTTCCGCCTGGGGGGGGACGGCGGCCGAGTGGTGCTGTCGCTGCTCAACATCGTGCTGATCTTCGTCCCGCTCGTCGCCCTCACCTTCGGAACGCTGTATCTCTACTCGGCGCGTGAGTTCATCGAACTGCTGCTCGCGCAACCGGTGGGCCGGCGCTCGATGTTCGCCGGGCTGTGGGCGGGCCTCGTGCTGCCGCTGATCGTCGCGCTCCTGGTCGGTGTGGGCCTGCCTTTCCTGCTTCACACCAGCGACGGCGCGGTCCCGGTGCGGTCCCTGTTGATGCTCCTCGGCACCGGTGCCCTGCTCACGAGCGCCTTCACGGCGCTGGCATTCGTCATCGCGCTCCGCTTCGAGGATCGCGCGCGCGGCTTCGGGGCAGCCCTGGTGGTCTGGCTGGCATGCGCCGTGGTTTACGATGGTCTGGTGCTGCTCATTGTCGCCATCTTCGGCAACTACCCGCTCGAGACCCCGCTCCTCGTGCTGATGCTGCTCAACCCGCTCGACCTGGGCCGAGTCCTGCTGCTCCTCGACCTCGACGTTGCGGCTCTCATGGGGTACACCGGGGCGGTATTCCAGCATTTCCTTGGCACCGTACTCGGCCTCGGCGTCGCGACTGGGGCACTCCTCCTCTGGTCCGCCCTGCCGCTCTGGCTCGGCCAGCGCGGCTTCCAGCGCCGCGATTTCTAGCGCAAGCCCGCGTCGTGCGTGGTGCGGCAAACAGGAAGGGCGACCGCCAGGGTCGCCCTCTTTGGTTCCGAACGCCGAGCCAGCGCTTTGGTGATGGTCAGAGCGTTGTGGAAGGTGTTGGGTGTTCCATTCGGAAGCTGAAGCGCTGACTCACGAGTTGCCGGACTTTGCGGGCACCCCGCCACGCCGGGCGGAACTGCATCCCCATGAGTGCAAGCCTGACTGAAGCCGAGAAGTCCTGGTGGGTGCTGTTGAGAATGCGGACACTGCTCAGATCCACCCAGCCGCTGGTATCCACCACAAACTCCGCTTCGACGAAACCCTCGATACCGGCATCGAGGAGGTTATTCGGATACGCCGGAGCCGCGCTGCCATCCATTCGCACGACTTCAGAATCGACACCCAGGACGGTGAACACGGAATCGAACCGGGCGGAAGCGAGGCCCGGCGGAACCAGTCCGGGGACCCTGGTCTGGCGCGGCAACGTATGGTGGTCGACCTGCAGTCCTCCCGGCGGACGGCTGATCAGCTCGCCGTTCCCCGGCGGCGCGGGGATCGGCAGCCGGGTCTCCCGCTCCTCGGAGGGGATCCGATCGTGGGCGTAGAGATAGAGGGCCGGGAGGATCTTCGAGTCATCGAGGAATTGCATCGTGCTGGGCCCGGCAAGCACCAATGCAATGACCAACAGGTGCGCCGCACCGCTGATGATCGCGGCGGCGCCGGTCTGCCAGGTGGGACGGGGTGGCGGCAGTGTGTGCATCGGGTCCTCCCTGCGCCTTCGGGCGCGGTGGCTCACTCCACACAATGTGGACCAGGCTCCGCTTGCGCAACTGGTCGTTCATGAGCGCCGCGCCGGAGGCAGTTACAGGAAGAGCATCCCGGCGAGGCTGCCAAACATGACGACGATGGCGACCGAAACCGACACACGAAGGAGCCGACCCGAGGGCTGGCGCCGCATCAGCTGATGGTCGGTGGAGACGACGAGGATGGCCAGCAGGAGGAATGGAGCCAGCACCCCGTTGATGACCGCCGACCAGAAGAGTGCCGATACGGGATTCAGATTCAGGAAATCCATGGCCACCCCGCCGATGGTAGCCACCAGGACGACGCCATAGAAACCCGGGGCACCGTTCCAGCCCGTATCGAGACCCTGCCGCCACCCGAAGGTCTCCGACAGGGCGTACCCGGCCGAGGCGGTGAGTGTCGGGATCGCCAGAAAGCCGACACCAAGGACGCCGATGGCGTACAGGCCAGAGGCGAAGGCACCGGCGAGCGGCTTCAGCGCCATGGCGGCCTCACCCGAGGTCTGCACTGTGGTAAGACCATGGGCATGGAGCGTGAGAGAAGCCGTCAGGATGATGAAGAACATGACCACGTTCGAGAACAGGGTACCCGCCCCGACATCGATCGTCCGCGTCCGGAGCTCGCCCTCGGTCGCTCCCTCGCGCTCCCTTGGCCGGGTGCGGCCCATCGCCTTCTCCTCCTCAACCTCCTGCGAGGCCTGCCAGAAGAAGAGGTAGGGACTGATCGTGGTCCCGAGAATCGCGACCAGCGCGGCCCAGTAACCACTTCCTGTCGGCAGGGAAGGCACGAAGGTGTCGTGCAGCACCTGCCCCCAGTCGGGGCCGACCAGAAACGCGGTCACCACATAGGCCAAGAGCACGAGGGTGAGCCACTTGAGAATCCCGGAGATCTGGCTGTAGCGGAGCCGGATCGTGGCCCAGGCGGTCGCGGCACCGAACAGCACCACGAACAGATGTGAATTGATGCCCGTGAACAACTCGGCGGCATCGGCCATCCCTGACAGGTCCGCTCCCACGTTGATCGTGTTGGCGAGCAGCAGCGCGAGTGCGAACAGGATGATGAGCGGTTTCGGGAATCGCCGGCGGAGCAGGTCGATCAGGCCGATCCCGGTGACCATCCCGATCCGGGCGCACATGAGCTGGACCGCCATCATGAGGGGCCACGTCAGCAGTGCAGTCCAGAGCAGCGAGGTTCCGTACTGGGCGCCGACCACGGTGTAGGTCGCGATGCCGGAAGGATCGTCGTCCGCGGCACCGGCAATGACACCGGGGCCGATCGCGGAAAGGAGGGAGCGCTCGGGCTTCGTGGCCTGGCGGGACTCTGCGGGCATCGGGTCTCGATTCGAATCCGCCGCAGCGGCGCGGACGACAGCGGGACGCGCTAGCTCAGCGTTCGACGAACGAAGGCCCGCACGCCGACCCATCCGAGTGCGAGGGTGGCGGTTGTCAGGGCACCGAGAAATGCCCAGGGGGACATGTGCGGAGTGGCCGGCGTCAGTGCAGCACGGAGCCCCTCACTCATGTAGACGAGCGGATTCACCAGCACGGCGAGCTGTAACCAGGGAATGGCCCGGAGGAGCGCCCACGGGTAGTAGACGCAGCCAAGAAAGGTGATCGGCACGACCACCACGGCGAACATCAGCCCGATCTGCTGCGGACGAACGATGGTCCCGAGGGCGAGGCCGAGGGCGCCAGCGGTCAGGCTTGCCAGCAGGACGACCGCGACCAGCAGGGGCCAGCTGGCGACATGGACCTCGACGGGGGTAGCGGGGATGACGTAGACCAGAGGGAACACCACCAGCCCACCGAGGATGCCCTGCACCGCGCCCATCACCAGCTTCTCGATCGCGACCAGTTCCACGGGAATGGGAGCCAGCACCCGGTCCTCGATCTCGCGGGTGCCGCCGAGTTCGATTGATAGCGGAAGTGCGACGGCGGAGATGCCGGTGAACACCATCCCCACCGCGACGAGTCCCGGCACCACGATCGTGGCGTAGCTAGTGCCGCCCCCGCCACCCTGGAACGCCTGACCGATCCTCGGGAGCACGAAGGTGAAGACGAAGATGAACATCAGCGGGTTCATGACCGTGCGCACGACCAGCGGCAGCAGGTTGCGCCGCAACACGCGGAGATCGCGGAGCACCATGCCCCACAGGGGCGCGAGATAGCTATTCACGCAGGTCGCGCCCGGTGAGCTGAATGAAGACCGTCTCGAGCGTCGGCTCGAAGACCGAGACGTCGCGGAGCCCGTAGGGCAGCGTGACCTCCACCAGGCGTGGCAGCAGGCCCTCCCGCGAATCCGCGAGAATGCGCAGTCCGCGCACGGAGGGCTGCACCTCCCGGACGGAAGGCAGGTCGGCGATCGCGAGGCGAAGCGCCTCATCGGTGCGCGCGAGTTCGACCTCGACGATCGTCCCCGCCCCGACCTGCCGTTTCAGTTCCCCGGCGGTCCCGATGACCAGCACCTTGCCGTGATCGATGATGGCGACGCGGTCGCTGAGGCGGTCGGCCTCCTCCATGTAGTGCGTCGTCAGAAGCACCGTCAGGCCGCTCGCCCGGAGTTCCCCGATCAGCTCCCAGAGCGCCAGGCGACTCTGCGGATCGAGGCCGGCCGTGGGTTCATCGAGGAAGAGCATGCGGGGATGATGGGCGATCGCCCGGGCAATCTGCACCCGCTGCGCGAGCCCGCCGGACAACGTCACCGCCATGGCCCCCGCCCGGTCGGCGAGACGGAACTGCTCCAGCAGGGCATCGGCCCGTGCGGCGGAGTCCGCGCCATTCATCCCGAAATAGCGGCAGTGGTAGTAGAGGTTCTCGCGGACGGTACAGGCGCGATCGAGCGTGTTGTACTGGGTGACGACCCCGATGCGCCGCTTGACCGCCGCCGGGCTGGCGCGCACGTCGAGGCCGTCGAGCGTGACCCGGCCGCTCGTGGCGCGGACTCTGGTGGTACAGACGCCGACGGTGGTGGTCTTCCCCGCCCCGTTCGGACCGAGGAGGGCGAAGATCTCGCCCGGCGCGACCGCGAGATCGACACCCTGCAACGCGTGTATGTCGGGGGGACCGGGATAGAGCTTGGTGAGCGCCTCGATCGCCAGGGCGGGCGCACCGGTCACGGAACGGGCGGCCTCAGTCGGTCGGCCGCGTGCTTCGCGCGGCACGATAGGCATCGCGGGCCCGCGCCACGGCGTCGACGAGCGGCGCAGGATCGAACCGCACCGGGTCGGTGCACGGGAGTCCGGTCTCCTTCTCGGCGGCGGCGATCGCCGCCTTCGCATCAGCCTCGCTCAGATCGTAGGTGTTGAGGGAGATGCCGATGGTCTTCGTCGGATGCACGAAACCGGCGACGGTCTCGTACAGGCGCACGTACTCGCTCAGCGGCGGGATCCTGAGCCAGGAGGCCTTCCGGTAGTCTCCGATGTACTCACGCGTCGCCTGATGGCAGAGGATCAGCGCATCGGGACAGGAGCCATGGAGCAGTCCACAGGTCACGCCGGAGTAGCCCGGGTGATTGAGACTCCCCTGTCCCTCGACCAGCACGATATCGGCGTCCTTGCTGCCCTCCAGCACCAGCCACTCGGCCGCACCCGCGATGAAGTCGGCGACGACGGCGTCGACGGCGATGCCCCAGCCCTCGATCATGATGCCGGTCTGCCCCGTGGCGACGAAGCGGGTGCGCAGGCCGCGCGCGTTGAGGTGCTTCGTGATCTGGAGCTGACTCGTCATCTTGCCGACGTTGCAGTCGGTGCCCACGGTGAGGATGACGAAGGGGTCGACCGCCTTCGCCTTCCCGGACGATACCGGAAGATCGGCGGGAGGGCGGCGCAGGTCGTGAATGTCGACGCCCTTCAGCCGGGCACGCTCGGCGAGGAGCGGATCGTCGGCGAGGAAGGTGTGCAGCCCGCTCCAGAGATGGCAGCCGGCATCGATCGCCGCGAGCAGCCACTGGCGCCACTCCTCCGGGAGCCGGCCTCCGACCGGCGCGATGCCGATCAGCACCGCATCCGGCCGGCGCGCGAGCCCTTCGGCCATGCTGCCGACGACGGGGATCGCGCCGCCAAAGCCCAGGACCTCCTGCACGGTCTTGCCGGCGTGGACGCGATCCACCACCGCCACGATGCGCTCGGGAAGGTACCGGATGACCGAGTTCGCCGTCTTGGAGGTCAGCGGATTGAATTCGCCGTCGGCCAGAATCAGGAAGCGCGAGCCGTGCATGGATTTGGGCGTGAAGTGTCAGAGTTGGGGAGTGAACGGCGTCCGGGCCCCCGGACCCTCCTCCCGGGCGACAGACAAGCTAGCGAGTCGTGCGGAAAAGCGGAGGGGGTGAGCCCCGCTGCCGGAGCCCACCCCCTCGTGCCCTGTACGACCGTTACCGGTCACTTCTTCTCGTCGTCATCATCGACCACTTCGGCATCGACGGTATCGCCGCCCTTGCCGATCTGCTTCGCCCCGCCACCGCCGGGACCGAGCATCCCCATCTTGGCCTTCAGTTCGAGCAGTTGCTGGTCTGGGGCTCCCTTGTACTCGAGCGCCTGGAACTGCTGCAGCAGGTTGTCGCCCTCGAACTCGTTCTGGAGTTCGGCGGCGGCGATGGCCTTCCGCTCCTGGTTCTCGATCTTCTCCGTCATCCGCTCGAACGACTCGAAGGCCGACTTGTCGGACATTCCGGACATCGTCTCCTGGATCCGCTGCTGCGCCTCCGCGCGGCGGGCCCGGGCGATGAGAATGTTCTTCTTGCGCTTCGCCTCTTCGATCTTGTCGTTGAGCTGGCGCAGCGAGCCCTTGAGGTTTTCGGTCTCGGCCTTGTGCTTCACCCAGGTCTCGTGCAGCTGCTGGGCCCCCTGCATCGCCTCGTTGAAGCGCATGAGGGCCTGCTTGGCGAGATCGTCCCGGCCCTCCTGCACCGCGAGCATCGCGCGCCGCTCCCAGTCCTCGGCCTGCTTCTTCATGGCCTCGGCGTCGGCCTGCAGCTTCTTCTCATCGGCGATCGCGGAGGCGACCTGCTGCTTCGCCTTGGCCAGCTGCCCCTTCATGTCCGCGATGAGCTGATTGAGCATCTTCTCGGGATTTTCCGCCCGGGAGATGAGGTCGTTGATGTTCGACCGGAGCAACGTCGAGAAACGGTCAAAGATCCCCATGCTTACTCCCGGTACGGCGCCAGGGCGCCGAGGTGCGTGGCCAGCGCGAGCGTCAGGGAATCGAAGCTCGCCTCGAACTCGTTGAAATCCAGGTTCTGCAGTTCCAGCGTATCCACCAGGACCACCCGGTCGCCCTCGAGTCCGTAGGCGCCGTGGACCAGTTCACTCGCGTTGTACGACAGGAGCTGCCGGCAGAGCTCGGTCTGCCGCTCGGCGCCCGAGGGCAGCGGCATCACCGCCACCCGGAGGATCACGACCGGCGGCGCGTACTGCACCAGCACCTCGGCCCCCGCCGTCGTGCGCACCATCCAGACACCGGCCTCGATCTCTTCGACTTCGGCAGAGCCGCTGTCGAGCCGGTCGATATAGCCCTCGATATCTTCCTTGCCTACCATAGTCGTTCTCCGGATTGTCCCGGCCGACGTTCCGGCCGACCGGCTGAATCTAATCGGCTCGTCCCCGGCGCCAACGCTGCCAGGCCTACCGCCGTCCGGGCCGTGAAGTTTCCCTGAGCAACCGCTCCATCCGGGTCACCCGTCCCTCGAGCTCCGCAAGGTCGGCCATGAGCTGCCCGTGGGCCTGGGGCGTCCTCGCCTCGATCCATCGCGCCACCGCCTTGCCGATCGGACCCATGAAGAGTCCCCACGAGGCCGTGGCACCCGCCCCCAGCAGCAGCACGATGACGACGGTCTGCATCGGTCGTTACCGGGCCGCGTCCACCGGCTCCGGGGGCGTGTCCGCCTCGGTCGCGCTCGTCTGCCGCCCGCTGATCAGCAGCCGTTCGGCGAAGTCGAGCCGTTCCTCCAGCTCGAGCATCCGCGCCTGCCCCTGCTGGAGCTCATCGAGACGGGCGTTGATCTCCGCCAGTTCCTGGCGCAGGGTTTCCGCCGGCGCCCGCCCCTCCAGTCGTCGGGCGTACGCTCGCGCGATGGGCGAGAGGAGGGCGGCCGCGAACGCCGTCACCATCACGGCCACGATGCCGAGCACCTTCACCTGCTCAGGCGAGACCTCAGCCAGCCCCAGATAGATGATCATCGCTGCTCCCCCGCCCCCAGACGGCCGCCATCCCGCTGCTGGGCGATCAGTCGTTCGGTGAAGTCGAGCCGTTCCTCCAGTTCCGCCACCCGCGCCTCACGGAGCTCCAGCTCATGCACTCTGGCCTCGAGCTCTGCCAATCCCCTGCGCTCGTCCAGCCCGTCTCCCTTCGCTTCAACCCGCCGCGCATACGCATTGGCGATCGGAATCACGACCTTGCCGATGAGCACCATCACGGCGAGCATCATGCCGGCAACCAGCACTTGCTCCGGATCCATCAGACCTCCTCGCGGGGCAGGCCGAGCTGGCGGACCACCTCTCGTTGCTGGGTCAGCAGCCGCTCCGTGAAGTCCAGGCGCTCTTCCAGCTCCAGCACCCGCTCCTGATGGAATTCGAGCTCGGCGACCCGCTGCTCCAGCTCCTGGAGCCGGTCGAGCTGCACTTCCCCGGTGTCGGAGCCCATCCGCTTCATCGCCCGGTTGCGGCGCCAGGCCAGCACCCCCAGCGAGGCCGCCACAATCACCGCGATCGGCACTTCGTCCCGCCCGCCAGTTGCCGCGCTGCTGGCGACCACCATCAGCATGCAGGTGATGCCGAACTGGATGAAGAAGTCGAAGCCGTCGATACCCAGAAAGCGCTTGATGTTCACACCCGTCCGCCTCCGAGCCGGTCCGGTTCACGGCGCTGCGCCAGCAGACGCTCGGCGAAGTCGAGTCGCTCTTCCAGCTCCGCCACATGGTGCTGCAATCCGTCCAACTCATTGAGGCGCGCGTTCAGTCGCTCGATCTCCTCGCGAAGCATGGGGTCAGGGCTGGCGGTCCGGCCCTCGAGCCTCCGCCCGATCGCGCGCATCAGCGGATAGAGCACGATCGCGCACCCGGCGAAGAACCCCAGCGCGACCAGGGCCGTCACCCATGGGGGCAGCGTCATCCATGGCGGCAGGATCGGAATCTGCGGGATCGGCGGAATCTCCGGCGGTCCCTGCACGACGACCTGAGTCAGCATGGTCAGCCTCTCACGCTGAGAGCACGAGGGTCATCCATCACCGGCACCGAGCTGATTCGATTCCCGGTGTGAGGCAAGGACGCGCTCGGTGAAGTCGAGCCGTTCCTCGAGCTCCGCGACCCGGGCACGGAGTTCCTGGAGCTCCGCGGCCGTCTCGCCACCATCCTCCTGGTGGCCCATCCGCTCGAGACGCCGGGCCCACGCCTTCCCCGCCGGAATCCCGATGGCCAGCATCCCCGGCATCACCACGCCGAAGATGACGACCATGATCAACGCGAAGTGCTGGTCCGCATTCACTCGCGGGTACCACCGATTTCCGGTGCCTCTCGCTGGCGCGCCAGCAGCCGCTCGGTGAAATCCACCCGCTCCTGCAGCTCTGCCACGTCGGCCCGCAGGCGGTCGATCTCCTCCAGCAGGGCGGGATCCGGTGCCGCCGGGGCGGCGCCGCCGCGAATACGATCCGCGAGCGCGCGGCCGAGCTCCGTCTTGGACAGCGCGAACAGCATCCCGCCGCCAAACACGATGATGATGAACAGTGAGCCTTCCATCACTTGCCTCCAGGGAGCTGTTCCACGTCGCGCGACTTGGCAAGCAGCCGTTCGGTGAAGTCGACCCGCTCCTGCAGCTCCGCCATCTCGCCGCGCATCCGCTCCAGTTCCTCGTAGACCACCGGGTCCGTACCCGGCTCCGGCAGGGCACCGCGAATCCGCTCCGCAATGGCCCGGCCGATCGGACTGAACGAGATCGCGATCGCGGTGCCACCACCGAAGATCAGAACGATCGCGAGTATGCCTTCGATATCCATGTCAGGCGCCGCCCTCGTTAGAGTCCCGGCCGCGCGTCAGCAGCCGCTCCGTGAAGTCGATCCGCTCGTGAGCCTCGATGAGCTGCTGCTGCAACTGGTCGACCCGCTCTTCCAGGTCCGCCACGGCGCGGGCGGTGTCGGAGGGCCCCACCTTCCCCTGCGCCCTGATCCGAATCCCCTGCACCACCGCCCACGAGATGGCAATCGTCCCGACAATCGTCGTGAGCATCCCGCCGAGCGAGACGATGACCTCGGCGTCGCTCACGGTTCGCCCTTGGACAGGGCCTCGGGCGCCCTGGACTGCGAGAGCAGCCGTTCGGTGAAGTCGATCCGCTCGTGCGCCTCGATCAGCTGCTGCTGCATCTGCTCCATCTGGTCCCGGAGCGCCCCCAATTCACCGTCGAGCGCCCGGTCCGGCAGTCCGCCAGCGCGCCATTCCCGGATCCCCCGGATGATGCCCCAGGCGAGCCCCCAGGTGACCAGCACGCCAGCCACCATTCCCGCGATGGCGACCAGCGCTTCCGAATTATTCATGATCCAGTCCGGCCGAGAGCTGGTCCGGCGTCCGCCCCTGCGCGAGGAGCCGCTCGGCGAACTCCAGGCGCTCGTGCGTTTCCGCGAGCTGCGCGCGGACCTGGTCGAGTTCCTCACTCAGCTGGTCCACCCGTTGCTCGAGCAGCGGATGGCTCTCGCTGCCGCCGCCGATGCGGTGGGCGAACGCCTGGCCGACCGGCCCCAGAATCTTGACCGCCGTCCACGCAACGATGCCCATGATCGGAATCGAGCCCAGGATCGCAACGATCAGTACACCGACCGGCGGGCCGCCACCAGCGGCCGTCTGCATCATGGTCATCTCAGGGCCTCAGCCGAGGTTCGGGCTCCCGGCCCGCGGCGAGCAGGCGCTCGGTGAAGTCGAGCCGCTCTTGGGTTTCCGCAAGCTCGTGGCGGACCGCTTCCAGTTCGCGCTTGACCTCCCCGAGTTCCTGTCCGAGCAGCGTCAAGCCTTCCTCATCCACATCCGTCGCATTCACCCGGATCGCGTGCGCGATGGCGGCGCCGATCTGACTCCGGGCAATCAGCACCAGACCGCCCATGATGAAGAAGATCGACAGCGGGATCGTCGGACCGTCCATTGGCCCCTCGAGATGGTGCGTCGTGTTCCTGATGTTCCGCCCCGGCCCGGGGCGGCGTTGCTGCCGTACGGGGGGATGTTTCAGGATGTTTCAGGGTGGATCGTTCAAGCCTGGGTTCCCGGCAACCTTCCACCGAATCAGGGGTTGAGCGCGGGAGCCGGGGCTGATGCCCCGAACTACTGGCGCTTGCCCTTGAGCTGGACCAGACGCTCCTTGGCGAGTTTCCGACCCGTCGGAGTGGCCGCCAGCCCACCGCCGGCGGTCTCACGGTAACGCACATCCATGGAGCGCCCGATCTCTCCCATGGTGTCGATGACTTCGTCGACCGGAATCGGGAAACGGATGCCGGCCAGAGCCATCTCGATCCCGGCGAGGGCCATCGCCCCGCCTGTGGCGTTGCGGTAGACGCAGGGGACCTCGACCAGTCCACCCAGCGGATCGCACACCAGCCCGAGGGTCCCCTGCATCGTAAGCGCGACCGCATGCGCCGCCTCGGTCGGTGAGCCGCCAAGCAGTTCCACACCCGCGGCAGCAGCCATCCCGGCTGCAGCACCCGTTTCCGCCTGACAGCCGCCCTCGGCGCCGGAGAGCGAGGCGCGCACGGCAACCACCGCGCCCACAAGACCCGCCGTCGCCAGCGCGCGCACCAGCTGATCATCGGTCGTGGGACGATGTCGGGCAAGACCGAGCAGCACGCCCGGGAGCACTCCAGCCCCTCCAGCCGTCGGTGCCGCAACGATGACACCCATGGCTGCGTTCACCTCCTGCACCGCCAGCGCCGAGGCGATGACCTCCGTGAACACCGTGCCGGCGAGCGGTCCCGCGCCTTTCGTCATCCTCGCGGCGTCGCCGCCCACAAGTCCGCTCACGCTCTTGAGGTCCCCCGGAAGTCCCCGGGCCACCGCGTGCCGCATCACATCCAGTGCCCGCTGCAGCGCGGCCTCGATCTCGGGCCGGGTCTTGAGTCCGCTCTCGACCTCGGTTCGCAGGGCGAGCTCGCCGAGACTGAGCCCCTGCGCTTCCGCCTGTTCGACCGCCTCGCCCAGTGACTGGAACATCAGGCGATCCTCGGAATCGAGCGGATCATGCTCACGGCGGAGATCGCACGGATTTCGTCCATCGCTTCGGGGTTCGCCACGTGGTCCAGTTCGTAGATGTGAATGGCACTCCCGCCCTTCTGCCGACGGGAGACCTTCATGGTCGCGATGTTGTCGCCCTGGCGGGCCAGTGCGGTACTGACGGCCGAGATAATGCCGGGCACGTCCTTGGCGACGAAGACCAGCGTGGGGAAGGCACCGGTCACCTCGACGGGAAAGCCGTCGATCTCGGTGATCACGATCCGGCCCGCGCCGATGGAGGAACCGGTCACGACGGCCTCCTGATCGCCCTGGCGCAGACTGATCCGGGTGGTGTTCGGGTGGTGCTCTCCACGCAGTTTGCTGTTCACGAAGCTGAATTCAAGGCCGGCCTTCTCCGCGAGCTCGAGGCTTTCGCGGAGCCGTTCATCATCGGGCAGGAAGCCGAGGAGCCCGCCGACGATCGCCCGGTCGGTGCCGTGACCGCTCCCCGTTCGGGCGAATGAGCCGTGCAGTTCGATCTTGGCGGAGGTGGGCTGTCCGCCCACCAGGTTCCGGGCGAACAGCCCGATCCGGCAGGCACCCGCGGTATGTGAGGACGAGGGGCCCACCATGACGGGGCCGATGATATCGAGCAGAGAGACCATGAAGGAATCTACAACAGCTCGACCTCGCGAATGGTACCGAGACTCAGGGCGATCTCGGTTTCATCGTCTCCGGGCGGCTGGAGGTAGACCTCATGGGCGGTCACGTGGGTGTCCACACTCGTTGGGACACCGACGACCTCCTGACCTCCGGTGGTGACGATCCGGACCGCGCGCTCACTGCTGGCAGCGTAACCCAGCGCGGCCACAATCTGCTCGTAGGTCATGGGGCCTCCGTGCGGGGAATACTGCGAATGTAGGGAATTGTGCTGTTGCGGAAAGAGGCCGATGGAGGGTGTCGGTGTGCGACCCGAAATCTGTCACCCGATGGCGGCGATCACGCCGCCGATTCCGCCATCATCCGGCGGACGTCTCGGCGGGGTCTGCGGCGGTGGAGGAGGCGCACCGAACAGCTGCTGCGATCGGAGATGGGTCTCCAGGGCCTCGAGCATCCCCTCGAGCTCCTCGGTGCTCTTCTGGAGTGCGTGGCGGTAGAGCCAGCGATACCAGAGCAGACTCCCTCCACCCAGCAATCCGGCCACCGCCAGAGCCGGCAGCACGGCCAAGCCGCCCTGCGCGAGTGCGACGCCCCCGGCCACGCTCGCGGCCCCGGCGCCGGTCGCGAGGAGCGACGCAATCCACTTGTTGGCCGCGAGATTCTTGTGCATGCCGGGGCGAAGATCACCATACACCGTCACCTCGCACGCGCCGCCTGTCTGCCCCTGCACAGGGCGCAGCGTGACGTTGAGCTGGAAGAGCTCGAGCTGATACATCCGGTAGGTGAACGTGGTGTAGTGCTCCGCGGAGCCTGCGCCCATGCCCATCCCGCGCATCATGTTGGGAACGCTGAAGACGAGCACCCCGCCATCCAGCGGATGCCCGCCGACCGTGTCCTTGAACGTGAGCAGGTAGGGCCGCGTCGGCAGCACTCGGCCGATCGCCTCGAGAATGGCCTTGGGCGCGCCCCGGATGACGCGGGAAACCGAGAGACTTCTCGCGCTGGTCCCGAGCAGCGTCGTGAACGCACGCTCCTTCCGCTCGCCGGCGACGGGGGCGACGCTGCGATCGCGCGGGCCCGTCTGCTCGGCGAGCGCCAGCGCCACGAACTCCGGATTGATGCCGACTTCCTGGGCGGCGGCTTCGACGTCGCGGAGCAGGTACCCGCCGGTCGCGAGCGCGGTGGTGACTCCGGTGAGGCCGGTCCGCTCGCGGGAGCGCTGCTCGACGCGGGTGGCGGCATCCGCCTGCAACTGGGCCGCGCGGAGCCAGATCGCCTGGGCCTGCTCCTCGGGGATCACCCGGTCGCTCCCCGACGCCACGACCGAGGTGCGGCTCCGTTCCAGCGCCTGCCCCAGCGCCTCGGCGAGTTCCTCGCCGGTGGCGTAGCGGTCCGAGGGATCCTTGCGGAGGCAGCGGTCGATGACCTCGACCAGCGGGCGCGGGACCCGGGGGGCGACGGCCGCGAGAGACGGAGCCTCACGGGCCGCCACCGCAAGCAGCACGGATGCGGGATTTTCCCCTTCGAAGGGGAGCCGGCCACTCAGCGCCTGAAAGCCGACGACTCCGAGCGAGTAGAGGTCGCTCCGGCCATCGAGAGTGTGGCCGTTGGCCTGCTCCGGGCTCATGTAGTAGACCGTGCCGACGACTTCGCCTGCCTGGGTCAGCGAGGAGGCACTGCCGTCGCGGGCGATCCCGAAATCGGTGAGCACGGCCCGGCCCGAGCCGCGCTCGAGCATGATGTTGGCGGCCTTGATGTCGCGATGCACCACGCCCCGCGCATGGGCATAGGCCAGCGCCCACGCCGACTCGCGGAGCCAGCGGACGACGTCCACGGCCGGCAGGGGTCCGCGGTCGCGCACCCGCTCCGACAGGTTCTCTCCTTCGATGAACGCCATCGCGAAGTAGGCGAAGCCGCCGACCTCCTCCGCACGGTAGATGGGAACGATGTGCGGATGAGAGAGCTGGGCCGCCGTGCGCGCCTCGCGGAGGAAGCGCTCCCGCACCGTGGCGTCGCCCGCCAGGTGCGGGGGCAGGACCTTGATGGCGACGAGCCGGTCGAGCCGGATCTCGCGCGCGAGGTACACGACGCCCATCCCGCCACGACCAAGCTCCCGCTCGATCGTGTAGGTGCCCGCCAGCAGCGGGGCAAGCGCGTCGAGAACCGGATCGGCCATCAGTTGGTGAGTGGCGCGGGTTCCGTGTGCGGCAGGACCAGCGGCGGACCGAGGGTCTCGTCGACGAAGCGCGTCAGCATCTCCCGCAGATGCAGGGTGGTGTTGCCCCCGAAAATCCCGTGGTTCCGGTTCGGATAGCTCATGAAGTCATACGACTTGCCCGCCTTCACGAGCGCATTCTGCAGGGCCTCGGTGTTCTGGTAGTGCACGTTGTCATCCCCCGTCCCGTGCACCAGGAGGAGACGGCCCTTCATCTGGTCCACGTAGCTGAGCGGCGACCCCTTGTCGTATCCCTCGGAGTTGTCCTGTGGCAGCCCGTTGTACCGTTCGGTATAGATGTTGTCGTAGAACTTCCAGTGGGTGACCGGTGCGACGGCGATGGCCATGCGGTAGACGTCCGGCGCCTGGAAGAGGCCGTTGAGACTCATGAAGCCTCCGTAGCTCCAGCCGAAGACACCGATTCGGGTGGAGTCGACGTAACTCCAGCGCCCCATCGCCCGCGCCGCGTTGGCCTGATCCTGCGTCTCGATGACGCCTAGGCGCCGGTACACGATCTTCCGCCAGGCTCGGCCGCGCATCCCCGTCCCGCGATTGTCGACGCTCGCCACCAGGTAGCCCTTCTGGGTGAGCAGCAGGTTCCAGAGATAGCCTGACCCGCCCCAGCTGTCGAGCACCGTCTGCGAGCCGGGCCCTCCGTAGTTGGTAAAGAACAGGGGATACTTGCGCGAGGGGTTGAAGTCGGCCGGCTTCATGACCCAGCCGTTGAGCTTCACTCCATCCCCGACATCCACGGCGAAGAACTCCACGGGTCCACGGCGAAGGGCGGCGACCCGTGCCTTGAGCGTCGTGTTCGCCACCAGCGTCCGCGCCGAGGAGTGCTCCGGAAGGCGGATCAGCTCGGTGACCGGGGGGGCATCGAAGCGGGACCAGGTATGGAAGGCCACCTTCGCATCGGGGGCGATGTTGTACCCGTGGGTGCCCGGCTGATCGGCCGGGGTGACCCGCTCGGCGGCGCCGGTGCCGTCCAGTCGCACCCGGTAGAGATAGCGCTGCGCGGGATTGTCAGGCGAGGCCACGTAGTAGAGCCAGCCTCCCGCGTCGTCGACGGCGGCCACCGAGGCCACGTCGAACGCACCGGGCGTCAGCAGCCGGACCCTGGCGCCATCGCGCGACACGCTGTAGATGTGGCGCCAGCCGTCGCGCTCGCTCTGCCAGATAAAGCTCGTGCCGCCGGCCACCCACGGCGTCGCATCCACCACATCCACCCAGGCGCTGTCCGATTCGACGAGCACCGGCCGCACCGCCCCGGTCTTCCGCTCGCCGAGATAGACGGTGTTCGTGTCCTGCAGCCGGTTGAGGTGCTGGATGATCACCTCATCACTCGAGGCGGCCCACTCCATGCGGGCGAGGTAGTTATTGCGGGGATCGCCCGGAATCGCGAACCAGGTCACCTTCCCGCCGATCGCCGGCACCACGCCGACCCGGGCGGCGGAGTTCGCCTCGCCGGCCTTGGGGTACTGGATCCGGTTGACCTGCGGATAGAGGGAATCGGTGTCGTTGAGCAGGATGAAGTCGCGAACCTTGTCGGCGTCGAGCTGCCAGAAGGCGATCGTCCGCCCGTCCGGACTCCAGCGCCAGCCATCGCGATCGCCGAGTTCCTCCTCGTACACCCAGTCGAAGGTGCCGTTGATGACCGTGCGAGTGCCGTCCCGGGTGAGCTGCGTGATCCGCCCGGTGGCGAGGTCCTCGACGAAGAGGTTGTGCTCGCGCACATAGCCGACGCGCCGGCCGTCAGGCGAGAACTTGGCGAACATCAGCGTCGACGGCTTGGCGCGGAGGCCACCCAGCTTCCGCAGACGCCAGGTGCGGAGATCGAGGACCCAGTAGTCGCCCCGGGTATTCTGGCGCCAGACCGGCTTCGAGTTGGTGAAGATCAGGAGCTGCCGCTCATCATCGGACCAGCGGTAGTCCTCGACGGTCAGCGGCGCGGTATCGCGGGCGGGGATCAGGCGCCTGGCGGCGACCAGAATCGTCCGGGCGCCTGACTGAGTGTCGTAGCGCACCAGGTCCTGGCTGCCCTTCCGCTCGGCCGATGGTTCGAGGGTCGTGTAGGCCGCACCCTTCGCCAGCCAGCGGGCCGGGCCGAAGGATTCGGAGCGGAACTCGGCCGACCCGTAGATCCGAGCGACCGAGAGGAGCGAGGAATCGGGAACCTGGGCCGAGGCTGGCGCGGAGGCGAGCAGCGTGGCGGCGGCGAGCAGCAGCAGAACGGGACGGCGCACGGCTGGGAGGCTCCGGGTTCGGGACGCGGTAACGACGGAACGGCGGGCGATTCGTTTCGGCCTCAGCCCAGGGCCTTTCTCAGGAACTCCCCGGTGAAACTGCCGGTGGCACGGGCGACCGCCTCGGGGGTACCCTCGGCGACGATCCGTCCCCCCTTTTCCCCGCCCTCGGGGCCGAGATCGATGATCCAGTCCGCGGTCTTGATGACATCGAGGTTGTGCTCGATCACGAGCACACTGTTGCCCTTGTCGACCAGACGGTGGAGCACCTCGAGCAGCAGCCGGACGTCCTCGAAATGGAGCCCGGTGGTGGGCTCGTCGAGGATGTAGAGGGTGCGGCCGGTGTCACGCTTGGCGAGTTCGGTGGCGAGCTTCACCCGCTGGGCCTCACCCCCGGACAGCGTGGTCGCGGCCTGGCCCAGATGGATATACCCCAGACCGACGTCGTTGAGCAGCTCGAGCTTCTCGGCGATCCGGCGCTGGGCCTCGAAGAACTCGAGCCCGTCCGAGACGGTCAGGTCAAGCACGTCGGCGATGCTCCGTCCCTTGTAGCGGACTTCGAGCGTCTCGCGGTTGTAGCGGCGCCCCTTGCAGACCTCGCACGGCACGTAGACATCGGGCAGGAAGTGCATCTCGATCTTCACCAGCCCGTCGCCCTCGCAGGCCTCGCAGCGCCCGCCCTTCACGTTGAACGAGAAGCGCCCCGGTCCGTACCCCCGGATCTTCGCTTCCGGCAGCTGGGTGAAGAGCTCCCGCATCGGAGTGAAGAGCCCGGTGTAGGTCGCCGGATTGCTGCGCGGGGTCCGTCCGATCGGGCTCTGGTCGATGTCGATCACCTTGTCGATCAGTTCCAGCCCCTCGAGCGACCGGTGCTGGCCGGGCACCACCTTGGCCCGATAGAAGTGCCGCGCCAGGGACTGGTAAAGGATGTCGGTCACCAGGGTCGACTTGCCCGAGCCGGAGACGCCGGTGACCGCCACGAACAGACCGAGCGGGACGTCGACGGTCAGGTCCTTGAGGTTGTTCGCCTTCGCGCCGGAGATGCGGAGCCGCTTGCCAGGCAGCACCGGGCGCCGGGAGAGCGGCACCGGGATCCTGAGTTCGTTGCGGAGATAGCGCGCCGTCAGCGAGGTCTTGTGGCGGAGGATTTCCTCGACCGTCCCCTCGGCGACCACCTCGCCGCCGAACCGGCCGGCGCGCGGCCCGAGATCGAGCACATAGTCGGCGGCGCGGATGGTGTCCTCATCGTGCTCGACGACCAGCACGGTGTTGCCGAGATCCCGCAGGTCGCGCAGCGTCGCGAGCAGCCGCTCGTTGTCGCGCTGGTGCAACCCGATGCTCGGCTCGTCCAGCACGTAGAGCACGCCGGTCAGGCGCGACCCGATCTGGGTGGCGAGCCGGATACGCTGGGCTTCTCCGCCGGATAGCGTCCCCGCGGAGCGGCCCAGCGTCAGGTAATCGAGGCCGACGTCCCGGAGGAAACGGAGGCGATCGCAGACTTCCTTGAGGATCGGTCCGGCGATCTCGCGATCGAGTCCCTTGGTGACGGTCTCCGTCCGGATGGGGAGCGCTTCGAAGAAGTCGTAGGCGCGGGACACCGAGAGGTCGACGATCTCGCCGATGCCCTGCCCGCCCACGGTGACGGCGAGCGATTCCGGCTTGAGTCGCTTGCCACCGCAGGCCCGGCAGGGCTCCTCGACCATGTACTGCTCGAGTCCCACCCGCACCGCATCGCTGCTGCTCTCGCGGTAGCGCCGCGCCACGTTCGCGACAATTCCCTCCCAGTCGCTCTCGTAGTCGTCCCGGTGGCGGCCACCCTCCAGCTGGAACTTGAGCTTCTTGCCGGGCGCGCCGTGCACCAGCGCATGCTTCGCGGCGGCGCTGTGGTCCCGCCAGGGCGCATTGAGGTCGAACTTGAACGTCTTCGCCAGCGTGGGCAGGACGACCTTCCGCAGGTAGCCGGTCGGCTCGCCCCAGGGCAGCACGACCCCTTCCAGGATCGAGATGCTCGGGTCGCCGAGGATGAGTTCCGCGTTCACCTCGCGGCGCACACCGACGCCGTGGCACTCCGGGCAGGCGCCGAAGGGCGAATTGAACGAGAACTGCCGGGGCTCGAGTTCGGGGAGCGAGAGGCCGCAGGTGGCGCAGGCGAACTTCTCCGAGAAGATCGTGGACTCCCCGGCCTTCTTTCCCGCTGCCGCGCCGTGCCGCACGACCTCGACCATGCCCTCGGCTGCCTTGAGCGCGGTCTCGATGGAGTCGGCGAGCCGGCCCCGGTCGGAGGCCCGCACCACCAGCCGGTCCACCACGACGGAGACATCGTGATTCTGCCGGCGATTGAGCGCGGGAACGTCGTTCAGATCATAGGTCTCCCCGTCGATCCGCACCCGCGAGAAGCCGCGCTTCCGCACCTCATCGAAGAGCTCGCGGAATTCACCCTTCCGGCCGCGCACCAGCGGTGCAAGCACCTCGATCCGGGTCTCTTCCGGCCACCCCAGGATCGTCTCGGTGATCTGGGTCGCGGAGGAGCGCTCGATGGGACTCCCATCGTTGGGACAGTGCGGCACCCCGGCGCGCGCCCAGAGCAGGCGGAGATAGTCGTAGATCTCGGTGACCGTGCCTACCGTCGAGCGGGGGTTGTGGCCGGCGGTCTTCTGTTCGATGGCGATGGCCGGAGAGAGGCCCTCGATCGCGTCGACGTCCGGCTTCTCCATGAGCCCCAGGAACTGGCGGGCATACGCCGACAGCGACTCGACATAGCGCCGCTGGCCTTCGGCGTAGATCGTATCGAAGGCGAGCGACGACTTGCCCGAGCCCGATAGTCCCGTGATGACCGTGAGCCGGTCCCGGGGAATCTGGACGGAGATGTTCTTGAGGTTGTGCTCGCGGGCGCCGCGGACGACGAGGTATTCCTGAGCCATAAGCAGGGGAACGTACCCCGGCGATGGACCGGGTTCAACTCCGCCGGGTAGCACCCGGGGACCGATCCCGGCCAAGAGCTACCGCCAATACCCGGGGGTGGTGATCATTGAGGGTGCCCATGTTCCGATCGTTCAAGACCATGTCTGCCTGAGGGCCGAGGCCCATGTCACCGCACCGAGCCACCGGCCTCGAATCGATGCTGGACGACCTCTTCGGCACCTCGGGTGTCGAGGCGGATCCGGCACCGGATACCCCCGACTCGGGGTACCCGCTGCGGCCCTTTGCCGCCGAGGTACCCCAGGACGACCTGGTCGCGACGGAGGCACGGACCGACGAGTCACCGGTGGAGCGGCTCTACCGCCGTGCGGTCGAAGCGGCGAGCCGCGGCCGGGTGAGCGAAGCGATCCATCGCTATCGCGAGCTGCTCGCGCTCGATCCCGGCCACGTCGCCGCCCGCAACAATCTCTCCGCCCTCCTCGAGACCACCGGCGATCCGGCCGAGGCACTGGAGCAGCTCTCCGCCGCGCTCAAGGTGGCGCCGGACGACGTGAACATGCTCGTCTCCCGCGGCGCCATTCACGGGCGCCTCAAGCAGTATGGCGAGGCGGAGACCGATCTCCGGCGGGCGCTCCGGTTCGACCCCGATCATGTCCAGGGGCACATGACTCTCGGCCTGGTCCTCTGGCGCAAGGGCCGGCCCAAGGATGCCGCGGAAGCGCTCCGGCGCGCGCTCCAGCTCGAACCGCAGAACGCCACGGCCTTCTACTATCTGGGCGAGGCGCTCAACCAGGCGGGCGACCTTCCCGGGGCCCGCGCGGCCCTCGAGCAGGCGGCCCAGTACGGGCCCGATCACGGACGCACCTACCGGCTGCTCGGCCGGGTGCTCGACCGGATGGGCAAGCCCGATGATGCGCAGGCGATGTATCGCCGCGCGCGCGAGGTCGGCGACGCGTGATTCGCCTCGTCGAACGCGCCCTCGCCGATCTGCCGGTGGACGCAATCGTGCGCAGCGCGGACGATCATCTTCGGCCGATCGGCAGCACCAGCGAGGCGCTGGACCGCGCGGCCGGTGATCGCTTCGCCGAGCAGCGCCGGGTGCAGGCGGCGCTCGAAGTCGGATCGGCCGTGATCACCGGCGGGGGAGAACTCGCCGCCGAATTCGTGCTGCACATCGTGGTGCAGGGTGAGGACCGCACCGCGTCCAGGGACACGATCCGCAAGGCCCTGACCTCCGCCTGGCATCGTGCCGAGGGATGGCAGCTCACCACCGTCGCGGCCGCGCTCACAGGCCTCGGCGGCAGCGCGCTGTCGCTTGAGGAAGCAGCCGTCGCCCTGGTCGAGACCTTTCGCGACCGCGCCGGCGCCACGGGCTTCCCGGCCGAGTTGCAGATCGTGCTCGACCACGCCGGCCAGCGCGGGGCCATCGAGCCGTTGCTGCCGAACCCATCGTGATGAATCGCCGCACTGCCGCGACCGTCATTCTGCTGGCCTGGTTCTCCGCGCTAGGCTGGCTCGTGCAACGGCACTACCTGAGCGCGCCGCGAGAGTCGGACACGCCTCGCTGGCCAGTCCCGCCCGGATCGGCATTCCATGCACTGCGCATTGGCGGCCGGCAATACGGCATCGCCTCCCTCGCCATCGACACCGTACCCGAGGGCCTTCGGGTCGTCGAGCTCACGACGATCGACCTCCCTCCCGGCCAGCCCGGAGTCCCTCGCCGGACCAGTGCCCGCACCGAGGCCCTGTATTCCCGCGCGCTGCAGCTCCGGCGCTGGAGCACGCGCCTGCTCACCGAACTGGGGCGCAGCACCTCGAATGGCGAGGTGAGTGGCGACACCCTCCTCCGGGTCGTCAACAGCGGTGAGGGCGAGTCGCCCGAAACCCTGGTGGTCAGGCTGCGCCGCCCCGTGGTGCTGCCCTCGGCGATCCCGCTGGTGGCCGCCTCGCGTGGCCTGCCGCGTACCGGCAGCAGGCTCAACGTCGAGATCTATGATGCGCTCGACCATGAACTGCGAGTGGAGCATCTCACCGTCGCGGCGGAGTCGCTGTTCACCGTGCCGGACAGTGCCGAATTCAATGCGTCGATCAAACGCTGGACCGCGGTCCACTCGGATACCGTGCGGGCCTGGCGGCTTGAACGGCTCGAACACGGCCTGCCCGTGCTGCAGTGGATCGACGCCTCGGGGATGACCGTCCGACTGCAGCACCCGCTGGGTGCGGTGCTCGACCGGTCGGCGTTCGAACTCGTGAACAGCAACTTCCGCGCACTTCCCATCCCGGTGTGGGACACCAGCGCGGCGGCGCCGAACTATTCCGTCCGCGAGGGCGCCGCCGAACCGGCAAAGCGGGTGGTCGTGGTCGTCCGGCTGATGCCGCCCGGGATGCTCCCGAAAGTTCTGCCGGCGCTCGACGAGGGATGGCAATCGCGACGGGGCGACACCCTCGAGATCATGGCGCGCAGTGCAACCGATTCCGCTCCGGAGGCGGCCGTGCTCGCCGATCCGCTCCTGGGAGCAGATGACCCTGGACTGGCCCGCGCGGCGGCATTGACCGCCGGACGGGAACGGGATCCCGCGCGGGTCGTCCAGGCACTCAGCGATTGGGTGCGGCGGTCGATACGTCCAAGGGTGGGATCCGGCACATGGAGTGCGGTCCGCGCCTACGAGTTGCGGAGCGGCACGCCGGGCGAGCGCATCCGAGTGCTGGTCGCCCTCGCCCGGTCGGCAGGGATGGAGAGCAGAATGGTCTCTGGCCTGGTGCGGGTGAACGGCCGGTGGCAGCTCCGCGAGTGGGCCGAGATCTGGACGGGTACCTGGACTCCGGCCGATCCGGCGGATCCCGGCGCGAGCCCGTCCACGGCACGAATCCGGCTGTGGACCGGGGGGAATGCGCGGCAGCTCGATCTGGCCCTGCGCGCGGGGCGGCTGTACCTGGATGTCCTCGAGGAGACGCGATGATCCGGCTGACCAAGCTCACCAAACGGTACGGCAAGTTCACGGCGGTGGACGGCATTGACCTCGAGATCCGTCGCGGCGAGCTCTTCGGCTTCCTCGGCCCCAACGGCGCCGGCAAGACCACCACCATGCGGATGATCGCCGGCATCCTGCAGCCGACCTCGGGCACCATCGAGATCGCGGGGGACAACCTCGCCCTCGACCCGATCAAGGCCAAGCACCGCCTGGGCTTCATTCCCGACCGGCCGTTTGTCTACGACAAGCTCACCGGCGCGGAATTCCTGCGCTTCGTCGCGGCGCTGTACGGGCAGGATGGCGACCCGATCGAACGGCGCATGGAGGAGCTGCTCGACCTCTTCGAGCTGATGCCCTGGAAGGACGAGCTGGTCGAGAGCTACAGTCACGGCATGCGCCAGAAGCTGATCATCTCGAGCGCACTGCTGCACCGGCCCGAGGTCATCGTGGTCGACGAGCCGATGGTGGGCCTCGATCCGAAGGGGCAGAAGTTCCTGAAGGACCTCTTCCGCGCCTTCGTCGAGCGGGGCGGGACCGTGCTGATGAGCACGCATACGCTCGACACCGTCGAGGAGATGTGCGACCGGATCGGCATCATCGCCGGCGGGAAGATCCTCGCCTGTGGCTCGATGGCCGAAGTCCGCCACCAGACCCAGGGCGGTGACGTGAAGCTCGAGGAGCTCTTCCTCAAGCTGACCGGCGGCATCATCGAGCGCGAGATGGATGCGATCCTCGAGCGCTGACATGACGGCCCCCGCCATCCCCCAGCCGAGCCTCCAGACCATCCTGGTCCCGAAGTGGCGGAGCGCGCTCAACCGCCTGCAGCAGGAGCGCTCCGGCGGCAACGGCAAGTTCTATCTCCTCGCGCTGGTCGCGCTGGGCTTCTGGGCGGCGGTCTTCGGGCTGTCGTACAAGATTCTCCGCTACATCCAGTCGACCACCGAAGTCGGCGTGCCGCTCGCGGGAAAGTTTCTCGGCATCATCCTGCTCGCCTTCGCGTCGCTGCTTCTGCTGTCCAACCTGATCACCGCCCTGTCGAGCTTCTTCCTGGCGAAGGACCTCGACCTGCTGGTCTCCTCCCCGACCGACTGGCTGCGGCTGTACTTCGCCAAGCTGGGCGAGACGCTGCTGCATTCCTCCTGGATGGTCGTGCTGATGGCGGTGCCGATCTTCACGGCCTACGGGATGGTCTTCAACGGTGGCGTGCTGTTCCCGCTGGTCGTCGTGGCGGCCCTGCTGCCCTACTTCATTCTCCCCTGCGTCCTGGGTTCGGCGATCACGCTGATCCTGGTAAACGTCTTCCCCGCTCGCCGCACCCGCGACCTGCTGAGCCTGATCGCGATCGGGGCCTTCGGCGGCCTGGTGCTGCTCTTCCGGCTCATCCGCCCCGAGCAGCTCGCGCGCCCCGAGGGGGTGCGCAACCTGCTCGACTACCTCTCCGCCCTCCGCACGCCGACCAGCCCCTTCCTGCCCAGCGAGTGGGCCACGGGCATGGTGATGAACTGGCTGCAGCATGTGGCGGATCCGCTGCCAATCGTCCTGCTCTGGACCACCGCGGCGGCCTTCGTCGTCCTCGGCGCGATGCTGCACGGACGACTGTACCACGCCGGATTCTCCAAGGCACAGGAGGGGGCGGAACGCTTCGTCCGCGGGCGCGCCTGGTCGGGGCTGCTGGGCCGGGTCTTCCGCCGCATGCCGCCGTCCCGCCGCGAGTTCATCCTCAAGGATCTCCGGGTGTTCTTCCGGGACACCACCCAGTGGAGCCAGCTCATCCTGCTGGCGGTCCTGCTCGTGGTTTACGTCTTCAACATCAAGACGCTCCCGCTCTTCTCGGGCGAGACCGTCCCCGTCTTCCTCGTCACGCTGGTCGTGTTCCTGAATCTCGGACTCGCGGGCTTCGTGCTCGCCGCGGTGGCCGCGCGCTTCGTCTTTCCCGCGGTCTCGCTCGAGGGCAAGCAGATGTGGCTGCTCCGCTCGAGCCCGCTCGACCTCAAGGCGCTGCTCTGGAGCAAGTACTGGACGGGGACGATTCCGCTGCTGATCCTCGCGGTGGCCATCACCTTCAGCACCAACGTGCTGCTGCAGGCCTCGCCCCTCGCGGTGGCCATCACCTTCAGCACCAACGTGCTGCTGCAGGCCTCGCCGTTCATGATGGCGATCAGCCTCGGTACCATCGTGCTGCTCACCTTCGCGATCAGCGCGATGGCCCTCGGCTTCGGCGCCCTCTACCCGCGGTTCGACACCGAGAACGCCGCGCAGATCCCCACCAGCTTCGGCGGCATGGTCTTCATGATGTCAGCGATCGTGCTGCTCGGTATCGTCCTGGTGCTGGAGGCGACACCGGTGCTGGGATACCTGCGGGCGCAACTGAACGGGAAGGAGCCGACAGCCGGGCCATGGATGATCGGGTCGCTGCTCGCCGTGGTCGTCATCTGCCTGACCATGACGATCGTCCCGATCAGACTCGGCCTCAAGAAGGTGGAGGGAATGGAGTTTTGAGTTCCGAGTTCCGAGTTCCGGGTTCCCAGCGCGCGGAACTTCTTCTCGGAACCTGGAACTCGGCACACGGTACTCGGTACTCGGAACTAGCCGTCTGACAGTATCCTCGCGTACAGGTTCCGGTCCACATTTCCCCCGCTGAGCACCACTCCGACCTTGCGACCCCGCATCGTCGCCCGCTCCTGGGCCAGCGCCGCCAACCCCGCCGCCGCGGCTCCCTCGGCCACCTGATGCACGTCGCTGAAGCACGCCCGCATCGCCTCGGCGATGCCGGCCTCGGTCACGGTCACGATTCGCTCCACCCCCCGCCGGATCACGGCGAGCGCATCGGGATCGGGTGACCGCGTCGCGATCCCGTCGGCCATCGTGTCCGCACGCGCGGTCGCGACCACCTCACCCTTCGCGAACGACAGGGCATACGCCGGTGCACCCTCGGCGACGACGCCCACGATCCGGGTACGGGCGCCGAGCGCGTCCCGTGCCGCACTGACGCCGCAGATGCCCGAGCCCATCCCGATCGGTACATAGACGGTGTCGAGGTCCGGCACCGCGCGCAGCCACTCGAGCCCGTAGGTCGCCACCCCACGGACCAGGTGCGGGTGCCAGGAGGGAATCATGTGCAACCCCTCCCGCGCAGCGCGCGCCACGGCGTACTCGCGCGCCGCCTGGAAGTCGTGCCCTTCCTCGACCAGTTCCCCGCCGAGGGCGCGGATCGCCGCGTTCTTCTCCTGGCCGTTTCCGTGCGGCACCACGATCACGGCGCGCATCCCCAGTCGAGCCGCAGCGAACGCGATGCTCTGGCCGTGATTTCCCCTGGTCGCGGTAATCACGCCGGCAAGTGTGGACTGCTCCGCGCGGAGCCGATCGAGATACACCAGGCCGCCGCGCACCTTGAAGGCGCCCGTCGGCAGATGGTTCTCGTGTTTCACCCACACCTCCGCACCGTAGCGCGACCCGAGCAGCGGCCAGGCGATGGTCGGCGTCGGCGGCAGCACGGGAGCGAGAAACCGGGCGGTGGCGTCGAGATCGGCGAGCGAGATCATGGGATTCCTCAGCGGTTGCTCGGAAGCTAGACCCCGCCGGCCTCACCGCAAACCGCGTGTTGTTCTTCGCACCGCGATGCGTTTCGCCGTACCGCACCTAGACAGACCCGCTTCCTACCTTGGCCCCGCGATCAGTCCCGCGCCGCTCTCAGGCGCAATCCCAAGCCATGGAGGAAACGATGATTCGGAATCCTGCGTCACTGGCCCTGGCCGCCAGCCTGGCGCTCGCGGCGTGCGGCCCCGACGACCCGGTTCGCACCCCGACCGCGCCGGGAGGCGCCGCAGTGAGTGCCCAGCTGTCCGTGTCCGCCGAGACCCGGCAACTCGAGGGTATCACCCGCCGCCTGGCCCTGGCACTCGATGACCCCGCCTTCCGCGCCCGGCTGTACGGGCGACTGCTCAACTCGCCCTACCCCGAGGGCAAGATCCAGCTGCAGCGCACCCTCGAGGGTGGAGGCCGGGGGGAGGTCCACGCGCTGGCGAAGCTGAATGGCGAATCGGAATCCACGACCGACTCGGTACTTCGCGTCACCCGCCCGCTCGAGGTCTATCTCCCCTACCCCGAACACCGCCGCCAGTGGCGCGGCGATGACCGGCTGCTGGTTGCGACTCAGGCACGGGATGGGGAACTTCCCGTCGCCTTCGACCTCAAGGGTGGTCGTCACCTCCTCGATCCGACCCGTCCCCCGCAGACACCCGTGCTCGCCGTGGTCCCGGTGGAAACGGACTTCGATCGCCCCCCGGTCCGGGCGTCGGTCACCTGCGTGCCCGGCGACGTCTGCGGTGGCGGCGGGGGAAGCGGGAACATCGCCGCCCCCGGTCTCTACATGACGAAGGCCCACTTCGTCGACGATTTTGAGGGTTGGTTGAAGGGGAGTCCCGAATTTGAGATCCATATCATGGGGCAGCGAGGCAGCACCGACTCCCTGGTCAAGTACCAGTGCTCGGGGGAGCACCAGGGGGCCCCGTACTACTGGGACGGGGGCACCGACTGGACCGGCAACGTGATGCTGTTCAGTTCGGCGGAGATCGCCAGCTACAAGGCGGCGCACCCCGGCGAAGTGTTCCGGATCGTGGCCATGGAGGACGACGACACCTCCTGCGAGATGCGGATCGACTCGAATCGCTGGGCGGCGTTCATCGGGACCATCGGACCGCTGTACCATGACATCACCGGAGCCGTCGACACCGGCGGCGTCAAGCGCTACCTCGCGGCGGCTCAGGGGCTGAGAAAGTTCCTCTCCAAACTGGCGAGCTGGATCAAGAGCAACGACGATCTGATCGGGAACGCCATGGAGGACAAGGTGGTGGCAGAGTTCCACCCCGGGTACAACTGGATTCTCCGGGCCGACAACAACGTGACGAACGGCTGGGTCAATCTCCAGATGCAGTGATCACCCGCCGGCGGGGCCGCCCCCCGCCGGCCCTCTCTCACTTCCGGAGGTGCCATGCAGCCCCGCATCCCGCTGATCCTTCTCGCTCTGCTCCTCCCGACGGCCCTCGTCGCCCAGCGCCCAGAATCACGCTGGGCGCTGCTCCTCAATGTGGCGCGGGAGAGTTTCGGCGGGGCGTCGAGCGATACCTCGACGGTTCCGGGCACGACCGTCGAGGTCTTTCCCGCCCCGCGCCTCGCGGCGGAGATCGGCCTGGGCCGGAAGATCGGCGATTGGGAGCTCGCACTCACGGCGGGTTATGCGAGCGGCGACCTTCGCGCGCGGACGGACCGGCTGGTCCTGGACGACAAGACCACCCCGATGAAGCGCTATCGTGGTTCGCTCCTGGTGGGACGGAGGCTGCTGGCGCTGCGGGAGGCGAGTCTGCTGCTCCAGCTGGGGCCGGTCATCGACCATTGGACCACGACGGGGCTCGGTGACCGGACGGCGTTGGGAGGACGGATCGGTGTGGCGCTGCGGATACCGCTGGGTCGGGTGGAACTCGAGAACCGGGCCGTCTTTGGCCTGGGCCCGAGTCCTTTCAATCGACGGGACCTTCCCCCGGAAGCGAAGATCGAAAGCCTCCGGTCCTGGAGCCTCGGGATCGGGCTGCGACTCGGCCTGTAGGACTCAGCGTGGAACGGCTGTGCCGCAGCCTTCGCAGAACTTGCTGCCAGGGATGAGGGGAGCACCGCAACTCGAGCACCCGCCCACCGTCAGCGAGCGGCCGCAGGACGAGCAGAAGAGCGCGTCGCTCTCCGGACGAGGTCCACAGCTTCGGCAGCGGATGCTGCCCGCCTGCATGGTGCGGACACGGTCGGCGATCATGGCCTCGACCGCGTCTCCCCCGGAAGCGGCGGAAGCCGACGCAGTAGTCGCGGGGCTCGGGGCCGCGGTGCCGCGGTCGCTGGACTCGAGGCGGAGAATCGCGAGCGCCTCGGCGGTGTACTTCGACTTGAGCGCGGCGTAGTCGTCATCCGACAGCTTGCCGGTCTCGCGGTCGAACTCGATCTCTCGGAGGGCGGTGAGCGCCATGCCCTTCGGCGTCTCCTCGATGTCCTCCGGCTCATCGGCCCCAGCCACCGGTCCCTGGCCAGGACGCGTCAGCGGACCGATGATCAGCGCCACGGCGGCCAGGGCAACGAGTGCCGCGGCAATTGCTTCGTAGAGCATTACTGGTCCATCTCCCGTAATTCGCGTGCGAGTCGCTCGAGTTCCTCGGCCGATGCGGGCGGTGCCGAGACCACGGCCCCGGCCGCGCCGGTCGGCATCGCCGGTGCCCCGGGCAGCACCGCCGGCCGGCTCAATCGCGCGCGCCGTTGCAGAATCGCCAGCATGACGCCTCCGACCAGCAGAATCAGCAGGCCGGGCACCACGTACCCGGCGACATTGAATCCCTCCGGCTTGGGCGCCATCAGCACCTTCTCGCCGTACTTGGCCACGAACGCGGCGATGATCTCCTCCGCGTTCTTGCCTTCATCCTGGAGCGCGAGCACTTCCTTGTGCAGCGCGGGCGAGTACGTACAGGTGAAGTCCGTGGTGCGGCAGGTATAGACGTCGAGCGTGCACCCGCAGGTGCACTGGATCCGCTTCTCGATGGCGGTGATGAACGGATCGTTGTCCCGGTGAGTCGCCCGCTCCTGCGAGCGCCCCGCGGACTCGGGATCGCGCAGCGACCCGGTCTCGGCCTGCGGCGGCAGCGACGGCTCCTGGCCAGTCAGCCGCCCGGCGACGGCACCGCCGAAGACGGCGACGGCAGCGCCCGACAGGAAGGCACGACGATTCTGGATCACGTCGTCGACCCCGAGCCCGCAAGCTGGACCTCGTAGCCGGCCTCAGCCCGCTTGAGCGAGCCGGTGCTCGTGGTGCCGCCGGGCCACATGGTGATCAGCCCGCCGACGACCAGCACGATGCCACCGATCCAGACCCAGATGACCAGCGGGTTGATCGTGAAGCGGTAGACGGCCTCTTCGGTGCCGGCCACCGAGCCGGCATAGACGATGTACAGGTCCTCCTGCAGCGTGCTGCGGATCCCGACCTCGGTCGACGGCTCGAACGACTTCTGCCTGACGCCGGGTGCCGGCTCCGAGAAGTGCTGCCGCTTCTCCGAGTTGATGACCCCGATCGACTTGCCGTCCTTGGTGACCTGCACCGAGGCCTGCGTCACCACCCGGTTCATCTGCTCGAACTGCGAGACACCGACATGGGTGAACACGTAGGTATGCCCGAAAGGACTCTTGAGGGTCGCCGAATCACCGGGCTTGAGCGTCGCCTCCATCTCGGTCTTGAAGGCATAGCCGGCGAAGGCGACGAAGTAGATCAGCATGCCCGTGTGCACGATATAGCCGCCGTACCGCCGGCGGTTCCGCGCCACCAGCTGCGCAAAGGCGACCGGATACGACTCGGAGTACATCCGGTGCCGCGCCAGGGTGCCGCGGGTGAATTCCTGGACCAGCGTGCCGGCGGTGAAACCGGCGAGCCCCAGCGCGACGATGGCGTAGAAGTTCTCCATCCGGCCCACCAGGCAGAGCGCCACCACGATCGCCCCGGCCACCAGCGGCCAGGTGAACTGACGCTTGAGGTTGGCGGTCGAGGCCTTGCGCCAGGCGATGAGCGGCCCGATGCCCGTCAGCGCCAGGAGCAGCAGCCCGAGCGGCACGTTCACCTTGTTGAAGAACGGCGGACCGACCGTAATCTTGGTGCCCCGCACCGCTTCCGAGAGAATCGGGAAGAGCGTCCCCCAGAGCACCGAGAAGGCGATGCCGACGAACAGGAGGTTGTTGAAGAGGAACGCCGCCTCGCGGCTTACCACGCTCTCCAGCTGCACCTCGGCCTCGAGGCGCTCCCACCTGGTATACAGCAGAGTGAAGGCCAGGACCCCGCTGCTCAGCAGGAAGGCGAGGAAGAAGTAGCCGACGTTCGACTGGGTGAAGCTGTGAACGCTCGCGATCACCCCGCTCCGGGTGATGAAGGTTCCGAAGATGCTCAGCAGGAACGACCCGATGATGAGGGTCATGTTCCAGCGCTTCAGCATGCCCCGCTTCTCCTCGATCATCACCGAGTGCAGGAACGCCGACATGGTCAGCCAGGGCAGCAGGCTGGCGTTCTCCACCGGATCCCACGCCCAGTACCCGCCCCAGCCCAGCTCGACGTAGGCCCACCACATGCCGAGGGTGATGCCGATCGAGAGGAAGAGCCAGCTCATCAGCGTCCACTTCCGGATGGCGTGCAGCCAGCCGGTGTCCAGCCGGCGGGACAGCAGCGCCGCGATCGCGAAGGCGAACGGAATCGTGATGCTGATGTAGCCGAGGTAGAGCATCGGCGGATGGATCACCATCCCGATGTTCTGCAGCTGCGGATTGAGGCCGTTTCCGTCGGGCGGCGTGAAGGGCAGCCGCATGAACGGGTTGGCGGCAAACAGCATCACGGTGACGAAGAAAACGACGACCGAACTGGTCACCGCCGCCACGTACGGCATGAGCGCCCGGTATCGCGCGGCCGTCAGCCACTGGGCCAGCGCCGCGAACATGCTCAGGACGATGGCCCAGAAGAGCAACGATCCCTTCTGTCCGGCCCAGAACGCCGAGAAGATGAAATAGCCCGGCAGGTTTCTCGAGGTGTAGCTCGCGACGTACTCGATGTTGAAGTCGTGGGTGATCAGCCCCTGCCAGAGGCAGATCGCCGCGACCACGAGCACGCCGAAGAGGGCGTAGACCGAGCGGGTCACGCTGACGGCCAGTTCCGGCCGTCCGTGCCAGCGCCCTGAGAATCCGATGATCGCCGCCCAGCCACCGATGAAGAAGGCGGCCCACAGCGCGAATTGTCCTAGCAGTGTCATGACTCAGCCCTCAGGATTTTCCGCCGGCGTCGCGCGCGTCCTTCAGGAACTGTTCGATCGAGCGCGCGTGCTTCTCATACTCGGGACGCTTGGCCTTGGTTTCCGCATCGTAATGACTGAGATAGTCGGCGTAGCTCTTCTTCAATCCCCTGTCGTCCTTCTTGAAGCGCGCGATGGTGCCCTGCAGGATGATACCGAAGAGGTGCCCGGGCTGCTTCTTGAGGATGGTGTCCGCCAGGGCGGCGGCGCCATCGACATCGCCCGTGTGCAGCTTGATCAGCGCCGCGTCATACCGGGCGTCACTGTCGAGATCCGCAGCATCCAGCATCCCGTACGCACTCACGGCCATCGGCGCGAAACTGGTGACCGTCGCCTCGTCCCCCGATTCGGCGGCGCGCATGACGCGGTCGAACAATCGGTCAAACCGCTCTCGAGGCGTCATGTTGCTGATGTCGGGCGGGGTCGCTCCCGTGCCTCCTCCCGACGCGAACGGCGCCTCGGCGCCTGCCGGTGCCGCGACCGGTGCGACGGAGGTCCCGCGCGTGGCGTAGAGGGCCAGACCGCCGACCACCGCAACCACACCACCGCCCGCGAGAAACCAGAGGAGCCGTTCGTTCCCGCCGATCGCCTGGCGTCCCTGCGCCGAGGACGTTCCACAATTGGCGCAGAAACGCGCACCCGCGGGCATCGGACTCCCGCAGCGTGCGCAGCCCTCGCCTCCCAGAGTGGTACCACAGTGCCGGCAGAACTTCCCACCGGTAGGCTTGCCGCAGGAGGGGCAGACGACAGATGTCACTGGAATCTCTCGAGGATGTGGACGCCGCCGGAGCGACCGATCGCGGCAGTCAGTGAAGGTAGGAGGGACGGGTTGAGAACGGGAGGTGCCGCATCGGCATTGCGTCGTGTCCGGAATGCTGCGGTGTGGGCGGATACTCGGCGCTCCGACCAGCGACCCGCAGCACCGGGAGCGCGAACCCTTTCCGACGCGGAACCTGAGCCCGGAACTCTAAGAGAATCATATGCTTCAAATGAAGACAGTTTCACTAGATCTTTGCTTGCCTTCCGTAGAATTACGGGTACTTTAGCTCCGAACCCTTAACACACGGTTAATCCGTATGATTGCTTCGCGTGTCCGGTCCCGGTTCGGGTCGATGGCGTTCGCGCTGGCAGCCGCCGCTTGGCTTGGCGCCTGTACAGATGTGGTGTATCGCGATCGCGCGCCGTTCAATCCGCCGCCTGACGCGGCGAGCGGGTTCCTCGGTTATTACACCGCGGCCACCCAGCAGACCACCTGTGGCAACTGCCACGTTGGTCAGCAGGCCGACTGGATCAACACCAAGCACGCATCGGCCTGGGGCGATCTGCAGGCGAGCGGCTTCGCCCAGCCCTTCTGCAGCGGCTGTCACAGCGTGAACTCGCGTGGCAACCAGCCCTTCGCGCACGTCGGTTACGACTCCGTCGCGAGTGCCTCCTACCACGATGTGCAGTGCGAGAGCTGCCACGGCCCCGGCCTGCAGCACGTACAGAACCCGACGGTCCTCGCGAACCGGCCGATTCCCAGCATCAATATCGATACGGCCGCCGCGATTACCAACTCGAGCTGCGGCGGGTGCCACACCGACAACACCCCATCCAAGCACCACAACTATCTGAAGGAATGGCTCGCCTCCCGGCATGGCCAGCCCCGGCTGGCCGAGCAGGTACAGACGAGCTGCCAGCCCTGCCACGAGGGCAAGGGCGCCCTCCGCGCCTGGTATGGCTCGCAGGGCCAGGTGTTCAAGGAAGTCAGCCAGGCCACCACGTACCTTCCGCAGAACTGCGTCGTCTGCCACGATCCGCACGGCACCGCGAAGGACAGCCTGGGCAACACGCTGCCCGGCCAGCTCCGCTTCGCCATCGATACTCGTGACATCACGCAGAACCTCTGCACCAAGTGCCATGGCCGGGTCGACCGGTCCTCGCCGGGTGCGGCTCCGAGCACCCGCGGCCCTCACGGCGTGCAAGGACCCGTCGTCTTCGGCGATGCCGGCTACTTCCCGCCCGGCACGTCCTACGACACCACGATCTTCTACGCCAGCCATGGCTCGACGGCCAATCCGCGGCTCTGCGCGGGCTGCCATGTGAACAAGCTGACCGGCGTGGACGTGAACGGAAACTCGGTCACCTTCAGCGGGCACAGCTTCCACCCGCTGCCCTGCCTGCAGCAGAAGAGCCCGGCGGTGGTGGACACCACCTTCACGAACAACTGCGCCTACGACGTCCCGAGCCGTTCCTGGGGCGCCTGCACGGCGTCCGGCTGTCACGTGGGTGGCGAAGCGGTCGCGCAGCAGCTCTTCAGCAACCTGCGGAACGAGATCGACGGCTACGCCAGGACGCTCTGGATCAACTCCACCAAGTGCGTGCCGGTGGGCAACTGCGTCGAGGGTGTGGACGCCTACCCCGCGGACTCGGGTTATCTGGCCAAGATCAAGGCTGCTGTCCCTGCGGACCTCAACTACGCCGCGCCGAACGCGCTGACCGCGGCGAAGGGCGCCGTGTTCAACGTCCAGCTCACCGGCGAGGGCTACGCCGACCACCCCGACGGCTCGAAGGGCGTGCACAACCCCTTCCTCTATCGGGCGCTGCTCCAGGCGAGCATCGCGGATCTCCTCGCGAAGTATCCGGGAATTCTGCCCGCCCCGCCCGCTCCAATCCTCGCGCAGATTCAGGGCGCGGTCCGCAGCG
This sequence comes from Gemmatimonadales bacterium, assembly GCA_044229445.1. Classification (GTDB taxonomy): domain Bacteria; phylum Gemmatimonadota; class Gemmatimonadetes; order Gemmatimonadales; family GWC2-71-9; genus JADJOM01. The sequence goes on along the minus strand of JBGASX010000012.1, from coordinate 23,590 downwards.
GGCAGCTCAAGCTGGCACCGGCGACGGAAGCTGCTATCATGAACCCGAACCAGGTGCGGACTGCGGTCCGCCTCACGGCACCGTCAACAAACCAGCGCTGATTGATGCTCGTTTCTCCGACAGGTAATACCACCCGCCCCGGCAAGCTCTCGCTTGCCGGGGCGGGTGTATTCTCCCTCCAGGCGATCCACGACAGTACCGCAGCGCTGCCGTCGCAGATGCCGATGCATCCCGCCGACTCCACCGTCGACAAGACCCTGCTCGGCGACCGGGTCACCCCCATCATCCAGTGGCTCTTCCAGAAGCAGCCCTGGGTGATGTGGATGGGCGCGCTCATCGCTGCCGCCATCGCCTTCGTCATCCTTCGAGCGCTGTGGCACAACCGGCGGAGCATCCTGGAGTGGCTGGCGACGCGCAGCGCCTCGGTCAAGTTCGGCCTCGTCGCCGCCGCCTTTCTGGCCGTTGCCGGCGTGGCGGGCGCGGGGTATGGCAGCTACAAGTTCGTCGAGACCGACAAGCGCTTCTGCAACGGGTGCCACATCTTCATCGCCAGCGGGCAGAAGTGGGTCGTGCCTGACACGGGCGACTACACCCTGGTCCCCCGGCTCGAGGGCAAGCACGATTCCATCAGCTGCCATACCTGTCACCCGCTCAAGCCGCTCAAGGAGGGAGTGAAGCTCATCTTCTGGATGTCTGGTGTCCGGGACGAGCGGATCCCGCCCCACGCGCGAGTGCCGCGGGCGACCTGCGAGCGGTGTCATGTGCGCGGTGCCGCCAAGGAGACCTGGCAGGCGATCGCGGCCACCGCCGGGCATCGGACGCACCTCGAATCGGATTCCTCGGCGCTCAAGGGCAAGGTCGAATGCCTGACCTGTCACGCGAGAACGGCCCATCGTTTCCTTCCCGCGGACACCACCTGCGTGCAGAAGGGCTGCCATCTCACGGACGAGACCCGGATCCGGCTGGGCAAGATGCAGGGGCAGACCGACCTGCACTGCATCGTCTGCCATCAGTTCACCAAGCCGGTGGCTGCGCTCGCCACCCGTGACTCCGCCGCCGGGGCGCTGCGGCCGGCGCTGAAGCAGTGCCTCTCGTGCCACGACATGGAGAAGCTGATTCCCAGCTTCGCGCCGGGCGCCGATCCGCACAACGGCACCTGCGGCATGTGCCACAATCCCCATGCCCAGAAGACCGTCGGTGAGACGCGGAAATCCTGCGCTTCCGAGGGGTGTCACGCCGATTACAAGAAGGTCCCCTTCCACGTCGGCGCCCAGCATCGCGGCAAGCAGGAGCAGTGCACGCTCTGCCACGTGCCGCACGCGGCGCGCGTGGACGCCAGCGACTGCACCGGATGCCACAATGCGGTCCGCGAACGCAGTCACTCGCGCGTGAAGCCGCCACAACCCTTCGATACCCTCAAGGCCCTCAAGCAGTCGATGGCGCCGCTCCAGGAGCTTCCGAGCCTCGAGCGGCCGAGCAAGGTGAAAGGTGATGCCCCGCCTGGTGCAGACCCTCCCACGCGGGATTTGAGCACCCGCACCGCCCTGCCGAGCGACACCTTCTCACACACCCGACATAAGAAACTGGCCTGCCTCACCTGCCACGTGACCTCTTCGGGCAAGAAGGTCACGTTCGAAGCGCCGCGTGGCTGCCAGATCTGTCATCATCAGGCGCCGGCACAGAGCGATTGCAAGTCCTGTCATGCCAGGGAGGAACTCCCGGCCTCCAACGCGGTGAGCGTCCGGATCGCCGCGGCCGGAAAGCCCTCCCGCGAGCGCACGGTCACCTTCCGCCACTCGGCGCACACGGATCTCGACTGCCGGGCGTGTCATGCCGGAGTCGTGTCGCTGCCACCGGTGGATTCGGCGGCGACCTGCACGGGGTGTCATGTGGATCATCACAAGTCCGGGCGTGATTGCGCCACCTGCCACCGGACGACCTCCATCACGCAGGCCCACGCGCTGCCGGCCCAGGCGCACGTCGCATGCGACGCCTGCCACGCGACCGCCAAGATTACCTCCCTCGTACCGACGCGCTCGTTCTGCCTCGCCTGCCACGACCAGAAGGTCGACCACTACGGCCCGCGCGAATGCACCGAGTGCCACCTGCAGTCGCATCCGCAGGACTATCAGCCACGGTTGCTGCGTTCGGGGAGGGCACGATGAGGCGCACCCTCGGCCTCGCGGCCGGCCTCGTGCTCGCCGGGACCAACGCCGCGGGCGCACAGCAGTACCTCGTGCGCCTCGACGCCCGGATGCAGACGGCAGCGTATCGCGGACTGAGCTACGACTCCCTGCCGCTGTCGCAGGCCCTGCCTGCCCCGGGAGGCGGCCTGCAGACGCCCAACGGAATCGCCCTCACCTGTCCGGCGGGAAGCAACTTCTGTCACTACTACCGCCCCGGTCCTCAACGGCACACGGCGCCGCTGACGACCAGCGCGGACGTCACCGCCTGGGGGTTCGGCATCCGCGGCGTCAGCCTCCATGCCAACGCCCGCCTCGGAGTCGACATCAGGGGCTCCGACATCTGGCCTGGCAATCAGACGCCGGTACAGCTCTTCGAAGGCTATGCCGAATACGCCGGCGCCCGCATCAATGGCCGTCTGGGCCGCCAGATCGAGCGTGGCCGTCTGGGGTATACCGGTTACGATGGCGGGCGCTTCACCTACCGGCTGCCGAAGGCCGGCCTGGCCGCCATCGGATTCGTCGGCCTGGGTCTCGCTCGAGCGACCGCGCTCCCGGTGACCAGTGATGCCATCAACCCCCTCGACAAGTTCCAGCCTACACGGCGGCAGATCGTCGCCGGCGCGGCGCTCGAGTGGCAGGGACCGCGAGTGGATGCCCGCGTCGAGTATCAGCGTGAGGTCGATCGTGACCCGAGGAATCTTGTCTCGGAGCGAGCGGCGGTCACCGCCACCTTCCGGCCCTTCAATGGCTGGACGCTGAGCGGTGGCGGTGAATACGACCTCGCGTTCGGTTGGTGGGGTTCGGCCGATCTGACCCTGCGCGTCAATCAGCGGAAATGGGGCGCCGCGGGAGGCATTCGCCGCTACCGGCCCTTCTTCGACCTCTGGACCCTGTGGGGGGCCTTCAGTCCCGTGCCGTATTCGGCGGTAAACGGCTCGTTCTGGGTGCAGCCGATCGCGGGCGTCGACTTCCGCACCAGCGGGGAGCGCTACTGGTATGCCGACGCGGCGTTCTCCGCGCCCCTCGGCGCGGGCCTCCAGGATCGGGGATTCCGCTGGAGTGCCGGCACAACGCTCACGTTCATTCCGCGGTGGAGCTTCGACGCGGTCTATCATCGCGAGTTCGGCCCTGGCGCCTCATCCTCCGGGGCCGATGGCCATCTGACCTGGCGACCGCGCCCGGCGCTGTCGCTGACGGTCGAGGGCGGCACGCTGGTGCGCCCACTGGAACTCCGCTACAACGACCCGCGCATGACATGGTACGGTGTCTCGACCGACTACCACTTTTCGGACCGGCTTCGCCTCGCCGCCGGCGCGGTCCGCTACGATGAAGACCGGCGTCGGCCAGACGCCTCCGCCTTCACCTGGTCCCAGACACGCCTCCGGATGAGCCTCTCATGGCTGTTCGGCTCCAAGGCCGCCGACATGCTGACCCTGCCGCCGGCCCGGCGCCGGGCGATCGGACGATGAGAGCCGCCTTCCTCGTGCTCGCCCTCGGGTTGCTGAGTGGATCCGCCTCCGCCCAGCAGCCGATGGAGAAGTTCGACCATGTGAAGCACGCGAAGGTATTCCCGGGCTGCGAAGGCTGTCATGCCGGAATCCGGGATACCACCCGATCGGTCTGGCCGACCGCCGAATCGTGCGCCACCTGCCACGACGGAACCGTGGAGAAGCGGGTCACATGGGAAGCCCCGAGCGCGCCGCGCGTCTCCAACCTCCGCTTCACGCATGTCGAGCATGCGCGGGAATCCACGCACAAGCTCGGTGCCGATTCGGTGCTGGTGTGTGCCGAGTGCCACATGCCTGACGGCCGAGCCTGGATGTCGGTGCAGCCAGCGAAGGCGGAGCCGTGCCTGGCCTGTCACGGCATTCGCGCCAAGCACGTCGCGGCGCCGGATACGGCGTGTGCGACCTGTCATCTACCGCTCGCCAAGGCTCCGGGCCTGACCACCGAGCGCGTCGCCAGCTTCGCGAAACCCGCCTCGCACGACGCACCGGGATTCATGACGGCGAAGGGACACGGGGTGCAGGCGAAGCCGCCGGCCGGCTCCAGGGCAAGCGTGGCCCAGAGTTGTGCGGTCTGCCATGCCCGGGATTTCTGTTCACAGTGCCACGTCAATGCCCCGGAACTTGCGCTCATTCAAGCGCTGGAGCCCGACCCGAGGTCGCTCGCGCTCAAGGAAGAACTCAAGGCCCCGGCGAACCATGGGGAGGATCGGTTCCAGTCCCGCCACGGCGAGATGGTGCGGCACTCCCCGAAGAATTGCGCGGCCTGCCACACCCAGCAGAGCTGCACCGCCTGTCACCGCGCCCAGCCCTCCGTCGCGAGCGGGATGGCCCTCGGGGGCCCGGGACGCGCGGAGGGGGCCCACGTCGTCCGCAAGATGCCGCTGAGCCACGGCAAGGATTTCGTGGACCGCCACGGACTCCAGGCGAGCAGCGGTTCGAGATCGTGCAGCGCCTGCCATGCTCGGACCGAGTGCCTGGAGTGCCACCGGCCCAACGCGAGCAACAACGGGAGCTATCACCCCGGCGGCTTCCTCACCAGTCACCCCGCGGCTGCGTACAACCGCGAGTCGGACTGCTCGGAGTGCCACAATCAGGGGCAGTTCTGCAGCACCTGCCACCAGGAAACCGGGTTGACGCCGCGCGGCCCCCTGCAGGGCGGCTTCCACGAAAACAAGCCGGGGTTCATCGCTGGACATGGGCAGGCGGCGCGGCAATCACTCGAGACCTGTGTCACCTGCCACAGCGAGCGGGACTGCCTCAAGTGCCACTCGGCGCAGGCAGGTGGCCGCTTCGATCCGCACGGCCCGGGGTTCGATGCGGCCCGCCTGCTGCGGCGGAACCCCCAGATGTGCGCCGCGTGCCATGGGCGGAGTATTCCCGACCCCCGCTAGCCCGGCACCACGGTTGCCTGCAAACGAAGCGGGGTGGGACTCGGATCGAGTCCCACCCCGCTTCATCAGTCATGGCAGCGTTCTGGCTAGGCCTGCTTGCCCTGCTCGTTGTACTTCGCTTCGTAGCGGGAGCCGCACTTGGCGAGGAGCGTCGTGGCTCGAAAGACGCCATCGCGCCCAAGCCGGCCTTCGACGACGACCTCGATGTCCTTCTGGTCAGTGAAGGTATCGGGCGCGAGCCCCCGATAGCTCACGGCATAGGTCTGCACGCCATCGCTGACCTTGAAATCAATCGTCTGGCTGGCCGCGTCCCGGGTGACCGAGCCCGGCACGACCTTCGCCTCCATCTTGAGCCCGGTATCGTACAGGCTCGGATCCCGCTCGACGCGCTGGGCGAGTTCGGAAGGCTTCATCGAATACTGTCCGAACTGCTTCACACCCTGGGCCATCAGGACGCTGACGGCGCCCACGATGATTCCCGCCCCGATGATGAACTTGTGACCAGCCTTCATATGCCTGAATCTCCGGGCTGAACGTACGTCCCCAATATACCAGTTCAGGCCACTTCGCGCGCCTCGGCCGCCGCCGAGGCGCTCAGGTCCACCCGGCCGATCTGGACCCCGATCTTCTGGAGGAAGGCGTTCGGCGGTGTCCCTCCCGCGAAGACCCAGACGTAGTCGTTCGGGACCTCACGTTTGCCGCCCTGCACCTTGAGGATCACCGACTTCTCCCGGATCTCGAGCGGCTCGGAGTTGAAGATCACCGTGACCTTGCCGGTGCGCATGCACTCCCGGATTCGCTGGTTGTTGCGTTCCTTGAGCCGGCTGAACACATCCTTCCGGTACGACAGGGTGACCTTGTTGCCCTTCTGATAGGCCAGTCCCATGGCCGCCTCGATGGCGCTGTCTCCCCCGCCGACGACGAGGATGTGATTGTCCTTGTAGTGCTCCGCCTCGATCAGGCTGTACATCACCTTATCGAGTTCCTCCCCAGGCACACCGAGCTTGTTGGGACTGCCCCGCCGCCCGATGGCGAGCACCACCGTCAGCGCCCGATACCGTCCCTTCGTCGTCTCGATGGTGAAGGCCCCATCCGGTTCGCGCTGGATGTGCTCCACCCGCTCCTGGGTCCGGATCTTCAGGCCGGCCTTCTGCGCGATCTTCTTCCAGAAGCCGAGCAGTTCCTCCTTGCCAATCTCCAGCTTGGAGAATTTGCCCGAGAGCGGAAACTCGACGGGGCTCGTCATGACGAGCTTCTGCCGGGGATACTTGGAAACTGTTCCCCCGAAGTCCTCCGCCTCCAGCGTGACATAGCTCAGGCCCTTCTCCACCGCGCGCAGCGAGGCCGACAATCCTGCCGGGCCGGCGCCGACCACGCAGACGTCGACGACATCGCCCACCCGCCGCCGGCGGAGTTGCGGCACCAGTCCGGCGATGTGGTCGATGCAGTCGCGTCCCTGGTTGACGGCGTTCTTGATGAGCGCGAGCCCGCCGAGTTCCCCGACGATGAAGAGGTTCGGGACGCTGGTTTCGAACTGGGGAGAGAGAGCGGGCATGTCCGCCATCATGCTCGGGGGAGCCATCACGATCTCGATGGCGCCGACGGGACAGGCATCGGCACAGAGCCCGTGCCCGATGCACTTGGGGCCGTTGATGAGTGCCGCCTTGCCCCCGATGACCGCCAGCACGTCGCCTTCGGGGCAGGCCGTCACGCAGGCCCCGCAGCCGATGCACCAGCTCACATCGATGTGCGGGTGCTGGGCGCGCGGCCCTGAGGATGTCAGGCCGGCGCGCTCCGCGGATGCCCGGGCGGTTGCCTCACGCTTCTTGAGTCCGCGGACCTGGGCGACCAGCGCGACGCCAAGCAATACTGCGAAGGCAAGGTAGATGAGCATTTGGCAAAATCACCGGCGTTCATGAAGTGCAACATTTCATTACACGTGGAATGCGTTGTACCGCTTGGTGAATGGGGTGAGGTGTCTCACACCTGACCTCCAGGCCATTCCCACCAACGGATTAGCGCTCCACAACTCCCAGCCAAGCTTGCGGTTCCGCCACTAGCGTCTCGCACGGTTTGTGCCGTAACAAGGCGTGACAGCGCTCATCAAAACCAGACAATTCGAGCACCATCGAGCACACGATGACCCGGTCCAGCCTGGCCAGCATCCGCCCCGACGCATCCCCCTCGGCGACCCAGTCGCTGAAAGTGCAGCCGCCCGGCCGCCCCGACCCAGCCGCCGCCAAGCCCAAGGCCCGGGGAGACAAGACCCTGACCCCGGTCTTCGTATCGGTCGCCATTCTCCTCGGCGTGACGATCGCAGGCAGCGGGTACTACTTCGCTTCGCCTGGAGATCAGGTTCGCAGCCCGCTGCATCCCTGGCTCCGACCGTCCGGCTACATCGGCCAGAGTGCGGGCATCCTCTCGGTCCTGATCTTCGTGTTCCTGTGGCTCTACCCCTTCCGCAAGAAACACCGCTGGCTCGCCTGGACGGGCGCGATGTCGAAGTGGATGGACGTCCACGTCGCGACCGCGCTGGTCCTGCCCTTTCTTGCGGCCATCCACGCCGCCTGGCGATTCGATGGCGTGATCGGACTGGGATACTGGTCGATGATCATCGTCGCGCTGAGCGGGATCGCCGGCCGCTACCTCTACGTCCATATCCCGCGTAGCGCGAGCGGTCTCGAACTCACGGCGGAAGAAATCGCCGCCGAGCGGCATGAACTGATGGCCTCGGTCGCCGCGACATCCGGGTTGCCGGTCGCCCAGGTCGAGTCCGTCCTGCGGTCAGACCCGACGCCTCACGAAGGCGCGGGCTTCATGAAAACGGTCGTCCTGATGATCAAGGACGACCTCGCCCGTCGGCGGGCGGCGCGCGCCCTCCGGCGCATCTGCGCGAATCGCCCCGGCGGCCAGCAGCTCGACCGCCGTGCCCTGCGCGAGGTCGTGCGACTCGCCAGCCGGGAGATGGCGCTCACTCAGCAGGCCCGGATGCTCGAGGCCACGCGGGACATCTTCCGATTCTGGCACGTGGCGCATCGCCCCTTCGCCCTGACCGCCCTCGTGGCGGTCCTGGTGCACGTCGGGGTCGTCGTCGCGATGGGTGCGACCTGGTTCTGGTAATGCAATTCCGATCGATCGGCTTGGTGATCATGCTGGCACTCGGGTTCAGTGCGGTCTCGAACAGTCGGCTAGGGGGACAGGTCTCCCCCGGGCCGCTGGCACGTGCGCACCGTGAGCTCGAGGGCACGCTCAAGTGCACCAAGTGCCATGGCGGCGGCAAGGAAGGCATGGCCACCCGCTGCGAGAGCTGTCACAAGGATCTCGCCTGGCTGATCGATCGTGGCCGGGGCTACCACGCGAGCACGGAGGCCAAGGGCACCCCGTGCGCCTCCTGCCATCCGGATCACGCCGGTGAGACGTTCAGCATGGTCAAGTGGCCGGACGGCAGCGCCGCGCGGTTCGACCACCGACGTGCGGGCTGGCCGCTGACGCAGACCCATGCCGACACGAAGTGCACCGAGTGCCACCAGCCGAAGTACCAGGTCTCCGATGCGGCCAAGCTGTCCGCGCGGAAGACCGGCCAGGGATACACCGGCCTCGAGACGACGTGCACCAGCTGTCATGCCGACGTGCATCGCGGCGCGCTCGGCACTGACTGCGTGAAGTGTCACGATACCGGCAAATGGACGGTGACTCCCGGGTTCAGCCACGACAGCACCGCGTATCCGCTGACCAACAAGCATGCGGACGTGAAGTGCGAGAAGTGCCATCTGGCTCCGCGGCTCTCCCCGAAGACCGACGCGCAGGGGCGCCCGGTACCGGTCTACAAGCCGGTGCCTCACCAGAGCTGCGCGGACTGCCACGAGGACGTCCACAAGGGGCAATTCGGCGCCAACTGCGCGAGCTGCCATTCGACACGGAGCTTCCAGCAGATCGACCGGTCCAGCTTCAATCACGACCGGACCAAGTACCCGCTGAAGGGCGAACATGCCACCGTGCGGTGCGCCGACTGCCACGGCGATTTCTCCACGGCGGCCCTGAAGAAGCCGGCCTTCCAGAGTTGCGCCTCCTGCCACAAGGACGCGCATAACGGAACGGCGACCCTGGCGGGGAAGATCGTGGGATGCGATGCCTGCCACACGGTCGCCGGTTTTGTGCCCTCGACCTTCACCGTCGAGCAGCACGCCAGGGCCAAGTATCCGCTTGAAGGAAAGCACGGGACCGTCAAGTGCGCGGCCTGCCATCGACGCGACGCCGGCACGGCGGCCGTACCGAAATGGGGCAGTTCGAAGGTGGTGATGCGGCCCGCGGCGGCTACATGTCTCGACTGCCATGCCGATGATCATGGAGGGCAGCTCCGTGCACGGGCTGACCGCGGCGACTGTGCCGCCTGTCACGGCGTGGCCGGATGGAAGCCCAGCACCTTCGACCGTTCCGCGCACGCCAGGCTGAAGCTGGCGCTCGACGGCCGGCATGGCGACATCGAATGCCGCGCCTGTCACGGCAGCGACCGGAAGGGGCTGCCCCCACTCACAACGACCACGGTGCTGGGTAAGGCCGGGATCCTCTTCAAGGTCACGCAGGTCGAGTGCGCCGCCTGCCATGTGGATCCGCACAAGGGTCGCTTCTCGGCCGGCGGCGCACGCATGAAGAGCCAGGGATGCCTCGCCTGCCACGATACGCGGGCGTTCCGGCCCTCGACGGCGACGATCGCGACCCACAAGGACTTCGGGCTGGCCCTCGAGGGAGCGCATGGGGCGACGCCATGCATCGCCTGCCACGCGGACATGAAGCAGATGGCGGGCACACCGAAACGCTCGTCGCTCATCGCGGGTGGGGCGAGCTTCGCCGAACTCCGGTTCTCGGCAAAGACGGCGTGCGCCGACTGCCACGAGAACCCGCATGGCAATCAGTTCGCCAGCCGGGCGGACGGCGGGCGGTGCGAGGCCTGCCACACCAGCGAGGCCTTCTCGCCGGCGGGCCGATTCGACCACAACCGGGATGCGTCCTTCTCGCTGAAGGGCGCGCACGAGAACGTGCCGTGCAATCGCTGTCATGTGAACGATGTGTCGGGTGGGCACTCGGAGCGGCTGATCTTCCGGCCCCTGTCGGGAAAGTGTGAGAGCTGCCACGGCGGCAAGGAGAACCGATGAAGCGACTGATCCTCGTTGGCCTCGCCCTGCTCCTCGCGGGGCCCCTCGCGGCCCAGGAGCGCACCCGCTCCCCGCATGGCGAGCTGAAGGTCGACTGCATCGCGTGCCACCGCTCGGAAGGGTGGACCCACGTGACGATCAGCCGGTCGTTCGATCACAACAAGTTCGGTTTCTCCCTCATCGGCGCGCACACGACCGCGGCCTGCCGCGCCTGTCACCAGTCCCTCGACTTCAAGGGCACGCCGAGCACCTGCGCCTCCTGCCATGAGGATGCGCACCGGGGCGAACTGGGCGCCGATTGCGTCCAGTGTCATACCACCCGCAGCTTCATCGACCGCGGGCGGATGACCCGGGCCCACCAGCTGACCCGGTTCCCGCTGGAGGGTGCCCACCTCGCGACGGACTGCACGGCGTGCCACGCCCCGACCGAACAGGGGCATCTGCAGTTCGTCGCCCGGGCGGCCGACTGCATCAGCTGCCACCGGCCGAACTATCTGGCCGCGAAGGCGCCCGACCACCTCCAGAACAACTTCCCGCAGGATTGCACCCAGTGTCACAGCGTGACCGCGTGGACGACGGCGCGATTCAATCATGACGCGTCGGGCTTCCCGCTGACGGGGGTGCATGCCCGAACGGCCTGCGACCAGTGTCACAAGAATTCGAACTTCCAGACGCCACTCGGCACAACGTGCGTGAGCTGTCACCTGGACAAGTACAACGCGACGGCGACTCCGCCGCACAGCTCGAGCGGTTTCAGCACGGACTGCGTGCTCTGCCACAACACCTCGGACTGGAATGCCGCCTTCGATCACTCGAAGGGCCAGTTCCCGCTGACGGGTGGCCACCAGGCGCTGAACTGCGTCCAGTGCCATGCGGACGGCGTCTACAAGGGCAAGCCGACCGACTGCTTCAGCTGTCACCAGAAGGACTACAACGGCACCAACGGCGCGCCCGTCCCCAACCCGGCCCACACGCTGCCGAGCTTCGTCACGACGTGCACGAACTGTCACAACACGAACGCGTGGGTCCCGTCGACGTTCAAGCACAGCACCACTGCGTTCCAGCTTACCGGCACGCACATCACGACGGCCTGCGACAAGTGCCACACCAATGGTGTCTACAAGGGGACCCAGGGGACGCTTACCACCTGCCAGGTGTGCCATCTGGCGGACTACACCAGTGCGGCGAACCCGAGCCACACGCAGTACAACTGGCCGCAGACCTGCATCACCTGCCACTCCGGCTCCAGCAATACGGTGGCCTGGGACGCGGGCGTCACGCTGCCGACCCAGTACCACTCGATGTTCAGTGCCCGGCATCAGGGTGCGAACAACGTGTGCGCCACCTGCCATGTGACCAGCGACCTCAAGCAGTCGACGTGCAGCACCCACCATCACCGTCCGACCTGCACCTACCTCAACCAGGGGACCTGCGACTGATGCCGAGCACCCTGGAACGACCTCAGCGCGAGCAGCGGGGCGAGCCCCGCACCGGGAGGCGCATGCGGAGACTACCGATGCAGACAGCCCTTCGGGGCGCGTGCGCGGCCATCCTATTCGGCATCGGCCTCACCTCGACGAGCGCCGCCCAGGACACCAGTTCGGTCCTGAGCGCGAGTGTCACGTACATCTCCGGCACCTCGATCTATGTGAGCGCGGGGCGCACCGACGGCCTGGTGGAGGGCCAGGAGCTGTCGGTGATCCGGCACGATTCCACCGCCGCGACCCTCAAGGTGGTGTACCTCTCTTCACGACAGTCCTCCTGCGAGGTGGTTCGCGGGGCTACCGACATCGCGGTGGGCGACCTGGTGCGATTCACCCCGTCGGCGTCGGCGAAGCGCGGCGATCCGGCGACCCTCGCGAGGGCACGATCACGCCCCCACCGGCTGAGCGGACCGGGGCTTCACGGTCGCGTCGGTGGCCGCTACCTCCTCTCCCAGACCACCCCGAACAGCGGCGGGTTCAATCAGCCGTCCCTCGACCTGCGCCTCGATGGCAGCGAACTGGGGGGATCACCATTCGGACTGGCGGTGGACCTGCGGACCCGACGCACCGCGGCGACCCGCTCGGACGGCTCGAGTGCCGTGGATGGGCACACGCGGGTGTATCAGGCCGCCCTGCTCTGGAACGCGCCCGGGGACCGGTTCCGCATGGCGGCCGGACGGCAGTATCTCACCGCCGTCACCTGGGTGAGCCTTTTCGACGGCGCCCTCGTCGAGGTCGGGGGGTCGCACCTGACCTTCGGCGCGTTTGGTGGCGTGGAGCCGGACAAGGTCAACCTCGGATTCTCGAAGGAGATCCAGGACTTCGGCGGATACGTCCAGCTGCATAACAAGGCCGGGCGCGGAATCCCGTGGTCCTTCACGACGGGCGCGGTCGGCTCCTACGCGGGCGGGAAATCCAACCGCGAGTTTGCCTTCGCACAGGCCAGCGTGAGCAGCCGGGTGGTGTCGCTGTATGCCCTGCAGGAGGTGGATTACTACCGGCCGTGGAAGGTTTCCCTTGGTGAGAACTCCATCTCGCCGACCAGCACCTACCTGAATGGCGCCGTTCGGCCGGCGAGCTGGCTCTCGTTCAACGGCGGCTACGACAACCGCCGCAGCGTGCGGCTCTATCGGGACGCGACCAATCCCGCGATCGCCTTCGACGATGCCTACCGTCAGGGCGTCTGGGGCGGACTCTCGCTGATGGGGCATCGCACGCGTGTCTCGGGCGACGTCCGCTTCTCGGACGGCGCCGGTGCGGGGAAGGCGACGTCCTACACCGGGACCTTCGGACTGGACCGGTTCACGCCCCTGCACCTCAGTGTGACGAGCCGAGCGACCTGGTACCAGAGCCATGCCAGCCCGGACAGCACCGGTTTCTCGCTCAAGAACAGCGGCGAGATCTACGTGCTGCGACTGGGAGCGGATCCGTGGCAGCCGATTCATGTGGACCTCGAGGGCGGCCTGCGCAAGGACCGGAACCCGCACAACAGTCCGCCCAGCAGCACGATCACATGGTATGGGCTCGACCTCGACGTGAGTCTGGCGCGCAGCTGGTTCCTGTCGCTGTCCGGCCAGCGGGAGAAGAGTCCCGGGTTCACGACCACGCTCTTCTACAGCAGCCTGACCTGGCGCTTCTGACGCCACCGGACACGCACGCGAAACGGGGCGACCGGCATCGGTCGCCCCGTTCCTTTTCCCGGACTGTCCGGCGCGCGGCCTTCCACGCGGCGCGTCAGGGATGATGCCTCGCCCAGGCGAGTGTCGCGTGAACCGCCCGACGCCAGCCACGCCAGCCCTCCTCGCGCCCCGCCGGGTCGAGCCCGGGCTCGAACCGCGTGAACACCCGGCCCGCGAGAAAGGCATCGATCGCCGGCCATACCCCGAGCGCGATCCCCGCGAGCGCCCCGGCGCCGAGGGCCGTCGTCTCGACGTTGTCCGGCCGCTCGACCGGCACGCCGAGGACGTCCGACTGGAACTGCATCATCCAGTCGTTTGCCGTCGCGCCGCCGTCGACTCTCAGGGCCGAGACGGTGAGATGCGAGGCCGCAGCCATCGACTGGAGCAGATCGGCGCTGGCGAATGCCATCGCCTCCAGCGCCGCGCGGACCAGGTGGGCGCGCGTCGTGCCGCGGGTCAGTCCGACGATCGTCCCACGGGCTTCGGCCTCCCAGTGCGGCGACCCCAGCCCCACAAAGGCCGGGACGAAATAGACCCCGCCCGTGTCAGCCACCGAACGCGCCAGCGCCTCGGTCTCGTGCGCCCGCGCGATGAGGCCCAGGCCGTCGCGCAGCCACTGGATGGCAGCGCCCGCGATGAAGACGCTTCCTTCCAGCGCATAGGCCGGCTCGCCGCGGGGGCCGCAGGCCGCCGTCAGCAGCAGGCCCTCCCCCGGACTGGGACGGTGCTGCCCGGTATAGGTGAGCAGGAACGCCCCGGTCCCGTAGGTGTTCTTCGCGAGACCCTCCCGTACGCAGCCCTGGCCGAAGAGCGCCGCCTGCTGGTCGCCGGCGATCCCTGCGATCGGGAGCGCAGCGCCGAAGAACTCCGCGTCGGATTCACCCACCGTTCCCGCCGACGGGACGATCTCGGGCAGCACACTTCTCGGCACGCCGAAGAGATCCAGCAGCGCGGGATCCCAGTCCCGCGACGCGAGTCCGTACAGCAGGGTCCGGGAGGCGTTGGTATGGTCGGTGACGTGGACGCGCCCACCGGTCAGTCGCGCGATGAGCCAGGTGTCGATCGTCCCCGCCGCGAGTTCTCCCCGTTCGGCTCGGCGCCTCGACTCGGGATCCCGAAGCAGCAGTTCCAGCTTGGTCGCGGAGAAGTAGGGATCGAGAAGCAGCCCGGTACGTTCCCGGATCATCGCCTCACAACCGGCTGCCTTCAGTTCGCGGCATCGCTCCGCGGTGCGGCGGTCCTGCCAGACGATCGCGGGCGCCACGGGACGGAGCGTGGCGCGGTCCCAGAGGACGACGGTCTCCCGCTGATTGGTGATCCCCACCCCGGTGGGCATCTCGCCGGCCGCAGTGATTGCCTCGCGCGCGGCCTCCACCGTTACCCGGAGAATCTCCTCCGGATCGTGCTCCACCCAGCCCGGCCGCGGAAAGAACTGAGTGAACTCGCGATACCCGCGGCCGAGGATGCGCCCGTCCTGGTGAATGACGAGCGCGGTACTGCCGGTGGTGCCCTGATCGAGGGCGAGGATCGATGGCATCGGCGGACGGTGCGGGTTGGTTGTCAGGCGATTCTGGCCGCGAGCCTAGTCGGCGAGGCGGCCCAGTTGCTCTTTCGTCAGCAGCCCGGCATCGGTGATGTAACCGCGCACCAGCGCGGCGGGAGTGACGTCGAAGGCCGGATTCCAGATGGTGGCGCGCGCCGCCGCGGGGCCGACCCGGCGCACTTCGTCCGGAGTGCGCTCCTCGATCGGAATCGCGGGCCCGTCCGGGGTCATCGGGTCGAAGGTCGACCTCGGCGCGGCGACGTAGAACGGCACGCCGTGCTCGCGGGCAGCCAGTGCCACACTGTACGTACCGATCTTGTTGGCCACATCACCGTTCCGGGCGATCCGGTCGGCACCGACAATCACGCAGGTGACGTCGCCGAGGCGGAGCCGGCTCGCGGCCATGTTGTCCGCGATCACCGTCGTCGGAATGCCGGCATTGGTGAGTTCCCACGCCGTCAGCCGACTGCCCTGCAGCAGCGGACGGGTCTCATCCGCGATGACCCGTATCTTCCGTCCCAGCGCATGGGCGTGATAGATCGGCGCGAGGGCGGTGCCAATGCCGCCCGTCGCAAGCGCCCCGGCATTGCAGTGCGTGAGGACCAGCGCGCCGTCCGGCACCAGCGGCAGGCCGGCCGCGCCGATGCGTTCGCACATCGCGCGGTCCTCCTCCCAGATGGCATTGGCCTCGGCGAGAAGCGCCGCATGCAGTCCCTCCCCGCCGCTCCGGCGCGCGGCCGTACGCATGCGGGCGAGGGCCCAGGCGAGGTTCACCGCCGTCGGGCGGGTGGCTTCGAGCAGGTCACAGGCGGCGAGGGCCGTTTCGAGGGCCACTGCGGGGGGCGCTCCCGCGGGAAGGTTGCGCGCGGCGAGCGTCGCCCCCATGGCCGCCGCGACGCCGATGAGCGGCGCCCCGCGCACTCTCAGGATGCGGATCGCCTCGGCGATCTCCTCGACGGTGTAGACCTCGAGGTACCGTTCCTCGCTCGGGAGCAGCGTCTGGTCGAGAAAGCGTACGCCGGCATCCGGCGCCCAGCCAATATGGGTGATGGACATGGACAGAAGATACCTGCCCCCGCCAGTCCGCGAGAGTCAGCGCCCGGATTCCGAGGTCATGCGCCGAAGCAGCGCCCTGGCGCCGAGCGCCGCATAGCGGCGAGTGGCCTCGGCACGGTAGCCGGCCACGCGCTCGGCCGGCAGCAGCCTGCGGGAGGCGAGGGCGCAGAGTTCGGCGCATTCGCCGGCCAGCTGGCTCATGCCCAGCCGACTGGCCGCGGCGTAGCCGGCCTGCGCCATGCGGAGCGCCTCCCGCGGCCTGCCTTCGGCGAGCGCGATCCGGGCCGCCAGACGATCGGCCTCCACTGACCCGCCGGCATCCCCTGCCTGCCTCACGAGCGCACGTGCCGTTGCGAGGTCGGCGCGCGCCGCCGTCCCATCGCCACGCGCGAGCGCGATTTCCGCACGCCCCATCAGCGCCAGCCCCTCCAGACCCGGGTCCCCGGCCAACCGGGCAGCTCTCACCGCCCGCTCGGCATGGAGCCATGCCGCGGCGAATTCCCCCTCTTCCCTGGCCACGATGCCGAGGTTGTGCGCGGTCTGCGCCTCACCGAGTCGGTCGCCCGCTTCGGACCAGATGCGCAGGGCGCTCTGGTAGAGGCTCAGCGCAAGATGGCGCTTGCCGCGCAGGTGGGCGATGGAGGCGAGGTTGTTGGACGCGCGTGCCGCCATGAGCGGATCGATCCCGGGCCCGGACCGGCGGATGACCTCCTCCAGCCAGCCTTCCGCTTCGTCGAGGCGACCGGCCTCGAAGGCGATACCCCCCAGGAGATTGGCCAGCCGTGTGAGGCGGCCTGGATCGGAGGTCTCCCGGTACAGCTGACGGGCAAGCTGGTCAGCGGCCTGCAGCTCTCCACGGCGGGCAGTTGCCATGGCGAGCTCGAAGAGGGCCTCTCCCGAGGATGACGCGGGAGGCTCCACGGCGGGGCTCAGGCCACCGCCGCCCACGGGACGGCCGTCGCCCGGAGGAACGCTTCGAAGAGCTCGCTGCGCCAGGCGCCGGGGGTCATGCGCATGCAGGCAATCGCCTCCTCGGGGGGCATTGCGGCGCGGTAGCTCCGGGTCGTGGTCAGGGCATCATAGACATCGACGATGCCGATGATCTGGGCGCCCAGCGGTATCTGGTCGCCCACCAGACGGTCCGGATAGCCCGAGCCATCGTATTTCTCATGGTGCCAGCGAATGATCGGCTTGATGTCCCAGGGAAACTCGATCGACGCCAGCAGCTCGACGCCCCAGACGGGGTGCTGCTGGATCACCGCGAACTCTTCACTGGTCAGCCGCCCGGGCTTGTTCAGGATCTCGTGCGGGACCTTCACCTTGCCGACGTCGTGGAGGTAGGCACCAAGGCGGATGGTGGTGACGTCCCCCTCGGAGAGGCCGAGTTCGCGGGCGACCGCGACGGCCAGATCGGCCACCCGCTCGCAATGCCCGTGGGTGTAGCTGTCCGCCGATTCGATCGACTCACCCCAGTCGCGCACGACGGCGAGGAAGGTCCCTTCGAGATCCGACACCTTGGCCTCGACGTCGACGAGGTCGAGATGCGCATCGAGTCGCCCGAACAGCCGCCATGCCGTGTTGAGGTGTGCCAGCGCCTCCTGATTGCGGCCCATCGTCTGGAAGAGTCTGGCCAGTTCCCGGCAGGCCTCGGCCTCACTGAGGACGGAGCCGGTCTCCACCGCGGTCGCGATCGCCGAGCGGAGTCTCGCCTCCGCCAGCGCGTTCCGTCCGGTCGCGCGGTATACCATCCCGATCACCCGGTAGGCATCCGCCTTGTCGATGCGGGAGCCCAGGCGATCGAAGATCGCCAGCGCCGCCTCGGCGCTCTCCCGCGCCGGACCGTAGGCCTGCCGTGCCAGATGGACCTCCGCGTGGTTGAGCCGGCAGAGTCCCTGCAGGTGCACGTCACCGATCCGCTCGGCAATCCGTTCGCTGGCTGCGTAGTAGCATTCCGCCTGGTCCCACTCGAGGCGATCGGCGCTGATCATCGCAAGATTGTGATAGGCGATCGCGCAGCCCTTCTCGTCCCCGGATGCCTGACAGGCATCGAGGGAGGACCGGTAATGCACGAGCGCCGCAGCGTGGTCGCCCTGAATCGTGGCGATGATGCCAAGGTTCTGCTCGATCCGGCTTCGCAGATCGGCCCGGTCGCCACCGAGCAGCAGCGCCTGCTGCAGCAGCTCGCGCGCCGGCCCCATCGCCCCATGCTCGAATTCAAATCCTCCGAGGGTATTCAGCGCCTCGGCGGCGAGCCCTCGATCGCCAAGCGCCCGGGCCGTCTCGTGGCTCCGACGGCACAGCGACCGGGACCGCTCCGGTTCACTCCGCAGGTGACAGAGGACGCTGAGCCGCCGCAGCGCCTCGGCCAGAATCCGCGGCTCCTCCTCGAGGTCCGCGAGGTGGATCGCGGCCTCGAAGGCCGCGATCGCCTCGGGCATTCGTCCCGCCCGCTCGTGCACACGGGCCTCGGCGAGGCAGTCGCCCGCGGATGGCGGCGTCTCCGTCGTCTCTCCCACCCCGCCGAGTGCACTGGCCCGCCGGACGACAGGCATGACTACCAGGCCACCGCGTACCGGGAGAAGTGCTGCAGGTCCGCACTGACCCTCATGTGGAGCAGGTCATCGCGGGAGAGCAGGTAGCTCAGGATGTCGAGACCGTCGGTGGTGTAGGCCACCCGCTTGAGCAGCTGGAGCCTCGCCGCCGGGCAACTGGAGTAGTCCAGGGTGAGTGTGGCGCCACGGAGGAAGTGCAGCCCCTCGGGCTTGAACCGGACCGAGCTCACGAAGTCGGAGGGCGCCTCACCCGTGATCAGCGTGGCTTGTGCCAGCGCGCCTGCGGGGATGACCAGGAGATGCTTGCCGATGTGCAGTGTGCCGCCCGCCGGCCCGACCACCTGCTGGGTGTAGGCATACGGCTGCAGCTGGCAGACGAGGAGTCCATTCAGGAGCGGCAGCTGAAGACTGGCCGCCGGTGAGGTGGGCGCCGCACTGGGCGCCGTGGTGGACTCCATCGAGGAACAACTGCTGAGGAGCGTGGCTCCCAGCAGCAGCGAAGCGATGGCTCCCTGCATTCGTCGCGAGCGCAGCATCGGGGTCTCCCAGTTTCAGATGGTGCCTAGACTCTGGGAGCACCAGTGGCAACAGGGATGCCAGCAATCGGGATTGTCTGTCAATCTTTCGAACGCACCAATGTGTTAATGAAGACACAAGTTGTTTATTGCCAAATATTTACATCGAATAATTCCGACTTCATTGTGTGAATTACCTAGACGGTCGCTGAAGCATTCCGCTCCCAGTTGCTCCCTGACCCGAGCGGCTGGTTGCGGATCAAGGACCGCAAACCGTCGCCACTGGCCAGCAATAGTAGGGTTCCGGCCACACCGGGTCCTGCTAGGTTTCCGCCACTCATTGCGGGCCGGCCAGCGACGTCTCTGCCTCGGGGATCGGTATGCCCTACTCCACTCTGCTCTACGACCTGCGCGACGGGATCGCCGTGATCACGGTGAACCGTCCCGACAAGCTCAACGCCCTGAATGACACCGTCATCGGGGAACTCGGGGTTGCCATCGATGCCGCGAGAGATGACTCGGCGGTCCGTGCGGTCATCCTCACCGGCGCGGGACCCAAGGCGTTCGTCGCCGGCGCCGATATCAGCGAGCTCTCGAGCCAGGGCCCATTCGAAGGCAAGGAGCGATCGCTCCGGGGGCAGGCCATCTTCCGCCGCTTCGAGGCCCTCCGGAAGCCCGTCGTCGCGGCCGTGAACGGGTTCTGTCTTGGCGGTGGCTGTGAGCTTGCCATGGCCTGTCACCTCCGGATTGCGAGCGACACGGCGAAGTTCGGGCAGCCCGAGGTGAAACTGGGCATCGGCCCCGGCTATGGCGGCACGGTCCGCCTGCCCCGCCTGATCGGACGCGGGCGGGCGATTCAACTGCTGCTCACCGGAGAGATGATCGACGCGCAGGAGGCCTGCCGGATCGGCCTGGTGAACCGGGTCGTCCCGGCGGACCGCCTGCTGGCCGAATGCGAGAGTTTCCTCCGAACGGTGCTGGCCCAGGGGCCACTGGCGGTCCGGTGCGTCCTCGAAGCGGTGGATGCCGGCTTCGAAATGACCTCTCAGGACGCCCTCCTGCTCGAGGCCAATCACTTCGGCCTGCTCTCCTCCACCGCCGACATGCGGGAGGGGATGACGGCCTTCCTCGAGAAGCGGCGCGCGGACTTCTCGGGCCGATAGTCGCGCCTGCAAATCCCCCCCTGGGGCGGCTAAATTTGGCGATGCTTTCAGGCCGATTTCCCTGCCCCATGCGATGGACGATCGCCGCGGCTGCCGTGGTGTTTACCTCGGCGATCAGCGGCTGCGGGACCCGGGATCGCCTGATCTTCCCGGGGACCGGGCCGAGCGGTGCGGGGCCGCATACGGTGATCGACCGGCCCCTGGGCGACATCACCGTGTCCGGCGATTCCGCCACGTACTTCGTGACCGGATACAGCACCGATCCCGATGGGCTGGACTCCGTGTACTTCGAGACGGTGGGCGGTCTCTCGAGCTTCCAGCCCGAGGTCGTGAGCCGGGACTCGCTGCGCTTCGGCCTCCCGCTGACGACCGGTGGACTGGCGGGCGACACGATTCTGCTTCGCTTCTTCGCCACGGACCGGCTGGGCAATCGGGGTGACACCGCCATCCGGCGCATCGCGGTCCAGTAGTGCGGGCGGCTCGGCTGACGGTCCGCGGCTTTCGGAATCTTGCGGACGCGGTGCTCGACATTCCCGAGCCCGGCATCGTGCTCCTCGGGGCCAATGGCCAGGGGAAAACGAGCCTGCTCGAAGCGATCGCCTATCCGGTGCTGTTCCGGTCGTTCCGGACCTCGCTGGATGCCGAAGTCGCGCGCTTTGGCGAGGCGGGATTTCACGTCGGGCTCCAGTTCAGCAGGGATGGCCGGCCGCGATCGGTGGCGGCGACGTTTCGTCAGGCGGGCCGCCGCAAACGTCTCGAGCTGGACGGTGCCCCGCTGGAACGGCTCGTCGAAGGGGCGGGGATCTGGCTCGCAGTCGTGTTCGCCCCGGACGACGTCCGGCTGGCGTCGGGGCCCGCCGCGGCGCGGCGGCTCTTTCTGGATCGGACGCTGGCGCTCTCCGACCACGAGTACATGCGCGCCCTGGCCCGCTACCGCGCGGCGCTGGCCCAGCGGAATGCGGCGCTTCGGCAGGGGCGCCCCGACGTGGCGGCCGGGTTCGATCTGCCGCTCGCGCAGGCAGGGGCCGTGGTGGTCGGCAGGCGGGTCGCCTGGGCAGCGGCGCAGGCAGAGCGGTACACCCAGACGGTCGTCAGCCTGGGGGAGCAGGGCGGGGAGGCGATGCTGTCGTATCACGGCATCCCGGACCTCGCCGACCCGGCCTCATGGCCGGAACGCCTGGCACAGGCCGCGCCGCGCGATGCGGCACGCCGGATGACGACGATCGGGCCGCATCGCGACGACCTCGCGCTCCGGCTTGGCGAGCACGCGCTCCGTGAGTACGGCTCGACCGGTCAGCATCGGAGCGCGGCGATCGCGCTCAAGCTGCTGGAACTCGAGACGATCGAGGCAGCCACCGGCGCCTGCCCCGCCCTGCTGCTCGACGATGTCTTCGCCGAGCTCGATGGGGGGCGGCAGGAGCGTCTTGCGGGCCGGCTCTTCGCCGGCCGGTCGGCGCAGGTCTTCATCAGTTCACCGCGGCGGGAAGAGCTGCCGCCGGGTCTCGCGCTGCCGGTCTGGGGCGTGGAGGCGGGACGAGTCAGCCCGCCATGACCCCAACCCCGGGTCGCGGTCACGCACTGGCAGGATGAGATGAGAGAACGCAGTGGCGACTCCCGGCCGACCCCGCTCGCCGATGTGCTGCAGTCGTACATCAAGCGCGCGGGCCTGGTCCGGCGGATGGGACAGGCCGGAGTCATCGAGGAGTGGGCGGAACTGGTCGGACCGCAGATTGACTCGGTCACGGAGCCG
Source organism: Gemmatimonadales bacterium (assembly GCA_044229445.1). Taxonomy (GTDB): domain Bacteria; phylum Gemmatimonadota; class Gemmatimonadetes; order Gemmatimonadales; family GWC2-71-9; genus JADJOM01. Next base: position 1,610 of record JBGASX010000012.1, on the reverse strand, counting down.
GAATCGGTGACGCCGGAGGGGGTGCTGCGCGTGAAGGTAGCGACCGCGGCCTGGGCCTCCGAGCTCCAGCTCATGACCCCGCAGATCCTGGCGCGCCTCAACACGGGGCGCACGGGACGCATCACCGGTGTGCGCTGGCTGGCGGGAGGGATCGAGCCCAGCCCGGGCGGGAGCCGGTGGAAACGGCCGCGGTAACGGGAACCGCGCGCACGCGGGTGCGCGCTCACGAAGGTCCTCAACAGGAAGCGCAATGGCGAAGGAATCGGCGGGCAACGGCGACGAGCGGCAGTACGACGCGGGCTCCATCCAGGTCCTCAAGGGCCTCGAGGCGGTGCGCAAGCGGCCGGGCATGTATATCGGCTCGACCAGCGAGAACGGCCTGCATCACCTCGTATACGAGGTCGTCGACAACTCGATCGACGAGGCCCTCGCGGGCTACTGCGACACGATCAATGTCACGATCCACAAGGACAACTCGATTTCGGTCGAGGACAACGGCCGTGGCATCCCCGTCGACATCCACCCGGTGGAGAAGGTCCCCGGCGTCGAGCTGGCGCTGACGGTCCTCCATGCCGGCGGCAAGTTCGACAAGTCGAGCTACAAGGTGTCCGGCGGGTTGCATGGTGTCGGCGTCTCGGTCGTGAACGCGCTGTCCGAACGCCTCGAAGTCATCGTGCGGCGGGACGGCTTCAAGTGGCGGATGTCGTTCGTGCGGGGCCAGACCGTCAAGCAGCTCGAGAAGCTCGACAAGAGCAAGGAGACCGGCACTCTGGTCCGCTTCAAGCCGGATCCGGAGATCTTCACCGTGCTCGAGTACAGCTGGAGCACGCTCGCCGACCGGCTGCGGCAGCTCGCCTATCTGAACAAGGGGGTGACGATCACCCTGCGGGATGACCGGCCCGACGAAGCCAAGAACGAGACCTTCTTCGCCAAGGGCGGCCTCATCCAGTTCGTCGAGTGGCTCAACCGCAACAAGAAGCCGCTCCATCCCAAGCCGATCGCCTTCACCGTCACCAAGGACGACGTCGAGGTCGACGTCGCCATCCAGTACGAGGAAGGCTACAACGAGAACATCTTCACCTTCGTCAACAACATCAACACCCACGAGGGCGGCACGCACCTCACCGGCTTCCGCGCCGCCCTCACCAGGGCGATCAATGAGTTCGCCAAGCAGCAGGGTTCGCTGAAGAAGGAGGACTTCTCGCTCACCGGCGAGGACATCCGCGAAGGCCTGACCTGCGTCCTGCACTGCAAGGTGCGCGAGCCCCAGTTCGAGGGGCAGACCAAGACGAAGCTGGGCAACTCCGAGGTCGAGGGCGTGGTCAAGCAGGTCGTCTACGAGCAGATCCGCACCTTCCTCGACGAGAAGCCGGCGGTGGGCCGCGCGGTGATCGAGAAGGCGGTCAGCGCCGCGCGGGCCCGTGAGGCGGCCCGCAAGGCCCGGGACCTGGTGCGCAAGAAGTCCGGGCTCGAGGGCGCCGTCCTGCCCGGCAAGCTGGCGGACTGCTCACTCGACGATCCGGCGCTCTGCGAGATCTATCTCGTCGAGGGCGACTCGGCCGGCGGCAGCGCCAAGCAGGGCCGGGACCGGCAGTTCCAGGCGATCCTGC
>JBGASX010000115.1:0-10167 GCA_044229445.1 Gemmatimonadales bacterium | reverse complement strand
ATCCCGGCGGTGCTGGCGCGCGAGGTCGTCGGGTTCGTGCAGCGGCTCCGGCAGGCCGACCTCACCAAGCTGCCGGGCGTAGCGGAGACCCTCGACTGGGCGGCGGCGCTGACGGCCCTCGGCGCCCAGCGCCTCGAGGAGGGGCAGGTCAGCGAGACCCTCGGCGTCCTCCTCAAGTACCGCGAGGACGTCGCCGCCATGAAGGGAACCGGTGCCGCGACCCTCGTCAGCGAGGTGCGGGCGGGCTAGCCGGGCGCTGGAGCAGTGGCGCCACCTGGTCGGCGATCCGTTCGGCCACCTTCCGGTTGGCGTCCTCGGTGATGTGGGCGTGTTCGTCCACGTAGACCGAAACGGTGTCGGCGTCGAACAGGCCCGCCAGAGAGAAATAGGTGCGTCCCGCCTGATCGGCCATCGCCGAATCGATCGACGCCGCGCAGGGCGCCAGCGACTTGCCCTTGTAGAGCTTCTGCTCCCAGGGCGTCAGTCGCTTGTGCGTCGTGGCGTGAATCGGCTGCTGGAAGTAGAGCGTCGGGAATCCCCACTGCGTGCCGATGGCCTCCACCGACCGTGCGACGTCGCGGTAATAGCCCGCCACCGGCCCGCAGATGCGTTCGGGCGTTCCGGGCGCCGGGTTCACCGGCCGATTGATGCCCACCATCCGCTGCAGCCGCTGGACGAGTTCGGAGTGCCGCCCCAGTCCGACCAGCTCGAGCCAGAAGCCGCGTCGTCCGAGATCGATCTGCCGCTGGGTGTCCTCTTCACCGTAGGTGTGGCCGACCGAGCCGTACTTCACCGAGGTCGCGATATCGTTGTAGCCGTCGAGGAAGACCGCCGCATCGGGGACATCCCCGCGCGCGAGTTCCACGACCAGCGTGGTGGCTTCCTGGGTGGTGTTGAAGGCGCCCTGGGCGAGGTTGACGACCTCCACATCGGTGATGCCGCGCTCGCGGAGCGCGACCGCCGTGAGGGCGGGAATGGTGAAGGAGTCACGCGCGGTGTAGCCCCACATCGTCGAGCCACCGAGCATGAACAGTCGCCGGGGATGGGCGGCGGTCACCGCCGGCTGCGGGGTGACCCGGCGTCCGGCGGAGTCGACGTTGACGTACCGCGAGGTCGCCGGAACGCCCCAGAAGCCCCGATAGGCGTCGTAGCGGTTCTTTCGGGCCAGGAGCCCGTCCTTCCCCTGGTAGGGTCCCCACCAGGCGGCCTTCGCATAGGGGTGGAGCGCCGAGTCGGCCGGGGAGAGGGTTCCGTCGGCGGGCGGAGGGGCCCGGAAGGCGTGGACGCCGCGGTATCCGAATTCCAGCGCAAGAAAGAAGACCAGGGTCAGGCCCAGCATCAGCCAGCCGTCGCGAACGGCGCCTCCCAGCCTGGCCAGAGCGGCTCCGAGTTTCATGGCGAATCCGTCGAAAAGGGGTATCCTGAGCGCGACGATAGTACTTTACCGGCCCGACCGGCGGCGACTGCTGGCAAGAGGGGGGCCAAATCCGGCGGGCCGGCCCTCCATTGGCCTGCTTCTTGCCAAAACGTGCTCCCTCAGCCCAAGAATTCCAAGGAATCCCTGATGTCCGGCACCAGCCCGGTCTACATACTCGGTATCTCCGCCTTCTACCACGACAGCGCCGCCTGCCTGTTGCGGGACGGCGACATAGTTGCGGCGGTCAGCGAGGAGCGCCTCAGCCGGGTGAAGGGGGATTCCGCCTTCCCCAAGCTGGCGGTGGACTACTGCCTGGCCACCGCGGGGATCACGACGAAGGACCTGGCCGCGGTCGCCTTCTACGACAAGCCGCTGCTCAAGTTCGAGCGGATCCTGGAGACCTATCTCGGGGTCGCGCCGCGCGGCTTCAAGTCGTTCCTTCTGGCCGGCCCGCTCTGGATCAAGGACAAGCTGTACATGGATCGCGAGATCCGTGAGGCCCTCGCCTACGACGGTCTGCTGCTGTACGCCGAGCATCACGAGTCGCATGCCGCCAGCGCGTTCTTTCCGTCGCCCTTCGAGGAGGCGGCGATCCTGACGATGGACGGTGTCGGGGAGTGGGCCACGGCGTCGATCGGCGTCGGGCGCGGCAACGATCTCACCCTGCTCCGCGAGCTGCAGTGGCCCGACTCGCTCGGGCTGCTCTATTCGGCGTTCACCTACTACACCGGGTTCAAGGTGAACTCGGGCGAGTACAAGGTGATGGGCCTCGCGCCCTACGGCGAGCCCACCTACGTGGACCTCATCTACCGCGAGGTCCTCGACCTGCGCGAGGATGGTTCCTTCCGGCTGAATCAGCGCTGCTTCAACTACCTCTCCGGGCTCACGATGACGAGCCCGCACTTCCACGAGCTGTTCGGCGGTCCGCCGCGCGAGCCCGAGTCGAAGCTGACCCAGAAGGAGATGGATCTCGCGCGCTCGGTGCAGGTGGTGTGCGAGGAGATCATGCTGCGCATGGCGCGGACGGCGCACCAGGAGACCGGGCTCCCGAATCTCTGTCTCGCCGGCGGCGTCGCGCTCAACTGCGTGGGCAACGGCCGGCTGCTCCGGGAAGGCCCCTTCAAGCAGCTCTGGATCCAGCCGGCGGCGGGTGATGCGGGTGGCGCGCTGGGCGTCGCACAGATGGCGTGGCACCGGCAGATGAAGAAGCCCCGCACCGTGGTCCCCGGGCGGGACAGCATGCACGGCGCCTATCTCGGCCCGTCGTACACGCCGGAACAGATCGAGCAGTATCTCACGAGCATCGGCGCCCCGTACGAGCGTCTCGACCGGCCCGCGCTGCTCGAGAAGACGGCGGCCCTCCTCGGCAGCGAGAAGATCGTCGGGTGGTTCGACGGCCGGATGGAGTTCGGCCCCCGCGCCCTCGGCGGACGGAGCATCCTCGGCGACCCGCGCAGCCCGAAGATGCAGGCCGACATGAACATCAAGATCAAGTTCCGCGAGGGGTTCCGCCCCTTCGCGCCGAGCGTGCTCCGGGAGCGGGTCGCCGACTACTTCGAGCTCGACGGCGACTCGCCGTACATGCTGCTCGTCGCCCCGGTCAAGAAGGAGCGGCAGATCCCGATGACCGAGCAGCAGCGGAAGCTGTGGGGCATCGAGCAGCTCAACGTCGTCCGCTCGGACATCCCGGCGGTGACGCACATCGATTACTCGGCCCGCATCCAGACGGTGACGCCGGAGACGAGCCCGAACTACTACGACCTGATCCGGGAGTTCGAGCGGCAGACCGGCTGCGCGGTGGTGGTGAACACCTCGTTCAACGTCCGCGGCGAACCGATCGTGTGCAGCCCGGCCGATGCCTACCGCTGCTTCATGCGGACCCACATCGACGCGCTGGTGCTCTACCCGTTCCTGCTCCACAAGGACGGCCAGCCTGAATGGAAGGAGAGCGGCGATTGGCGGACCGAATTCCAGCTGGACTGACCCCGAAGGAGGGCCGGAAGTTCGGCCTGACGGTGGGCATCGCCTTCCTGGTCCTGGGGGGCATCTCCCGCTGGCGCGGGCATGAGATCGCGCCGCTGGTGCTCTGGACCCTCGGCGGCCTGCTGACCGCGGGCGGGCTGCTGCTGCCCGGCTATCTCGGCGGGGTGCACCGCGCCTGGATGGGGCTCTCCCACCTGCTCTCGAAGGTCACGACCCCGATCTTCATGGGGCTGGTCTATTTTCTGGTGATCACGCCGATGGGACTCGTCATGCGTCTCTTCGGCCGCAACCCGATGGTCCATCGTCCCGATGCGGCCGGATACTGGGTCGTGCGCAAGCCCGATCCGGATCAGGCCAACTCGCTCACCCGGCAGTTCTGACGACGCCGTCGAGCGCCGCTCCAGGAGGATCCGTGTCGCAATCGAGTCTGGTACGAGAGCTCTGGTCGTTCATGAAGGCGCGCAAGAAGTGGTGGCTGATGCCGCTCATCCTGCTGATGCTGCTGGTCGGCACGCTGCTGGTCTTCGCCAAGGGATCGGTGCTGGCGCCGTTCATCTACACGATCTTCTGATCGCCGACAGCCGAATGGTCCATGACGCGGCACCCCGCCACGGCGCGGGGTGCCGCGTTCCGTTTGACACTGACCGATCTCGGCCGGGATGAAAACGAGGCAGGTTGACAGCGCCTGACAATTGCGTCAAGATGGGGCTGTCATTCCTGTCCGGAGGGACCGATGCGATCGGCTGATTCGCTGCTTTTCCTTCTGCTGTTCTCCTCGAGTGTGATGGCCACTGCCTCAGCCCAGCGGGGACCCGCACCGGCAAGGACGACTCCGCGGACCTGGTCCCAGGAGATGCGGGACAAGGCCGAAGTCTCCCTGTACCAGCACCACGACTGCCATGCGGCCCTGCTCCAGGCCAATGCCGCGTTCGACCGGGAGATGCGCCACCCCGAACGGATGGACCCGCGGATCCCGCTGGTGAAGGCCCGGGCCCATGAGTGTCGCGGCGAGCTTCCCCAGGCCATCCTAGCGTACGGGATGCACGACGGCCTCGCCGCGATCAGACCGGAGGACGATCCGGAACTTGCCGGGGCCTGCCGCGCCTTCCTCCCGGATGGACCGCCACTCGATTCGGCAAGTCGTGCTCGCCTGATCGACTCCCTGACGCTGGTACGCGGTCAGATCGAACATGCCAGGAGCCGCAACAGTGCCGAACTGTTCATCCGCTCCGGGTCAGGCATCAGCGTCCCGCCACCGCGGCCGATCCCGCTGCAGGTCGACATGGATCAGGGGAAGATCACGCGCAACATGTCGAACGAGTACATCCGGGTGATGCGGGGGTACTGGGACAATCCACCGCAGCGTTCGCCCGGTACGCTGTATGAGGTGAACGCCTCGGCACGCGCAGGGAGCGCCGAGGAACGGCTCGCCGGCGCTCTCGCCGACGTGGAGGCGCGGCTCCTCTGCCTCGATCCGACGCGGTAGACGCCGCGGTCGACGGGACCGCCCTCGCCGCCAACTGCATCCTCTTCGGCCGGCTGCTCCGACGCGCGGGCCTGCCGGTGGACGCGGAGCAGACCCGGACCTTCACCCAGGTCCTCGGGACGATTGGCGTCGGCCGGAAGGGCGACGTCCGGAACGCCGGCCGGGTGCTCTTTGTCAGGCGGCGGGAGGATCGCGCCATCTTCGACGAGGCCTTCGAACTCTTCTGGCGCCGCCGGACGGCGCGCGGTGATCTCGCCGGCCAGCTCCCGCGGATGCAGCAGAGCGAACGCCGCCCCGGCGGGCTCGATCTCTCGGCGGATATCGGCGCGGGGGAAGAACGGCGGGAGCCGATCCCCGTCGTCATGCAGGGCGCCGCCTCGCAGGCGGAGACGATCCGGAACGCCGATTTCGGAGAGCTGAGCGGCGACGAGGCCCGCGATGCGGTGCGGATGCTCGCGGCACTCAGGCCGAAGCTGCCGCTGCGGCCGGCGCGGCGCGGCTTCCTCACCCGGCGCGGGCAGCGCCCGGCGCTCCGCCGCATGCTCCGCCGGGCACTCGCGACCGGGGGGCAGCCCCTCCACTGGCGCTGGATCGAGCGCGGCACCCGTCCCCGGCCGATCGTCCTCATCTGCGACATCAGCGGCTCGATGGAACGGTACAGCCGCTTCATGCTGCGCTTCGCACATGCGCTCGCCCGCTCCGGCGCGCCGCTCGAGGTCTTCGTGTTCGGGACGCGGCTCACCCGGATCACCCGGCAGCTCCGCATCCGGAGCGCGGATGAGGCGCTCCGGCGGGTGGCGGGATCGGTGGTGGACTGGAGTGGTGGGACCCGGATCGGCGAGAGCCTGAGGGAACTGAATCAGCGGTGGGTCCGTCGCACCATCCGCAGTGCGGCAGTCGTGCTGCTCGTCTCGGATGGCTGGGAGCGGGGTGATCCGGAACTGCTGGCGAGAGAGATGGCCCGGCTCAGGCGCTCCTGTCATCGGCTGCTGTGGCTCGATCCGCTCGCGAGTCGCGCCGGGTTCGAACCGCTGACCCAGGGGCTGGTAGCCGGGCTGCCCTTCGTCGACCACTTCCTTCCCTGCGCGAGCGTGGCCTCGCTGGAACGACTGGGGGAGCTGCTCGGCTCGCTCACGTCCCGCGATTAAGGGGGCGGGGACGGAGCCCCGCCCCTACTGGGCCACCCCGCACCACTCGGCCAGCGCGAGCGCGACCACCTTCACCGCCGTCAATAGCTCGTCCACTTCGAGGTACTCGTCGGGGGCATGCGCCAGCTTGATGTCGCCGGCGCCGTACATCACGCAGGGCATCCCGCCGAAGGCGATGAAGTGCCGCATGTCGGCGCCATAGGTGGCCGCCTCGGTCGCGAGCGGCTTGCCGGTGACACCGGTGTGCGCCGTGCGCAGGACATCGCAGATCGGCGCATCCTGCGGCGTCTCCGCCGCGATGAACTGCCCGCCGAAGTAGGTGATCACCGGAGGATGATCGCGGAGCCAGGGATCGGCCGCGGCCACACTCATGATCCGGGCGGCGACGAGCTGCTTGAACGACTCCAGTTCCTCACCCGGCAGAAATCCCACCCGAATCTCGGCATCCAGCATCTCGGGGACGGTCGAGGCCCAGTTCCCGGCGCGGACGACGCCGACGTTCACCGGCACCTTGTTCGGGAAGCGGTCGTAGAGCGGGTGGCGGAGCGAGGCGTTCCGCTCCTGCTCGAAGGCCATCAGGTCGTTGTAGATCGGGAGGAACTTCTCCAGCGCCGAGACCCCTTCGTCCCGGGTGGCGGCATGCGCGGAACGGCCGGTAATGGTGAGCCGGAAGACCAGCGACCCTTCGCAGGCGGTGACGAGCGCCAGCTCGGTCGGCTCGGTGACCAGCGCGGCGTCGGCACGATAGCCACGGAGCACCGTCGAGAGCGCCCCGATGCCCCCGTCCTCCTCGCCCACCGTCGCGGCGATGGTCACATCCCCCTTCAAACGAATCCCGCAGGCATCCAGCGCGGCGAGTGCCGCGAGGTGGGTCGTGAGCCCGCCCTTCATGTCGCAGCTGCCGCGACCGTACACCTTTCCATCCACCAGGTTGGCCGCGTACGGGTGCTGCGACCAGAGACCGTGGTCCCCTTCCGGTACCGTGTCGATGTGCGCATTCAGCAGGATCGAACGACCGCCCCCCGCGCCCTTCCGCTTCCCGACCACGTTCAGCCGTCCTTCATACCCGGGCTGCTCCCCGACGTGTTCGAGGTAGCCGCGCATCTCTTCGGCGGTGGCGGCCCAGGTCTCCACCTCGAGACCGCGCGCGCGGAACGCCTCGGCGGCGCAGGCGCTCATCGGACCTTCCGCTCCGGTCACCGATGCCGCGCGGACGAACGACTGATGCAGTCTGATGGTGGCGTCTCGAGCGGCGTCGACCGCCTGGCCGATCCGGCCCACCAGCGCACTCGCAGGTTCCTGGGACACGCCTGCAACCTCATTTCGGGATGGTGATGGTCACGCCGGGCACGGGGCACTGCTGGCCGCGAAAGCTAATCACGCCGGGCGGGAAGAAAAAAAGCGGGGCACCGCCGGATGGCGGTGCCCCGCGCACTGCAGGAAGCGCTGGTCGCTCAGGAGCCGGTGAGGCAGCCTCGCGCGTTGTTGGACCAGTTCTTCTGGATCTTCCAGCTGCTGCCGTTCGCGAGCTGCACGAGGGTCCCGAACTGCCACGCGCACTTGTCGGCGTTCTCGTTGCCGCGGCGATCGTACCAGGCATTGCCTCGAGGATCGGTCTCGGTTTCGGCCAGTTCGTGGGCCGAGGTGTTCACGAGCGAGGCCAGCATCTGGGAGTGGCCGGTCTGGGTGTCGCCCGGATTGCAGCCGGCGATTCCAGAGGGGTTTGGCTCATACGCCGCCTGCACCGGCTTGCCATTGGAGCAGTTGCCCCAGGTGTGCCAGGCGCAGTAGTTCACGCCGGACGGATAGGTCGGCGTGTAGATGACGTAGAGCGCATTCGGGTCGGGGTTCTGCCCGGAGATCGCGCACGCCTCGGCCACCGCCTGGGCCGTGCTGAGCGCGCCACCCGGCGCGGAGCTGCCGTCGAAGACGTGCCCGAGATAGGTCGCGCTCGAGGTGATCTTGCCGGCAGCGTCCCCGTATTCGGTGTTGAGCCCGTTGTAGCGGCTCCCGCTCCAGCCGTTGTAGAACTGGTCGATGCCCGGGACGACGTCCGCGGGGAAGGAGCCGTTGCTGAACTGCGGCCCCCAGAAGATCGCCTGGATCTTGCTCGCCTTGATGACCGGTCCGTTGTGGTAGGTCAGCAACTGCACCGGTGCCGCGTTGGTGGTCACGTTGGTGCTGCCCTGATGCAGGACCGCCCCGATGGGCTGGCCAGCCTTCACGCCGTCCGTGGAGACCCCACCGGCAGTGGTGTTCGCGGGCGACATCGACCCGTCCGAGCATGCGGCAAGCACGCCAAGACCGGCCACACAGAGAGCCTTGCGGGAGAAACCGGGACGCAGCATAGGGAGGAACTCCGGGGATAGAGGAAGGGCGGCAACCAGGGCGCTCCGCTGTCGCAGACGCACTGTTCGAGGGACCGGGCGGAAGGGGCCCGGGAGATCTGACTGGGTGCTGAAGCGCCGAACGGGGCCCCGGCCAGGGCCCCGTTCCAAAATGTGAAATTCCCTCAGCCGCGCAAGAGCGACCCGACGGATGTGCGCGTCGTCACCTCGAGCCGGCGGCGGAATCGCGGCCACGATCGGGGCGCGCGAGCGATGGAGGAGGTCCCTGGCCGGCGAGGACCCGCGTGATGATCCGGTCGAACGCCTCGAGCGGCTTGGATCCGTCGAGCATCACGCCGTTGACGATGAACCCCGGTGTCCCCGAGAAGCCGAACTGCTGGAACTCGGCAAGGTCCGCCTCGACGATCGCCGCGATCTCCGCGCTCCGGGCATCGCGTCGCGCGCGGGCGACGTCCGCCCCCGCCTGCCGTGCCGCAGCATCGAGGAAGGCCCCTCCCTCGGCGCCGAGCCGCTCCTGATTGGCAAACAGCAGGTCGAAATAGCGCCACGCCTTGTCCTGGCCCTGGCGCAGCACCGCCTCGAACATCAGCGCCGCTTCATGTGCATGCGCGTGAATCGGGAGTGGCGTCTGCTTGAGGACGAGCCGGACCTGACCGGGATACTTCTCGAGCACCGCTTTCAGGACCGGGACATCCCGGCGGCAGTAGGGACACTGGAAATCGGAGTACTCGACGATCGTCACCGGTGCTTCCGCGGCCCCGCGCACCGCGCGCCCAGCGCCGATCACGGGATGGCGAGGTGCGGCCAGTTCCTTGCCGATCCGCTCCTCCTCCGCCTGGTCCGCCTTCGCCTGAGAGAGGCGCTGGTAGGAGTCGGCGGCGGCCTGCAGCGCCTCCATGATCTCCGCGGGGTGCTGGCGGATGACCTCGGCGAGAATCTCCGGATGCTGCTTCAGCGTGGCCCGGATTTGCTCCGGTGACGGGGAACAGGCGGCGGGAAGGATCGACAGCGCGGCAAGCAGCGCGGCACGGAAGCGGAGCACTCGGGCCTCGGGAGAGTCGGGTAGGAACGAGGGAGCCGTAATGTGGGGTGCGACGCCAGTCGTGCCAAGGTCGGCGCCCGGCCGCCGCGGGCTTACGACGCTTCGAGCGCGGGACTATCGTTGGACGGTCCACTCCATTCATCCGGGGCCAGCCGCAGAGGATCTGCCATGCGGGATCTCCTCCAGGACTACCAGCAGCTTCACGCCGGGAATCGCGCGGTCGGGCGCGCGGTGGTGACCAGCGTGTGGGGCTCGGCGCCGCGTGCCCAGGGCGCCTGCATGCTCGCGACGGCGGATGGGGCACTCGCCGGATCGGTGTCCGGCGGCTGCGTAGAGAGTGCAGCGGCGCAGGAGATCGCTGCGGCGATCGCGAGCGGCACGCCGAAGCTGGTGACTTACGGCGTCAGCGATGAGAAGGCGTGGGAGGTGGGCCTCGCCTGCGGCGGCACGATCAAGGTCTTCGTCGAGCCCGCGGTGTCCGCACGCGTGCTCGAGGCGGCGACGAGCGAAGGCGGCCTCGTCGTCGCGACGGTCATCGGGGCCGGCACGGCCGAGCACCTCGGGCGGTCGGTCCTGCTCCGTGAAGATGGCCAGGTCGACGCCGAGCGCGGCGATGGCTGGCTCGCGACCGCGGTGGCGGACGCCGCCCAGCAGGCGCTCGGACGGGAGTCGTGCACAACGGTAGAGGTTCCGGCGCCCGGCGGCGGCTCGGCGGCCGTCTTCCTGGAGGTGTACGCCCGCCG
>JBGASX010000114.1:0-10707 GCA_044229445.1 Gemmatimonadales bacterium | reverse complement strand
CGACTGAACCAGACCCCACAAAACGCCGTCTCGAGGACGCACCGTCATGGCCGCCTTCCTGAGCAATCTGCGCCGGAGTGGTTCCGCGGAGGATCTCGCCGAGCTGCAGCAGCTCGTGACCCGTCTCGAATCCCAGCGCGGCAGTCTCGAACAGCTGGTGCAGCACGCCGATCGCTCCATCGGCCAGCTCCAGCGACTCGGCACCCTCGGTGAACGGGTGAACACCCTCGAGCGCCAGCTCTCCGGCATCGAGCATCTCGCCGCGCGACTCGGTGCGGCCGAGAGTCAGCTCGCCGGACTCACCGGCACCCACAACCGGCTCGAGACCCAGATGGCGGAAACCGCCACCGGCATCGAGCAGGCGCGGGTGGATGTGACGCTGCTGACCGAGACGGTCGCCGCGACCGCGCGGCTCAAGGAGGAACTCTCGGGCTTCCTCTCCCTCAAGGGGCCGTTCAGTCAGCTCAAGTCCGAGATGGAGGGGCTGCAGTCGCAGAACGAGGCGTTCCGCGCCGACTTCGCCCGGCTCCGCGATCAGCACGACGCGACCCTCAACAGCTACAAGACGGCGTCGGGCCGGATCGAGTCGTTCGACGGCGACTGGCAGCGGATCACCCGCACCGTGGCCGAGACCGAGAACCGCATCAGCGGCCTCGAGCAGCTTGTCGCCGACATGATGGGCGTCGCCGAATCGGTGGCGCAGACCAAGCGCCAGCTCGCCGGCGCCAAGGCGATGGCCGATCAGCTCGGCCAGAAGGTGGCGCTCCTCGAGCAGCAGCGGGACGAGGTCGATCGCGCCACCGCCAAGCTCGAGCACCTCACCGCGCTGATGCAGCGGGTGGACCAGGGCGCCGAACGCTCCAGTGAGGCGGTGCGCACCGTCGCCGCGCTCCGCACCGAACTCGAATCGCTGCAGGAGGCGCAGACCGCGCTCACCGAGCGGAGCCGCTCCGTCACCGAACGACTGGAGCGGATCGAGAGCGGCCAGACCGCGGCGGAGCGGAGTCTCGTCACCCTCCGCGAAGGGCTCGACCAGAGCACCGAGCGGCTCGCGCTCGAGAGCCGGAGCGTCGAGGGGATGGGGCAGCGGGTCGGCGACCTGCGCCGGAACCTCTCCGAGTGGGAGGCGCGCTTCGCGACCCTCGCCGCCGGCGCGGAGGCGATCACCACCGCCGCCTCGAAGGCCGACACCCTTTCGACCCAGGTCACCAGTCTCACCGGCGAACTCGCCCGCGTCGCCGAACTCGGCTCGCGGGTCCGCACCGGGCTCGCCGATCTCGAACGGCTCGAGGAGGGGATCGGCGGACTCACCGAGCGCACCTGCCGGCTGGAGGAGTCGCGCCCGCTGCTCGAGCGCACCGTCCGCGATCTCTCCGGACTCGGCGCCACCGAGGAGGCGATTCACGAGGCGCTCGAACAGCTCCGCGGCGCCCGCAAGGAGCTGAGCGACACCCATGGGACCCTCAATCAGACCCGCACCTGGCTCGGCGAGACCGACCGGACGGTCGCAGCACTCCGCACCGATGTCGCCGGACTCGACCGGATGCGCGCCACCGTGGATGCGCTCCGCCAGGAGCTGGAGCAGCTCAACAGCCAGATGACCGTGGTCGAGGGGCGGCGCGGCGTGGTGGACGACGTGCAGAAGCGCCTGACGGAATCGGCGGCGATGGGTGCCTCGATGGAGGCGCGCGCCCGTGGCCTCGCCGAGCGGCTGGAGGCGGCCGAGGATCATCTCGGGACGCTGGTGCCGAGGCTCGATGAGGTCGGGCGCGCGGGGAACCAGCTCGTGAGTCTCGGCGCCGAGGTGCGGGAGATGGAGGAGCGGGTGCGTGCGGTGCAGGGGACGGTGAAGGGGGTCGAGCAGCGCGCGAGCGGGCTCGAGACCCTCGCCAACCGGATGCAGGAGCTCTCCCGCGAGATCGATCAGCGCCAGAATGCGCTCGCCAAGGCGACCGAGCACCTCGATCGCGCCGCGACCCTCCGGCAGGAGGCGGCGGTCGCCGCGCAGACCCTGGCCGACCGGGCGCGGGAGGTGGACGCCTCGCTCGCCGCCGCCGATCAGCGGCTCACGAGCTGTGATTCACTGTCGCGCGAGCTGGAGGCGCGGATCGGGGTGCTCAACAGCGCGCAGGAGCGGATCACCGGCTTCGAGGCCAAGCTGGCCGAGTGGCGCGGGGCGGAGCAGCAGCTCGCGCAGGCGATGGAGCAGGCGGTCGCCCGGCAGGCGACGATCGCCTCGCTGCAGAGCGAGATCCGGGCACTCTTCGATCTCGCGGAACGCACCCAGGACGATGCCCGCGCGGTGACGGCGGCGCAGCCGCAGATGGCCCGCGCCCGGAGCGAACTCGACGCGCTGCTCGCGCGGCTCGGCGACACCGACGGCATCATGCAGACCCTGGAGGATCGCCGCCGCCAGCTCGACCGCACCGAGGAGCGGCTGGCGCACGCCGACCTGCTCGCCACCGACGTGCGGGAGTCGCTCGAGACCCTCGTCGCCCAGAAGGCGCAGGTGGACCACTTCCTCGGCATGGCGAGCGCGCTCACCCTGGAGACCAAGCGGGTCGAGGGGCTGCTCGAGGCGCTCCGCGACGAGCGCCGCCTCTCCGACCGGGTGCAGTCGTCGCTGGCGGGATTGCGGCGGCAGCCGGAATAACCCGCAGGCCGCACCACGGAGGGTGCGGCCTACTGAGTAGCCCGCGGCCTCCGAGTGGCCCGGACCCTCCGTGGTCCGGGCTATCTTTGTTCCCATGACCTCCGAAGAACTCCGCGCCCTCCAGGCGCCACTCAAGCAGCGTTACCGCACCGATCCCGCCTCTGCGCTCGTCACCTCCGTCGTTGTCGCGACCCTCGATCAGGGCCGGATCGCCTGCCACGTCGAGGCGCCGAACGCCGGTGCCGATGTCGGGCTCCATCCCGCCGCCGGCGGCAGCGGCGCCGAGCGCTGCTCCGCCGACATCCTGCTCGAGGCGCTCGCCGGCTGCGCCGGCGTCACCCTGCTCGCCGTCGCCACCGCGATGGGGATCACCGTCCGGAGCGGCACCATCAGGGCCGAGGGGGACTGGGACGCGCGCGGCACGCTGGGGGTGAGCAAGGAGGTCCCGGTCGGTTTGCTCGCGGTGCGGCTCACCGTCACCCTCGATAGCACGGCGACGGAGGAGCAACTCGCCAAGCTGCTCGATCTAACCGAACGGTATTGTGTTGTAGCTCGGACGCTGTCCGAAGGTGTCGGTGTTTCAGTGCTTAGTGCGTGATCTCCAAGGCTCGTACCGAGCACTAAGTACTAAGTACTAAGTACTCGGAACTATCGACCAACCTCCCCATGCAGAGAACGAGATTCGCCCCCGCCCCCACCGGCTACCTCCACCTCGGCCACGTCGCGAACGCGCTCTATGTCTGGCAGACGGCGCGGGCACGGGGCGCGTCGGTGCTGCTCCGGATCGAGGACCACGACCGGCAGCGCTGCCGCCCCGAGTATGAGGAAGCGCTGCTCGAGGATCTCGACTGGCTCGGCTTCGTGCCCGACATCGGGACGAGCGACGAGTTCCGCCGCGGGGCGTCGCCCTATCGGCAGAGCGACAACGGCGTGGTGTACGAGGCGGCGATCGAGCGGCTCGTCGCGGCGGGGCATCGCGTCTACGCCTGCGACTGCTCGCGTACCACGCCCGCGGAACCGGGTAGGGGCGAACCTGTGGGCGGGGGCGACCCGCCGGGTCGCCCCTACGGCGGTCGGTGCCGGGAGAGGGCCCTCGAACCGGGCCCCGGACGCGGACTCCGCGTCGTGATGCCGCCGGGCATCGAGAGGTTCGAGGATCTCCGGCTCGGTCCGCAGGAGCAGGAGCCGCTGACGCAGTGTGGCGACCTGCTGCTCCGCGACCGGCTCGGCAACTGGACCTATCAGTTCGCGGTGGTGGTGGACGACCTGCGCCAGGAGATCGATCTCGTGGTCCGCGGCGAGGACCTGCTCGACTCCACCGGGCGTCAGCTCGCGCTCGCGCGGATGCTCGGCCGCGAGGCGCCGCCGCTCTTTCTCCATCATCCGCTCATCCTCAAGCCGGGCGGCGAGAAGCTGAGCAAGGGGAATCGTGACACCAGCGTGCGGGAGCTCCGCGCCGCGGGGATGAGTCGGGAGGAATTGCTGAAGCGCGCCGCCGAGTCGGTGGGCCTGGTGCTGCTGTAGCGTTCCGGTCTGGTTGCATCTCCGAGGGGCGCGCCGTACTATGCCAGTGACCCGCTTCACTCCCCATGCTCCGGTATCCGTGCGACGCCTGACTCTGCGCACCGCGCTTGTCCTGTGCCTTGGCGGCGCCCTCTCCCTCGCCTGTGGCGGCGGCGGAGATGGCGGCGGGGGCGGGCCGAATCCGGTGCCGACCTCGATCAGCGTCACGCCGGCGGGGCCGCTCAGCCTCGCCTCGGGGGCGGCGCAGCAGCTCACCGCGACGGTGCTCGACCAGGACGGCAAGCCGATCACCGGCACCTCGGTCTCCTGGCAGGCGGCGGTGTCCACCATCGCATCCGTCTCGGCGGCGGGGAACATCACCGCCTCACACGTCGGCACGACCGTGATCACCGCCCGCGCCGGCGCCATCACCTCGAACGCGGTGCAGGTCACCGTGACGCCCGGGGCACCGCGGCAGCTGACCGCGACGTCGGGGAACAACCAGAACCCCAAGACGGTCGGCACCGCCTCCGACACGCTGATCGTCCGCCTGACGGATGCCGCCGGGAACGTCATCGCCGGTGCCACGGTGGACTGGGCTCTCACCAGCGGCACCGGCACCGTGGCCTCGGCCCAGACGACGACCGCCCTCGACGGCACCGCCGGCAACAAGCTCACCTACGGCACCGTCCCAGGGGGCCGAGTGGTCCGCGCCAGCGTCGCGGGAACGGCGCTGCAGCAGCTCTTCAATCTTTCGGCGATCGCCGGGCCGGCGCTCAATCTCACGGTCCCCAATCACTTCGTGGTGCTCGACTCCGGCACTGCCTTCCTCGGGATGTGGAGCGCGCAGGATGCCTACGGCAATCCCGCGACGCTCACCAACGTCTTCTTCACCGCCCGGGATCCGGCCATCGCCTCGGTGGACAACGCCGGCGCGGTCACCGGCCAGCACACCGGGAGCGCGATCGTCGTCGCCCAGCTCCCCGGCGGCAACACCGACTCGGTGGAGGTGCTGGTCGGCGTCAGTGGCGGGCCGGTGCTGGTCACCAACCTCACCAGCTTCGGCGTGACGGCCGGCGGCAGCTTCACCGTGGCACTGGTGCTCGACATGCGCGCGAGCGGCGAGCTGTTCGGCGCGACGACGCTCCAGCTCGACTGGGATCCCGCCTTCCTCACCTATCAGAGCGATGCCGATGCCGGCAACGGACTCGGCGCCACCGTCAACGCGACCGGTGCCGCGAGCGGCACGCTGCTCATGGCGGCGGCGAGTGCCAACGGCTTTCCCGGCGCCGTGCCGATCCGCACCGTGACCTTCCAGGCGGCGCTCGGTACCGGACTCACCGGTGCCATCCCGCTCACGCTAACGACGAGCGAAGTGCGGGCCGCGGTCACCTTCCGCGATCTGCTGGGGAAGAGCGTGGCCGGCCGCTACCCGCTGGTGACCCAGTGAGGAGGGAGACGATGCCGAGCCGTGGGGTGGTGCTCATCGCGGCGCTGCTCCTCGTCGGCTGCGAGCAGGACACCGCCAAGCCGACGCCCGCGCCGCCGCCGGCACCCGGCAACGGCCCGGTGATCGTCACCCTCTCCGACTCCGCACCGGCCAAGGGGAGTCTCGTCACCATCCATGCGCAGGTGCGCGCGGGGGCGCCGATGGCGGCGAGCTACACCGCCCGGCTCGTCTACGATCGCAACGGCCTGGTGTACTTCCGCGACCGCACCGCGGCCGACGGGATGCACGCGATCAATCCGCAGCCGGGGGTGGTGCGCATCGCCGGCGCCTCGACCGCGGGCTTCAAGGATGGCCGGCTCTTCTCGGTGGAGTTCCGGGTCAACGATCCGGCGGCGCTCCGCACCCTCGAGCTCCGCCTCGAGGAGCTCAACGGGGTCGACTTCCGCACCACGCTCCCGCGCGCGGCACTCGACCGGGTGTCGCGCTTCACGCCGGAGCCCCGTTAGGCAATGCGGCGCCTCTTCTCCTCCCGCCTTCGCCGGCTGCTCCTCCTCGGGCTGCTGCCGCTGATCGCCGCCTGCGGCGAGCGCTTCCGCGATGCGGAGGAGGCGGAACGGGAGCTGCTCCCCGAGGGACCGGACCTCGAGGCGCACGAGGGCGAGAGCATTCGCGGGCGGCTCGAGTACTTCTACCGGCGGCGCGCCTTTCCCTTCGACCGGATCCCCACCGGCTCGCTGCAGCGGGCGCAGGCGGAGGCCGCCGCCCGCTGGCCGGCGGCGATGCGTGGCCGCGCCTTTCTCGGTGCCGGCGTCTGGTCTTCCATCGGGCCGAGGCCGATCTCGGGAGGCCCGGGGGCGGTGTCGGGAAGGGTGAGTGCCCTGGCGGTCGATCCCGGCAATCCCAACGTGCTCTACGTCGGCGGGGCGCAGGGCGGCATCTGGAAGAGCACCGACGCGGGCGCGAGCTGGAGTCCGCGCACCGACGACCAGTGCTCGCTCGCGATCGGCTCGCTGGTGGTGGACCCGATCAACTCGAACATCATCTACGCCGGCACCGGCGAGGCGAATCTCTCCGCCGACAGCTACTACGGCTGCGGCATCCTGCGCTCAATCGACGGCGGCACGACGTGGGCGCAGTTCGGGGGCTCGGTCTTCGACACGCCGACCGGCGGCGCCTACATCCCCGCGATCGCGGTGGACCGGAGCACCGCCGGCAACACCTTCACCAGCGTCGTCCTCGCGGCGACCAGCGGCGGCCTCTTCCGCTCGACCAACAGCGGCCAGAGCTGGAGCCGAGTGCTGAGCGGGTATGCCACCGGGGTGGTGCAGGATCCGAACACCACCAGCATCTGGTACGCCGCCATCACCTTCACCAACGGCGTCCGCGGCATCTACAAGTCGGGCGACAACGGCGCGACCTGGGGGACGGCCTCGGTCGGACTGCCGTCGAGCAACATCGGCCGCGTCGCGCTGGCGATCGCGCCGTCGTCTCCCAACACCCTCTACGCCGCGATCCAGGACGACTTCGACGGCGTCGGCTCCGACGGCGCGCTCCTCGGCATCTACAAGACGACCGACGGCGCCGTCACCTGGAACCCGCTTCCCGCCACCCAGGCGACCTGCGGCTCCCAGTGCTGGTACGACATCGTCCTCGCCGTGAACCCCGGCAATCCGCAGCAGGTGATGTTCGGCGGGATCGCGCTGTTCGCCTCGAACGATGGCGGGAACTCCTTCTTCTTCGCCGGCGGCGGGATCCACGTCGACCAGCACGCCCTCGCCTTCGCCGATGCGTCCACGCTCTATGCCGGCAACGACGGCGGGATCTATCGCGGGACCCTCCCGGGCTTCATCTGGGAGACGCTCAACAACGATCTCGCGCTGACCCAGTTCTATCCCGGCCTCTCGCTCCAGCCCGGTGCCGCCACCGGCGTGCTCGGCGGCACCCAGGACAACGGCACTCTCGAGTACACCGGTTCGCCGAACTGGACCTTCGTGCTCGGTGGCGATGGCGGCTACACCGCCACCGACGGCTTCACCGCCGGCGTCGCCTACGGCGAGACCCAGTGGGGCGCCAGCAGCGGCTTCAGCGGGCCCCGGCGCCGCGATGCGCTGGGCGGGCAGTTCTTCCTCAAGACCAGCGGCATCAACCTGGCGGAGGCGGCGAACTTCATCCCGCCGCTGGTGATGGACCCGGTCGATCCGCAGGTGCTGTACTTCGGCGCGAGTTCGCTCTACCGCACCGCCGACAAGGGCGAGAACTGGGCGGCGATCAGTCTCCCCGCCGCGAACAACGGCCAGGTCGATGCGATCGGCACCGGCTCCGACGGGCTCACGCTCTATCTCGCCTCCTCGGGCTCCGGGCAGATCGACCTCGAGGTCACCTCGAATCTTGGCGTCACCTGGACTCCGGTAGGGGCGGGCCTCCCCAACCGCATCATCACCGACATCCAGGTGGACCAGAGCGATCCGCAGACCGCCTATCTGGTGACGAGCGGCTTCGGCACCGGCCACGTCTTCAAGACCAGCACCGGCGGCGCGTTCTGGCAGAACATCAGCGGCACCCTGCCCGATGTGCCGGCCAACTGCGTCCTCTGGATCCCTTCGCGGGGCGAGCTCTACGTCGGCACCGACCTGGGCGTCTTCTTCTCGTCCGACCAGGGGGTGAACTGGACGCCGTTCGTCACCGGGCTCCCGAACGTCGCGGTATTCGACCTGGTCTACAACCTCGCGAACAACACCATCGTCGCCGGCACCCACGGCCGCGGCGCCTTTGCCTATACCCTCCCCGTCAGCGGCGTGCTGCGCGGTGACGTCTCGCTCGATGGCCAGGTGACCGCCGTCGACGCGCAGGCGATTCTCTCCGCCGCCGTCAGTCTCCCCGTGCCCCCCGGCTACGTCGCCTCTCCCAACGGCGACGCGAGCTGCGACTCGAAGGTGACCGCCTTCGACGCGCAGCTCGTGCTGAGTTATGCGGTGGGGCTCCCGACGTCGCAGTTCTGCGTGGGGTTCACCCGGTAGCACGCGACCCCACCCGGCCCGACTGCGACCACCCCTCGGCGCCGGGCATCTCGTAAGGCATCGCCTGTCTCGATCGGCTCTTCCTGCGAGGATCCGCCCCATGCACGCGCTGCCTCACGAGTCATCCGCCCCGCTCGGCAATACCCGTTCCTTCCTCGTCGCCTTTCTTGGCCTCACAGGCCTCATGTTCGCCGACCAGCTCCGGCAGCGGCTGCCGGTCCTCGTGGACCGCCTCGATCTCGCGGATGGGGCGACGATCCTGCTGCTCACCCTGCCGTTCATCATCGCGCTCACCCTGCCGGGTGCCGTGCTGGTCTCCACGGCCTACAGCTTCAGCCGCCCGGGCGCGAGCCGGCTCCGGCCCACGCTGTTTGCGGCCGTCGGCCTCAGCCTCGTGGCCTATCTGGTGGTGGACCAGGTGGTGCCGCGCACCAACGCCACACTCAGGGAGCGCTACATCGCGCTCCAGGCACCGCGGGGGACGCAGCGTGTGACCGGGATCAGGGGCGACCGGGAGATGACGATCGCGGAGATGCAGGCCGTGGTGCGGGAAGCTGAAGTGGGAATGCTCAAGGCCGGCGAGAGCGCCGATCTCGAGATGATGGATGCCATGGCGGCCCGGGTGGCCCAGTACCGGGTGGAGATCGAGAAGAAGCGCGCGACCGCCGCGGCCTGTCTCGTCTTCGCGCTCACCGGCGCGGGACTCGGCCTGCGACTCGCGGGGCGGCGCTGGTGGATTCCGGTCGGCGCGGGCGCCGCGCTCGTCGCGTTCAACTACGCCGCCGTCGTCGTCGGCGAAGAGCTGGGGAATGCGCGGACACTCTCGCCCGTGCTGGCGATGTGGGGTGGGAATCTCCTTCTCGGTGCGCTCGGCGTCGCGCTCCTCTGGCAGGCGAGGCGCGCGCCCCGGCCGGCACCCCTTCCGACGGGCAGCTAGAGCGACGCCAGCGCGGCGAGCGCACCGGCGGCATTCGGCGCCTCGGAGACCGCCGCCGGTTCCCAGCCGAGCGAGCGCGCGGTTGACGCAGTGGCCCGGCCGAGACAGACCAGCGCCGGCCGCCGCCGCCCCGCGGTCACCTCCGCCGCGCGGGTGAGCACCAGGTGGCTCCCGATGAGCACCGCATCCGACTGTCGCAGCACGCTCATCGTCTGCTCCGGTGAGGCGAGTGTGGTGCGGTAGACCACGATCTGATCCACCCGGATGCCGGCGGCGCGGAGCCGGGCCGGGAATTCCGGCCGCGCATCGGCGCCGCAGGGATAGAGCAGCGGGCCCCGCGCGCCCGACGCGATGATCGCGTCCGCCAGTCCATCTCCTCCCATCGAGATCGCCGGCGCCTCCACCGTCGCAAAGCCCGCGAGCGGCGCGGCGGTCGTCGGCCCGATCGCCCAGACCCGCATCCTCTCAGGCAAATGCATCTGCCCCGCCGCCTCGAGCCGCCTTGCGAGCGCGAGCGAGCCCCGCGGCGAGGTGAGGCCGAGCTCGGGATACTGCTCGATCCGCGCGATGGCGCGGTCGAGCTCCGCCCAGCTCTCCGGCGCCTTGAAGTGGAGCAGCGGCGACTCGACCGGCTCATGCCCGAGCTTCTGAATGCCGGGGATGAGTCCGGGGAGCGAGCCGGGGGAGAGGGTGATGGTGACGATCATGCCGCACCCGCGAAGATCCGACATCGGGCATCGAGCCAGGCACGCAGCGTCCGTGACTCGCCCTCCACGATCCCTTCCGCGGCTTTTCTCACGAGGGTGCTGGTCGCCGCGTACCCCGCGAGATCCTGCAGGCCGAGCAGCGTCACGCCGTCGAGCGTCGCCACGCCGTCGTCGGCGTTGCGGGGGAAGCCGAGGTCGATCAGCAGCAGCGGATGCGTGGTGCGCGCGGCGGCACCGCGTGATGCGTGCAGCGCCGCCCCGGTGAGGATCGGTTCGCGGGCGCCGGTGGCGAGGATCGCGGCGTCGGCCCGGGCGACGAGGGCGTGACGCGCCTCGAAAGGCGCCACC
Source organism: Gemmatimonadales bacterium (assembly GCA_044229445.1). Classification (GTDB taxonomy): domain Bacteria; phylum Gemmatimonadota; class Gemmatimonadetes; order Gemmatimonadales; family GWC2-71-9; genus JADJOM01. The sequence goes on along the minus strand of JBGASX010000114.1, from coordinate 92 downwards.
GTGCCCCCGACCTCGCGCGCGAAACCCTCGGCCCGTTCACGGTCGCGGTTCACGATCGTCAGGCGGGCGCCGAGTGCCACGAGCGCACCTGC
>JBGASX010000113.1:0-10723 GCA_044229445.1 Gemmatimonadales bacterium | reverse complement strand
CGCCGTTCGGCGTTCCCAGGTCAGTGATGACTCCATTCTGCCACAGGAAGGCGTGCACCACTCCGCTCGGCGTCTCGCTCCACCCGACCACCTGATGGGCATCGTTGACCCCGGTCGCCACGCTGTGCTGCAGCGGGTCGCCGAGCGTGCCAAGATCAATCGGTGTCGGCGTGACCAGCTGTGCCATCGGCGCACCCGCCGGGATGACAGGCGCAGCGGCGTGCGGTGCTGCCGCGTCAGGGGCAGCACATCCGATCGTGATCGCAACGGTGGAAGCCAGCAAGCAACCCAGCGCTACCGGCAATCCAGGCGTACGATGCCGCGACGATGGTACCACTGGAACGATCGTGTCAGGTCGCATCGGCTACCTCACCCGAATGGGATACTTGCCGGACTGAGGCAATCCGGTCGCATCGACCCAGGAGACCACCAGCTGGAAACTCTGGGGCGTCAGCGTCCCATCGGCGATCATCTGCGCCTTGGAGAAGCTGACCTGCATGTCGAGCATGCCGTCACCGTTGATGTCCTTGAGCACGAAGACGGGCGGACCGGGCGGAATGGTGCGCGCAATCGGCGTGACGTGGCCGAAGCCGTCACTGATCGTCACCGTATTCGGATCAATCAGGGTCGCATCAAAGCCGGGCCGGCTGATGATGCCATCGTTGAGGAACTTCTTCGGGATGTAGCTGACGAAGGGCGGGACCTTGCAGTCGCCTGAGAAGGGAAGCGGTACCACCGAATTGGCCGTGGGGGTGACCCCCCAGATCACGGCGAAGTGGTTGCTGGTCCCCGCAACGACATCGTGGATGTTGATGGCGGCGGCAGAGGCCGCATCGAAGGGCTGATCGAAGAGACTCCCCAGATCCACCATTCCTCCCGCGCAATCCCAATAGAAGGCGCGGGTGTACGGCGGATTCGTGAGCGAGCGCGATCCTGCGATCGTGCCTACGACATGGTTGTTGCCGTTGAGGTCGCTCGCTTCGCCGCCGGGCAGATAGAGGTAGCCGAGCGAGAAGGGCGCCGCAGTGAAGGACGGCCATTCCCATGGCAGGCCGGCGCCCGGATCAAGCACCCCTCCCGCGCCCGTGATCCCTCCTGCCCCGACGAACCGCGATCCCACGACGCGGCTTGCCTTGGTTCCGGTGCCAAGGGTGGTATAGGTGCCCGCCACGTTCTGGAAACCGGTGATCGGGAATCCCCCCGGCGGGTAGTACCCCACGAAGTTCGCACCGGCGTTGATGCCATAGCCGCAGGCCTGCCCGCCAGCCGCGGCCGGTTCACCCATGCCTGCGACCACCCACGTGCCCTTCGCGTTGCGCCGCCAGCGCAGCACCTGCGGTCGCACCTGGCCGGGCAGCACCCCACAGCCGATGACCACGCCGGCATTGCTGATGTCGTACGCCCGGGCCTCGTAGTTCGTATCGCTGGGGAGTTCCACCATGCCAGACGCGGGACTCCAGAAGAAGGCCCGGTTCAGCTGGATCCCGCCATGCGGCGCATCGGACCAGCCGACGATCTCCTCATTGTCGTTGATCGCCTGGGCAGAACTCTGGAACGAGCCGAAGGCGGCTCCGGCAAGCGTTCCGAGATCGCTCATTCCGGTTCCACTGGTCCAGCGGAAGGCGTGGATATCGCCGCCGAAGTCGTACGCCGAGTAGCCCACGACGGTGGTGGCAGCGTTGAGATCGGTGGCGCCGCTGAAGGTGCCCGTGCCGAGGACGCCGAGTCCGGTGATCGGCCATCCCTGGATCGCGGCGGGTGAACCGGTGGGTGCCGCCACGACCGAAGATTCTTGGGATGGAGGTGCGGTCGAATCATCGGGGGCGCAGCTGGTCGCGAGCATCGTGATCAGCGCCAGGCAAGCGGTGGAACGGGAGAGTCTCGAGGGCATGTCTGCCTCCACGCATGGTGAAGCGGCGCCGGCCACACAATCGGCACCGCGGGTTGTGTGCTACTGCACCCGTATGGGATACTTGCCGGACTGCGGCAGCCCGGTCGCGTCGACCCAGGAGACCACAAGCTGGAAGCTCTGTCGGGTGAGCGTGCCATTCGCGATCATCTGCGCCTTGGAGAAGCTCACCTGCATGTCGAGCGTGCCATCGCCGTTGATGTCCCGCAGGATGAACACCGGTGGACCGGGCGGAATGACGCGGGCGATCGGCGTGACATGGCCGAAGCCGTCGCTGATCGTCACCGTGTTCGGATCAATGCGGGTCGCATCAAGGCCGGGCCGGCTGATGATGCCGTCATTGAGGAACTTCTTCGGGATGTAGCTGACCACCGGAGGCACCGTGCAGCTCGGCGCCCAGGGAAGGCTCACCACCGTCGGCGGCGCGATCGGATTGCTCCAGAGGACCGCGTGGCGTTCGCTGGACCCGGGGAGCCAGGTGCTGACTCCCGCCGACTGACCGGATGCGTTGATCGCGAACGCCTCGGCGCTCGCATCCGGCCCGCCTGACAACGGCGCCAGTTCGAGCATGCCGTTCCGGCAATCCCAGTAGAAGGCCCGCCCCGATGACGCGCTCCCGGCCTGGGGCGCCGTGACCCCGACCGCCTGATTGGGACTGTTGACGTCGAGTGCGGCGCCGGTCCCCGGCGCGTACAGGTAGCCAAGCGGGATGACGCCGGCAGGATTGAACGCCGGCCAGATCACCGGTCCGAGGCCGGCTTCACCGGCGACGTGCCGGTTCACCGGGCTGATGCCGAAGGCGAGCCGGCTGGGGCCGAGGTTCTGGTAGCTCCCGTTGTAGAAGAAGCCCCTCGTCTGCAGGTCCGTGCCGACGATGCGGCCGGCATTGTCGATCGCGGAGGCACAGGCCGATGCCGTTCCGCCCGGCGGCAAGCCGAGCCCCGCGGCGGTCCACGCCCCGTTCACCCTGGTCCAGCGCACGATCTGCGGCCCGCTCGCATCGAGCGCGGCGCAGCCGACGATCACATGCTGGTCCGTGATGTCGACGGCACGTCCGCTTCCCGGGAGTGCCGTCATGCCCTGCACCGGGTCCCATACGAAGGGGATGTTCTCCGTGAACGGCGCCGCGGCGCTCGAGGTGACGCCGACGATCTCGAAGCTGTTGTTGATGGCGAACGCATCGCTGAGGGTGCCGCCGAGCGTGCCGAGGTCGGTCATGCCGCCGCCGGCCGTCCAGACGAAGGCATGGCTCGTCCCGCTCGCGCCGATCTCGCTGTGGCCGACGACGACACCCTGGTCGTTGAGATCGGTGGCGGCGGAGTTCGCGCCGCCTGGCAGGGTGCCGAGGTCGAGGACCGGCACGGCGGCTGGGACGATCCCGGCCGCGGGCACGAACGCCGGCGGCGCGCTCTGCGCACTGTCCGTCGGCGCCTGACAGGCGTCGAGCGCCAGCAGCAGGATCGCGAGCGAAGGCAGGAGAGTCCGGTTCATTGGCGGGTGGCGCTCCAGGTGGATTGTCCCAGGATCGTCCCGGTGGCCGTCTCGATGTTGGCGGAGAGGCCACCGATCAGATCGCCGGTGCTGTCGGGCCACGCAAAGGCGACCAGCTCCTCCGGCGCCGCGGTGACGTGAAAAACCACCGCGTGCTGCGAGCCGGCGCCCAGGTCGAGGAAGCGGAGGGAGTCGTCCAGCGTCAGCGGAATGGTCAGCACCGCCGCGCCCCGGCAGACCAGCGACTCGGCCGTCGTGATGCGCACCCGCATGCCGGGTGGACCGCTGTCGATCGCCATCAGAAAGTCGGGGAATACCTCGCAGACCCCTCGGCCCGCTCCGGCCTCGTCCAGCGACACCTGGGTCACGTACCAGCCCCCGTCCATGCCGATCGATTTGAGACTGTTCGGCTCATCGTTCACCTTGCACGCCATCGAGGCGGCTCCAGCGATCACACCCGCCGCGAGGAAGCGACCGAGCAGCGCCGGCGGGCGATGTGCGAACCACAGTGTGCTAGCGCTCATTGGCGCACCCCCGTCCATCCGACGGTCACGGGGCTGATGACCTCGCTCACCGTGAGGGTTGCCGAGCCGGCGATATCGTGCCTGGAGGTTCCCCAGCGAACGACGAGGGTGTGCGGCTGGGCGAGCGTGTCGTCCGTCCACACCACTTCCAGCGAATCGCCGCTGCGGGTGACGCCCTGCCAGTAGAGCGGCGCATTGGTCTGGACCGTGGCGCAGCCATACGTGAGGCCTCCCACCTGCGCGACCGGCGGGCCCGCGGCATCGGGGGTGACGACAAGATTGAAAGCGGACACTCCGCAAGGGCCCACCGACTGGACGTTGAACTGCGGCAGGGCCACGGCAAACGTCCCGTCGGCGAAGGTCGGGTCGGGGGCGGCACCGTCTGAACAGGCTGACGCCAGCAGCACGAGAACCAGCCCGGCGCTCGCCACTCCGAGTGCCAAACCTCGACGAGGAAAGAATCGCGCGCTCATTGCCGCACCGCCGTCCAGTTGGCGGACCCCAGCGGGAGGAAGCTCTGATTGTCGAAATCCTGCATCTGTCCGCCGGCCGAATCGCCGGTGACGTAGAACCATCCCAACAGCACGATTTCACCCGCCGTGCTGTCGACGCCAAAGGTCGAGACGTAGACGGAATCGCTCGGACCGGTGAAGGCCCATCCGGCGGAGTCGTTGGGGGTGAGCGTGAAGAGGGCGCCACTGGTGCAGCTCATCTGCTCACCGGCGGGCAACGTCATCCCCACCCCCTGACCCGTGCTGTCGACCGTCAGGTCGAAGGAGGTGGGCAGGAGCCGGCAGGTTCCGCGTCCGGCAGTCGCCTCATTCATTGCCTGCGTGGTAACCCGCCACGTGCCGCTGATGCCGTGCGCCTGGCGCGGACCGGCGCCATCCGAGCATGCCAGGGTGAGGGCCGCCAGCAGGGTCAGGATGGCCCCCGTCGAACCCAGAGTGATCCGCATGTGACTCCTCCTCGAAAGATTGATGCGATGACCTGGCCCCACTCTGCTCACCCCCCGTCCCGCCCCTGTCCCGTCAGGCGTCTCTTGGCAGGAGACGGGTCACTTCCTACCTTGCGAAGACCCCATGCTGCGACTCCAACTCCTTGGCGGCGTTCAACTTTCCGCCTCCGACGGGCGTGACCTGCGCCCCCTCCTCGGCCGACCCAAACGGCTCGCGCTGCTGGCCTATCTGGCCTCGCGCGAGGGAGGGGAGTACGTCCGTCGCGACCTCCTGACCGGCCTCCTCTGGCCCGAGATGGACCAGTCGGCCGCCCGGAAGGCGGTGAGGCAGGCGCTCTATGTCCTGCGGACCGATCTGGGCGAGGATGTCTTCGAGACGGCGGGGGACGACGAAGTGCGGGTTGTGCCGGAGCGGCTCTGGTGCGATGTCCCGGCCTTTCTCGCGGCGGTCCGGGGCGGCCGCCACGAGGAGGCGCTCGAGCTCTATCGCGGGGACCTGATGCCGGCCTTCTTCGTGCCGGACGGTGGGGCGGGCTTCGAGCAGTGGCTCGAGGAGGAACGGGGACGACTCCGACCGCTTGCGGCCAAGGCCGCCTGGGACCTCGCGGAAGGGGCAGAGCGTAATCGGAAGAGCGGGCCAGCCACGACCTGGGGGCGGAAGGCCCTCTCCCTGACGCACGACGATGAGACTGCGCTTCGCCGGCTGATTCAGCTGCTCGATCGCATGGGGGATCGCGCCGGCGCGGTCCGGGCCTATGAGACCTTCGCCCGCCGACTCAAAGAGGAATACGGCGACGATCCATCCGCCGAGACCCAGCGCCTGATCTCGCGAGTGCGGGAGCGGGAGGTCGAGCACCCGAGCGCGTCCACGTCGCCTGCTTCGGCTTCGCGGCCCACCCCTGCTCCGATCGCAGCGGAGAAACCACCCGAGGCGGGCCACGCCACCGTCCCACCAACTCCAGCGACGACCCCAAGTGACACGGCCACTCGTCCAGGCGGCCGAAACTGGGCACCGATTTTCGCGACCGTGGGCGTGATCGTGCTCCTGGCCGGCGCCGCGCTCTGGAAATCGCGGCAGCCATCCGTCTCCGAGGTCAGTCGAGGTAGCGAGGTCGGGACCACATCGGTCGAGGCACGCCAGCACTATCGCCGCGGCGTCGAACTCTGGTACGCGCACGGCAATCGCCGGGAGGCGATAGGCGAACTCCGTTCGGCACTCGCCGCGGATTCGACCTTCGCCATGGCGGCCTACTGGCTGGCGCGCGTGGCAGGGTGGGAGCAGGCCGACACCACGGCGCGATACCTGGCGCAGGCCGTCCGAATGGCACCGCACGCCACCATCCAGGAGCAGCGTCTGATCGAACTCTGGAACGCGCTGATCCAGGGCGACCCGCGGGCGCTGCCACTTGCCGAACTTCTCGCGAATCAATTCCCGAAAGACCCGGAAGTGCTGGTCCTCGCGGCCCAGGCCGCAGAAATCGCCGGCCGATACGACCGATCCTCCGAGCTTGCACGCCAGGTCATCGCGCTCGACACCGAGATCGTGACGCAGGACTCCAGTTCCTGTCCGGTGTGCCAGGGCTACAAGACCCTCGTGGCATCACTGATCGCGGAAGATTCCCTGCCGGTCGCCGAGCAGGTCACCCGCGCATGGCGCGCCGCCCGACCCGGGGATGTGAACGCCGACAAGCTGATGGCGAGCGTGCTGGAGATACAGGAACGCTACGACGAGGCACGGGCGATCAATCAGCAACTGATCGATCGGGGGTGGGGCTCGATCGTGCCGTACTATCTCCCCGTATCCTCGGCGCTTCGCCAGGGCGATCTCGCCGCCGCACGGCGGGTACTCTCGCAGCCAACAGCCGCGGACTCCGCGTACCAGCCGCCCGAGTGGCCACTGCTTGCCGTGCTCCGCCACGGCGGGCAGCTCCGGGAGGCCCAGATGGTGGTCCACCGCATGGCGCCGAAGGACCGGCTGATGTGGCTCCCGCAGTCGATGGAAGTCGGATGGGAAGCGGGCGATACGGAGGCCGCCCTGTCGATCGTCCGCCCCTATCTCCACGAACCGGCCATGCCCTCCGGCAACGGGCTGCAGTCAGCCCGGACGGTCTCGTGGATGCTGCTGCGCGGGAGCACCTATTTCAGCTCTATCGGCGATACCGTGACCCTCTCGCTCCTCGCCACACGCCTGCAGCAGGTGGGGCAGCTCAGTGCCATGGGCCGGGACCAGCGTGGTTATCACTATCCACTGGCGCTGCTGGCGCTGGCCCGGGGCGACACGGCCCGGGCCGAGGCTGAATTCCGCGCGGCGATTCTCTCCGCGGCCGAGGGATATACCCGCATCAACTTGCAGCTGGGCCAGTTGCTGCTGGCCGAGGGGCGCCCTGCCGAGGCGGTCCCGATCCTGCGGCCGATTCTCCACGCCGATTTCCTGAGCGGCTCCACCTTCTACGTCACCGCGACCGAAGTCCACGAGGCACTGGGTCAGGCGTTCGCCGCGCTCCATCAGCCCGACAGTGCCGCGGTCCACTATGCGTACGTCGTGCGGGTCTGGGACAAGGCCGACCCCAGGTTCCAGTCGCGCCTGGCGGTCGCGAAGGCCTATCTCGCCTCGCATCCACTGCACTGAGTCCCCTCCCCCAACCGCCCCTCCCCTCCTTACACTTCATCCGGCTCCACGACGCACCCCCCGCCACAGATCGAGGACACGCATGCTGGTCGTTCTGACCCTGCTGTTCATCCTGTCCGGTGCCGCCGGTCTGTTCTACGAGTCGGTCTGGTCGCGCTATCTCGGCCTCTTCGTCGGCCACAACGCGTACGCCCAGGTGATCGTGCTGGTGATCTTCCTCGGCGGCATGGCCATCGGCGCCATGATCGTCGGCCGGATTACCCACCGAATCAAGGAACCGCTCTTCGGCTACGCGATGATCGAGTTCGCGATCGGTCTCGTGGGGCTCTTCTTCCAGGACATCTACGTCGGCGTGACCAACTGGGCCTACACGACGGTCTTCCCATCGACCGCCGGTTCCGTCATGCTCACGGTCAGCAAGTGGGGGATCGCCGCCCTCCTCATCCTGCCGCAGTCGGTGCTGCTCGGCGCCACCTTCCCGCTGATGACGGCGGGCGCACTCCGCCGGCTCAAGAGCGCGCCGGGCCACACCCTCGCCGTGCTCTACTTCGCCAACAGCCTCGGCGCCGCCATCGGCGTGCTGATCGCCGGGTTCTACCTCGTTGAACTCTCCGGACTCCCGGGCACCATCCTCGCCGCTGCGATCCTCAACTTCATCGTCGCCGTCGGCGCCATGGTGGCCATGAAGTACCACCCCGCGGCGGAGGGCGAACCGCAGGGTCTCGCATCCGAGACCCAGGCCAGTGCCGCCGCGGTCCCGCCAGGAGGCGCGCTCAGCCCGGCGTCGCTGCAGCGCCTCCTGCTCTGGACCGCACTCGGCACCGCGATCGCGTCGTTCGTTTACGAGATCGCCTGGATCCGGATGCTCTCGCTGGTGCTCTCGAGTGCCACGCATTCCTTCGAGCTGATGCTCTCGGCCTTCATCCTGGGGCTGGCACTCGGGTCCCTCTGGGTGCGCCGCCGCGCCGATCGTTTCGCCGAGCCGCTCCGCACCCTCGGCCTGGTGCAGATCTGGATGGGAGCGCTCGCTCTCGCCACACTCCCCCTGTACCTCCACGCCTTCGGCTGGATGGCCACGTTCATCCAGACCTTCGCCCGCACCGAACAGGGCTACGTCGGCTACAACATCGCGCGCTACGCGATCTGCCTGCTGGTGATGCTGCCGGCCACCTTCTGCGCCGGCATCACTCTCCCACTCATCACCCGTACCCTGATCCTCGGCGGCGCGGGGGAGAAGGCGATCGGGCAGGTCTACAGCTGGAATACCTTCGGCTCCATCATCGGTGTCAGCCTGAGCGCGCTCGTGCTGATGCCGCTGCTCGGACTCAAGGGGCTGCTCGCGAGCGGCGCCCTGTTCGACATGGCGATCGGTGTCACGATTCTCTTCGCGATCGCCCGCGGCGCCCCGCGGGCGCGACGCTTCGCCATGGCTGCCGCCGGTGTCTGGGTGGTGGTCGCCCTGGCGACGGCGCTGACTCCGGCGTTCGACCGCAACCTGCTCGTGTCCGGGGTCTACCGCTTCGGCGTGGTGCCGCCGAAGGGCACCCGGGAGATGCTCTACTATCATGACGGGCGCACCGCGACGGTCTCCGCGCAGCGGATCGTGCAGACGGGGGACATCTCCATCGCCACCAACGGCAAGTCGGATGGCTCCCTGCCGATGTACTGGCTCGATGCCTGCGACAGCACCAAGCCCCGGCACCCGACCCGCGGAGATGCGGCGACCCAGGCGGTGATGGCGATCATGACCCTGGCCTACAAGCCGGGCGCCGAGGTGGGCGCGGTGATCGGCCAGGGCACCGGAATGTCCACCCATTTGCTGCTTGCGAGCCCCGCCCTCAAGGCGCTGTACACGATCGAGATCGAGCCGGAGATGATCCGCGCTTCGAAGGCGTTCTACCCCGCCAACCGCCGCGACTTCGACGACCCCCGCTCGCACTACGTGGTGGACGACGCCAAGAGCTACTTCGCCGCCGCGGGCCGCAAGTACGACTTCATCTTCTCCGAGCCGTCCAACCCGTGGGTGAGCGGGGTCTCCGGACTGTTCACCGTCGAGTTCTACGACCGGGTGAACCAGTATCTCAAGCCTGATGGGGTCTTCGCCCAGTGGATCCACATCTACGACATCAACGACCAGCTGGTGATGACGGTGCTGGCGGCGCTGCACCAGAAGTTCGACCACTACGAGGTATACATGCCGGCCGCCTCGGACATGCTGGTCATCGCCAGCAACGGCCCCGCCGGTGTGTCGCCTGACTGGAGCGTCCTCGGGCTTCCCGAGATCGCGCGCGACTTCTGCCACCAGATTCCCTTCACCGCCGAGGCGATGAATGCGACCTGGCTCGGCAACCGGCGCACCCTCGGTCCGCTCGCCGGGCGGTTCCCGCGCCCCAACTCCGACTTCTATCCGCACCTCGACAACGGGGCGGAGCGCACCCGCTACATGGGCCAGCAGGCCTCCGGATTCTTCGGGCTTTCGTACGAGCGCTTCGACGTGACCGCGCCGTTCATCGGGCGCCGGATTGGCCCCGCGAGCTTCACGCTCGCCCCGGCCCCGGACCTTCCGCGTCTCTACGACCTGGCCCTGGGCGCCGCGCTGCGCGACCCGGTCATGAGCCAGCCGGGCGACACCATTCCGGATGACGACCGGCGCAGCAGCGCGCTGTATCGGGACCGTGCCTGGCGCACCGAACTGAAGGCGGGCGCCGCCCCGGGCGACTGGCGGGTGTGGACGCAGCGGATGGCCGACATCGAGCATGACCGCTACGGCGGCACGAGCGGCTACGCCGACGAGACCTTCTACGCCGACATCCGGCGCTACCTCGATCAGACCGGCGCACCGGCCCAGGTTCGGGCAGTCGTGGACTTCCGGCATGCCGTCAGCGGCTGGGATTTTCCCGCCGCGGTGCGCGCGGCCGAGCCGCTCATCGCCGCGGCCCTCGACCGGAAGAGCTGGCTGCCCCCGGACGAACTGCGGGACGGGACCGTCGTCGCCCGCCTCATGACGCGGGATATCGAGGGCGCGCGCCGGGTCTTCGAGGCCCTTGCCCCGCTCTCCCGGCGGCCCAACGGCGACTTCCGAACGGCGCTCCTCTCGTCCTATATCCAGACGGCCCAGGAACAGTCGCACTGAGGGGCGGACGGCTGTACCTTACGGCAACTTCACCCGACCCCTCCATGCTCCCGATCGACCTGTCTGGAAAGCGCGCGTT
>JBGASX010000112.1:0-10659 GCA_044229445.1 Gemmatimonadales bacterium | reverse complement strand
CATCAAGACCGGAGTGCGGAAGGTCAACATCGATACCGACATCCGCCTCGCGATGACCGGCGCGATGCGCCAGGTCTTCGCCGAGCACCCGAGCGAGTTCGATCCGCGCAAGGCGCTGATCGAGGCGCGGAAGGCGGCGCGCGGGATCTGCAAGCTGCGGTTCGAGGCCTTTGGCTGCGCGGGCCATGCCGCATCGATCAAGCCGATCCCGCTCGACGACATGGCGAAGCGTTACCGCTGATGTGAGCGGTGCCGCAGGGCCGAAACAGCGAAGCCCCGCTCGTCATCACTGACGGCGGGGCTTCGACTTGCTGCATGCGCCCGAGACGATTCGAACGTCCGACCTCTTGCTCCGGAGGCAAGCGCTCTATCCAGCTGAGCTACGGGCGCGAGACCCGAATGTCCCCACGCGGAACCGGCCTTGCGGACATCCTCCGGTCCCGGACGGTATCATCCGAGGGCGGTAAAAGTCGCCTCCCGGGGCTGGTTACGCAACAGCCATCGCCCGGCCCGGTGTCCACACCGGCTGGCCGTCGATGTGCTCGGGGATCGGCACGCCCAGCCAGTCCAGCATGGCGGGAAAGAGGTCGACGGTGCGAAGTGGCGTGGCTGGGGCATCGACACTCGCCCACACCGGCACCTGCATGTGCGCGCGGATCAGGCTCCCATGCCCCGCCTTGTGTTCGGGCACCTCGAAACGGAGCCGGAAATCGGTGCCCTCCTGGGCCACGACGATGAGATCGCCGGCGCGCGGGGCGCGGAACTGATCGAGCAGCTGGTAACAGGCGTCGGGATAGGTGCTGTCCCACGCGGCGTCGACCCACTCGATCGTGCTGAGCAGGAGATCTGCTTCCAGCCCGAGCGGATCTCCCGCCCTCCGCTGATAACGGATCCGATCGCCCTCCCGACTGATGTCCGCGGCTCCGTCGATGTTGACCACCCGCACCACGCCCGGCGCCTCCTCAGCGGCCACGAAGCCGATCCCCGGGGTCTCGAGCAGGGCCGCGATGACGTCGTGCCCGGTCCCGAAGGCCTCCGGTGTCTGCAGGCGCGCCAGAGGCCAGCGCGCTGCGCGAGGCACGCCGGGACGGGCGTAGACCATTGCCGAACCATTGCCGGCCACCATCACCGCGGCGCGCGGGTTCCGCTCCCACAGGACCGGATGGGACAGGGTCGGGACGCCCTGACCACGGAACCAGGTGGCGAGATCGAGGTGCGTGTGCACCACCGAGGCGCCATGATCGCTGACGAGGAGGACGAGTGTGTCCTCGAGCTCGCCGCGGGCCCTGAGCCGCTCGCGCATGGCATGCACGGTCGCGTCCACCTTGCGGAGGGCGCGCAGCACCTTCGGCCCGTCAGGCGTGCTCTGGTGGGTGTAGCCGTCCACGGCGGGAAACTGGGCGAAGATGAACCGCCATCCGCGGTCGATCCCGGCGAGGAGATGCCGAGTGACCGCGTCATCCGAAGGCTGGTGCCACTCCGCGTAGTGCGCGAGCGCTCCCCAGAACTTCCGCTCGGTCCGTGCGGGGTCCCGCGCTGGAGTAAGACCGCGGGCGATCGGTGTGAAGATCCCGAGGCTCTCCGGCACCAGTTCGAAGATCGTCCGGATGCCAGGCGTGATATCGTCGTCCAGCATGGGGGCCTGATACCCGCAGTAGCTGCGGACGGCCTCACGCTCGGCCCACCAGCGACCGCCATACGTGGCCCGGTCGAGCCAGCGGATGGAGGGCACGTTGCAGCGTCCTGGCGTGCAGCCCGTCAGGAAGGGCAGGTACGCCACGCTCGTGGTCGAGGGAAACGCGGTGATGCCGCGCTGCACGCCGCGCGCCCCGGTCATGGCCGCGAGTGCCGGAAGCTCACCCCGCTGGAGCGCGGCCTCCGCAACGTCAGGGCGGAGGCCGTCGACCAGCAGCAGGACGACTCGCTTCATGAAGGCATTTTCCGTTTGCGGACTCGTGATTGGATCCCGTCAACGTACGTGCAACCGTCACAGCAGACAACGGGACCGGTCATTATCATTGGACACTCCCCGGGCCCCCCCTGGATCACGTTCACCACGAGTCATGCATGCTTTGTCGTTTTCGGCAGGCCGTAGCGCCTGTTGTCCTCGCTGTCATACTCCTGCCTCGGCTCCTGACTGCCCAGGCTGCTGCGGTTCCATTCGCCGTCACCGTGGACTCGAGCCACGATGAGGTCGTGATCACGACGGGCCCCTATCACCTGCCCGCGATGGGCGGCGAACACGCCGCGCACATGAATCACGAGGCCATGATGGAGAAGATCACCCATCGCTTCGACTGGCCGGTCGAAGGCATGGGGCGCGGCTTCCATATGGAGTTGCGCGATGCCGCAGGGAAGCGGGTCTCCCAGCGGGTGCTCCATCACCTCCAGATCATCAACGCCAGCCGCCGACAGCTGATCCTCCCCCTCGAGGAGAAGATCATGGCGATCGGCCGCGAGACCTCCAACATCATGCTGCCGAATACGGTCGGGATGCCGCTCGCCGCCGGCAGCAGGATGCGCATCAACATCATGTGGCACAACGAGACCGCGACGGATATCGACTCGGTCTACATGACGCTCAGGATCCGCTATTCGCCTGACAACCTCGTGCCGAGACCGGTTCCGGTCCTGCCGATCTCGATGGACATCGCTGACGTGAAGGGAAAGCCGAACACCTTCATGATCCCGACGGGCGCCGATACGATCACCCGGGAGTTTGTGCTGCCCCTGGGCGGCCGGGTGCTCGCGCTGAGCGGACACATGCACGACTGGGGCACCGGCCTCTGGCTCGAGGATGCGAAGTCCGGCCAGGTCATCACCCGCATCACCCCGACGCTCGATTCGTTGGGCCGGATCACCCACATGCCCCTCAAGCTGTACGGCATCACGGGCGAAGGGCTCAAGCTCGAGGCGGGCCGTCACTACCGCCTGGTGGCGACGTACGACAATCGCTCCGGGGCCTCCATCGATGGCGCCATGGGCCATCTCGACGGGATCATCGCGGTGCGCGACCTGGCGCGCTGGCCCCGCCTCGGGACCCCCGAGTCAGGATATCTGGACAGCGGAGCGTGGAAGGGTGACGACATGATGGACATGAGCATGCCCATGGACATGCCGATGCCGCGCGCCGACACGGCCGCGGGACACACGCACTGAGCGCCATCCTCAACGAAAGAGCCCCGTCCCGCATCGCGGGACGGGGCTCTTTCGTTGCTGGAGCGTGGACTGCCCCGTCAGGCGCGGTGGGTCTGGCTGTAGATGATCCCCGCGAGGTACAGCAGCATCGGCCAGTAGCCCAGCAGCCAGCGAACCGATTCACGGAGGCGACGGCCCGCCCGGGACCAGAACAGGTGGGCGGATGCTGCCCCGAGGCCGAACGCAGCGAGGTAGAGGGGAATGTTGAGCGGGCCGAGCCTGTCGGTGGGGAGCCGTGAGTACAGGCTCAGCGCGACGACCACGCCGATGATCGTGAGCGCCCAGACCACCAGCCGGCCGCGGGTGAACTGCGCGCCAGGGGAAAGATCGAGTTCCGCCTCGGTGAGCAGCCGGTCCTCCAGCTCCGCGAGCTGCGTGTTGCTCATCCGCTCGAGCTCGGCGTCGCTGATCGAGAGTGTGGGAAGCGGGGAGACCATCTCAGTCCTCTCCCTTCATGCAGAGGACGCCGCGCACTTCACTTGGACGTCCTGAGGAGGAGCTGCCGGCGCCGGGGCGGTTGCCGTCGCCGATCTGCACTCCCATGCCGCCGTCGGTCCACACACTGAGCAGGGTGCCAAGCCTGGGATAGCTGTCGAGCTCCGGCCACGCGCCGAGCCCGGGCGGCAGTCGCCACTCCGGACCAAGTGCGGCGCACCAGGCCTGTGCCTCGGCGAAGGTGCCGCGGCGCACCATGGTGCTGTCGAGCAGGACGCGCCACCGCGCACCCACCGCGCCGGTCGTATCTACCGGGGTCCGCTGGGCCCGGGCGCGTGCGTCAACCCGGGCGCGCATCGATTCCAGCAGGCCGCCCGCGGCGCTGCTCATGCCACGGGCCGCCGCCGAATCAGGCGCCGCGCTCTTGAGGATCGTTGCAAGGATCCCAACGCCTACCACGAGCACGCCGATGGCGGTCCACGTCCGCTGCACTCCGCCCTCGATGCGTTTCCAGAGCCTGCTGGCCTGGTGATCGGTGGCCCCAACGGCGACGGCGGAGGCGGGGACTTCGAGGGCGGTCCCGCCGAGCAGTGCGTGGACCAGACCGGCAGAGAGTGCCATGGCGCCGAAGCGCAGGGCGATGCGGGTCAGGTTGGTGGCCGAGAAGATGCCGACTCTCCGCTCGGGATGGCGCCGGTCTTCCAGCAGCTCACGAATCCGCTCGAGTCGCTCTGCGCGATCGCTCATCCGGTGGCGTTCAGGAGGCAGGGGAGGGGTGGCGCCAGTCAGGCGACGGGACGCTGGAACGCTAATGGCCGTGGGGGGCAATGCGAAACCCCGCCAGGCGATGGGCTTGGCGGGGTTCGGCATTCAAGTTTGTTCCGTCAATCGGGGCGCCGGGATTTGAACCCGGGGCCTCCTGCTCCCGAAGCAGGCGCGCTACCAGGCTGCGCTACGCCCCGTCTTCCTTCTTCTACGTGAGTCGCGCCAAGGCATGCCTTGGCGCTGTCATGGGCCCTAAGGGATTCGAACCCCTAGCCTTCTGATCCGTAGTCAGATGCTCTATCCAGTTGAGCTAAGGGCCCAATGGGCGGTACAAGGCTCGAACTTGTGACCTCCACGATGTCAACGTGGCGCTCTAACCAACTGAGCTAACCGCCCGAAAATGAGTTGGGGCGAGGCGTCGCCTCGCCCCAACGTCGTGTCCGGCAATAGCGGGGGTGGGATTTGAACCCACGACCTCCGGGTTATGAGCCCGGCGAGCTACCAGACTGCTCCACCCCGCGACGGAATTCTTTCCAGAGTTGGCCCGCACGGCCGTTCGGGCCGAACGGTTCTGAGAGCGGGAAACGGGACTCGAACCCGCGACCCCAACCTTGGCAAGGTTGTGCTCTACCAACTGAGCTATTCCCGCGAAACGAGCCGGATACTACCGACCGACCGGCGACTTCGCAACTACCTTACTCACAGAGCGCGCGCACGGTCATGCGCGCCAACGGTGCGGCGAATAGAGTGGAGGCGAGGGGGATCGAACCCCTGACCTCGTGAATGCCATTCACGCGCTCTCCCAACTGAGCTACGCCCCCATTATATTAGCGCGCCCCGCTGACCCCCCGGTTCGGGGAGCACGACAAGCTACTTGGCCGTTGCTGGCGGTGTCAACTGGCGGGCGAACTTTCGGCGTAGTCGGAGGGTAATCGGCGGCGATGAAGAAGCGCACGGGAGCGGGCTCCAAGGGCCCGGAATCGAAGAGCTCCAAGGCCAAGGCGAAATCGGCCAAGCCGACCGCCAAGGCGCGGAAGGCGGCCGCCCCGGCCCAGCCCGAGGCGCCGAAGAAGGAGCTCAAGCTCACGCCGGTGCAGCAGATCCTCATCGACAATCAGCCGACCCGGAAGCCCCGGAAGAGCAAGCGCGAGACCTCCAAGACCCTGGGCGTGTACGACGCCGATCGCGACATCCTCGATCAGTACCTCTATGAGGTCAGTCAGACGCCGCTGCTGACGACCCCCCAGGAGATCGCCATCGCGAAGCTGGTCCGCCAGGGTGATCCCGAGGCGATGCAGGAACTGGTCAAGCGCAATCTCCGCTTCGTCATCTCGGTCGCGAAGAAGTACCAGAACCGCGGCCTCCAGCTCACCGACCTGATCGGTGAGGGCAACGTCGGGTTGCTGACCGCCGCGCGGAAATTCGATCCCGATCAGGGCGTCAAGTTCATCTCCTACGCCGTGTGGTGGATCCGCCAGGCGATCCTCGCCTCGCTGGCCCGCCAGGGACGCACCGTGCGGGTGCCGCTCAACCGGACGGCCGACCTCTCACGCATCGTCCGCACCGCCGAGACCCTGCGCCAGGAACTCCGCCGCGAGCCGACGCCGGAGGAGATCGCCAAGTCCACCGGTCTCTCGCTCGAGGTCGTGCAGTCCCTCGCCGCACTCAACACCAGCGAAGTGCGCCTCGACGCCCCGCTCGATCCCGACGGCGACCGCTCGCTCATCGATCGCTTCATCGCCGACGACCAGTCGGACGCCGAAGAGCAGGCGATGGACAAGTTCCTTTCCGATGAAATCGAGGGCGCGCTCGCGACGCTGCCCTCCCGCGACGCGAAGGTGCTCCGGCTCTACTTCGGCCTCGACGGCGGACGCGAGCACACGCTCGAGGAGATCGGCGGCATGCTTGGCGTGACCCGCGAGCGGGTCCGTCAGCTGCGGGACCGCGCCCTGAAGCGGCTCCGCGAGGGCGACGTCGGGCGCGCGCTGGCCAGCTTCGCGGCCTGAACCGGGCGGCCTCCGCGGCCGCCCGACCCGTTTCGAGTCCCCCGCCCTTACGCATCCTCGCGGAGACACCTACCTTAGCCTCCGTGACTCACAATCTCGCCTCTCGCGCAGGCTGGAACGGGGCCGTAACCCGCGTCGGCCGGTGGGGCGTTGAATCCGGTCGGGCGGTGGCGGATGTGCGGACCTGGGCGCCGCACGTGATTCCGCAGATGCGCCGTCTGGGCGTCGATTCGGTCCCCATCGCGCTGTTCATCGCGACCTTTACCGGCATCGTCCTCTCCCTGCTTTCGAAGTACATCTTCACTGGCGCGGTCCCGCTCTATTTCGTGGGAGCGCTGGTGGGGAAGACCATCATGATGGAGCTCGGTCCGGTCCTCACCGGTCTCGCGCTCGCGGGCCGCGTCGGCGCGAACATCGCGGCCGAACTCGGCACCATGCGGGTGACCGAGCAGGTGGACGCGCTCGAGACGCTCGCCTACAACCCCAGAAGCTATCTCGTGGTGCCGCGGGTGCTCGCGGGGATGCTCATGTTCCCCGTGGTGACCGCGATCGCCATCGCCCTCGGCATCACCGCCGGGTGGTTCACCGCGATCAATCTGCTCGACCTCTCGTCCCTCGAGTTCGTGAAGGGCCTCCGCCTCTTCTACCGGTTCAAGGACATCTGGTTCGGACTCGTGAAGGCGGCGAGCTTCGGGGTTGCCGTCACCCTCGCGGGCTGCGTGCAGGGGCTCACGACGCGCGGCGGCGCCGAGGGCGTCGGGCGCAACACCACCCGCGCGGTCGTGCTCGGATGCGAGGCGATCCTGGTGCTTGACGCCTTCTGGGCGCTGGTGCTCCTGTGATCCGGTTCACCGAGGTGGCGAAGGCCTTCGGCCCGAAGGTGGTGCTGGACGGCATGTCGCTGGACATTCCTGATGGCCAGACCACGGTCATCATCGGCTTCTCGGGAACCGGCAAGAGCGTCGCACTCAAGCACATCGTGGGACTGCTCGTGCCTGACGCCGGAACGGTCGAGGTCGACGGCCAGATCGTCAGCGAACTGGAAGCGCGGGACCTCGACGCGATGCGCGGTCACATCGGCTACGTCTTCCAGTTCGCGGCCCTCTTCGACTCCATGTCGGTGGCCGACAACATCCGCCTCGGCCTCGCGCGGCGCGGGCTGGCGGAGGCGGAAATCCAGGAGCGCATCCGGGAGAGCCTCCGGCTGGTGGATCTCGCCGGGGCAGAGGAGCGGTTCCCGGCGGAGCTCTCCGGCGGCATGCGGAAGCGTGTCGGCATCGCCCGCGCGATCGCGCTGCGGCCGCGCTACATTCTCTACGATGAGCCGACCACGGGGCTCGATCCGGTCACCAGCGCGGTGATCGACGACCTGATGGTTCGCGCCCGCCAGGAACTCGGCACGACCGCCGTGGTCGTCACCCACGATATGCGCAGCGCCTACACCGTCGGAGATCGTATCGCGATGCTGTACCAGGGGCGCATCCGTCAGGTCGGGACCATCGAGGAGATCCGCCACACCGATGATCCGGTGGTCCGGAACTTCATCGAGGGACGCCCGTTCGATCCTGACCGGCTCGAAGCCCAGGAGGCCGCCCGATGAAACGGCGGAACGAGTTCCTGGTCGGGCTGGTCCTGCTCGTGAGCATCGCGGTCATCGTCGCGGGCGCCCTCTGGCTGTCTGAGGCGGACATCGGCCGGCACGAGATGATTCACGTCGCGCGCTTCCGGACCGTCGGCGGCCTTACCCCGGGGGCCCCGGTTACCTATCGGGGCGTTCGCGTCGGTCGGGTCGAGGCGATCCGCCTGGCTGATCAGTTCGTCGAGGCCGATCTCCGGGTCTTCCAGGCCGTGGACCTCCCCGCCAATCCCGCAGTCATCGCCGCCTCACAGAGCCTCTTCGGCGAGTGGGCCGCGACGATCGTCTCCCGGGACCAGCCCCAGGACGACCCGAACGTCGTGCTGATGCTGGCCGAGACCTCCCGGCCCGGCGGCGACCGGTGGCCCGGCGCCACCCTGCCTGACGTCGGGCAGCTCACCGCCCAGGCGGGCCGGATCGCGACAGACATTGCAGCGGTGGCGCAGCGGGTGCAGGAGACCTTCGATTCGAGTGCCGTGGCCGAACTGCGGCAGAGCATCAAGGACTTCGGCATGATCGCGAATCAGCTCGAACGCTTCACCCAGAACCAGACCAGCCGGCTCAATCAGGTCACCGGGAACGTCGAGCGCACCTCCGACGCGGTCCTGAGCGCGTCCGGTCACCTCGAGAACACGCTGGCCCGCGTCGACTCGGCGACGGCCCAGGGTCAGTTGCAGCAGATCCTGAACAACGCGCGCGACGGCTCCGGCAATCTCCGGGATGCCTCGGCGGACCTGAAGGCGTTCCTGGCCACCCTGCACGGCCAGGACTCCACCCTGGTGCACACGCTGCTCGCGGCCGACTCCGCGCTCTCGAGGATACAGAACGGGCAGGGCACCATCGGTCTGCTCTCGAAGGATCCGGCCATGTACAACGAGACGATCGAGACCATGCAGGAGATGCGGCGGCTGCTCGCCGACATCCAGATGAATCCGCGGAAGTACTTCAAGTTCTCGGTGTTCTAGTGTCCAAGTCGAAGCGCAAGGCCGAGCGGGAAGTCAGTGCGGGCGGCATCGTCTTCCGACGCCAGCCGGACCGCAGCGCCCGCTTTCTGCTCATCCGGGATCCGTACGAGCACTGGGGCTTCCCCAAGGGGCATCTCGAGGGGGAGGAGACGCCCGCCGAGGCCGCGTTCAGGGAATCGATGGAGGAGACGGGGCTTACCGATCTGATGATGCTCGGGCCAATCCGGATCATCGATTGGCACTTCCGATTCAAGGGTCGGTACATCCACAAATTCTGCCACTTCTTCCTGTTCGAGAGTCCGGCGGCCGACGTCGTGCCCCAGCTCGAGGAGGGGATCACCGACTATCGCTGGCTGACGATCGAAGAGGCGCTGGACCAGCTCTCCTACGACAACGCGCGCGGCGTCCTCAAGCGCGCCGGCGAGATGGCCCGCACTCTCGTGGCGATGGGAGCGGGCCGCCCCCGCCGTTCCGGATCGCTGCCCGAGGTCCTGCCCCCGCCGCCGGTCACGTCGGAGCCCTGACATGCCCGCAGTGGCCGCCCTGATGCCTGGCGCGGAAGCGTCCCTGGCGCTGCGGCGCACCCTGCCCGCCGGCGGTTCATGGACATTGATCGGCTGCCGGTCAGCGCCGCAGCTCGACACGACGCTGACGTCCCGGCTGGTGGACGCCGTCGTCTTCTGCCCCACGCGCACCCCGCTCGCCGAGATTGCCGCGCTCCGCACCCGGTTTCCCCAGGTCCCGTGGATCGCATTCGCGCCCTTCCGCCCCGACGACGGGACGCTGCTCCTCGCCTGCCAGTCGAGCGAGGTGGCACTGGTACTGGTCGATGGCGTCGACAATGCCGTGGCGGGCGACCTCGTGGTGCGGCATTCGGCGGCCGCGCACCGGCGCGGGGCACTCGCCGATGCCCTGCGGGTGCTTCGGCTGACGGAGCCGCTGCAGCGCGATGTCTGGCACTACCTGCTGGAGCGGGTCGACCAGACGGTCCGCACCAGCGAGATCGCCAGGACGCTCGGCTGCTCCCGCGAGCATCTCTCGCGGCAGTTCGGGGCGGGCGGGGCGCCGAATCTCAAGCGGGTCATCGACCTGACGCGTATCGCCTGCGCAGCCTCGCTGCTCCGGAACCCCGGGTATGACGTGGCGTCGGTCGCCCGCATCCTCCGGTTTGCCACCGCGAGTCACCTGAGCGCGACCGCTCGGCGGATCGCCGGCGTCCCCACGCGCGGGCTGGCAGGTCTCGGCCCCCGGGGGGTGCTCGGCAACTTCGCCCGCGGAAAGACGCGGAGCCGCGACTGAGCCGGTGTCAGCCCCGGTACGGTGGCTCGTGGGACCGGCCAAACTCCCTGCTGGAGTATGAAGATCAGGCCGCGGAGCGGCCTCTTCCCGGGCGGAGATAGGGGAGCGGAAACGGTTGCCTTTCACCGCTCCTTGTGATACTTTTCACAAGCTATACCCGAACCCTGTCACCCAACTATTGCGAGACCTATGGCGACCGAATCTGTCCTCCGTCCGGGCGAGCTCAAGGACGTCCTGCTGCGTGAGATCGAGAAGGCCGATCTAGCCGCGCTGGATACCGGCGAGGTCGGCACTGTCCTCGAGGTGCGCGACGGCGTGGCCCGCATCTACGGCCTCACCAAGGCGATCGCCGGCG
>JBGASX010000111.1:0-11014 GCA_044229445.1 Gemmatimonadales bacterium | reverse complement strand
GAGCGTGGGGCCTGGAGCGCGGGCATCGCGGTCGCGATCCCCAACACGCCTCACACCATTTCACTCCACGCGACGAACACCAACACCGGTACCCTTCAGGGTGCCTCACGCGGCGCGAAGCAGGTGCGCTACGGCTTCGAGTTCACGATCCCGATCACGCTCGCTCGCTATTTCGGCCACAAGCAGAAGCCGGCGCCGGCCGTTGCCGCGACGCCAGGTGCGCCGGCCCCGGTCGCACCCGGCCAGGTGCCTGTCGGGGCGGTGACCGGCCCGCTGACGAAGAGCGCGATGCAGGGGCTGCAGTTCACCGCCGCTACGCTGGAGATCGCCGTCGGCACGACGATCGAATGGAAGAACGAGGACCCCGTTCCCCACACCGTGACCGCGGACGACAACAGCTTCGACTCCGGCCTCATCGAGAATGGCCAGGTCTGGCGCTACACCTTCACCCGCCCGGGCACCTATGCCTTCCACTGCACGCCGCACCCCTTCATGAAGGGGACGGTCGTGGTGAAGTGAGGAGATGGCGATGATGCGTCTGTTCTCTGCGGGGATGACCGCGCTGTTCCTCGTGGTCCTCGCGACCGCCTGCTTCAGCGAGCGCAGCAACGTGACCGGCCCGTCAGGCGGCGCCTGCAGCGTGAGCCTCGATCCCTCGCAGTTCGGGTCGACGGTGATCGCGATCCGGAGCTTCTCGTTCCAGCCGACGCCCGTCCACGTGAAGGTGGGCGGCAAGGTGACCTGGCTGAACTGCGAACCGGCCGGAACACCGTCGCACACCAGCACCGCCGACGGCGGCGCGTGGGGCTCCGCGCTGATCGATCCGGGGACGACCTACACCTTCCTGTTCGCGGCCGCGGGCACCTTCAGCTATCACTGCGAGCCGCACCCCTCGATGACCGCCCAGATCATCGTGGATCCCTGAACGCCGGCAGCCCCCGGCCATCAAGTCTGGCCGGGGGCTGCTGGGTGGCGGTGCCGCTACTTCCCGCCGACGACGTCGACGCTCTCCTTCAGCATCTCGTCTGCGGTCTTCAGGACCCTGAGCTGCGCGGAGAATGCCCGCTGCGCGATGAGCATGCTGGTCATCGCGTCGGTCAGGTCGACCGCCGGACCGGAGGTCGCCGGCAGGCCCGGCATCCCCGCCGAATCGCCGGCATCGGTCGGCAGATCCAGCCCGACCGAGGCAATCTGCTCGGCGGATCGGTCCACCCGCCGGCTGTACATCTTGAGGGCGCTGAGCGCCGTGGTAATCGCAGTGCCGGAGACGGACATCAGGGGGTCCTCCGCTCATCCGCACGCGGCCAGACTGGGGGCCATCCGTAAGCCCGGAGCCGCTAGTAGACAGTATCGGTAAGCCCGCCCGGATCTTTAGTCCCAGCCCGATTTCTTGCGGAACTCCTCCAGCCGGCGCCGGTCGCGCTTGGTCGGCCGCTCATTGGTGTCGGGGACGAAGAGCACGTGGGCCGCCTTGAGCTGAAAGGCGACCCGCTCCCGCTCCTTGAGACTCTCCGCGGTCTCCGCATACATCAGCACCGCCGCCGCGGCCGGTCCGCGTCGCTCCGAAAGGCCCCGGACCTCCACCACATGTTCGTACGGCCCGAGCCGGATCGAGATCCGGTCCCCGATCTGGACCAGCTTTGCCCGCTTCACCCGGTCCCCGCCGACCTGGACCTTGCCGCCGTCGATCGCCTCGACCGCGAGCGCGCGCGTCTTGAAGAAGCGCGCGGCCCAGAGCCACTTGTCGAGCCGGACGCGGGCGGGAGAAGAGCTGGCAGTCATGACAGGGTCCCCGATGGCCATGGAGTTCCGCTACGCCTCGGTCTCTTCCGCGGGACGGAAGACCAGGTCGAAGGCGAGGAAGACCGTCTTGGAAAATGGATAGCACAGGAAGGGAGTCGCCAGCATCATGGCGCCGCCCCCGTAGAGGAGCAGGTCCCAGGGCGGCGACGGCCACGTGAGGACGCCGATGCCGAGGATGACGGCCGC
Source organism: Gemmatimonadales bacterium (assembly GCA_044229445.1). GTDB lineage: Bacteria > Gemmatimonadota > Gemmatimonadetes > Gemmatimonadales > GWC2-71-9 > JADJOM01. The sequence continues at coordinate 9,025 of JBGASX010000111.1, read as the reverse complement.
CCAGAGCAGTTCCGCCGCGACGATGTTGAACATGTACGCCCCGACGATGTACCCATCCTCGCCCCGCTCGGTGCGGAGGCCGCAGGCCGGGCAGCGCTCCCGCATCCGGAGCCAGGAGTGGAACAGCGGCCCCCCGCCGCACGACGGACAGCGGAGCAGGAGCGCACGCCCGAATAACAGCGGGATCGACGGCCGCCGCCTGACACTAGTCATGCCGGACACTCACGCGTGCCCCGCGGGCCTGGCCCGTCATCCTCATACCCTCCGATCGAGTGCCCGGAATCCCAGCGCGCCATTCAGCCAGCGGACGAACGGCGTCAGCGCCTCGAAATCGCGCGCCAGGATGGTCGCCAGCCGAGGAGAAAGCGCCTCGGTCTCGCGGAGCGTCCGGCCCACCGTGAACGACTGGTAGCGGAGCCAGCGCGCGGCCGGATGGGTCTCGCCGAATCCCCGCGGCAGCCGGGTGAGCATCGCCTCCGGGTCGAGCGGCCCGTAGCGCCGCCGGAACCCCGGGGCCAGCACAATCTCCTCGAAACCCTCCACATCGTCGGCGAGCGCCTCGCGGATCTTCGCGAGTGCGCTCCGCGGTGGCATCCAGATGCCGGCCCCGATCAGGTGCTGCCCCGGTTCGAAGTGGAAATAGAAGCCCGCGCCGCCTTCGGCCTCTCCGCCCACCCCTCGGCCCGCATCCATGTGATAGAACCAGCTCGCGGCGTGGGTCTTGTACGGCGACTTGTCCCGCGAGAAGCGCACGTCACGGTTGATGCGGAACATCGAGCGGCGGGGATCCCCGGTGATCTCCGGTGCAAAGGCGGCGAGACGGACATCGACCTCCTCGACCAGCGCCTTCATCGGTTCGCGGAGCTCACCCTCATAGCTGGCCCGGTGTTCCTCGAACCACGCCTTCCGGTTGTTCCGTGCGAGCTGCCTGAGGAACCGGACGGCGGCCGGACGGAACCCCGGAAACCCGGCCGCCGAGGCGGCAGGTGGTGTGGAGGCTGAGGGACGGCGCATGACGAGCTTCTCCTTCTCCTTCCGGGTGAGACGCTTGATGGCCCACTCCCGGCGCAGCGCGGCGGAATGGGTGGATGCCGGCTCCTGATGGAGGAGCGTGACCGGCCGTCGCGACCGGGTGTAGGCCGCGCCGCGCCCCGCGTTGTGCGCCGCGACTCGGCGTGTGGGGTCGCGCGCGATGCCGGTATACAGCGAGCCGTCGGCGCACCGGAGGATATAGACGCTCCAATTCATCCCGGAAGTTATCGCCGTCGCCTGTCGCCCGTCGCCCATCACCTGCTACTTTACACCGACGTTGATGACATCCTCCACGGTCCGCACCCCCGATCGCGCGCTCCCGGACCAGAAGACCCTCCTTGGCTGGGTCTTCGGGGCCCGGCTCGTGCTGGCCGCCACCATCCTGGTGCTGGCCGCACTGGTGTGGACGGTCACCCGCGAGCAGCGGTTCATCGTCAGCGTCGCCGTCCTGTCGGCCTTTGTCCTCACGGCCTACGGCCACTGGTGGGTCCGCATCAGTGCCCGCCAGCCCGGTGACGTCTTCCTGCTGTGTCAGGCGCTCGGCGACATCGGACTCATCACCCTCCTGGTGCACTTCACGGGGGGACCGGACAGCGCCTTTCCCTCGCTGTACATCCTGGTCATCGCGGCCTACGCCCTGCTCATGTCGTTCGGGGCCGGCCTGCTGGTGGCGCTGGGGATCGCGGGGATCTACTTCGCCGACAGCGCCTGGCAGCAGCCCGCCCGGGTGGGCCTCGCCTTCTGGGGCCAGGTGGGCGTCTTCGTCGCCGCCTATCTCCTCGTGGGAGCGCTGGCGCACCGGCTGCGCGCCGCAGGGGCGGAGCGCGAGTCGCTCCAGAGCGAGCTCCGGCGCGTGCGGCTCGAGGCGGACGAGATCCTGCGCAACATCCGCTCGGGCGTCATGACGGTGGACGATACCGGGCGGCTGGCGTTCATCAATCCCATGGCGGAACGGCTGCTGCAGATCGATGGCGAGACGGCCACCGGCCTGCCGGTGCTCGACAAGCTCAAGCTCCGTTCGCCGGAATTGTGGGCCGCCATGGTCGCGGCGATCCGTCACGGCCGCAAGGTGAGCCGGGGCGAGGGAACCGTGCTGCATGAAGACGGTCGCATCTTCCCGATCGGCCTGTCCACCACCACGTTTGAGCGGGACGCCGACGGCCGGCCGTCAGTGACGGCGATCTTCACCGACATCTCCGATCTCAAGCGGCTCAACGAGCTGAATCTCCGCGCCGAGCGCCTCGAGGCGGTCGCGGCGCTCTCCGCCTCGCTGGCGCACGAAATCCGCAATCCGCTGGCCTCCATCCGGAGCTCGGTCGAGCAGCTGGCGCGCTCCGCCCACGCGGACGAGGATGATCGCTATCTTGCCCAGTTGATCGTGCGGGAGAGCGACCGGCTGAGCCGACTGCTGTCCGAGTTCCTGGATTTCGCGCGGGTGCGCGCCACCGAGTTCGTTCCCCTCGACCTGCAGTCGGTCGTGACCGCCGCGGCCCGGCTCGTCCGGGAGCACCCGGACTGCCGGCCCGACATCGAGATCCGGGTGTCAGGCTCGCGGACCGTGCTGGAAGGCGACGAGGACCTGCTGCACCGGGTCGTGGCCAATCTGCTGCTCAACGCGGTGCAGGCCGCGCGCGGCCCGACGATGGTCTCGGTGTCGACCCGGCCGGCCAAGCCCGCCGAGCTGCCGGGGGGATGCAGCATCGAGAATCCGGTCTGCCTGGAAGTGCGGGATACCGGCCCGGGCATTCCCGAGGAGTTGCGGGATCGTCTGTTCCAGCCGTTCGTCACCGGCCGCGCCGGCGGCACCGGGCTCGGCCTCGCCATCGTGCAGCGGGCGGTCGAGGCCCATCGCGGCGTCGTACTCGTGGACTCCGCGCCTGACGCGGGCACGACCTTCACCATCTACTTTCCCGCCCGACGCGCGGCGGAGGAAGCGGCATGAGCCAGAAACCAACGGTCCTGGTCATCGACGACGAGTCGGGGATTCTCGACACCCTCCGGATCCTCCTGAAGAAGGAGGGGTTCGACGTCACCACGGCACAGGGTGGCAAGGCGGGGCTCGAGGCCATCAAGGCGGGCACCCACGACATCGTCCTCACCGACGTGCGGATGCCGCAGGTCACGGGCCTCGACATCCTGACCGCCGCACGCGAGCAGGACCCGATGACCCCCGTGATCCTCATGACCGCGCAGGCCTCGCTGCAGACCGCGATCGCGGCGGTCAACGCCGGCGCCTACTACTACATCCAGAAGCCCTTCGCGAACGACGAACTGGTGGCGATTCTGCGCCGCGCGTGCGAATACCGGGCGGTGCGGGTCGAGAACAAGCACCTGCGCCAGGAGATCAAGCGCCGGGATCGTGCCGGGGTGAATCGGCCGATCGGCAAGTCGCGGCGCTTCCTCGATACCCTGAAGCTCGCCGAGCAGGTTGCGCCGACCGATTCCACGGTGCTCATCCAGGGTGAGAGCGGTACCGGCAAGGAAGTCATCGCGCGCTACCTGCATAACAGCTCCAACCGGACCGATGGTCCGTTTCTCTCCATCAACTGCGGCGCGCTGCCGGAGAACCTGCTGGAGAGCGAACTGTTCGGTCATGTGAAGGGCTCCTTCACCGGCGCCGTGCGCGACAAGCAGGGTCTCTTCGCCGCGGCCCGTGGCGGAAGCTTCTTTCTCGATGAGGTCGGCGAGATGCCGCCGGCGCTGCAGGTCAAGCTGCTGCGCGTGCTGCAGGAGCGAGAGGCCATCCCCGTCGGCGCGACCGAAGCGATCCCCGTCGACGTTCGGATCATCGCGGCGACCAACCGCGATCTCGAGGAAGAGGCACGGCGCGGCCGGTTCCGGTCCGATCTCTTCTACCGCCTCAATGTCATTACGATGCATCTCCCGCCGCTCCGCGAGCGACGGGAGGACGTGCTGTTGCTGGTGGAGTCCTTCCTGCAGCGTCTCGCCACCGAGCACAGCAGTGAGCCCAAGGCGCTCTCCTCGGAGGCGCTGGACGCGGTCATGGTGTACGACTGGCCCGGCAACGTTCGTGAGCTCGAGAACGCTCTCGAGCACGCCTGGGTGCTGACGCGGGGAGACCTCATCGATCCCTCCGCCCTGCCGGAGCGGATCACTCGGCGGCGCAAGGAGCCGCTGGTCGCTGAACGGTCGTATCCCAATCCGACGCTCGAGGTCATCGAGCGCGCCTACATCATGTACGTGCTGCAATCCGAGGGAGGGAACAAGACTCGCGCGGCCGAAGTCCTCGGCATCGACCCCTCAACGCTCTACCGCAAGCTGTCCCGCTACGAAGAGCAGGGTGGGGCTCCGCCGCCGGAGTGATCGGGCTGGTTCGGTTTCGGTCACCCCTCCCGATGGAGGGGTGGCTTCCCCTTCGATCACTGCAAATTGCGGCTTCCGCCCGCCCCGCAGCGCCCCAGCTTCTTCGTGCATCCGATTTTCTGACAATAACTTCCTATCGGCACGCCTGACGGGTATGGGCGTTGCATAACACCCTCCCATCAAGAGCCGGTCGAGCGGCTGGCGTCATACCATTGTCCAATTGGAGGAAGCAATGCTCAATCGCCGTGGCTTCACACTCATTGAGCTTCTGATCGTCGTGGTGATCATTGGCATTCTGGCCGCCATCGCGATTCCGAAGTTCGCCAACACCAAGCAGAAGGCGATTGTCGCCTCCATGAAGTCAGACCTGCGGAACCTGGTCACCGCGCAGGAAGCCTTCTTCTCGGACAACAACGACTACGCCGGCAGCACCGACCCCACGGCCCAGACCAACGGCACGGGTGGCACGGGCAAGGTCACCTTCGTCCCGAGCACTGGTAACGTCCTGACCCTGACCTACGTCAACGCGTCGGGCTGGAAGGCCACCATGACCAACCCGGCCGTGACCGGTACCCCGGGCACCTGCGGTGTCTACACCGGCGTGGCGGCGAACTCGCCGAACGCGGCGGTCACCCAGGAAGGCTCGCCGGGCTGCTGGTAAGGCGATCGCTGGACGGCTTCGAGCGCGGGGCGACGGGCTGACCGTCGCCCCGCGCTGCCGTTTGGGGCGTTGAACCACGCGTTCCCTGGACCCACCACGCGGTTTCCCGCTCCACCATCCACATCGCGCTCATCGCAGATTCGGTCCCGTCACTCTCGAGGGAGTTCCGGCAATGCGACTGACCACCGTCGGTGTGAGCACCGTTGAATGCCTCATGGCCATCACCGTCTTCGGCCTGGGTGCACTCGGTGCGGCTGGGACCGTCACGCTTGGTGTTCGGACAGGTGCCAGCGGTACTCATATCGGGGCGGCCGTCAGGATCGCCGCCGAAGTCCTGGATAGCGTCCGGTTCCAGTTCAGGGATCGGCAGCACTCCTGTCTCATGCTGACCCCGGGAAGGCGGGCCGGTCCGGGGGGCGAAGTAGTTGATTGGTCTGTCGTTCCGGCCGGACTCGGGGCTCAGCTCGTTGTGCGACTGTCCTATCTCACACCTACGGGACAGCACCGCGACAGTATCGTGGGATTCCTGCCATGCCGCTGACGCGACGGGCCGGATTTACCCTCGTCGAGATGCTGACCGCGCTGGTCGTGAGCGGCCTTGTTGGTCTCGCCCTCGTCCGCTCGACTCTGGCGATACAGCGGACGGCCCACGCAAGCGAGGAAGGGATGTCGCTTCAGGCTGCCTTCGACGGCGGCCTGGGTTTCCTCGCCATGGAACTGACGGAGGTCGGACGGGGGAACGGCGTCGCGGACCTCCTGCGGGTCGCCCCCGATTCACTGAGCTACCGGGGCGTTCGGGGGACCGGTATCGCGTGCCGTATCGATGCCACTGGGGTGACGATTCCGCTCAACTGGCTTCGGTCAACCCGGGCGCCGCAACCCGGCCGGGACAGTCTTCTCGTCTTTGTGGGCGTGGACTCGCTGCTGCGCAGAAGTGATGGATGGCTTGCACTCCCGCTCCTTGGAGTCGGTAGCGCGACCTGTGGGGGAGGCCCCGCACTCCGTCTCGTCACGCTCGTCGATACGAACGCCACTCCATTGGGTGGCCTGCCGCCACTGCTTCCAGTACGGCTGTTCGAGGCCATGCAGGCGCGCTTCTACCCTTCGCTTGGCGCCTGGTGGCTCGGGGCCCGCTCCGAGAGCGCCGGCGAGACAATTCAGCCGCTGGCGGGCCCGTTCATCGGAGGGGGCGTCGGCTTCAGCTTCCGCGACTCGCTGCAACAGCCCACCCAAGTTCCCGGCGCGGTACAGGCGATGGACATCAGCATCGTCGGTCGCTGGTCTGGCTGGGCGGGCGGAAGCTCCTCGAGGGCGGACAGCGTCCACCGCACACTCTTGCCAAGGAATCTTGCGCCATGAATCGCCGCGGCTTTGTCCTGCCCCTGGTTCTGCTGAGTCTTGCCCTGATGGGAGCGCTGGCAGGCGCCGTCATGCTGGGTTCGCGCCTTCGGTGGCAGAGCGGGAAGCGCAGTCTGGAGGCACTGCAGGCCCATTCGGCGGCGGAATCCGAGGTCGCCCGCCTTGTCGCGAGGTGGGATCCGCTGCTCGCGGATTCAATGGTCGTTGGGAGGATCGCGGCGATACCCGCCGGAAGTACCGGCCAGGGGATCGCGGCCGCCGATTCCGTGATGCGGCTTGGTCAGGGTCTCTACCTGGTGCGCTCGGTTGGGCTCAGAACGGCCGCGGATGGTACCCTCCTGGCCCGCGACGGCGTTGCGGAATTGATTCGGCTGGAGTCGCCGAGCCTTCCGGACAGCATGGCGGTCGCGACTGCAGGAGCTGTCGACGTCGCGGACGCCGGCCGGATCGATGGCAGCGACCATGTGCCCTCCGGATGGACGGGATACTGCCCGGCGCCGGCCGCTGTGGGGGTCGGCGTACTGACCGCAGGGGGGCCCAGCATCGGTGCCCATTGCACCTCGGGTCCCTGTATCACCGGCGCCCCCTCGATCGCCCCCGATTCAGCCTTCTCCTCCGCCGTCGTCCAGCAACGCGGGGCGATGAGCATGAGCGACCTTCTGGCGGCGGCGGACCACCGGGTCGGAGGGACACTCTCGAATGTCGGGCCTCTGGTAACGGGCGGGCGGTGCACCACCGCTGACTCGCTCAACTGGGGTGATCCTGCCGCCCCATCCGCAGCGTGCGGGGGCTACTTCCCCGTGATCGCCGCGGCGCCCGGTACGATCCTGAGTTCGGGACAGGGCCAGGGTCTGCTTCTCGCCACTGGTGCCCTTGAACTGGCGGGCAATGCGAGCTTCTCCGGGGTCGTGCTGGCGACCGGGCCGCTCGTCGTTCGTGACCAGGCCCGGGTGACCGGGCTGATCGTGACCGACGACAGTCTGCTGGTCGCGGGTTCGGCCATCGTGGAGCGATCCCGATGCGTGATTGCCAGGGTCATCCGTGGTGTGGCGCGTCCGGGAAAGCGGGTCAGTCGTGGCTGGTTTCGATGGGATTGAGGTGCGGAAAACCCTGTCTCTGAAAGATTTTCCCGCAAAATCCGGCAATCCGATCGGAGTCCGGGGTGGGTGTCAATACCGGTCAATAGCATCTAAGTGATTGTCATGTAATGTCTTGAGGCGTTTCGTGCTGCCTTGGCATATGGGTTGCCTTTCAGCCGGCCAGTCACAGAGCGCATCGCACGGCACTCAACAGCACCCAACAGTTCCTCCGGAGGCGGTATGAATCGCAAGGGCTTTACCCTCATTGAGCTTCTGATCGTCGTGGTGATCATCGGCATTCTCGCCGCCATCGCGATCCCGAAGTTCGCCAACACCAAGCAGAAGGCGATCGTCGCCTCCATGAAGTCGGATCTGCGCAACCTGGTCACCGCGCAGGAAGCCTTCTTCTCGGATAACAACGACTACGCCGGCAGCACCAACGCCACCGCCCAGACCAACGGCACCGGCGGCACGGGCAAGGTGACCTTCGTCCCGAGCACCGGCAACGTCCTGACCCTGACCTACGTCAACGCGTCGGGCTGGAAGGCCACGATGACCAACCCGGCCGTGACCGGTACCCCGGGCACCTGCGGTGTCTACACGGGCGTCGCCGCGAATGCGCCGAACGCCGCGGTCACCCAGGAAGGCTCGCCGGGCTGCTGGTAAGGCGATCGTTGGACGGCTGTTGAGCGCGGGGCGACGGTCACACCGTCGCCCCGCGCTGCCGTTTGGGGCGTTGAACTTCGCGTTTCCTGGATCAACCCCGCGGTTTCCCGCTCCACCATCCGCACCACCCTCGTCGCAGATTCGGTCCCGTCATCCTCGATGGAGGTCCCGGAATGCGATGGACCACTGCCGGTGTGAGCACCGTTGAATGCCTCATCGCCATCACCGTCTTCGGCGTGGGTGCGCTCGGTGCAGCGGGCACGCTCACGCTCGGTATCCGGACGAGTGCCAGCGGTACGCACCTCGGGGCGACCACTCGTATCGCCGCTGAGGTACTGGACAGCCTGCGTTTCCAGTTCAGGGATCGGCAGCACGCCTGTCTCTTGCTGACACCGGGAAGGCGGACCGGTCCGGGTGGCGAGGTCGTGGATTGGTCCGTGGTTCCTGCCGCACTGGGTGCGCGCCTGGTTGTACGCCTCTCCTACCTTGCACCGACGGGCCAGCATTACGACAGCATCGCGGGATTCCTGCCATGTCGCTGACCCGCCGCGGTGGCTTTACCCTCGTGGAGATGCTGAGCGCGCTGCTCCTGTGCGGCCTTGTCGGACTCGCGCTCGTCCGGTCAACGCTGGCCGTGCAGCGGATCGCCCACGCGAGCGAGGAAAGTACCGCGCTTCAGGCCGCCTTTGATGGCGGGCTCGGGTTCCTCGCCCAGGAACTCGCGGAGGTCGGACGGGGAAACGCGGGTGTGGACCTGCTGCGGGTCACCCCGGATTCAGTGAGCTACCGGGGGGTCCGGGGGACCGGCATCGCGTGCCGCATCGACGCCGCTGGCGTGACGATTCCGCTGAGCCGGCTCCGGTCGACGCGGATGCCGCAACCCGGCCGGGACAGTCTGCTCGTC
>JBGASX010000110.1:0-11066 GCA_044229445.1 Gemmatimonadales bacterium | reverse complement strand
GTTCCGCGCCGAGAAGGGGAAGCTCGATGCCCAGGCCCCGCTCTTGCTCGCGATGTCCACCTCGATGCGGGTGGGCAAGGGCTGGTTCGCGCGCTATCTGCAGGTGCGCGAGATGTGGTTCCAGAACCAGATGGGCGCGATCCGTCGTGCCGGCGAGCTGAGCCGCTACCTCGCGCGCACCAGCGACGAGATGAGTGACGCGCAGATGCAGGCCTGGGAGCGTCGGCAGGCGAGCGAGGACCGGACCGCGGAGGCGTTCTCGGAGTACGTGCGCGGCGTGGAGACCTATCGCGACCCGTTCGACCAGCACGACGTCCAGCTACCCTCCGGCTACAACGACGTCTGGATCTCCCGGAATGGCGAGTACATCCTGGCCAACGATCCCAACTTCAATCCGAACGTGAGCGCCTCCGGCACCTGGGAGCGGGCGGACGCCAGTCCCCACTGATCGCGCGGCGGGACCTGGCAGGGTAGCCTTCAGGCTGGAGCAGATCGCACCCGACGATCGTCTCGCCGAGGTCCACCGCGTCACCCTGCAACGGCCTGAGCATCCCATGGCACTTCCCGGATCCCTTCAGCTCCTGACGGCGCTTGCACTCGGCACTGGAGCGTATGCCGCGCCGACGCCGGCCGCCACCGCGCTGACGCACACGGTCACGCCTGACTCGCTGAGCACTCTCGAGCAGGCAATCGCCCGCGCCGTCGACGAGCGCAACGGCGAAGCGCTGTCGCTGCTCGAGCGCATCGTCAACATCAACAGCGGCACGATGAACCTGGCGGGCGTCCGCCAGGTCGGCGAGGTGCTCCGGGCCGAGTTCGACGCACTGGGATTCCGCACGCGCTGGGTCGATGGCAGCGGGTTCCACCGCGCCGGTCACCTCGTCGCCGAGCACCCGGGCCCCGGACCGCGCATCCTGCTGATCGGCCACCTGGACACCGTCTTCGAGCCGAGTCATCCCTTCCAGCGCTTCGAGCGGCTGAACGACAGCACGGCACGCGGGCCCGGGATCATCGACATGAAGGGCGGCGACGTGATCGTCCTGCATGCCCTCAAGGCGCTCAAGGCGGCGGGCGCGCTCGAGAAGCTCAACCTGATCGTGGTCTTCACCGGCGACGAAGAGGAGTCCGGCTCACCCCAGGATTCGGCCCGGGCGGCGCTGATCGCGGCGGCACACGGCGCGCGCTACGCGCTCGGCTTCGAGGATGGCAGCGGGGATCCCCATACGGCACTGGTCGCGCGGCGCGGCGTGATGGGCTGGACCCTTCGCTCGACCGGGACACCGGCGCACTCTTCGCAGATCTTCCGGAACGACGTCGGCGCCGGCGCGATCTTCGAGAGCGCCCGGGTGCTGCAGCAGATTCGCCTGCAGCTGTCCGGGCAGCGCTACCTCACCTTCAACCCCGGCATCGCGCTCGGTGGCACCAGGGTCGAGAGCGACACCACTGGTACGGTCGGCTCCGCGGAAGGAAAGACCAACGTGGTGGCGCGGTCGATGGAGGTCAGCGGCGACATCCGAGCCATCTCCCCGGAGCAACTCCGCACCGCCCAGGCCGTGATGCGCCGGATCGTGGCGCAGCACCTGCCGGGCACCCGATCGGAGCTCCTCTTCCACGAGGGGTATCCGCCCCTTGCACCGACCGCGGCGAACCGGGCGCTGCTCGCCCGTTACGACGCGATCAGTCGGGCGCTCGGCTACGGAAGCGTAGCCGCAGTCGATCCCGCGAAGGCGGGCGCGGCGGACATTTCCTTCGTCGCGAGTTCGGTGCAGGCCGCGATCGACGGGATCGGTCTCGCCGGCGCCAACGATCACACCGACCAGGAGACCGCCGACCTGCGCATGCTGGCGCCGCTCACCAAACGGGCGGCCCTGCTGCTCTACCGCATCGGGACACCCGCCTCGGGTTCAGCCCCCTGACCAGGAGGACCGTCCACCGTGTCGGGCATGTTGCCGACGGCGCCGGGGTCGTCCGCGGGTCACCACGCGCGGAGATCCGGGCCGGCGGACAGCGCATGGCTGACGCGGTTCGGGCCTGCGATGCCCCACAGGTCGGAAGATCGATCAGGGAGCCTTCGTCCACTGGCACCGCGCCCCCCATCGCTCCATCTTGAGCCCGTCCGTTCCGCCGCTCCACGCGCCGACCACGACCAGCCCTCGAACTTCACCGCCATGCGCTATCTCCCTCTCCTCCCGCTCCTCCTTGTTCCCCCCGCGATGCTCGAGGCCCAGAGCCAGCCGACCTGGCGGGTGCATGAGATGTCGCGACCACACCCTGCCCCGGCGCGCGCAGTGGCCGCGGCGAGCCTCGATCGTCCGCCCGCCGGCGCCGTGGTCCTCTTCGACGGCACGACGCTCTCGCACTGGGTCGGCTCGGATGGTCAGCCGGCGAAGTGGATCGTCCGCAAGGGGTACTTCGAGGCCCGCCCGGGCTCGGGCACGATCAGCACCATCGATTCCTTCGGCGACATGCAGCTGCATCTCGAGTGGGCCGCGCCGGTCCCCGCCAAGGGGAAGGGCCAGGATCGCGGCAACAGCGGCGTCTTCCTGATGGGGCGCTACGAACTGCAGGTGCTCGACTCCTGGCACAACGACACGTACAGCGACGGACAGGCGGGCGCGATGTACGGGCAGCACCCACCCCTCTTCAACGCCTCGCTCCCGCCAGGCGAGTGGCAGCGCTACGACGTCTTCTTCCGCCGGCCCCGCTTCGACGCCCAGGGCAGGCTGCTCGATCCCGCCCGGGTGACCGTGCTGCACAACGGCGTGCCGGTCCAGAACAACGTGGAGCTCTTCGGGCCCACCTCGTGGCTCACCCGGATGCCCTACTCCCCGCACCCCGACCGGCTGCCGCTCGGACTGCAGGACCACTCCTTCCCGGTCCGCTTCCGGAACATCTGGGTCCGGCCGCTCCCGGAGGAGGGCACCCCGCCGGCCCCGCGGCCGGTGCAGCCAGTGCCTGACACGGAGCTCGCCGTGCTCACCGGGAACTACGGCACCGGCTGGGGCAAGGCGAGCGTCGCCGTGCGTGACGGAAGGCTCTGGCTCGACATGGGGGACGGACCGATGCCGCTGAGCGCCAACAGCGCGTCGCTCTACTCCATTGACGGCGTCGATGCCGACGTGCGCTTCGTGAAGGATTCCGCGGGCGCCGTGACCGAGCTCACGGTCGAAGTCGGCGGAGAGACCTATCGCTACGCCCGGGTGCGGTAGCGCCAGATGGCGAGGGCAGCAACCCCGGAGTGGGGGACGAGGGATGACGTCCCCCTCCCCCCTTCCGGATTCGGGCAAACGTCCGATACTTCTTCGCAGCAGGCAGGTGCCCCCCGATTCGTGACGGGCGCCTGCCACTCCCTCGGCAGGAGCTGGTCCCGACGCCGGCATCGCGGAGTCTCGAATGGAATGGGTTGCAGAGTGGCGGACGGCCATCAGGAGCGGAACGCTGCCGCGCCGGAAGCGATGGAGACTCCTCGCAGGCGTGGTGACCTTCTACCTTGTCCGCGACATCCTGCTGTACATCCTGCTCCCGGCGTTCCTCTGGATGAAAGCGCGCTGATACCTCGGTGAAGGTGCCTCGCCCCGGCGGGCTGCCGGGTACACCCTTCCCATTCTTCATGCAGCAGCCGTAGCTTCTCCCCATGCCATCGGAAGATCAGCGCCGGGCCGCCGCGATCATCTCCTTTCGCGAAGAGCTCGCCCGGCTGCAGGCGGAGGGAGTCCTCTCGCTCGACGCCGCAACGCTCGAGCGCCTGCGCGCACGCCACGACGCCGAACTCGCCCGCCTCTCGGCGAGGGGTGACGTCGACCTCACCGCCGGAGCTGCCCGGCTCTCCACCGGCATGCGGGTGGCCACGCTCCTCGGCACCATCGCCCTCTCCGCCGCCTATGCCTTCTTCGTCAGCGCGCACTGGGGTCAGCTGGCGCTCCCCATGCAGCTCGCGCTGGTGACGGTGCCGACCTTCGTCCTGCTCGCCCTCACGCATGTGACGGCCCGGAACGAACCCTCCGGATATGTCGCCTCCCTGCTCGCGACCGTCGCGGTCATCGCCTTCTTCACCAACCTCACGACACTCGGCGCACTCTTCAATCTCCCCGATTCGCGGATGGCGCTGCTCATCGTCGGCGGCTTCGCGATGCTGCTCGCCTACGGCTACGGCCTGACCCTGCCGCTGCTCCCCGGGATCGCCGGCATCGGCGGGTGGCTGTGGACCCTGGGCGCGATTCCGCTGGGGCTGTGGTGGCGCGACGGGTTCACCCTGGTCGAGCCGATGCTGCTGACGGGGGCAGTACTGCTCGCCGTTCCGGCGTTCATCCGTGCGCCGAAGCGCTTCACCCCCTGGTGGCGTGGCATCGGTGCGACCGTGCTCGTCCTGGGGCTGCTCACCGTCGCAGAGAGCGGGCAGATGAGCGCCATCACTTCGCTCGACGCCCACACGATCGAACTCGGCTACAAGGTCGTCGGTGCCGTGGTGCTGGGCGGGCTGGTCACCTGGGGCATCCGTCGGGACGAACGGATCGTGATGCAGATCGGCACGGCGGGGGCGGTCCTCTTCCTCTTCATGCGCCTGGTCGACTGGTTCTGGGACCTCGTGCCGAAGTGGCTCTTCTTCCTCCTCGTCGGGGCGTTCGCACTCGGCGTCCTGCTGCTCCTCCGCTATCTCCGCCGCACCCGACTGGAGGCCGCATGAAGTGGGCCGTCGCGGCAGCGGCGCTGGTGATCGTCACCAACGGCGTCGTCCTCGTCTCGCAGTACCGCCAGCGCACCGCGCCGGCGGCGACGATCACGATCGATGTCTGCGCCGCGAATCTCGTCGGCGGTGGCGATTCGGATCGCCCCCCCGCGATCCGGCTGAACCTCGCCACCGACTCCACACCGGCGATCCCGGGACTCGACTCGGCGGGACTCAGGGCGCTCGGCTTCAGCGATGCAAGCGTGCGGGTTGCGGGCCGGCTCCGGGATTCCACTTTCCACTGGCCCCGGGCGAGGCCAGCGTGGGTACGGATCGCCCAGCGGAGCGATTCGTTCGCCACCTTCCGCGCACTCGAGGTCTCGCCACGACGCGAGTCCCTGACTCGGGGCTCCACCTCCCTGATCCTCCGCGGCCTGATCGCATTCCAAGGTCGGTCGGCCGCGCCGCCAGCCAAATCCGATGACTCCGGAGGTGGCCACAACCACGCGGCCATGCCCGGGACCATGGAAGAAGTCACCATCGTGCCGGTAGTCTCTGAAGTGCTTCCCGCGCAGCTCCACCTGGACCGCAATCAGATTGCGGTACTCCGGGCCGCCATTCCTGACAGCGGCGGCTGCACCGCGAAGCGCCAGGTGCGGATCGCCAATGGGGCCGCCGGTGGCGTCCAGGTCGTCGGAGTCGAGTAGAGACCTCCGGCCCGCTCGACTGGACTGATCGGTACCGCCGCGAAAGATTCGGTCACGTCGTCCAATCCCCGGACCCGTCCCCCGCGGAGGCGCCCGTGATCTACAGCATCACGACCGACATCGACGCAACGCCCTTCACGGTCTGGAGTGTCATGGCGGCGGTGGAACGGTGGCATGAGTGGACCCCGTCGATCACCAGCATCCATTCTCTCGACCAGCGCCCCTTCGGAGTCGGGAGCAGAGTGCGGATCCGGCAGCCGAAGCTCCCTCCGGCGGAATGGACCGTCACCGCGTACGAGCCCGAGCACGGGTTCACCTGGGTGTCGCGGAGCCCGGGGGCGGAGGTGACGGGCCGGCACAACATCGAGCCGCTCGGCGCGGGCTGCCGGGTGACGCTCTCGATCCAGTACGAGGGCCTCCTCGGCCGAGTCGTGGGCTGGGCGACGCGGGCGCTGAATCTCCGCTACATCGGCCTCGAAGCCGCGGGCCTCAAGCGCCGCTGCGAGGGTGGCTGAAGGAATCACTCTTCACCCGTCCCTCACGGATTCTCGAACCACACCCCGGTACTCTGCAGTTCATCATGGCCACTCCTCCCTCCGGCTCCGGCCGGCCCCGGTCGCTCTGGCTCCAGGAAATCGCCGGCGACCAGCCCGATGCACCGCCGCTCGACGGCGCGATCGCCGCGGATGTGGCGATCGTCGGGGCCGGCTATGTCGGGCTCTGGACGGCACTGCGAATCAAGGAGCTCGAGCCTGCCTGCGATGTGGTGGTCCTCGAGCAGGGCCGGGCCGGCTACGGCGCCTCCGGACGGAACGGCGGATTCGTGCTCGCCTGGTGGCCCAAGCTCGCGTCGCTGACCCGGCTGGTCGGACCCGACGAAGCCATCCGCCTCTGTCAGGCATCGGAAGATGCGATCACCGAGATCCGGGACTTTTCGGAGACCCATCACATCGATGCCGACTTCCGTCGCGGCGGCTGGCTCTGGACGGCGACCAGCCGCGCGCAACTCGGCGCGTGGGATGCGCTCCTTCGGCTCTGTGCCCGCAAGGGGATCACGCCCTACCAGCCGCTCTCCCCCGCAGACGTCGCGACGCGCAGCGGATCGGCCGCGCACCTCGCGGGCGTCATGGAAACGAAGGCCGCGATCGTCCAGCCTGCCGCGCTGGCGCGTGGGCTGCGCCGAGTCGCCCTCGAGCGCGGGGTGCGCCTCTTCGAGCATACCCCGGTGTGCCACTTCACCCGCCGGCGGCCCGTCACGCTCAGCACCGACGGGGGGACCGTGCGGGCCGATCGGCTGGTCATCGCGACGAACGGCTGGGCCGCGAGCCTTCCGGAACTCGGCACCTCGCTGGCCGTCATCTCGAGCGACCTGGTCGCCACGGCACCGGTGCCCGAACTGCTCGACCGCATCGGCTGGGAGCGAGACCTCAGCATCACCGACTCGCAGACGATGGTGGACTACTATCGCCTGAGCCGCGACGGCCGCGTCGTCTTCGGCAAGGGAGGCTGGACCATCGCGCTTGGCGGCAGGATCGGGAGCGCCTTCGACCACAGCCCCGCCCGCACCGCGGAAGTCACCGGCGACCTTCACCGCTACTACCCCAGCCTCGCGGCCGTTCCGGTGACGCATGCGTGGAGCGGGCCGATCGACCGCGCGCCGATGGGCTTCCCGCTCTTCGGTCATCTCGGCGGACGGGAGCACATCGTCTACGGGGTTGGCTGGAGCGGCAACGGCGTGGGGCCGAGTGTGCTCGGGGGCAAGATCCTGTCGAGTCTCGCGCTGGGTCGGCGGGATGAGTGGGGATCGTCGCCGCTGATCGATCGCTCGCAGGGGCATTTCCCGCCGGAGCCGATCCGCTATCTCGGCGCCCACCTCGTTCGGGCGGCCGTGGTACGAAAGGAGCGCGCCGAGAATCGCGATCAGCAACCGTCCTGGCTCGCGACCCGGATCGCGGCGCTCGCGCCGGCCGGCCTCGAGGACAAGGAGTAGCGGACTCAGTCCGCCGAGGCGAGCCGGGAGAAGCGGCGGTTGGAGCCGGGGAAGTCGAGCCCCATCGCCGCGGCGAATACCCCGAACATCACGACCGCCCACACCCCCAGCGACGCCGACGGCGCACTGAACCCCGCCTGACTCGGCGGCACCGGGATCATGGTGCAGATGATTCCCGCCAGCAGGGTTCCCACCGCGAACCACTGATAGATCCGAAGGCCACCGACCAGAGGCGTCTGTGGTTCCCCGCGATACGATTCCTCCACGAAGCGGGCACAGCCCGAGAGCATGAAGTAGACACCGAGCAGCAGCGTATCGGGGGCGGCGAGCAGGCGAAGCCGCAGCAGAATGAGGCCGATCACGAGATTCCCCGCGATCGAATAGAGCGGCGTCGGGTAGATCGGCACGTCGGTGAGGTGGGCAAGGTGCGTCACCCGCGAGCGCCGGTGCCGATACCGGATGCCCGCGCCGGCCGGTGAGGGTCCGCCGTGACAGCATCCCTGGACCAGGCAGCGAAAACGACCGAGCATCTGGATCCAGGGCGCCGCCAGGGCGAAGGCAGCCAGCAGCGGCACGACGGCACCACCCACCAGTGGCGAGGTGAGCACACCGAGGATTCCGCCGATCAGGCCGCCATACCAGCCGAAGGGCCGGAGCAGCTTCGAGGAGCCTTCGAGGACCTGCGCGTAGGCCCCCGCCCCGCAGAGCACCCAGACGCCGACCCAGACCGCGGCCAGTTCCCGGCCGGGCCCCGCCGCACTGCCCGCGATCAACAGGCCGATCATGGCGCCGGTTCCGGCATAGAGACCGTGGTTGATGAAACGCACCGGTCCCGCCCGCCACTCGCGCCAGGAGTTCGCCAGCCGCTCCGTGACTCGCCTGACAATCGCCCACGTGCGCTCGAGATGACCGAGCGGAAGATAGAGCAGCATCCCGGCGAGGGCATCGACCAGGGAATGATGTCCGGTCATGACGGTGCTCTCGATGATCAGCAGCGCCCAGAGCCAGACCAGCCACCGGACACCGGTCCCCCGGCCCTCCGACCATGCTCGAGCCGCCATCATCGGCCAGAGCACATGAAAGGCCGGAAACGCCGCGACGCTGTTGGAGTGCGTCTGCTCGGCGGCGAGCAGGGCGGCGATCGCGCCGCTTGCGTCGAAGGTGCGATGCACCGCGACCACCGGAATCAGCAACCAGCAGAGAGTGACGACCACCGTGGCCACGAGCCCGCTCACGGCGAAGTCGCGCAGCGCACGACGGGTCCGCGCCATGAACACGGTGAGGGGCACCATGAGGTAGGCGGAGACATATGGCACTTCCATCCAGGTCCAGACCGGCCAGCCCGACTCACCGGGGAGCAGCGTCGAGAAGGCATCCGGCGGGCGGCCGAGCGCTTGCACCGCGAAGTAGGCCAGCAGCCACGGAGCGAACACCCAGACCAGCGTTGCGATCCGCTCGATGGCTTCAGGCGCATCATCAGATGGAACGGGCAGCGAGAACCGTGGCGGGAGGAGTGCATCGGCGCCGAAGCGCCTCCGGAGGTCGTGGCGCTCATGCCCGAAGACCAGTGCCGCCATGGCGAGCCAGGTCACCGGGGTTACCAGCCAGAGACCGGACGCCGATCGCACCGCAAGGGAGACCCCGAGCGTCACCAGCCCGAAGCCGAGATAGATCGGGTTGCGGAGCCAGCGGAAGACGCCCTCGCGCGCGAAGCGCGGCGGCGGGAAGGCGTTCATCGGGAGCCCGCGCCCGTGACGGACCAGGCCCCAGATTCCGCTCAGCAGCAGCAGGAGGCCGGCGAAGGCCACCACGGCTCCGCTGGTCGTGTCGCCCACCACCGGCAGCGAAATCATCGGTGCGCTTCGCTTCGCCAACAGCACGAGGAGGGCGGGCACGCCGAGCACGAAGATCGCCCCGTAGGCCAGCCGCTTGGCGGTGTCGAGCGGCGTCATCACCATGCGACAACCTCGTGGATCGTCCACCCGGTCTCGATTGGCCCATTCCCCTGCACGAGGAGCCCACGGTCCAGTCGCTTCCGCTCGCGCAGATCGCGGATGGGGCCGACCAGCAGCGTGTCCACCGCCGGGAGATGCCGCGAGATCACCCGCAGCGCCCGCCGATCGCAAAGCTCCCGTTCCGCCTGGAAGCGCAACTCGCGTCCGCCACTCAATCCGTGGATCCCGTCGTCATCAATCTTCGCGTCTGGTTCCAGTCCGCCGTCCAGCCAGACCCACTGGCGCGAAACGCCGCGCCCCCATCCGATCCACACCAGCGCATGTTCACCGGCGATGCTCCGCCCCCAGCGCAGTTCCCGGAACGGCAGCGTCCATGGAAGCCGCGTCATCGTCAGGCATTCCGCATAGCCACGCCCCGCCAGCGCCTCGCCTGCGAGCACCACCGAGACGATGGCGCTCGGCATGAGGCAGGACCAGTGCAATCCTCCGGCATCGTCGTCGAGCAGGGTCGCTTCGATCGGGGCCGACGCGCAGCGCCACTCCCCGGCGACGCGGAGTCCTTCGTGCTGGAAGCGGAGGCGATCGCCGGTGGTCTCGGGGAGGATGACATGCGACCAGGCTGTCGCTTCGACCGGCGTCGCGCCCGGGCGGGCGAGCAGAGTCGAGGCAAACTGAATGCTGAGGCCCGCCCACTCGAGTGAAGCCGCGTACACGATCAGCGCGGCTCCCTCCTCGGTAACCAGATCGAGGTACCACTTCGTGAGGCGGAACATGGAAGATCCCCCGCTCTGTCGAGGGGAAGGTCCCACAAGCTACGGGCGGAGTGGAGGGGAGTGAAGAGGGGTGCCCGTCAGAGCACCCCTTCATGAAGCATGAGCCACGTTGCGGCCGCGAACGGCCTATTGCTTGACGATACGACTCATCCACGCATCACCATGGTAGCGGCGCTCGATCACCAGCGCGCGCTTGAGATCCTCGGAGACCGTGACGCCAGCAACCGGACGCGGCACGATGCCGAGCGACTTGACCTCACCGGGACCGCGTACCTGCAGCAGCGCCACCGACTCCTGGGTAGGGTTGGGCCCGAACAGTACCGAGCCATCAGCCAGGAATCCCGCCCCTCCGCCCTCGGCGTAGCTGTGGGCCCACATCACCGGCACCCCACCATCGACCGGGACGATAGCCACGCCGAGACTGTCGTTGGTGCCCGCGTTCCATCCGATCAGCAGGAGCCGCTGCCCCGTCGGATCGACGTCCAGACCGAAGATCCCCTCGAACCACTTGGGCACCAGGATCTCGGTCCGCTTCCCGCCACGGTCGACGATCACCTTGTCACGGTCAGGCACGATCCAGGCCCATCCGCCCGACACCGGCCGAAGCGCCGACGCGGTCGAGTCGGGAATGTCGAAGCCACCAGCCCTCGGCCCGGTACGGATGTCCACGAGCCCGGCGTGCAGCCCCGAGGGCGTCTGGGTGCGGTAGAGCACCGTCACCGAATCGAGCCAGATGACGCTACGGATGGTGCCGGTGAGGTTGAGCTGGGTCTCCGTGCCGCCGTCGAACGGCATCACCGAGTAGCGGACCTCGGTCCGTCCGGTCGTCGAGGGCAGGGTGCGGCCGAGGAGGATCCGCCCGCCATCGGGCGAGAGCGACGCGGCGATGCGAGTGGAGCTCCGCAGCCGGCTCTTGTCAGGCGCGAACTTGCCGGCGAGGCCATCGGCCAGCGTCACCGCCCAGACCTCGTCGTC